>CAUWKC010000057.1:0-1505 GCA_963559365.1 uncultured Clostridia bacterium | reverse complement strand
ATAATATAGAACCTAAGTGCTAGGGAAATTATCAGAATTGCAAACAATGTTGCATATTTTACATAATTATGTTAAAATATATAATGATTACAAATTAAAAAAGCAGAGATATCTGCTATGCAAAAGGAGGATTTACTATGAGTAACAAAGTATTCTATTTAGGAGAAAACACTGAAACCAAAGAACGGTTAAAGGAGCTTTTTCCAGAAGTAGCACCAGCAAAATTAGATATGGAGCAGGTCAAGTTAAATATTAAAGATAGTGATAAGACTTGGCCTATGTATGCAAATATGCCGGGAAATCCAAAAGTTTTAGTTATTGAATCCAATGACGAAGAATTGATTCGCAAAGGTGTAGACTATGCAGCATGTTTCTCTATTCCAATGGTTATTATGACTAATGGAGAAGTAGTGAAAAAAATCATTTCACATTTAAGATGGCTGTCAGGAGATAATAAAATATCTATTTCAAATTATACGTCATCATTAGAAAGGTTAAGTAAAATGATTGAACATACTGTTTCAAAAGCATACAATAGTGGTGTTACTAAATTTGGATTATACTAAAAGTAAATCCTAAGACTTTTAATTAGAGTCTTAAAAGTTTAAAATCCAACTCGACTTGAGTTGGATTTTAACATGTAATTTAAGTTTAAATTTTTTTGATGTATAAATGAAATCATCCATATAAATTATGTCAACAAGCAACTGAAATAAATATTGATAATATATTGACTTAATTCATGATTATTTATACAATATAAATGACGTATTAAAGTTATGCAAAAAGGAAATACTGTAATAAACAAATGAAGAGAGGAGAATTGTTAAATGAAAACAAGAATGATAAATAGTAAGGGTATCACATTAATAGCATTAGTAATAACAATAATTGTACTTTTAATATTGGCAGGAGTAACAATAGCAATGCTAACAGGAGAAAATGGAATATTAAGCCAAGCAAATGAATCAAAAACTAAGACAGAGATAGCAGAAGCAAAAGAAAGAGCACAAGTAGATATTTTAGGATGGCAAACAAAAGAAATGACAGAAGGAAGAGATGGAAACTTAAATGATAGTGTTATAAAAAGTATTTTAACAGGAAAAGAATATGTAAAAGACGTAAAAGAAAATAGTTTTATTTCTAAAAAAGGAAATCATGAAATATTATATTCTGAATTATATGAAAGTACAGGAGGAGTAGTTCCACCAGCAGATGAAGGAGTAAAACCAGGAGAAATTGCAACAGAAACTAAAAAAGACAATTATTCAGACGGAACAGCTACAGCAACAATCCCAGGAGGATTTACAGTATCAGGAATTGCAAGTGAGCAAATAATAGATAATGGATTAGTTATTTATGATATACCAAAAGGAGTAACACCAAATTGGACAGAAGATACAAATGCTGATGGAGTACCAGATATACAGACAAAATATAATCAATTTGTGTGGATACCAGTAAAAGATGAAGCTAGTTATCAAAGGGATTTAAGTTATCCAAGT
>CAUWKC010000056.1:0-1515 GCA_963559365.1 uncultured Clostridia bacterium | reverse complement strand
ATAACAGTTTTTTTCTCCGTCCCCCAAAAGACCAACAGCTTCCTTCTCCGTCCCCCAAAAAGACCAAAAAGGAATTGACAGTTGTCAATTCCTTTTCAGATTTTAACTCAGATTTAATCAAAAATTGTTTGTAACATCTCTTCCAGAAAACAAAATTGAGTAAAATTCTCCGCCTTTATGTTTTTTGCCAATTCTTTTTCTGTCAATGGTTTTCCTTTTCCAAAGTAGTATTCCAAATAGAGTATGGTAAGATTTACTCTTACTCTTTCTTCTATTTTTTGTTCTAATTTTTTTGCTACATCTCTTGAGTAATTTTCTTCTACACTCTTTAATTTGGTTTTTACTGGTTCACTTTGTAAAAGCTTTTTTACCCATTTTCTGTATCTAGGATGGTCTTGAAAAAATTTCTTAATTCCTTCCTCTCTAAGATTAAATGTTACTTGTGTCTTCCGCATTTTGTCTTGCATTTTTAATTGCCTCCTTATTAATTATTTTTTGCACAATTATGTGTGTCTTTTCTATTATACTACTTTTTCACCAATTTTTCAAATTTTTGAGTCTTTTTGCTTTTTGTTTTTTTGGTCTTTTTTGGGACGGAGAAAAAAAGACCAACAGTTTCCTTCTCCGTCCCAAAAAAGACCAAAGACCTACTAAATAAATTTTTCTATTACTACTACACTTCTTCCGCTTCTTGTTGAACCCGCAAAATCTTTTACTACAAATCTACCTTTTCCTCGTATAGTAATAATATCATGCAATTTGACTTGTTTTGATGCTTTGGTTTCATTTTTTCCATTAATAAATACTCTTTCTTGTTCAATAATTTGAACTGCTTTATTCCTAGATGTTTTTGCTAAATCTGATACAAAATTATCTAAGCGTAATGAAGGTACAATGATTTTTATTTCTTCTATTTGTATTTCCTTTTTTATTATATTTTGAATTTCTTGTATTGTAATATTGCTATTCTTAAAACGTGTTAAGGCTGGTAATTCTTGTTTTAAAATCTCAGAGAAATCTGCTAGTGTGATGATATCTGCACCTTTTTCATTTACTACAATATCTCCTACTTTTTCTCTTTTTAGTCCTAGTTTTACAATTCCCCCTAAATAATTTCTATGAGAATATTTTCCATATTCTTCTTCTGGTAATTGTATTCTGACAATTTTAACCATTTTCACATAGTTCTTTTCAAGCATAGATTCATCATATTTTTCTGGATATATAATGGCTATTTTTCTTTCTGCTTCTTCATATCCTCCATATAATTTATAATTTTTAAATTTTATTTTTCTAAAAAAACTTTCTACTAATGATATTTGATACATATCTAAAAAATCTGTATATCCTATTTTATCTCTTGATTTTGAAAATTCTATTTTATCTAATATCTGTGATAAACATATTTTATCTTCTTGTTTTTTATAGTCCTTCAACAACTGTTGTTTTTCCATTTTCTTCCCTCGTATAATGTAAATATATTTATTATACGAATTTCTCCTTTCTTTGAAATTT
>CAUWKC010000055.1:0-1754 GCA_963559365.1 uncultured Clostridia bacterium | reverse complement strand
TTATCTCCCAAGTGATACACCAGCCACGCCTTTTTAAAACCATTATATAGTAACTAAAATAAAAATTAAAGTTGCCAATGGTAAATAGTCTTTGGCAACTTTTTCATTAATCATCAAATAATAATTTAATTCCCCATAAACCAGAAATACCAACTAATCCATAGATAATTCTAGTAATAATTGTCATATCTCCAAAAATGGTAGCTACTAAATCAAAATTAAATATTCCTATTAATCCCCAGTTAATTGCACCTATGATAATTAAAACTAATGCTATTTTGTCAATTACTTTCATAATTTTCCTCCTTTATTTCAATTGTTTTACAAATTATTTGTCAATTTTTTATTAGTATATGTTTTTTATTTAAAATTATACATTTTATTGAATAAAAAAATGCCAATAAGGATGACATCCTTTACTGACATTTTTTAATCTAGCATATCTTTTTTCTTTAACCAATAGGTTACTAACAAAGTTAATATTACAGATATTGTTATCATTATAATAAATCCTATTGAACTATCTTGGAATGGTAAATGCACATTCATTCCCCAAAAGCTAGAAATCATAGTTGGTATAGCTAACACAATTGTAATTGATGTTAAAAATTTCATTACTCCATTTAGATTATTTGAAATAATTGAGGCATATGCATCCATAGTTCCATTCAAAATGTTACTATAAATTTGTGCCATTTCTATTGCTTGTCGGTTTTCTGTAATTGCGTCTTCTAGAATTTCTTCATCATCTTCATATAGTTTAATTATTTTTCCTCTCATTGTTTTTTCCATGACTATTTCATTTGATTTTAAAGAAGTGGTAAAATACACTAATCCTTTTTCTAAACTTAGTAATTTTAATAATTCTTTATTTTTCATAGAATTTTTTAAAATGTATTCTGCTATTTCTGTTTCTTTGTTGATTTGTTTTAGATAACTTAAATAGTAAGAAGAATTTAGATATAAGATTTGAAAAATAAATCTTGTTTTTTTGTAAGTTTGAAAGTTTTTTATTTTTTTCTTTTCAAAATCTTCAATGATTTTATTTTTCTTCAATGAAACAGTTACAAAAAAGTCATCACGTACTACAATCATTCCTAATGGCATAGTTGTATATATATCATTTTCTTCGTTTTTTTCTATTACTGGTACATCTACAATGAAAAGAGTAGTATTGTCATCTTCTTCTTGATCAATTCTTGCCTTTTCTTCATAGTCTAATGCGTATCTAATAAAGTCTTCTTCCATTTGTATATTTTCACAAACTTTTTTAATTTCACTTTCCGATGGATTTACTAAATTAATCCATGAACCTTTTTTAAATTCTTTGATTTCTTCTACTTTATTGTTCTCTAAATTTGTGTTATATATTTTTAGCAAATCCATCACCCCTTTTTTATTTCTCCAATACTATTATTTTAGCCTGTTTTTGGGCTTTTGTCAATATTAGAATTTTTTTAAGGTTCGTGACATTTTTTATATTAAAACTACTTTAACGATTTATTATAATTTTGGTTTTCACAGCATTCAGCTCTACATTATATAAAGTGTGGGGCGGAAAGTACAGTCGCTGTCGGCACCGCCACTGCCGCTGACACGTCCGCTAGCTATGTCGTCGCTGTCCTCGAAGTAAAAGCCTCCACGAACAACAAACGGAGAGCTAGTATTGTTTTTTTCTGCTACATATTCATAACAATTACCTTCTAAATCATATATGTTTTGCACTTTATCATTATTATTTTTTCCTGATTCTG
>CAUWKC010000054.1:0-1778 GCA_963559365.1 uncultured Clostridia bacterium | reverse complement strand
TTTATATTATATCATAAAAGGTATTTTTAGTTTACACAAAATTTCTGACAGTCCCGAAAGTATAGAAAAACATTTATTGGTTTCTATACTTTTTTATTTTATATAAAAAAAATTAACTTTCATAAAAAAAACAACCCTAAAAGATTTAATAAATAATATAATTAGGTTAAAAAAGGAGAAAAATATGAAAATAGATTATTTATTAGAAGAATATTTGGAAGAAGATATTATTGGAAAAATTTATCGTAATGAATTCAATGGAATTGAAGAAATACCATTAACAAAGGAATATCAAGGAATTATGAATGAAATGAAGAAAAAAGAAAAAAATTTAATAAAATTAGAAGATTTTAAAAAATATTTAGAAATAAGGAATGTAAAAGATTCTATTGAAGCAGAAGAACAATTTAAACTAGGATTTAAAACAGCAGTTAAAATAATCCTAGAAAGTTGCCATTTGTAAAATGGTAACTTATTAGGATTTGTTTTTTTGTTGATTCATAAACTCAATTAATTTAAGAATTATTTCTTTTTCACTAGATGTTAAATTAGTAAAACCAATCAATTTATCATCATATTCTAATTGAGTAGTATTTAGGTAATCTTTTAAAATAAAAGTTGGAGTTACATGATAAAGGTTGCAAAGTTTTACTAAAGTATCAATACTTCCTTTTGTTTTATCTCTTTCAATATCAGAAACATATCTTGGTGCAAGATATAATTTTTCTGCTACTTGTTCTTGTGTTAATCCTAAGGATTTTCGAACAGTTTGCATAGCTTTTCCTATTTTTATCTTTTCATTTTCTTTTTGCTTATTCATTATTGCCTCCCTTGCTATTTTTGACAAAATAATAAAAAATATTCGACTAAAAATAGAATAACAAAGCGAAAAAGAAAAAAACATACAAAAAAATACGAGATAATGTGGAAAATAACTTGAAAAAGAAAAATCGATATGCTATACTACGAATATAATATACAAAAAAGAAAAAGAAGGGAGATTCAAAAGATGAAAAGGCAAAGAAAAAATGAAGGAATAACATTAATAGCATTAGTAATAACAATAATTGTACTTTTAATATTGGCAGGAGTAACAATAGCAATGCTAACAGGAGAAAATGGAATATTAAGCCAAGCAAATGAATCAAAAACTAAGACAGAGATAGCAGAAGCAAAAGAAAGAGCACAAGTAGATATTTTAGGATGGCAAACAAAAGAAATGACAGAAGGAAGAGATGGAAACTTAAATGATAGTGTTATAAAAAGTATTTTAACAGGAAAAGAATATGTAAAAGACGTAAAAGAAAATAGTTTTATTTCTAAAAAAGGAAATCATGAAATATTATATTCTGAATTATATGAAAGTACAGGAGGAGTAGTTCCACCAGCAGATGAAGGAGTAAAACCAGGAGAAATTGCAACAGAAACTAAAAAAGACAATTATTCAGACGGAACAGCTACAGCAACAATCCCAGGAGGATTTACAGTATCAGGAATTGCAAGTGAGCAAAAAATAGCAAATGGATTAGTAATATATGATATACCAGAAGGAGTAACACCAAATTGGACAGAAGATACAAATGCTGATGGAGTACCAGATATACAGACAAAATATAATCAATTTGTGTGGATACCAGTAAAAGATGAAGCTAGTTATCAAAGGGATTTAAGTTATCCAAGTACTTATGGTGCTACATTGGAATATACACCAGAAGGTTCAACATTTACAGATACAGGATATTTACCAGAAGGAATTAATCAAGGAGCAGATACTGCAG
>CAUWKC010000053.1:0-2136 GCA_963559365.1 uncultured Clostridia bacterium | reverse complement strand
TTTCCCCTGTTAGCATTGCTATTGTTACTCCTGCCAATATCAATAACACTATTATTGTTATTACTAATGCTATTAATGTTATACCTTTGTTAGTTTTTGTTTTCTCTTTCATGTATTTCTCTTTGTTTTTAGATTTTACTTTCATCTAAAATTCTCCTCTCTTTCGTTTATTTTCGATGTTTTTTATTTCTTTTTCTTATTTTCCCTTTTTGCATGTTTCTATTATTTACCATTTCAAAAATAGTATACATTTTTCTTTCATTTTTACTAACAAAGATATTCATTTTTCAATGTTCTACTATTTTTAAAACAGCTAATAATTTACTTTTAAAGTATATATTAAGTTCTTATTTTTTTCAATACTTTTTTATAAATTTCGATTTTTTCACCGTTACTATATAATGGTTTTAGAAAGGTGTAACTGGTGTATCACCTAGGAGATTAAGGGTTTGGCATCTATCTATATAAATAATAGAGGATTTTGTGCATCTAAACTTGAGTATATAAAATCTTAAGTGTAGAATGAGGGATGTTCATGGCAAACTTAATAATATTAAGTTTGAACACGAAAGAGGCTCATTTTACACTATTAGATTTTATGCGAAAGTTTAGCTTGTCCAAAATTCGAAATTATTTATATAGATAGATGCCAAACCCTTAATCTCCCAAGTTATACACCAGTTACGCCTTTTTAAAGCCATTATATAGTAACTTTTTAACATTTGTATTTTTTCTTTTTTATTGGTATAATATTTTCATATAATAAAAATTAAAGGAGGTAATAAAATGTCTACACCACATAATGAAGCAAAAGTAGGAGAAATTGCAAAAACTGTTATTATGCCAGGAGATCCACTTCGTGCTAAATATATTGCAGAAAACTTTTTAGAAAATATCAAATTAGTAAACCAAGTAAGAGGTATGTATGCCTATACCGGAACCTATAAAGGAAAAGAAATTACAATCATGGCACATGGTATGGGAATACCAAGTATGGGAATTTACAGTTATGAATTATACAAATTTTATGGAGTAGAAAATATTATTCGAATTGGTTCTTGTGGTGGTTACAAGCCTGAACTAAAATTATTTGATATAGTATTATCTAATAATGTCTTTAGTGAAAGTAATTACGCTTTAACGCTTAACAATGAAGATTGCCATATAGTAGAAGCTAATCCTGAATTAAACTTAATCATTAAAAATACAGCAAAAGAAAATAATACCCCTATCATCGTTGGTAATACTGTTTGTACAGATTGTTTTGATTTGTACATGACTGACGTAAATCAATTTTTAGATAGAATTCCTGATAATTTTGATCCAGTTAGTGCTGAAATGGAAGCTTTTGCTTTATTTTACAATGCTAAAGTATTAAATAAAAACGCATGTTGTTTAATGAGTGTGGTAGATTCCAAATTTATTGAACAAGTTGCCACTCCTGAAGAGCGACAAACTGGTTTAAACAAAATGATAAAACTTGCTTTAGATGCTAGTTTGAAAATGTAAATAAAAACCTATCTTCCTGGATAGGTTTTTTGGTTTTATTTTTTTATTGATAAAATTTTATATTTCATAATTCCTGCTGGTGCATTTACTTCTACTACTTTATTTTTCTTTGCTCCTAATAAAGCAGCCCCTAAAGGTGATTCATTTGATATTTTGTTTTCTGCTAAATTTACTTCTGTTGAACCTACTAAAGTATATTCAATTTTTTCATCAAATTCCATATCTAATACTTTTACAATATTTCCTACTTGAACAGTTTCTGTATCAATATCTTTTTCATCTATAATTTTAGCATATCTTAATTTATTTTCTAATTCTGCTATTTTTACTTCATTCTCTGCTTGTGCATTTTTAGCTTCATCATATTCAGAATTTTCTGATAAATCTCCAAATCCTAATGCAACTTTAATTCTATCAGCTATTTCTGCTCTTTTTTCAGTTCTTAAGTAATTTAATTCTTTATCTAAATTATCATATCCTTCTTGTGTTAATAATACTTCTTTTTCTTCCATCGTATTTTCTCCTTCCAATGTGTTTTCTAAAAATCTTTTTCTATATTAAGACAAAAATTTAATTTTGTCAAGCTTAATTTTCTTTTAAATTTAGATTTTTTTGATTTTGGATTTC
>CAUWKC010000052.1:0-3365 GCA_963559365.1 uncultured Clostridia bacterium | reverse complement strand
TTCTTCTCCGTCCCCAAAAAGACCAACAGTTTTCTTCTCCGTCCCCAAAAAGACCCAAAAAGATGTTTAAATTTTAGCAAGCATTGCTTTATATTTTTCAAGTTTTGCTTTTTCCTCTTCAATTTTTGCTTGTGGTGCTTTGTTCATAAATCCTGGATTTGATAACATTTTTTCACATCTTGCTATTTCTTGTTTTAATTTTGCTCTTTCTTCTTCTTGTCTTTTTCTTTCCTCTTCTTTGTCAATTAAGCCTTCTAATGGCATATATAATTCTATTCCATCTGTCAAAATTTGAATCGCTTCTTCTGTTATACCATCTTTGCTATCTTTTATTATTACTTCACTTCCAAATCCTAATTTTAGCAAAAATTCTTTGGCTTGTTGGATTTCATTTTGATATTTTTCGCTGACAAAAATTAAAGTTGCTTTTTTAGATGGATGGATATTTTTACTAGCTCTTATGTTTCGTATTTCTACAATTATAGTTTTTATTTTTTCAATAATTTCTTCTTCTTTATCAAATGCAAAATTTTCTCTTGTTTTTGGCCATTTTGATACCATTAATTCATTATTACCATATTGCACTAAATTTGCATATATTTCTGATGTAACAAATGGCATGAATGGATGTAATAATTTCATACAAGTTCTTAATACATGATTTAGTATATCACTAACTACCACTTTAGTTTCTTCATTTTCACTATAAATTCTTGTTTTTACCATTTCAATATACCAATCACAAAATTCATTCCAAATAAAGTTATAAATTTTATCTAAAGCAATTCCTAAATCATAGTTTTCCATATTTCTTGTTATTTCAACTACTAATTTGTCTAATTTGTTTAAAATCCATTTATCTTCAATCATTAAGTATTCTGGATTATATTCATTTGTTTCTTTATTATAAACTTTTTCACAGAATTTCTTTACTTTTTCTTCATTTGGTATGTTACTAATTACAAATTTAGCGGCATTCCATATTTTATTAGCAAAATTAGCAGCTTGATCTAATTTTTCTGGCATATAACGAATATCATTTCCCATGGTTGTTCCAGATAAAACGGAAAATCTTAAAGCATCAGCTCCGTATTCGTCAATTACTTCTATTGGATCCACACCATTTCCTAATGTTTTAGACATTTTTCTTCCTTGACTATCTCTTACAATACCATGAATTAATACATCATTAAATGGTTTTTCTTTCATAACATCTAATCCTGAAAATACCATTCTTGCTACCCAGAAAAATATAATATCATATCCAGTTACTAATACATTTGTTGGATAAAATGTTTTTAAATCTTGTGCTTCTTCATTTGGCCAACCTAATGTTGAAAATGGCCATAAAGCAGAACTAAACCATGTATCTAATGTGTCTGGATCTTGTTTTAATTCATCAGCCCCACATTTTTTACACTTTTCTGGTTTTTCTTTTGCTACATGAATTTCTCCACATTTTTCACAATAATATGCTGGTATCTGATGTCCCCACCATAATTGTCTTGATATACACCAATCTTGAATGTTTTCTAACCAATTGAAATATGTTTTTTCATAACGCTTTGGAACAAATTTTACAATATCTTTCTTTACTACTTCTATTGCTGGTTCTGCAAGTTCTTTCATTTTAACAAACCATTGCTCTGATATTTTAGGTTCAATCGTGTGTTTACATCTTTCACATTTCCCAACATTATGAGTATACTCTTCTTCTTTTACTAGAGCACCTATTTCTTTTAGCTTTTCTACAATATGTTTTCTTGCTTCAACTAATTCCATTCCTTGGTATTCTGGTACTAAATTTCCCATTTTAAAATTTTCATCAAACACTTCTACTACTTCTAAATTATGTCTTAGTCCTGCTTGATAATCATTCATATCATGTGCTGGAGTAATTTTTACTGCTCCTGTTCCAAATTCTTTTTCTACAAATGAATCTGCTATTATTGGAATTTCCTTATTCATAATTGGTAATATACAAGTTTTTCCTACTAAATTTTTATATCTTTCGTCTTCTGGATGAACAGCAATAGCAGTATCTCCTAGCATTGTTTCTGGTCTTGTAGTAGCTATTATAATATAATTATCTTCCCCTTTTACTTGGTAACGAATGTGCCATAGATGAGATTCTTCTTCTTGATATTCTACTTCTGCATCAGAAATAGAAGTATTACAATTGGTACACCAATTTACCATTCTCTTTCCTTTATAAATAAGTCCTTTGTTATATAAATTTATAAATTGTGTTAAAACTGCATCTGATAACCCTTCATCTAGTGTAAATCTTCTTCTGTCCCAATCGCAAGAGCATCCTAATTTCTTTTGTTGTTCTTGGATAGTTCCTCCATAAATTCTTGTCCATTCCCAAGCTTCTTCTATGAATTTTTCTCTTCCTAAATCATATTTTGTTTTACCTTCTGCTTTTAATTTTTGCACTACTTTCATTTCAGTTGATATGGAAGCATGGTCACTTCCTGGAAGCCATAATGTGTTGTAACCTTGCATTCTCTTAAAACGAATTAAAATATCTTGTATTGTATCGTCTAAAGCATGTCCCATATGAAGTTTTCCTGTTACATTTGGGGGTGGCATCATAATGCAATAACTTTTTTTATTTTTGTCCATGCTTGGTTTAAAATACCCTTCTTTTTCCCAATGTTCATATAATCTGTCTTCAAAATCTTTTGGATTGTACTTTTCTTTTAACATAATAACTCCTCCTTTAAATTCAAAAAAGCTCTACCCTATATAAGGGCGAGCTTTTATTCTCACGGTACCACCTTATTTATAATCTTTTTGATTATATCTTGATTTCCTATAACGTGGACTAGACGGATAATCTTACTTTTATTTTCAGAATATCAACTAAAAAAGCTACCTCCAATTTATCTATTGTTTAAGAAGCTTTCAGCCTATGACTTCTATTCTCTAAAAACTAGTATAAATCTACTCCTCTTTTTTCTTGTTTTTCTCTATATTTATTATTATGCCACATCTTTCACAAATTTGCAAGCTTTTTATTATAATTTTGGTTTTCACAGCATTCAGCTCTACATTACGTAAAGTGTGGGACGGAAAGTAACGTTTCTGTTGGCACCGCCAGAGCTGCTGCCACGTAAGCTAGCTATGTAGACGCTGTTCTTGTTATAATGGCCTCCACGATATACAAACGGATAGCTAGTACTGTTCTTTTCTGCTACATATTCAAAACAATTACCTTCTAAATCATATATGTTTTGAACTTTATCATTATTATTTTTTCCTGAATTTGCGTTAATATTAGTATGTCTTGTTTCGTCATGGACTATTACATTAAATACTTTTCCTGTAGCATCATTTTTTCCATCAACAAAGTGCATTAC
>CAUWKC010000051.1:0-3966 GCA_963559365.1 uncultured Clostridia bacterium | reverse complement strand
CAAAATCATGGAACTGGTTTTTAACAGCAGAAGATGCATATAATGGAAAACCAGATTGGGGAATAGCATGGGATAGTGATTATGTGCTAATCGGACATGCGTCTAGTCCGTTCGGTTATCGTGGCGGTGGTTGCTACAACGGGGCGAATGCGGGAGTCTTCTATTCTAGCATCGGCGGTGGCGGCGCGTACATCGGCCACGGCTTCCGTCCGGTCGTGGTGTTGTAAAATTAATTTCCCCAAAACACTTGAAAAAAAAACCAATATGTAGTATACTAGGTATGTCGACAAGACATACCTTTTACTTAGCTTATAGAAAAGCACCAAAACTCTAAGCTCAGTTAAAGGAGAAAAACAAAAAATAGGAGGTGTAAAAATGACAAAAGAAAGAAAACAAGAAATCATTAATACTTATAAAAGAGAAGAAAACGACACTGGTTCACCAGAAGTACAAATAGCTCTTTTAACAGAAAGAATTAATGAATTAACAGAACACTTAAAAATTCATAAAAAAGACAATCACTCAAGAAGAGGTCTTTTAAAAATGGTAGGTAAAAGAAGAAACCTATTAAACTACTTAGCAAAAAAAGATGTTAACAGATATAGAGAAATCATCGAAAAATTAGGACTAAGAAAATAAGAAAAAAGCCCAGTGCTTGTTTAGCATGGGCTTTTTGTTAGTCAATAAAAATGGACAAGCTAGATTTTAGGTTAGTAGCTTGTATTGTGTTTTAGGAAACTAAAGCACAATAGAGGTTACCATCTAAAAAAGCTTGTTCTAAAAGGTGCAAATTTAGAAAAAGAAAGGAAGAAAATAATGTTTAAAACTTATGAAACCCAATTAGCAGGAAGAAAACTTGTAATCGAAACAGGAAAAATGGCAGGATTAGCAAATGGAAGCGTATTAGTACGTTATGGAGATACTTGTGTATTAGTAAATGTAACAGCATCTAAAAAACCAAGAGAAGGAATAGACTTTTTCCCATTATCAGTCGATTTTGAAGAAAAATTATATTCAGTAGGAAAAATTCCAGGAGGATTCTTAAAAAGAGAAGGAAAACCAAGCGACAAAGCTATTTTAACATCAAGAGCCATTGATAGACCATTAAGACCACTATTTCCAAAAGACTTCAGAAACGATGTCGTAGTAGTAGGAACAGTACTATGTGTAGAACAAGATAATTCACCAGAAGTAGCAGCTATGATAGGAGCAGCTGCGGCCCTAGCTATTTCTGATATTCCATTTAATGGACCAACTGCAGCAGTAAATGTAGGATTAATAGATGGAAAAGTTGTTATTAACCCAACAGTAGAAGAAAGAGAAAAAAGTGATTTAACATTAACCGTTGCTGCTACAGAAAAGAAAATAACTATGATTGAAGCTGGAGCAAACGAAGTTCCAGACAATATAATGTTAAAAGCTATTAAAGAAGCACATAAAGAAATTAAAAAAATCTGTAAATTTATCAATAAAATTCAAAAAGAAATAGGAAAACCAAAATTTGAATATCAATCATTTGAAGTAGATAAAGATGTTTACAATTTTGTTGAAGAAAACTTCAAAACAGAAATGAAAGAAAAAATACAAGAAGAAGACAAAGAAACTAGAGACAAAAATATAGATGAATTAACTGAAAAAATCGAAACAGCTTATACAGAAAAATTTGGCGAAGAAGCATTTGAAGAACACAAAACTGATATAGGAGAAGCTATATACAAATTAGAAAAAAAATGTGTAAGAGAAATGATTTATTTTGAGCATAAAAGAGTAGACGGAAGAGCATTAGACGAAATAAGACCATTATCTTGTGAAGTAGGTTTATTACCACGTACACATGGTAGTGCATTGTTTACAAGAGGTCAAACACAAGTTATGTCAATTACTACATTAGGAATGGTTAGTGAAGAACAAATTTTAGACGGAATTGATACCACAGAAGAAAGCAAAAGATATATGCACCATTATAATTTCCCAAGTTATTCTGTAGGAGAAGCAAGACCATCCAGAGGACCTGGAAGAAGAGAAGTGGGACATGGAGCATTAGCAGAAAAAGCATTAGTACCAGTATTACCATCACAAGAAGAATTTCCATATGCTATCAGAGTAGTATCAGAAGTATTATCTTCTAATGGTTCTACTTCACAAGCAAGTATTTGTGGAAGCACTTTAAGTTTAATGGATGCAGGAGTACCAATTAAAAGACCAGTAGCTGGAATTTCTACTGGATTAGTAACAAATCCAGACAATGATGATGATTATGTAATGTTAGTAGATATACAAGGTTTAGAAGATTTCTTTGGAGATATGGACTTTAAAGTAGGAGGAACAGAAAAAGGAATTACAGCTATACAAGTAGATATCAAATGTGATGGACTAACATATGACATTATTAAAGAAGCATTTGAAAAAACAAAAAAAGCAAGACAACATATTTTAACAGATGTTATGGCACCAGTTATTAGTGAACCAAGAAATGATATTTCAAAATATGCACCAAGAATAGTAAGCACACAGATTAAAGTAGACAAAATAAAAGATGTTATTGGACCAGGTGGAAAAGTAATTAATAAAATCATCGAAGAAACTGGTGTTAAAATTGATATTGAAGAAGATGGCCAAGTATTTATTTATTCAAACGACAACAACAAAGCAATTCAAGCATTAGAAATGATAGAGGATATTGTTAGAGAAGTAGAAGTAGGTGGAATTTACTATGGAGAAGTTATTCGAATTATGAATTTTGGAGCTTTTGTAGATTTAGGTGTTGGAGGAAAAGAGGGATTATTACACATTTCTAAAATATCTAAAGAAAGAATCAAAAACATAGAAGATGTACTTCAAGTAGGTGATAAAGTAACTGTAAAAGTAATTGATATAGACGACCAAGGAAGAATAAATCTTAGTATGAAAGATTTTAATGATGTGAAAATAGAAGAATAAAAATGGGGTAATAAAAATAGGAATAAGTATATACTAGTTCCTATTTTTACATTTGTTTTAAGGGGATGATAAAGGAGGAGATATGAAATATATTTATGAAATAGCCGAATATTTAGAAAATGTGACAGGCATACAAAAAGATTATATTAAATTAACAATAATAACAATTATATTATTGATTATCTATAAAATAATAAAAATTTTAATACGAAAAATTTATTCTTTTTTACCAATGAATGATAAAAAGAAATTTTATCGTAATAGAAATGCCCAAATTATAGTAACAGTAGTACTGTTTATTGTTTTATTTTTAATCTGGGGAGAAAAGCTAGAAGGATTAATTACATTGGTTAGCTTTATTTCTGCTGGTATAGCTATTGCAATTCGTGAAATTATTTTTAATTTTTTTGCAGGCGCTTATTTGAAATTTAGAAAACCATTTGAAGTAGAAGATAGAATTGAAATTGATAAGGTAAAAGGTGATGTTATTAATATACATGCACTTGGATTTGAAGTACTAGAAGTAGGAGAAAGGATTGAAGGAGAACAAAGTACAGGAAGAATTGTTCATATACCTAATTCTTATATTTTTACAAAAACATTGAAAAATTATACTAAAGCTTTTAAATATATTTGGGATGAAATAATTATCAAAGTCCCATTAACAGCAGATATAAAAAAGACACAAGAAGTTTTGTATAATATTTTGTATGAAAATGAAATTTTACGTGAAATTCCTATCAAAATGGAAAATGCGGTTGATGAAATTATTTTAGAGTATAGAATTTATTATAATAATTTTGATCCTATTATTTATACGAAAATTGTCGATTCTCATGTGGAATTTTATTTGCGTTATTTGGTTCATCCAAAACAAGCAAGAAATGTGCAAGATGAAATAAATTTGAAAATTTTAGAAGAATATAGAAATGGAAATATTGAAATTTATGAAGAAGATTAAATTTCAAAACATTTAAGTTTCGGTTTTTTGCAAGAATAAATCTATTAAAATGAAATAATTGGTAA
>CAUWKC010000050.1:0-4541 GCA_963559365.1 uncultured Clostridia bacterium | reverse complement strand
TCCTCCTCCGTCCCCAAAAAGACCAACAGTTTCCTTCTCCGTCCCCAAAAAGACCTAGCTAGTTAAATCAATTGTTTTTTTATACCATCTACGACAAAACCACATATAATGAATTCTATTCCTAAAATTAAGCTAAGTTTAAATAAAGAAATACCTATGTAATATATAAAAGGAATAGAGAAAATAAAACTATAAGTAAATAAAATAGTAGTAGAAATGATACAAACTATAAGACAGAAAAATAAACCATTTTTCATAATTTTAAAAGTAGTTTTATCAAGGCGGTTAAAATTTTCTAATATATTTTTGTACATAATACACCTCTTTTTAAATCAATCATTCTAATTAATACTAACATAAAAAAAGCATAAAAACAATGGAAATAGTTAGCAAAGAGAGCTTTTGAAGATAACTAAAAAAAGAATATTCCAATATTACAGGAATATTCTTTTTTTATAAAAACTATGCATAATCTTTATTTTAGTCTTAAGCCATAGCTGCATTTAATTTTTTTGATAAACTAGATTTTTTTCTAGCAGCTGTATTTTTAACAATAACACCTTTTGTGCAAGCTTGGTCAATTTTTTTAGTAGCTTCAGAAAATAATACTTTAGCTTCTTCTAAATTACCAGCAGCAATAGCTTGTTCAAATTTTTTAACAGCTGATTTGTATCCAGATTTTATCATATTATTTCTTAAAGTTTTTTTCTCAATTACTTTAACTCTTTTTTTAGCTGATTTGATATTTGGCATTTTAAGCACCTCCTCTTAGTCTATATTACACTATAACATATGATATTCTAACATATTTTTTCAAAAAAAGCAAGTAAAATTAGAAATAATTATTGTAATGACATATGTTTTATGATATATTGTTATTAGAAGGGAAGTGGAACTATGATAGCAATTGGGAGTGACCATGGAGGTTATAAATTAAAAGAAGAAATTAAAAAATATTTAGAAGAAAAAGAAATACAATATAAAGATTTAGGAACTATGTCAGAAGAAAGAGAAGACTATCCTAATATTGCAAAAGAAGTTGCAAAACAAGTACAAAGCAAGAAATGTGAAAAAGGAATTTTAATATGTCGTTCAGGAATTGGAATGAGTATAGTAGCAAATAAATTTAAAGGAATTAGATGTGCGCTTTGCCATGACGAATTCACAGCAAAATATTCTCGATTACACAACAATAGCAATGTACTAGCCATAGGAGCAGATGCAGTAACAGTAAACGAAGCAATTTGTATTTTAAGAATGTGGATTGCTACTGAATTTGAAGGTGGAAGACATGAAGAAAGGATAAAACTAATCGAAGAAATAGAAAATGAAAACATGAAATAGGAGGAAGGATAATATGTGGGGAGATATAGCTATTGCCTTTCTTCTAGCATTTATCGTAACCTTTATGGCAACACCATACACGATAAAAATAGCAAGAAAAGTAGGAGCAGTAGATGTACCAAAAGACAAAAGAAGAATGCATAAAAAAGCAATGCCTAAATTTGGAGGACCAGCTGTAATTTTAGGATTTCTAGTATCAGTAATATATTTGATAATTGTTATGAACTTAGAACACAAAATTGATTTATTTGGAGTAGATCAATATGGAATGAAATTATTAGGAATGTTATTAGGAATTATTGTTATATCAGTAGTATGTATTATAGATGATATTATTACAATAAAACCAATAGTAAAATTAACAGGACAAGTTATAGCAGCAATTATTGTAGTATGTTTTGGAATAAGAATACATGAAATCACACCAGAGTTTTTGCCAACACCAGAATTAAAAGAAGCTTTTTCAATTTTTTTAACAATTGTTTGGATTGTTGGTGTGACAAATGCCATAAATTTAATTGACGGATTAGATGGACTATCAGCAGGAATTTCAGTAATATCTGCAATTTCATTATTAATAATATTTGTATTAAATGAATCACCGCTGATATCTATTTTGCTAATAACAGCATTAGCAGGAGCATTAGTAGGATTTTTACCATTTAATTTTGCACCAGCTAAAACTTTTATAGGAGATACAGGTTCAAACTTTTTAGGATTTTCACTTTCAATAATTTCAATATTAGGTGTAGCAAAAACTTATACAGCAGCTGTTATTGTTTTACCATTACTAACATTAGCATTGCCAATATTTGACACTGTATGGGCAATTATTAGAAGACTAATAAAAGGAAAATCAATAAAAGCCATATTCAAAGCTGACAAAGGGCATTTACATCATCTAATTGTAGCAAGAGGATTTAGCCAAAAACAAGCTGTGCTTATTTTGTATGGAATTGGAGCAACATTTGGATTATTTGCTATTATTTTTTTAGAAAGTGGAATATGGAAAGCTTTATCATTCTTGCTTATGGTAATAGTAGCATTAGCATTAGGATATAAGAATTTTCAATCAGAAAAATTAGAAACACAAAGATATGAATGTATAGAATGTAAATATATATATAATCCGAAATCACGGAAACGAAAAAGCAGGAATCAAGCCAGGAACAGCGTTTGAAGATCTGCCAGATGATTGGGTATGTCCAGTCTGTGGAGAAGGAAAAGATATGTTTGAGATTCACCAATAAAAAGGAGGGAAAAATGGCTGACCAAATAATAAAATTTTTAGCACACAATGGAAAGATATCAGTTATGTGTGCAAATACAACAAATTTAGTAGAAAAAGCAAGAAAAACACATGATTTAAGTCCAGTAGCAACAGCAGCATTTGGAAGAATGCTTACAATAACATCAATAATGGGAACAGAAATGAAAAATGTAAAAGATAAACTAACTGTACAAATTAAAGGAAATGGACCTTTAGAAATGATGATAGCAACAACAAACAACTTTCCTAAAATAAAGGGATATGTAGTAAATCCACAAATAGATATTCCGTTAAATGAATTTGGCAAATTAGATGTAGGAAGAGCGGTTGGACAAGAAGGATATATCAATATTATAAAAGATATAGGATTAAAAGAGCCATACATAGGGATATCACCATTAGTATCAGGAGAAATAGGAGATGATTTTGCAAATTATTTTGTTAGTTCAGAACAAAGAAATTCAGCAGTTGGATTAGGGGTGTTAGTAGATAAAAATGGAGTAAAAGCAGCAGGAGGATATTTAATAAATCCAATGCCAGATGCGACAGAAGAAGAAATTTCACAAGTAGAAAAAGCAATATTTGAAGCAGGAGCAATATCAAAAATGTTAGATGAAAAATTAACATTAAAAGAAATAGCTCAAAAAATAACAGGAGATAATAATGTAGAAATATTAGAAGAAAATATTACTCCTGTTTATCAATGTGATTGTTCTAAAGAACACATGAAAGAAGGATTAGCAACCATTGGAAAAGAGGAATTAAAAGAAATAATAGAAACAGAAGACAAAGCAGAATTAGTATGTCATTTTTGCAATAACAAATATGAATTTTCAAAAGAGGAATTAGAAGAAATAATAAAAAATATTGACACAAAATAGAAAAGAAAATATAATATAACAAATATAAGAAAGAAGGAAAAATAAATGGAAAATGAAATTTTAATATTTGGACATCAAAATCCAGACACAGATTCAATCTGTTCAAGCATAGTAAAAGCAATTGTAGATAGCAAAAAAAATGGTAAAAAAAATAAGCCAATAAGATTAGGAAATATAAACAAAGAAACAAAATATGTTTTAGATTATTTAAATATAGAAGCACCTGAACTAATTGAAGAAGTAAAAGAAGGGCAAGAAGTTATTTTAGTAGACCATAATGAATTTAATCAAAGCATAAAAGGAATTGAAAAGGCAAAAGTAATAGAAGTAGTAGATCATCATAGAATTGCAAATTTTGAAACATTAGAGCCATTATACTATACAGCAAAACCATATGGATGTACAGCAACTATTTTATTTGAAGAATTTAAAAATGATAACATAGAAATAGAAAAAAAAGAAGCAATTTTAATGGCAAGTGCTATAATATCAGATACATTATTATTAAAATCACCAACTACAACTGAATATGATAAAAAAGTATTAGAAGAATTAGCAAAAATAGCAGAAATAGACATAAACACTTATGGACTAGAAATGTTAAAAGCAGGAACAGACTTAGATGACTTCACAGCAGAAGAATTAATTAATTTAGATGCAAAAAAATTAGAAAAGTGTGAAACAAAATTTGTTATTGCACAAGTAAATACTGTTAGTATAGAAGATATATTAAAAAGAGAAGAAGAATTAAAAACAGCAATTCAAAAAGAAATTGAAGAAAAAGGATTAAAATTATTTATATTAGCAATAACTGATATTTTAAACAGCAATTCAGAAATCATAGCATTAGGAGAAAAAGCTAACATAATAAAATCAGCTTTTGGAAAAGAATTAGAAAATGATAAAGCATTCTTAGAAGGTGTTGTATCAAGAAAAAAACAACTGTTACCTAACATCGATAAAAACATTTAAAGTTTTTTAGATCTTTTTGGTCTTTTGGGGTCTTTTTTGGGACGGAGAAGGAAACTGTGGTCTTTTTTGGGACG
>CAUWKC010000049.1:0-4660 GCA_963559365.1 uncultured Clostridia bacterium | reverse complement strand
CGAGGTACGAGCAATTTAGTACTATTGTTATTACTAGTGCTATTAATGTTATTCCTCTGTTATTTGTTTTTCTCATTTTCATTTAATATTTCCCTTCTCTTCATTTGTTTATTAAAGTATTTCCTTTTTGCATAACTTTAATACGTCATTTATATTGTATAAATAATTATGAATTAAGTCAATATGTTGTCAAAATCTATTTCAGTTACTTGTTGACATAATTTTGTTGCTTAAAAAATAAATTCCATCTTTTTATTACTTTATTATTCAATTTATTTTAAGATTTAAAAAACTTTAAAACTTTGTCGATTTTACTTGAATTTATTTTTATTTTGGTATAATATATTGAAGAAAGTATGAGATCACATAGGAGGAAAACAATGCCAAGGAAAACAAAAGAACAAAAAGAAATAGAAAATAAAATAAACACAAAAACAGCAGTAAAAAAAGCTCAAACAAAAAAAGCTTCTTCTACTGCTAAAAAAACTGCAACAAAAAAGAAAACAACAAAATCTACTACATCTGCAGCTAAGAAAAAAAATGCAACAAAAAAGCGTATTTCGAAAACAATTGCACAAAAAAAACCAGAAATTTTAGAATATTATGATTTACCTTATCGATACAATCAAACAATTGTAAAAGTATTGGCACAAACTCCTACTACTTTATTCATTTATTGGGACATTTCAGACAACGATAGAAAAAACTTTGAAAAAAAATATGGAAAAGACTTTTTCTCAACTACTAAACCAATCCTTATTATCCATAATGATACATTAGGATATAGTTTTGAAGTAGAAATTAACGACTTTGCTAATAGCTGGTATTTGCATGTATCAGATAGCAAATGCGATTATCATATTGAACTTGGCAGACGTCCAATTCAAAAAACAGAAAACTTAAATACTGATTATGTTTATATAAGTGCATCAAATCATATCGAATCACCAAATGATAGAATTTTGCTTGATAACCATCAAAAAATGGTATATTTCAAAGATGTTAAAACAGGTAAAAAAGAAGAAAAAACATTAACTTCTATTTCTTTCATACGAAATATGGGAAAAATTTATAACATCTATGATTTATATAAAGCAATATATCAAGATGAAAATTTAGAAGATATCAGCAATCCATCATCTGGAAGGAGAATATAATATGCAAGAAAAAAAAGGCTATGTAAGTTTTGTTCTTCATGCCCACCTTCCTTTTATACATCACCCAGAAAGTGATGATTATTTAGAAGAATCTTGGCTATATGAGGCAATTTCAGAAACTTATATTCCATTACTAACCAATTTTCAAAAATTAGTAGACGAAGGTGTAAACTTTAGAATTACAATGTCAATGACACCTCCTCTACTTTCGATGTTAGACAATAAACTATTACAAAAAAAATATATCAAATATTTAAAACAATTAATTGAATTATCTAAAAAAGAAATTAAGAGAACAGCTTATGACGAAAGATTAAATAAGCTTTCTCATTATTATTTTAACCGTTATTCTAATGACCTGCACTTATTTAAAGAAGTATATAATTGCAATTTAATTGAAGCCTTTAAACACTTTCAAGATTTAGGTGTTTTAGAAATTATTACTTGTGGAGCTACCCATGGCTATTTTCCAATTTTATATGTCAATGAAAAAACAGTAAAAGCCCAGATAGCTGTAGGTGTCCAAACTTATGAAAAATACTTTGGCAAAAAGCCACGTGGTATTTGGCTTCCTGAATGTGGTTATGTACCAGAAGCAGATAAATATTTAAAAGAATTTGGAATTGACTACATTATCACAGAATCACATGGAATTTTATATGCAGATCCTACTCCAATTTATGGAACTTTTGCACCTATTGTTTCTCCAGAAGGAGTTATAGCTTTTGGACGTGACATTGAATCTTCAAGACAAGTTTGGAGTTCTATTAATGGATATCCTGGTGATTATAATTACCGCGAATTTTATCGTGATATTGGTTATGAAGCTGATTATGACTACATTAAACCATACATTGCTCATAATGGTGTAAGAGTTCATACAGGAATAAAATACTACCGAATCACAGGAGACAGTGACTTTAAAGACTATTATAATCCGCAATGGGCAATGGATTCAGCAGAAAAACAAGCTGGTCATTTTTTAGACAGTAGAACTTCACAAATCTCCAATATATCACAATACATGGACACTCCACCTATTATACTTTGCCCATACGATGCTGAGTTATATGGTCACTGGTGGTATGAAGGGCCTTACTGGTTATACATCTTATTTAAAAAGATTTATTATGACAATTGCAACTTTGAACTAATCACACCATCAGAATACATTGATAAATATCCATCTATGCAAGTAGCTTCCCCTTGTCGCTCTAGTTGGGGAGCCAATGGTTATAGTGAAGTTTGGTTAAATCCAACAAATGACTATGTACATAGACACTTACACATTGCTGGTGACAGAATGTGTGAACTAGCAAACCTTTATCCAAAAAGTAAAGGCTTACAAAAAAAAGCTTTAAACCAATGTGCTAGAGAATTATTATTAGCCCAAAGCAGTGACTGGTTATTTATAATAACCAATGGAACAATGGTCGACTATGCAAAAAAAAGAATAAAAGACCATATCGGTCGTTTCACAAAGCTATATTATCAAATAAAAGAAAATAAAATCGATGAAGAATTTTTAAAAGATATCTCAAAAAAAGATTGCGTTTTTCCAGACATTGATTACAAGATATATCTTTAATGAGACAGTAGGGACAGTACAACTTGTCCCTCTTTTATTTTTATGATTCCCTTCTCTTAAGTATCACAAATTTTCCAAACTGCATACTATAATGTATAACTTTTAAATTTTAGTAGATACTAGTTAAAGAAAGGGGAATTTTTGTATGAAATCACTATGTATTAAAACAAATAGTTCTAATTTACTTGATTATCTACTAAACGAATTAAAGAATATACATTTAAAAGATATTTGTTTTTCTAAAAACGAATTTAAATTATACAAAAACATTATCATTCATTATTCTGGTAAAGATACTCCTCTTTTTTTATCTAAAATTTCTTCCATATTATGTTTTTTAGTAATTGATGAAATTGAAGAAACACTTTTAAAAAGATTAATTATTCAAAACTATTTTTATTTTGAATCCACTGAAAGAGATAAAATTTTAGAAATTTGTTTCGATCTTATGGCAGAAGATTTTACAACAAGTTTTGATAAAAAGTTCAAGTTATTATATGATGTGTTTTACGACTTTTTATCTGAAAATAAATCAATTATATTAAATGGTTTTATTAATTTCCGTTTAAAAAAATATATGTCTTTTTTAGATGAAATTGTAAATGAAGCTGTAAATTGCTTTGTTGTAGAAAAAGAATATCTAGAATTTATATCTTTATTAAAGTTATATATCAATTCACAAACATGCACATGTGAACTGGTACACATTGTTTTTTCTAATACAGAATCTATGTTGTTAGATGAAAATAAAAATTTAATTATGGTTACTGATGAAATTTTTAAAGCAAAATATTTAAGTGATATTACTTTTTCTTCAAATGATTATATTTTAAATTCGCTTCTTACTTTACTTCCTAAAAATATTTATGTTCATTTGATTGATAATGACAAAGATGAATTTATTCATACGTTACAATTAGTATTTGAAAATCGTATTCATTTATGTACTGATTGCAATATTTGTCACTTATATAAAAAAATTCCACATTCAGAACTTTCTTAAATCTGAATTGTGGAATTTTTATCATTAATTTCCTACAGAATTAATTGCTTCCATAAATCCTGGTAATAAGATAGTGGCAAAGTCATTTTCTTGTGATACTTCCCATTTTCCATTTTTCTTTTCTACTATCATTGATTGTTTAGAAGTTACATTTTGTATTTCACTATTTGCTAATTCTTCCATTAAATAATTAGTCATTTCTTCTTCATTTAATTGTTGCCCAGTAAATGCCACTTTAATCATTTTTTGCATATAGTTACCAATAATAGTTTTAAAATCTTTATTTGTTATTTCAACTTCAACAGTTGCTTTATCTCCATCTTGAGCAACATTTAAAATTTTCCATTCTAACCTTTCAAATAATAATTTTTGTGTTTCTTGGTCAAAGTCTTCTTCTAATACACTAGCTAATATATTTTGAGCAAAACTTCCTTCCTTTATTTCTTTTAACATAGATTCTACTGCTTTTTCTGGAGAATTCATATTAATTACACAATAAACAGCAATAGCAACAATAACAGCTACAACAGCTATAATTGCTATTATAACACCATAATTTGTTTTTTTCTTTTCTCCTTTTGCTGCTTCAAATTTCTTTTTAGAATCTTTTGCTTTTACTTCTTTAGATTTAGATGCATCTGTTTTTTTAACATCTTCCTTTTTTACTTCTGCTTTCTTTTCTTCTAGTTTTGTATTTTGTTTTTGCACTTCTTTTTTTTCTTCGCTCATAATAATCCTCCTCTTATTTTATTATTATAGCTTGATTATATATTAACAAAATACTTTTTGCAACACTTTTACATAATTTTCAACATCTTTTGGGTCTTTTTGGGGACGGAGAAGGAAACTGTTGGTCTTTTTGGGGACGGAGAAGGAAACTGTTGGTCTTTTTGGGGACGGAGAAAAAAACTG
>CAUWKC010000048.1:0-5569 GCA_963559365.1 uncultured Clostridia bacterium | reverse complement strand
TTCATAATTCTGTGGATAACATTTCTGAATTTTTCAAAAAAAACCGAAACTTAAATTCAAAACATAGTTGATATAAAAAAGAAAATCTATTATAATAAAATAGGGAGGCACGAGAATGAAACAAAAGAAAAGAATAAGTTATTATATATCTTTAGCTATTTTATTAATCATATTATACTTTGCATATCAATACTATCAAATAAACAATTTCAATGATTTTGTAAGAAGTGAAGCAAATATATACACCTCTAATTTTATAAGAGACAATGAAACCAAATATAGTAATAAAAAAAGCTATAAAATCGAATCACCAGAATATAATGATGCTATATTTTATAAAAAAGTAAAAGTAGAAAAAAATCAACCATATAAAGTAACATGTATGGTAAAAACAAAAGAAGTAGAAGCAGAAGAAAAAATATCAGGAGTAGGAGCACAAATTTCAATTGAAGGGACAACAGAAAGATCAATAGCAATAGCAGGAACAGAAGATTGGCAAAAAATAGAATTGATTTTTAACAGTAAAAATAGAGAAGAAGTAAATTTAGGATTTCGTTTAGGAGGATACTTAGGACAAGCTAAAGGAGAGGCTTGGTTTTCAAATTTTACATTAGAAGAAGGAACAATAGAGGATAATAATAACTGGAAATTTGCTTGTTTTATTTTTAAAACGACAGATGTGAATGTCAATCAAAAACAAGTTAAATTAACAGTAACACAAAATGATATAAGAGACATTAAAAATACAATAAATTTGTTTGAAACAGCTTGTGACAATTTATCCAATAGGAAAATGACAGCAAATTGTGATGTTTATGAAATTGATTCACCATTAACCAAATTATCATATGACAACGAATTTGGTTATTATGTTGCAGCAGAAGATATTGAAGAACAAATAAAAAATACAATAGCTACAAATAGCTATGATCATATTTTTGCAATAGTAAGATTAGGAGACGAAAAACATCAAAACGATATTGAAGTGAATGATTGGATTGGATTAGGAGCAATGGATTATTATGGAATTGGTTTTTCTAATATTCGTTTGCCAAATGATTCAAAAAGTTATATTTACAAGTATAATAGTAAAATTAATACATTCCCAGAAGAAGTGTTTTTACATGAATTTTTGCACACTTTAGAAAGAAATAGTAAAGAATATGGATATGAAAGACCAGAATTACATGATTATAAAAAATATGGTTATGAAAATGAAAAAATACAAGGACAGAAAAAATGGTATACAGATTATATGAATCAAGAAATTAAAACAACATCAGGAAACATAGGATTATCAAAAGAAATTTATAATAAAAAACCAGCCAAAAGCAGTAACTTTGCTTATAGTTATGAAAGAAAAGATGAATTTAAAGAACCAGAAAATATAATAGAAGAAATAATAGAAATTTTTGAAATAGTAAAAAAACGCCTTTTAACTATTTCATAATAAAAGAAAGAGGAATAAACAGTGAAAGTATCAGATTTTAATTATGAATTACCAGAAGAACTAATTGCACAAACACCAATTGAAAAAAGAGATGAATCAAGATTGATGATATTAAATAGAAAAAAAGAAACAATAGAGCATAAGACATTTAAAGATATCATTGACTATTTAGAACCAGGAGATGTGCTAGTAAGAAATAATACAAAGGTATTGCCAGCAAGATTGTATGGAAAAAAAGAAACAGGAGCAAATGTTGAATTTTTATTATTGAATAATAAAGAAGGCGATATTTGGGAATGTATTGTTAGACCAGGAAATAAATTACATGTAGGAACAAAAGTGATTTTTGGAGAAGGATTATTACAAGCAAAAATATTGGAAATTTTGCCAGGAGGAACAAGAAAAGTACAATTTTTTTATAAAGGAATTTTTAATGAAATTTTAGATAAAATTGGATTAATGCCATTACCTCCTTATATTCATGAAGAATTAAAGCAAAAAGATAGATATCAAACAGTATATGCTAAATATAATGGATCAGCAGCGGCACCAACAGCAGGTTTGCATTTTACAGAAAAATTATTAAAACAATTACAAGAAAAAGGAGTAATAATTGCAAATGTAACTTTGCATGTAGGAATTGGAACATTTAGACCTGTAAAAGAAGAAACTGTAGAAGAACATGAAATGCATTCAGAACATTATTATATTAAAGAAGAAGATGCTAACAAAATTAATCAAGCTAAAAAACAAGGAAAAAGAGTAATTGCAGTAGGAACTACATCTTGTAGGGTATTAGAAAGTGTAGCAGATGAAAATGGATATATAAAAGCAACAGAAGGAGATACACAAATTTTTATTTATCCAGGATATAAATTTAAAATATTAGATGGATTAATTACTAATTTTCATTTGCCACAATCAACTTTACTAATGCTAGTATCAGCATTAGCTAATCGAGATTATATAATGAAAGCATATGAGTGTGCAGTAAAAGAAAAATATCGATTTTTTAGCTTTGGCGATGCTATGTTTATTGAATAAAAGGAGGAAATAGATGAAACAAGCAGTAACTTATGAATTATTACATGAATGTAAACAAACAGGAGCTAGGAGAGGAGTTATTCATACACCTCATGGAGATATTCAAACTCCTGTATTTATGCCAGTTGGAACACAAGCAACGGTGAAATCTATGACACCAGAAGAATTAAAAGAAGATGTAAAAGCACAAATTATTTTATCAAATACTTATCATTTATATCTAAGACCAGGAAACAAACTAGTTAAAGAAGCTGGTGGTTTACACAAATTTATGAATTGGGATAGACCTATTTTGACTGATAGTGGTGGATTTCAAGTATTTAGCTTAGGAGATTTAAGAACGATTTCTGAAGAAGGAGTAGAATTTAAATCTCATTTAGATGGAAGTAAACATTTCTTTTCACCAGAAAGTGTCATGGAAATAGAAGAAGATTTAGGAGCAGATATTATTATGGCATTTGATGAATGTGTAGAACATGGAGCTAGTTACGAGTATACAAAACAGTCTATGGAAAGAACAACAAGATGGGCAAAACGTTGTAAGGAGGCACATACAACAATTGAAAAACAAGCATTATTTGGAATTATTCAAGGAGGATTTTTCAAAGATTTAAGAAAAGAAAGTGCTAAAGATTTAATTGATTTAGATTTACCCGGTTATGCTATAGGTGGAATTAGTGTAGGAGAGAGTAAAGAAGAATTTTTAGATATATTAAGATATACAGCACCAATGATGCCAAAAGATAAACCAAGATATTTGATGGGAGTAGGAACACCAGATTATTTAATTGAAGCAGCAATGGCTGGAATAGATATGTGTGATTGTGTATTACCAACCAGAATTGCTAGAAATGGAACTGCTATGACATCTCATGGAAAAGTAGTGGTTAGAAATGCTACATATGAAAGAGATTGGGGAACATTAGATCCAGAATGTGATTGCTATACCTGTAAAAATTATACAAGAGCATATTTAAGACATTTAGTAAAAACCAATGAAATTTTAGGAGTTCGATTATTATCAATTCATAACCTAAGGTTCTTGACTAATTTAATGGAAAAGGTTAAAATAGAAATAGAGAATGACAATTTAGGAAATTTCAGAGAAGAATTCTATAAAAAATATGGGTATGTAAAATAAAATGGAGGTATATACAAATGAATTTAATGGAAGAAAGTTTTCAAAATAAAGAGGAAAAGAAAAAGAAAAAAACAACAAAAATTATTTTAGCAGCAATCATAATAGTAGTAATTATCATAATTTCAATTGTAGCATATTTAATGTATTTACAAAGTACCATTATGAGAATTACAATAGATGGAAAACCAATGGATAATTTGAAAAGTTTATTAGTTTTCGAAAATGACGGAACTATTTATGCACCTATCAAGGAAATTGCATCTTATTTAGGATATGAAAGTTATAATGGAGAATATAGCGAAAAATCAGAAGAGAAAAGTAAATGTTATATTCAAAATGAAAATGAAATTGCAAATTTTGAATTAGCACAAAATAAAATATATAAATTAGATTTAACAGACAAAGATGCTAATTATGAATATCTATATATGAAAAATCCAGTTAAAGCGATTAATGGAGTATTATATATTTCAAATGAAGGGTTAGAAAAAGCTTTTAATATTAGTTTTGATTACAATCAAGCTAAAAATACCATAAATATATACACTATGCCATACTTATATCAAGGATATGCAAGTACAGTTTTGGATTATGGTTATGTAGAATTGAGTCCTGAATTTGTAAACCAAAAAAGTATTTTAAAAGATCAATTAATAGTATTAAAAGATAAAGATAAAAAGAAATATGGTGTAATAAGTACAGATGGAAGTGTTATACTAGAAGCAAAATATGATAATATTACATATCTTCCTAATACAGGGGACTTTTTAGTAGAAAATAATAAAAAAGTCGGAATTTTATCAGCTAATAGAGAAACTAAAGTACAAATTATTTATGATAGTATTGAATTAATGGATAGTGACGCTGGTTTATATGTTGCCAAAAAAGATGATAAATTTGGTGTTATTGATAGCAAAGGAAACATAAAAATTTACATTGAAAATGATGAAATAGGAGTAGATACTTCAAAATTTTCACAAAACAACATTAAAAATAAATATATTTTAGCAAATAATTTAATTCCAGCCAGAAAAGATAAATTCTGGGGATTATATGACAAAAATGGAAATCAAGTGGTGGAATACAAATATGATAGTTTAGGCTATATAGCTTCTAGTAATAAAGATGCTTTAAATTTATTAGTTATTCCAAATTACAATGTTCTAGTAGCATGTAAAGACAAAAAATATACTCTAGTAAATTCTTCAGGAAATGAATTATTTGCAACTGTAGCAGATGATATTTATATGACAATAAGTGGAGGAGAAAGACATTATTATATTACAGTAAATGATAAAAAAATGGATGCAGAAGAATATATGAATAAAAATGGAATTACAGCTAAAGAAAGTCAAGACAATCAAAATACTAATACAAATAATAACAACAATGATGAAAATAATAATAATGATAATAATAATGACAATAGTAATAATTCTGATTCAAATAATACAGATGAAGAATTTGAAAATATAACTGATGCAGAAAATAATAATGAAGAACAAAATTATGAAGAAGTTCAAGAATAAGGATTTAGGATAAACCTAAATTCTTTTTTTGTTACTATATAATGGTTTTAAAAAGGCGTGGCTGGTGTATAACTTGGGAGATAAAGGGTTTGGCATCTATCTATATAAATAATTTCGAATTTTGGACAAGCTAAACTTTCGCATAAAATCTAATAGTGTAAAATGAGCCTCTTTCGTGTTCAAACTTAATAATATGTGTACTTTGAATAAATTCCGAATGCGACCGGAATAGTTTAACAAATTCTTAAACTAAAGTCATAAAGGGTCCTGTATTCGGGTATTGTTGTGACTTTAGTTTTAGAATTTGTTAACGTTATGTAGGGTAGCCGAGGAAATTATGAAAAGTCCACATATTATTAAGTTTGCCATGAACATCCCTCATTCTACACTTAAGATTTTATATAC
>CAUWKC010000047.1:0-5793 GCA_963559365.1 uncultured Clostridia bacterium | reverse complement strand
TATCTCCTAAGTGATACACCAGCCACGCCTTTCTAAAACCATTATATAGTAACAAGGTTTTCACAATATTTTCATAATATTATTGTATAAATATTTTTAATATGTTATTATACTTTTGTATAAAATATAAATAAGGAGGAATTAAAATGATAGGTTGGATTTTATTAGCAATCATTGCTATCCTTGTCATTGCTATAATTGGAATGTATAACAGTTTAGTACAATCCAGAATCAAAGTAGACAATGCTTGGAGCCAAATTGATGTACAATTACAAAGAAGATTTGATTTAATCCCAAATTTTGTAGAAACTGTGAAAGGATATATGACTCACGAAAAAGAAACTTTCGAAAAAATAGCTGATTTAAGAACTTCTTGGGCAAATAGCCAAAGTATAGCAGAAAAGGCAAATTTAGATAATGAATTATCTACTGCTTTAAAGACTATAATGGCTGTTTCTGAAAGCTACCCTGACTTGAAAGCAAATCAAAATTTTGCTGATTTATCAGAAGAATTAAGAAATACAGAAAATAAAATTTCTTTTTCAAGACAATTTTATAATGATACGGTTACCATGTATAACACCAAATTAGAAGTATTCCCATCTAATATTATCGCTGGGATTTTTCACTTCACAGCTCGTGACTTATTTAAAACTGAAAGTGATGAAGCAAGAAAAAATATCAAAGTTGATTTTTAGAGGAATAAAATATGTTTGAAAATATAAGAAAAAATAAAATAGAATCAGGAATCATTGTAACCATCTTTCTTATTGTAATTACTTTAATTGTTTACTATATTTGTCATGCCTTACGTTTAGGTAGTTTTTCAATTGTAATTGCTCTAATATTTTCAATTGCATCTGCATGGGGATCTTACTATTATAGTGACAAAATTGTATTATCATTAAATCATGCTAGACCAGCTACTAAAGAAGAGGATTTAAAAATTGTAAACATTTTAGATGCTTTGATGGTTACTTCAGGTTTATCCGAAAAACCTAGGCTATATGTAACAGATGACCCTCAACCAAATGCTTTTGCGACTGGTAGAAATCCAAAAAATGCTGTCATATGTGTTACAACTGGCTTACTTGAAAAGTTAGATTATTATGAATTAGAAGGTGTTATAGCTCATGAATTAAGCCATATCAAAAATTATGATATTAGACTTAGTTGTATAGTATCTGTTATGGTTGGATTTATTGTAATGGTAGCTGATATGTTTTCTCGTGTATTATTTTGGGGTGGACTCGATAATGATGGAGACAGTGATAATAAAGGAAATGCTATTTTAATGTTACTTGGTTTGATTTTCCTAATTTTGTCACCAATATTTGGTTCTTTAATGCAATTAGCACTTTCTCGTAAAAGAGAATTTTTAGCAGATGCTACAGCAGTAGAATTTACTCGTAATCCAGATGGACTAATTTCTGCTCTTGAAAAATTAGAAGCAGATAGTAATCAATTAGCTACAGCTAATAGTGCAACTGCTAATATGTTTATTGTAAATCCTTTTAAAAATAACACAAAAGAGGGAAAGAAAAAATCATCTAATTTGTGGTCAACTCACCCAAGCACAGAGGATAGAATTGAAGCATTAAGAAATTTGAGATAAAATAAAAAGCATATAGTTTTATGCTTTTTTATTTTATACAAAATAATTTTTTTACATTTTCACAAGTAACTTCTGCAATTTCTTCAACTGATATATTTTTTACTTCTGCTACTTTTTTTGCCATATATTTGACATTCCTTGGGTCGTTTCTAGTTCCTCTAACTGGTTCTGGCGCTAAATATGGACTATCAGTTTCTATTAACATTTTATCAATTGGCACCATCTCAATAATTTCATTTGCATTTTTACTATTTTTAAATGTTATTGGTCCTGCAAAAGAAATATAAAATCCTAATTTTAACGCTTCTTTTACTAATTCTCTATTTAAAGGGCAACAGTGAAATACTCCTTTTTTTAATACTTCATTATGCTTTAATATATCAATTGTATCCATTACTGCTTCACGTGTGTGAATTACAATTGGTAATTTTAGTTCATTTGCTAATTCAATTTGCTTTTGAAATGCTAAGTTTTGTAAGGATTTGTTCTCTTTGTTCCAATAATAATCTAAACCAATTTCTCCAATTGCTATTACTTTTGAATTTTTTTGTACAATTTCTTTTATTTCTTTTAACATTATCCACAATTCTTCTTCTGTTTGTGGAATATCATTTGGTGAAATTCCTGCTGTGGCATAAATAAATTCATATTTATTTGCTAATTCAATAGCTTGTTTGCTTCCTTCTAAACTATAACCTGCAGATATTATTTTTTCAATACCTGATTGTTTTATTTGCTCAATTAAAATTTCTCTATCTTCATTGAACTTTTCATCATCTAAATGTGCATGGCTATCAATTAATCTCATTCTTTCCCCCTATAAAATTTTAACAACCAAAAAGAACAGTCACATTGGCTATTGCATATTCTTTACAATGAGATATGCTTAAATCAATATCTTCTATTCCTTGTAAATCAATTCCTTCTAATTTTAAATATGGTCTACCTTGTTCATTATTGCTAATCTCAATGTCTTTCCATTTTATAGAATATTTATCATCAATTTGGCTTGAAATAGCTTTAAATGCTGCTTCTTTTGCTGCAAATCTAGCAGCATAGTGTTGATATTTTTGCCCTTTTTTGCTTTCACAATAAATAATTTCTTTTGGAGTGTACACCCTTTCTACAAAGGCTTTTCCTGTTTTTTCATCTTCTATGCTTTTTTTTATTCTTTCAATTTCTATTATGTCTGTACCACAAGAAATTTTCATTTAATACTATCCCTTTCCTATTAATGCTAAAAAATTTACGATATTTAAAATAAAAGAAATTCCTAAAATAATTGCTAATATCCATGTTGTTTTTGCTTCTTTTTCAATATTTAATTCTTTATATAAAATATCATATTTATTTTTTACCTCATAATAAAGCTTGTCTAATTCCAATACTTCTTGTACTTTATCATTTAGTAATGTTCCTGTCTCTTCTTCTGTAATTTCTTGAATCCACAAATTTTTGGTAAAATATATGAATTTTTCCCTTGCTTTTTTTATTTTTGAACTATCTTTAAATTCTACTGCTATCTTTTTTAGATAAATTTTTTTATATAAATTTATTAAATATGTGTAAAAATATTGATTTTCATATTCTTCTGGTAAAATTGTATAGTTGTTCATATCATTACTAGATGAAAATAATGTCATTCCTAGTTTTGTTAAACCTAATTTTGCATATTTCCATTTAGAAAATGTTTTTACTTTTTCGTATTCATAATCTCTGCTATTATCTGCTGGTAGAATATTAGCATATTTAATAAATTGATATTTTAATTCTTCAAATGGATGATTGTTATTCCATGCATCTTGGTTTATACATACATATGAATATGTTAAGAATCTTTCAGTATCAATATCTAATCTTGCAGCTTCTGTATTTAATCCTGTAATCCCATGTATAACATCTTGAAATGTTTTTACATCAGAAAAACTGTCAGTTTGAATTCTAATATTATCATATGTTTCTAAATTTAAGTATTCATTATTAATATCTCTAAATTTATAATTAAAGTTTAATACATTAGCAAAATCTTCGTCTTCTTCTACATTTGTTTTAATAGCTAAGAAACATATACCTGTTGAAAAACATATAACTTCTATTTTTCTAATATTGAAAAATATACCATTCTTTTGTTCTACTTTTCCCTGTATATCTTTTTTTAATGTATATTCAAATATATTACATGAATTTTTTGCTAGTACAGCTGCTCTTGTTTCTATTGGTAATTCTTCTAATTTCTTTCTTTTATTATTACCATAACTAAAACTAGAAAATAAAAATTCTCGCATTTTAGGTAGAAAATATTGATATAATTTTAAGTCTTTTTCTTTTTGAAAAACCTTTAATTCACAATTTTTGTCTTTTAACATTTTTAAAATATATTTTTGATATTTTCCATCTTTTATTATAAAAGGATGGATAAAATATGTATATTGATAGTTTGTCTTTAGTTCCATTTATATCACCTTTTTTGTTTTATAATTGATTATAATAATTCATATTTACATCTTTTCCTAAATGCCATCTTCCTATAAAATCAATTTTTAGATATTCTTCTAAATTGTAAGTTGGCTCTTGTACTATATTTCCTTTGTTATCAATAGCTCCCCATTTTCCGTCTTTTTTAATTCCTGCATAACCATATGCATTTTGCTCTGTAGCATCATCATATTGATAATCGATTACTACTTTACCATCTTTGTCTACAAATCCATATTTACCATCTTTTTTACTTTTGAATAAAGTATGATTTGTTTGTATCTCTGCCATATTTTTTTGTTCAAATTTGAAATTATAGTATTTTTCTTCTTCTCCTTGTTTTAATTGGATATATCCTTTTTCATCATTTACATCTAGTAATATTCCTGATTGACGAACAGCAAAGGTATTATCAATAATGTCATTACTAAAATCTTCTTTTTCTGCCATATATATATCTGCTTTTTCATCATAGTTAATAGCTGTATATTTAAAGTCTAATTTAGTTGTTTTTTGATTATCTATAATGCCATATTTTCCATTTTGCTTTGCAATTAAAATTCCTGTTTTGGCTTCTTTTAATTCTTCATATTCGGCTGGAATTATAACTTCTCCTGTTGTTTTCATTATTCCTTGTTTTCCGTCTTTCATAAAAATAATTGCGTTTTCTGTATTTTTTAAAATTGCTTTGATTTCGTCATAACCTGAATTTAAAATTTCTTCTCCGTCTTTTTTTACTAAAATTTGTTTTCCGTCTTGTTTTACTACATACATATTGTTTCCATAGATTTTAGCAATATATTCATATTTTGTATCCAATATTTTTTGATTCGAAAAATCTACTATTCCATATTTTCCGTCTGCATTTTTTACAATAAAACCTTCTTTATTGTCTTTTCCTAAATTAGTAATATCTGCATATTCTGGTTTTAATAATTCTTTTCCGTCTGCATCTATAACACCATATTTTCCATCCTTTACAATTTTCAAAGTGTTTTCTAGTCCTTCTATTACTGTTATTTCATCATATTGGCAAGAAGCTAGTTCTTTCCCTTTTAAATCAATAATTCCATATTTCCCATCTTTTTTTACTTTTACAATATTATTTTCATACCATATATTATTGTTTTTATCTTTATTTGATATTGCTTCTATTTGCTCATATTGAGTAAAGATTTCTTCATTTTTACTATTTAATGCTTTTGTTTTATAATTTCCTGTTGAATAATCTACGTCATAAACACATAAAAACACATCATTTTTACTGTTAGGAATTGTTATCATTTCTTCGTAAGATGGGTCTATTACTGTATTTCCGATTGAATCTATTACTCCCCATTTATTATCTTTGAATACAACAAAATAGTCTTTACTTGTTATTTTTACTTGTTCTTTGTCTTTGGTTAAGATTCCCTTGATTATAAAAATAAACATAATAACTACTATAATAGCTACTATTACTGCAAATACTTTTTTTAGGTTTAGTTTTGGTTCTTCATATCTTCTTCCTCTACTCAATTTTTTTGCCTCCTTTTACTCGTTTATTCTACTATATTTTTGAATAAATTGCAAGACAAAAGTCTTTTAAGTTTAGGTATTTGCTCTTATATATTTATTTTTCTATTAATTGTTCTATTTCTTCTTTTTTTAGTTCACTTATTTCTGCCACTTCTTCAATTGTCATTCCTCTTTTTAATAATTTT
>CAUWKC010000046.1:0-5928 GCA_963559365.1 uncultured Clostridia bacterium | reverse complement strand
CCTTCTCCGTCCCCAAAAAGACCCAAAAGCGTTCTTCTCCCTTCCCCAAAAAGACCCCAAAAAGACCCAAAAGCGTTCTTCTCCCTTCCCCAAAAAGACCCCAAAGGCCAAAAGGGAAAAAAAGAACCGTCCCTATTGTCTCACTCTTGATTTTCTTGCAAAAATATACTATGATAATAAAAACACAAAGGAGGAAAATATGAATAAGAAAAAAAAGATAGCTACTGTTATTACTTTAATTTTATTTGTTGTAGTATTTATTTTGGCTTTTTTACTGCTTCAAAAATATGTGTTAAAAAATAATTTAGAAAAAGATGTGTTGTCTTTTGCAACGAAAAATGATAAAACTGTTTTTCAAATTAATAAAATTACTTTTTTTAGTAATTGTGATGCTAAGAATAAAAATGGTTCTGCTACTAATTTTACTATAGAAAATTTGTATCAATATACTGATATGGCTATTTTTATCAATTATGATTCTAATGAAGAAAAAAGTTTAGAGAATACTTTAAAAAAAGTGACTATAAATAATATTCATTATACCACACATCCAGAATTAGGAACACCTAAGTTGTATTTCAAAAGCTTAAATAATTTTGCTAAAAGTTCTCTTCCTGAAGAATATGAAATTACAGATTCTTTTGATTTTACAATTACTTCTGAAGATGAGGCTAATTTAGATAACCCTGTTTTATATAACAATTTAGCTAATCCTATTACATTAAGTTATATAAATCAAAATGTAAAAACAGATTATACGATAACTGATACTTCAATGCCAATTACATATGATGGCTCTCTTCTAAAAAAATGTCATATCCCTATTTCATCTATTGCTTGTAAACTTTCTTTTGATATCTACATTACTAATAATTTAGAAGAAAAATTTAAAACCACTGTATTTATTGATTTACCACTAGAGACACAAGAAAAATCTATTTATGATGGAACTATCACATCTACACAAAATACTAATTTTTTATTTTATAGATACAAATAAGGAGGATTTAATATGAAAGAAACTACATCAGTAGCAGAACAATTAAAAAAGAAATATCATAAAACAGAAGAAGTAACTAATTTTAAAGAAATGTTATATCGTTCTGCTGATATTTATCGTGCTAGAACTGCTTTCAAATTAAAAGATAAAGAAGGAAATATTATCACTATAAATTATGCTCAATTCAAAAAAGATATCGTTTCTTTAGGAACCTATTTAATAGAAAAAGGATTTTTGAACAAGCGTATTTCTATCATTGGAAAAAACAGTTATCAATGGTGCGTTTCCTACTTAGCAGCAAGCATTGTAGGAATTGTTGTTCCTATTGATAAAGAATTGCACACTGATGATGTTATTAATTTTATGAATGTTTCTCAAACTGTTTGCATTTTAGGTGATGATAAAAATTTAAACCATATTTTAGATAATATTCAAAAAGTAGAAAATCCAGACACGGTTTTCATTTCTTTTGAAAAAAACTTCAACGATTTATTAGCAACTGGTAAAACATCTTATGAAAATGGTAATAATGCCTTTGATATGATTGAAATTAATCCAGATGAATTACGTATATTATTATTCACTTCTGGAACAACAGGAAATGCAAAAGGAGTTTGCCTATCACAAAGAAATATTTGCTCTAATATTTTATCTATTTATGGAATTGTCAAGGTAAAAAGAAGCGACCTATTCTTTTCTATTTTACCATTACATCATACATATGAATGTACTATAGGTTTCCTATTACCAATCTATAGTGGAGCTAGTATTGCTCACTGTGAAGGATTACGTTACATTACCAAAAACTTAACTGAATATCATCCTTCTGTTATTCTATGTGTACCATTATTATTAGAAAATGTGCATAAAAATATCATTAAAAATATGAACAAATCTTTACCGGAAAAATATAAAAAAGCAGAAGGCAATCCTTTCTCTTCTTTACCTTTTTTCTTGAAAAAAGTTGTTAAAAACAAAGTAAAAAACACTCTTGGTGGTAGACTTCGTGTATTTATTGTTGGTGCCGCTGCAGCAAATCCTGATATTATTGCAGATTTTAAAAACTTAAACTTAAATACTTTACAAGGATATGGTTTAACTGAATGTTCTCCATTAGTAGCAGGAAATACTGACTTTTTCCAAAAAGATGATGCTGTTGGTCTTCCTATACCAAATGTAGAATATAAAATTGATAATCCTAATGCTGAAGGTGTTGGAGAAATCCTTGTAAAAGGTCCCAATGTTATGTTAGGATACTATGAAGATGAAGAAAGAACAAAAAATACTATTATTGATGGTTGGTTCCATACAGGAGATTTAGGTAAAATAGATGAAAATGGCTATTTATATATTACTGGTCGTTGCAAAAGTGTAATTGTTACTAAAAATGGTAAAAACATTTATCCTGAAGAAGTTGAATATTATTTAAATGATAATCCTCTTATTTCAGAATCTTTGGTTTTAGGAATTCATAAAGAAGATGATGACGAAACTTATATTAATGCTCAAATTTATCCTAATATTGAAGCTATTACCGATTATTTGAAAGGTAGTGTTCCAACAAAAGAGGAAATTTGGAAAATCGTTTCTGATGCTGTGGCTAGTGTGAATAAAAAATTACCTAATTATAAACATATTAAAAGTTTTGGTATTCGTGATAAAGAATTTGAAAAAACTACTACTCAAAAAATTAAAAGATATGGAAATAATATGGAAATAAATAAAGAAAATAAAAGGTAAAGAAATTTTTCTTTACCTTTTTTGGGAATTTAATCCTTTGTCATTATCTCTTTAGTCTGGTCAAGTATCTCTATTATCTCATTGACTTGTTTTTTACTAAATAAATTATTAGAGACTTCATATTCTCCAACATTTAATATAATTCTGCCACATCTTTCAATTTCTGTTGAATACTCTTCAATTTTCTCTTTGTCCCCTGTAAAGTACAATTTATACCGTACTTTGTGAACAGCTTGCAGATATTCAAACCCTTTTACCAGAAATTTGTATAATTTATAGGCTTTAACTTTAATCTCAATTTTTAAAACTATAATCAAAATTAAGTTTAAAGCCAATAAAATTAATTTTAAAGCCAATATAGACCAACAAAGAAACATACATGCAGAAGTAAAATAATCTGCTTTACCAGGTAACAACTTCGCTGTCAGGTAAAAAAAGTATAACCAAAAGAAAACTCCCAAAACTTTCCGTAAAACTTCTTTCTTTGTCATAATGAAATCCTCCTAAAAAATTATTTTTAATATAATGTCAACCCCTGATGGAAAACGGAGTTAAAAAGTTTAATCTACTATTATTATACTATAATTTTACATAAAAAGCAAAATTTAAGGATAATACTACTGAAAATATCTATGCACATTTGGATAGTAGTAATATGGAACAAAGTGGTATTGCAATATCTAATATACTTTCTATAAAGAATGAAAAAGAAGTAGTCTACTAAAAACTACTCCAATTTCAAATTTTTTAGATATTACAGAAAGCTTTATAATTTTCTGTTCGCTTTTTTGGTGCCTTGACCTGGAATCGAACCAGGGACACAAGGATTTTCAGTCCTTTGCTCTACCGACTGAGCTATCAAGGCTTATAAATAAATCGCCATATTTTTATAAAAAAAATGGCGACCCGGAACGGGCTCGAACCGTCGACCTCTAGCGTGACAGGCTAGCGTTCTAACCAACTGAACTACCGGGCCATAAAAAGATGGTGGTCGCTATAGGGCTCGAACCTATGACCCCCTGCTTGTAAGGCAGATGCTCTCCCAGCTGAGCTAAGCGACCATTTCGTCTTTCGACGTGATTTATTATACTAATTTTTCATATACTTGTCAAGCTTTTTTTCAAAATTTTTTATTATTTTTTTACGCAATCATTATTTTCCTTATGTCTCTAAGACTTCACAAAACAATCAATATTACTTTTTTTATATTTTTAACTTTTCACTCATTTATATATATTTATTTTATTAAATCTAAATTACCATCTATCACTATAGGCGAAAATCCTGATATTTCGTCATACAACATTCCTTCTGGAATATCATTATATAAATATATCTTTTTATTTTTCATGAAAGCTTCATATATTTCAATAAATGTTGCTCCTCCTATGTAATTTTTCTTTCCGTTTTTATCAAAATTTAGTGTTAAAACAGCATCCATTGTAGCAATTCTTTCTTCACTCATTCTAAACATTCTTGCTTTAAATTCTGCATGTTCTTTCTTTCCTAAATCCCAACTTTTCTTTTCAGCATCTGGCTCATAATACGAATTTGGTAGTTCTACTACATGCCCCATATTTTCTAGTCTTTCTTTTATTTGCGCTATATCTTTATAAAAAGCTTTACTACAAATAATTAATATTTTCATTTTTATTCCTCCTTAATTTATTTTTGTGTTAGTTTTTAAAAAACATTATTTTTCAAAATTTTTTCTATGCAATACTGCCACACACTCCACATGTGATGTAAAAGGAAACATATCCACAGGCTTTATAGTTTCAATATTATAATAATCCTCCAATTTAGATAAATCTCTTACCAGAGTTGCTGGATTACAACTAATATAAATAATTTTTTCAGGATGAATAGTTAAAATATTTTCTATAGACTTATTATCTAATCCTTTTCTTGGTGGATCTACCATAACAACATTTGGAATAACATTATCTTTATGAATAAGTTTATCTAAAACTTGTTCTACATCACCCGCAATAAATTCCGTATTTGTTACATGGTTCAACAAAGCATTCTGTTTTGCCATTTTTACTGCTTCCTCTACAATCTCAATTCCATAAACTTTTTTAGCATATTGAGACATAAATAAGGAAATAGTCCCTATTCCGCAATACAAATCAAATACAATATCTTCATTCCCTATTTCAGCAGCTTCTACTCCTAATTGGTATAATTTTTCTGCTTGAATAGGATTTACTTGGTAAAAAGATAAAGGTGATATTTTAAAAGTATATTGTCCTAATTTATCTTCAATATAGCCTTTTCCATATAAATTAATATTCTTTTCTCCTAAAATAACATTAGTATTTTTTTCATTAATATTTTTTATAACTGCTTTAACTTCTGGAAATTTATTACAAAGTTTTTCCACAAATTGTTTTTCTTTTGGAATTTCTTTACCATTTATAACTAATATACACATAATTTGATTGGTTTTGACCCCAATTTTAGTTACAATATGTCTCAATAATCCTTTTCCTGTTTTTTCATTATAAATACTAATATGATTTTTAACCACATAATCAAATATAAATTTTGCAATTTCCTCTGTCTTTTTATTTTGAATAAGGCAAGTTTGAATTGGTATTATTTCATGAGTTCTATTAGCAAATGTTCCCATTACTGGATTTCCATCTTTGTCAACACCAACTGGATATTGTGCTTTGTTTCTATAATGATAAGGATTTTCCATCCCTAAAACTGGTTGTACTTGTATTTTGTTTTTTAGTGTTTTGTTTACTAAACTTTGTACAGAATTTTGTTTCATTTTTAATGTTTCTTTATAATTAACATGACGTAAACTACATCCACCACATCTTTTATATGTATTACAATCATTATCTTTTCTATATTTTGAAGTTGAAATAATTTTCATTATTTTTCCAAATGCATATGATGATAATACTTTTACAATTTTAATTTCTATTGTTTCTCCTTTTAAAGCATTAGGAATAAAAATAGTAAAATCTTCTATTTTTGCAATTCCTTCTCCTTCAAATCCATTATCTATAATTTCTACTATGTATTCTTTATTTTTTTCTACTGGACTTTTCATTTCTTCACCACTCTTCTTTAGTATTATAAACTATTTTTTTTAACTATTCAATACTTGCAAGCTTTTTAAGTTTCGGTTTTTTTTGAAAAATTCAGAAATGTTATCCACAGAATTATGA
>CAUWKC010000045.1:0-6163 GCA_963559365.1 uncultured Clostridia bacterium | reverse complement strand
GATATTTACCAGAAGGAATAAATCAAGGAGAAGATAATGCAGAAAATAATGAAAAAGCAGAAAGAGAAAGTGTGTTAAAATATAATGGGTTTTATGTAGGAAGATATGAAGCAGGAAAAGATGCAGATGGAACAACAGTAGTAAGTAAACAAAATGTAACAGTATATACAAAAAAACCGCAAATAGAATTTAAAGAAATGGCAAAGAGAATGTATAATAATAATATAGTAAAAAGTGCAATGAGTTCAGGAATACAATGGGATATGGTAATGCACTTTGTTGATGGAAAAAATGATGCTACAGGAAAAGTATTTAATGTAACAAAGTATGATGAAACAAGACATACAGGAAGTAAAGCAAATTCAGGAAAAAATAATAATGATAAAGTGCAAAACATATATGATTTAGAAGGTAATTGTAATGAATATGTAGCAGAAAAAAATAATACTAGCGATCCGTTTCTTTTTCGTGGAGGCAATCTCCTCGAGATCAGCGACAGCATAGCTAGCATACGTCACAGCTTCGATGGCTGTGCCGACAGCTTCAAGACTTTCCGCCCCACACTTTATATAATGTAGAGCTGAATGCTGTGAAAACCAAAATTATAATAAATCGTTAAAGTAGTTTTAATATAGAAAAATTAGAATATAAGTAATTAACGAATCGAAGATACGTTAATATAGGAAATTTTCAATCGTTTTCTAAATATGTTCGAAGAACGTATTTAGGAGACGTAAGAAAATTTCCACTAACGTGGCGCCACTAACGTGGCGTTTTTTGTGCTTTTGCAAGCACAAAAAATGTCACGAAAAATAAAAAAAGAAGGTGGTAGAAAATGGGATTTAGTCAAATGATGGAAATATTACAAGAAAGAGAAAAAGGAAGAATTGTATTTTGCAATGCAGGAGAATTTTATATAGCAGTAGGAAAAGATGCAGTACTTTTAAATCAAATATTAGGATTAAAAGTAAGTTGTTTTAAAACAGAAGTATGTAAAGTAGGATTTCCAATACAATCATTAGAAAAATATACAGAATTATTATCACAAAAAAAATATGGATTTGTAATTTTCTATTTTGATAAAGAAAAGAAAGAATTAGAGATAATAGAAAGTTATAAAGGAAAAAATAAAAATGAAATAAAGAAAGAAAAACTAAATTGTTATGAATGTAAACACAACGGAAAATATTATAAAAAAGAAGATATATATAGAGAGGCGATAGTAAAATTGTATGAAAAAGAGCAAAAAGATGGATTATAAGAAAGAACAAGAAAACAAATTAAAATTAATACCTAAAGCAGAAAAATACGTAGAGTACATGTTACAAATAATTTTTAAATTGCCTCGAATAGAAAAATTTAGTATAGGAACAGAATATAAGCAAAGTTTATATAAAATGTTAGAAAATATAATGATGATATCAAAAATAGAAAAGAAAAACATTTTAGAGTATTTAAACAAAATAGATGCAGAATTAAATACACAAAGAATTTATCTACGAATAATGAAAAACAATAGATGGGTAGATGAAAAGAAATTCAAGGTATCAATGGAACACATATATGAACTTGGAAAAATACTAGGAGGACTCATAAAATACTATGCCAAAAACAATAAGGAATAAGTTTGATAAATATTTGACCTATGAAAAACTAATGGAAGCACATACAAAATCTAGAAAAGGAAAAGGGTATAAAAAAGAGATAATATTATTTAATTTAAAACAAGAAGAATATATCATGTGGTTGTTAGGAAAATTAAAAAATAAAACATACAAACATGGAGGATACACAGAATTTTATGTAACAGAGCCGAAACTAAGAAAAATAGAAAAGTCAAGATATATAGATAGAATAGTACATAGATGGATAGTAGATAATTTTTTAGAACCGGCATTTGTACCTCAATTTATTTCAAGTTCTTATGCTTGTATAAAAAATAAAGGAATGCATAAATCAGCAATATATGTGCAAGAAAAAATGAAACATTGTAAAAAGATATGGGGAGAATATTATATCTTAAAAATGGATATAGCAAAATATTTTGACAGTATAAATAAAAATATTTTATTAAATATACTAAAAAGAAAAATAAAAGATAAAACCTTGTTGTGGTTAATAAATGAAATACTTTTTGCACAAAAAAGGGAAAAAGGACTAGAAATAGGAAATTATACTTCACAAATGTTTGCAAATATATATTTGAATGAAGCAGATCAATATATAAAACACAAATTGAAAATAAAATATTATTGTAGATATTTAGACGATTCAGTTTTAATGGTAAAAACAAAAAAGGAAGCAAAAGAAATTTTAAATAAAATAAAAATTTTTTTAAAAGACAATTTAGAACTAGAATTAAATAAAAAAACACAAATATTTAAAAACAAACAAGGAGTGAACTTTTGTGGGTATAAAATAAATGAATATAGAATGAAGATACGAGACAAGGGAAAAAGAAAATTAAAGAAAAAAATAAAACATTTGAAAGCAGAAATAAGACAAGGGAATATGACAAGTAAAGAAGCTAAAAAATATTTATCAGGACATTTAGGATATATAAAATATGCAAATGTAAACAATTTGTTAGAAAAATTATTTTATATAGAAAATAAGAAATAGGGATAAATCGAAATAGAGAATAGCAATCCGTTTCTTAATCGTGGAGGCAATTACAACAAGAACAGCAACAACATAGCTAGCAAACGTAACAGCAACAATGGCAATGCCAACAGCAACAAAACTTTCCGCCCCACACTCTAATACAAATTTCAGGTTATATATTTTAAGGAATATATACAGTAAAAGTATTAGTATTAAAGAGATTTATTCCTTCCGTAAAAGGTAAAAAAGTATCAGTAAAATAAGTGTTAGTAAAATTAGAAATAATTTGAATATACTTATTTTACACAAAATAAAAGAATTAAACAGAGGAAAATAAATGAATTTAGGTTTTTTTATAGGAAAGATAGTAAGTGATATACAATTTGATTTTATTTTAAACAGTAAAAATATATCAATAGCAAGATTTAAATTAGAATTAGAGAACAAAAGTATAATAAAAATAAAAGCTTATAATGAATTGGCAGATTATTGTTATAAAAAGCTTGAAAAAGAAGATGTAATAGGAATAGTAGGAATGATAAATTTAAATATGGAAATTATAATAATAGATGTTGAAGAAATATAAAAAATATAGCAAAAAAACTTGAAAAAAGAAAAAAAAGGTGGTACACTAATAATAGATTAAAAAAAAACCGAATTTGAAAAGGGGATTTTTTTAATCTTTTTTTATTTTATAACAAGGAGGAAAAACATGAATACGAAATATATATTTGTAACAGGAGGAGTAGTATCAGGATTAGGAAAAGGAATCACAGCAGCATCATTAGGGAGATTATTAAAAAATAGAGGATATAAAGTAACTATTCAAAAATTTGATCCATATATTAATGTTGATCCAGGAACAATGAATCCATATGAACATGGAGAAGTTTTTGTTACAGATGATGGGGCAGAAACTGATTTAGATTTAGGTCATTATGAAAGATTTATAAATGAAAATCTAACTCGTAATTCTAGTATAACTATGGGGAAAATTTATCAAAACGTAATTGAGAAGGAAAGAAGAGGAGATTATTTAGGAAAAACAGTACAAGTAATTCCTCATATTACAAATGAAATTAAAGAAAAAATCTATGGATTTGAAAATACTGATACAGACATTGTTATTACTGAAATTGGTGGAACTGTTGGAGATATTGAAGGATTATCTATTATTGAAGCAATTCGTCAAGTAGGTTTAGAAAAAAATCCAGAAGATGTAATTTATGTTCATGTTACTTTACTGCCATACATATATGGTTCTAATGAAATAAAATCAAAACCAACACAACATTCAGTAAAAGAATTACAAAGTTTTGGAATAAAACCAAATATATTAGTATGTAGAACTGAAACTGATATACCAGACAGTATTCGTGAAAAGTTATCTCTATTTTGTAATGTAAGAAAAACAAGTGTTATACAAAATAAAACAGCAGATTCTTTATATGCAGTTCCATTGATGCTAGAAGAAGAAGGGTTAGCGCGAGAAGTTTGTAATCACTTGAAATTAGAAAATTATGTACCAGATAATAGCAAATGGGAAGCAATGATTGAAAATATAAGAAATATTCCAGAAGACAAAATTGTAAATATAGCAATTGTTGGAAAATATGTAAAACTAGAAGATGCTTATATTTCTGTTATGGAAAGCTTATATCATGCAGGTTTTGCCAATAATGTTAAAGTAAAAATACATCTAATTGATTCTGAAACAGTAACAAAAGAAAATGTAAATGAAGTATTAAAAGAAATTGATGGTATTGTTGTACCAGGAGGATTTGGAAACAGAGGAATTGAAGGTAAAATTGAAACTATTCGTTATGCAAGGGAAAATAAAGTGCCATTTTTAGGAATTTGTTTAGGTATGCAAATGGCAGTTGTAGAATTTGCTAGAAATGTATTAGGCTTAAAAGATGCTCATTCAGCAGAACTTAGTGAAACTACAACAAATCCAGTAATACATATTATGGAAGAACAAAAAGGTGTTGATAAAAAAGGTGGAACAATGCGATTAGGTGCTTATCCATGTATTATAAAAGAAGGAACATTGGCAAGTAAAGTTTATGGTACAAAAGAAATATCAGAAAGACATAGACATCGTTATGAATATAATAATGCTTATAGAGAAGAATTAGAAAAAGCAGGATTAAAAATTTCAGGAACATCACCAGATGGAATGTTAGTAGAAATGGTAGAAATACCAGAACATCCTTATTTTATTGCTGGTCAATTCCATCCAGAACTAAAATCAAGGCCAAATAAACCAGCACCACTATTTGTAGGATTAGTAAAAGCATGTTTATAGGAGAAAATGTGAAATGAAATCACTTCAATTTATTATGGGTGTCGATAAAGACGGAACATTAAACTTAGAAGATAAACAGTTAAATGATATTTTTTGTTTAGTTGAAAAAATGGGAGGAAGAGTAATTCCTATTACAGGAAGAACTGTAGGAGACATAGAAGAAACATTGAAAGAAAAAAATATAAAAATGCCACAGCTTATTGCAGGAGATAATGGAGCTGTGGTCTATTCTCCAAGAGAACAGGCATTTCTTATAAAAAAACAATTAGAACATGATAAAGTAATAAAAATAGTAGAAAACTTTTTAGAAAATGGAGGAAATCCAGATTTAATTCGTTACACAAATGGAGAAAATATATTTACATCAAGACAAAAAGATGTAATTAATTATTATAAAAAGAAGGAAACTGTAAAATCATATGATGATATATGCAAGGCAATACAAGAAACAGAAGATATTACAAAAATAACATTAGCTGGTACAGAAAAACAAATGAAACAAAGTGCAGAATTTGCCAGTAAATTAGATTATTGGACTGATATGGATGTTACTAAGTTTCCAAAAAAACAAGACCAAAATTATAGATTAGATATTGCACAAAAAAATATAAATAAAGGAGCAGCTATTCGAGCAATTGTAGAAGAATTAAAACCTAAATATGGTTATATTTGTATAGGGAATGGATATAATGATATATCTATGTTTAAAGCAGCAATAGAGGATAATATGATTGCTGCAATTATGGGAAATGCTCCTTTCGAATTAATACAAGAAATGATAAAATATCAAAAAGAAATGAAAAAGGGAAAAGTGATGATTGTTCCTAAGGATAAAGATTTGGCAAACCAATATATTTTAAAAATGGCTAAAATATTTCAAACACGTGTAAAAGAAGATGAAAAGAAATTTTTAAGCAATAGGAGACGTTTACCAAATGTACCAAGAGTAGAAGTCAAAGGAATAGACCCTAAAACAATAAGGAAAAATAATGTATCACAACGAAAAGAAAGATATAGATAAAAAGAACTAATTTTTTTTAAAAAAAGTATTGACAAATGGAATAAAAACCTTTATAATCTATAATTGTCAAGAGGAAAACTTTGCAGGTGTAGTTCAATGGTAGAACCTCAGCCTTCCAAGCTGATGACGTGGGTTCGATTCCCACTACCTGCTCCACAATCTCTTGTAAATTCTATAATTTAATATGCAGGTGTAGTTCAATGGTAGAACCTCAGCCTTCCAAGCTGATG
>CAUWKC010000044.1:0-7891 GCA_963559365.1 uncultured Clostridia bacterium | reverse complement strand
TTGATTCTTCTTCTTTTTGAGATTTGTTTGTTCTTTCTTTTGCTTTACTTGCTTGAGCTAATATGCCATTTTCCCCTGTTAGAATTGCTATTGTTACTCCTGCAAAGATTAAAAGTACAATTATTGTTATTACTAATGCTATTAATGTTATTCCTCTGTTACTTGTTTTTCTCGTTTTCATTTAACAATTCCCTTCTCTTCATTTGTTATTACAGTATTTCCATTTTTCATAACTTTAATTCGTTATTATTATTTTATATATATTTATGTATTAAGTCAACATGTTATCAAAAATTATTTTAGTTACTTGTTGACATAATTAATTTAGTAGAAATAAAAAAGTATAGAAACCAATAAATGATTTTCTATACTTTCAATATATGCAAATTATTAAAATATTAATTTTTTCTCTACCCATTCTGCTACTTCATCAATTTTTAAACGGATTTGTTCCATAGTATCTCTATCTCTTAATGTTACAGTATCATCTTCTAATGTATCAAAATCAATCGTTACACAATATGGTGTTCCAATTTCATCTTCTCTTCTATAACGTTTACCAATACTACCTGCCTCGTCATAATCACACATAAAACTTTTAGATAGTTTTGCATACACTTCTTCTGCCTTTTCTGATAACTTTTTAGATAATGGTAAAACCGCTACTTTAAATGGTGCTAATGCAGGATGTAAATGTAATACTACTCTTGTATCTCCTTCTGCAATTTCTTCTTCTTCATAACTATCACATAAAAATGCTAGAGTAACTCTATCAGCTCCTACAGATGGTTCTATACAATATGGTACATATTTTTCTCCTGTTTCTGGATCTGTATAATTAAAATCTTCTTTAGAAACTTTCATATGACTTCCTAAATCATAATCAGTTCTATCTGCAATTCCCCATAATTCTCCCCATCCGAATGGAAAAGAATATTCAATATCTGTTGTTCCATTGCTATAGTGTGATAATTCTTCTGGTGAATGATCTCTTAAACGAATATGCTCCTCTGTCATTCCTAAATTCAATAACCAGTTTTTACAGAACTTTTTCCAATATTCTTGCCATTCCAAATCAGTACCTGGTTTGCAGAAAAATTCTAATTCCATTTGCTCAAATTCACGTGTTCTAAATGTGAAATTTCCTGGTGTAATTTCATTTCTAAAAGCTTTTCCTATTTGAGCAATTCCCATTGGTAATTTTTTTCTAGTAGTTCTCATAACATTTTTAAAATTAACAAAAATTCCTTGCGCTGTTTCTGGTCTTAAATAAATTTCAGATTTTGCATCTTCTGTTACACCTTGAAATGTTTTAAACATTAAATTAAATTTTCTAATATCTGTAAAATCATGTGCTCCACAGTTTGGACAATTTATTCCATTTTCATCCATAAAAGCAATCATTTGCTCATCTGTCATTCCATCTGCAATCATATCTCTTTTGTTTTCATGTGCCCATTCTTCAATCATTTTATCTGCTCTATGTCTTGTTTTACAAGATTTACAGTCAATTAATGGATCTGAAAATCCTCCTACGTGCCCAGAAGCTACCCATGTAGTTGGATTCATTAAAATAGCTGCATCTAATCCAACATTATAAGGATTTTCTTGAATAAACTTTTTTCTCCAAGCAGCTTTAACATTATTCTTTAACTCTACCCCTAGAGGACCATAATCCCAAGTATTTGCTAATCCTCCATAAATTTCAGAACCAGGATATATATACCCCCTATTCTTACAAAGTGCTACCATGGTATCCATTGATTTTACCATAACAATTCCTCCTTTTCAATATTTTAGTCTTTTTGGGTCTTTTTTGGTCTTTTGGGGTCTTTTTTGGGACGGAGAAAAAAATGACCATTTAATATTTTTTACATGTAACTTTCTATTTTTTTCATGGTCATTTTTTTCTCCGTCCCAAAAAAGACCCCAAAAGACCAAAAAAGACCAATCAAAAAAACTTTCGAAACCTAGCCACATGCGCTAGGGACGAAAGTTTCTTTCCGCGTTTCCACCCTAATTCTTAAAATTTAAAATTTTAAGCACCTTAATTTACAATTTTACTCTGAAGCTCCCCATATGCATTCATTGTTAGTATTTCACCATCACTAACTCTCTTTAAATGAATGGTTTCATATTTTTTCTTCTTCACCGTAATTATTTAATTTTATATATTATATTACCCAATTTTTTAAAAGTCAATCCTTTTTTATTATTTTTATTAAAATATAAATTTTACATTACTATATATATTAATTATCTTTCTTCTGGAAAATTTTTTGAACTTCTTTTTTCTCCTAAAATTTCATTTGCTTGTTTTCCAAAAAATAATTTTCCTAATTTATTATTCCTAATATTTTCAACAAATTTTAATGCTTTACTTAACATATATTGTAATTTTTCATTTTGATCCTTCATTTTTTCAATTTCATCTTTCATTTTTCTGTATTCTTGATTTGTTTCTACACAAATATTTTCCAAGATTTTATCTTTATTAACTTCGTAATATGGAGCCGTTAATGGATATTCTGCTGTTATCCTTTTTATATTATCTTCTAAAGTTTTTAATATTTCTTTTCTATCTACATTTTTATCAGATACATTGATTAATTCAGAATCTATTTCCCAATCTCCCACGTCAAAATATTTATTCTTAAATCTATGAATTGTATTATGGATACAATCATAAAATATTGCTCCATCTTCTCTATTTAATGAGCTAACTCCACAATCAAATATTGCTCCTGTATCATAAGATTTTGACATTTCTACTTCAATTCCATACTTATTTATTTTAAATGTACTTCCCCTATCATCTTCGCTCAAATATAAACTTAAAACACATTCTTTTTCTTTCATATCTAAATATCTCATACTATAGCGTCCAAAATCAAAAGTTCCATCAGAATTAATTTTTACAGAATCTGGTGAAAATTCTGTATTTTTAATTCTTTCAGCTATTGCTGGCATTTCAAATAATTTTGGATTAGCTCCTCTTTCTATGAGCTTTTTTACCTTATTTTTATACTTCATATTATACCTCCTATCATATTTTATTATTACATTAAATATATTTTTTGTCAATTTTTTAAAAAAATTATTGCTAAATTTTTCTTTTTGTGTTATTATTATAATCGTTATAAATAAATATAGGGGTATAGTGTCAATGGTAGCACATCGGTCTCCAAAACCGCCTGTGTGGGTTCGAATCCTACTACCCCTGCCAATTGTGGAAACCTTAATGCTAAAACATTGAAGGTTTTTATTATTTATTTAGAGGTGATTTTTATTTTTAAAAACTTTAAAATTTTTTATCTACTTGTATTATTTCTATTATTTTTCATTATTATTTTCTTTGGACCTATTTTATATGATGGAAATTTATCCCAAGCTACAGAATATCCTTCCGAAATTCTTGATTTTAACCCTAATGGATTTGTTTGGCCTATTCCTGGTTATACCAAAATTAGTTCTTTTTTTGGTAAGCGCAATTCTCCTACTTCTCGGTGCTTCTTCTTATCATTCTGGTATTGATATTCCTGCTCCTCAAGGAAGTAAATTAATAGCTGTTCATGATGGAGAAATAACTTTTCGTCAATTTTTAGGAGCTGGTGGATATACTATAACTCTTTCTTTTGAAAATTATCGAATTAGCTATTGTCATTGCGATCCTAATTTTATAGTAAAAGTTGGTGATAAAATTAAACAAGGACAAGTCATTGGAAATGTAGGTCCACGCTATGTCTATGGTGTAAAAGGAAATCAATATCACGATGAAAAAGGCAAACCAACCAATGGAGCTTCAACTGGACCTCATCTTCATTTAGGAATTCGAATAGATGGTAAATATGTGAACCCTTTACATTATTTTATTTAAGTTTCATATTTGATTTGAATTTTTTACAATTTTATGTTACCATTATATAGAAGCACTAAATAGTCATACTTGAAAGGAGGGCTTATGAGAGTTATTAAATTAATCGGTCATAAGCTAAACTCTTTTTTCTTCCATAATGGAGAAATTGGAGTACAGAGATTTTTTCTCTGTTGTTTTTTACTTGCCATTGCCTTTTTGATATTCTTAGTAAACTCCACTTCTTATGGCATATTGGCAAGTGGACTCGTCGCTTTTTTAATAGTTGGAACTATTTCCACTATAGCGGCTTTGATTTTAGGCATTTGCAGAGCATTTGTCTAACCATAATAAGGAAATAATAATTTCCTATTATTGTAAAAAGAGTATAGTTTGTGATTTTATTCACATTCTATACTCTTTTTTTACATATCGTCATCTTCATCACATTCATGACATCCATTACAATTTCCAGAACATCCTTTATCATTATTTTCTTCAATGTCTCCTGACCAATCTAATTCAATAATATTTTGACATTCTGGACATGCTATTTCTGTTTTGTTTTCATCTACATCGATAATAAATTCATAATTACAATAAGGACATACAATTTCAAAATCAAATCCATCCTCTGCGTAAATATCTTTTTCTATATTATCAAGTACTTGTTGCATTTGACCAATTTGTGAACTTAATTCATTTTGAGTATTTTCTAATTTTTCAATTTCATCTTTTTTATACTCCATAATGTAATCCATTTGGTCTAATACAATATCCAAAAAAGAAGCAAATCTTTCTTTAATGTAAGATAAGTCTTCTTTATCTTTTATGTTTTTTTCTATGTCATCTAAAAAACTTTTGTATTCGTTTTTTAATTTTCCCATTTTGTTAATCACCTTTCTTAAACTCTTTCCATGTATTCACATGTTCTTGTATCTATTTTTAAAACATCTCCTATATTTATGAATAATGGAACTTGAATTTCTAACCCTGTTTCTAATTTAGCTGGTTTTCCTGAAGTTGTTGTTGTATTTCCGCTAAATCCTGGTTCTGTGTATGTAACCTCTAATTCTACAAATGTTGGTGGTTCTACAGCAAATGTATTTCCTTTAAATGATAAAATTGTAACTTCCATATTTTCTTTTAAGTATTTTAAGCAATCTCCTAATTGTTCTTCGTTTAATGGTATTTGGTCATATGTTTCATTATCCATGAAATAATATAATCCTCCATCATTATATAAGTATTGCATTACTTTTTTTTCAATTTCTGCTGCTGGAAATTTATCTGATGGGTTGAATGTTTTTTCTAATGTTGCTCCTGTGATTACATTTTTTAATTTTGTTCTTACAAATGCTGATCCTTTCCCTGGTTTTACGTGTTGAAATTCTACAATTCTGTATACGTTTCCTTCCATTTCAAAGGTTGTTCCATTTCTAAAATCTCCTGCTGAATATACTGATGCCATAATTATTTCTCCTTTCAAAATTCATCTGCTCTATATTTTACTACATTTTTCCAAAAAAATCAAGATATTGGTAGTTTTTTTCTCCGTCCCCAAAATTGCCAAAACTATATTATAATATAATTTTTCTCAGATTTGGTTAAACTTATACAACCAAATTTTGTAATTTGTACTGTATCTTCTATTCTGACTCCAAATTTTTCTGGTATATAAATTCCTGGTTCATTTGTTACTACCATATTTTCTTTTAATTGTGTGTCTGATTTATAACTAATATATGGTGCTTCATGTATTTCCAGACCTACTCCATGCCCTAAACTATGAACTAAATCATAACCATACAGCTTAAAATCATTCTCTACCATTTTAGTTAATAATCTTGTACTAGCTCCATCTTTATATTGTTCTTGTGTTTGTACTTGATTTTTTAAAACTAAATCATAAACTGGTTTTATTTCCTCTGGTATTTCTCCTACAAAAAATGTCCTTGTCATGTCTGAACAGTAACCATTTACTTTACATCCCATATCAATTGTAATAATATCTTTTTCTTGTATCTTCCTATTAGTTGGCACAGCGTGTGGCTTAGAAGTGTTTTCTCCTGTTGCTACAATGGTTTCAAATGCTAATCCATCTGTTCTTTGTTTATAGTATTCTTCAATTTCGTTAGCTATTTGTTTTTCTGTCATTCCTGGTTTTATATAAGATAAAATATAATTAAAACAATTGTCTGTTATTTCACAAGCTTTTTCTAAGTTACTAATTTCTTCTTGGTCTTTTATCATTCTTTGCTTTTCTATTATATGCTCAGTTTCTACAAAATTATTAATTTTAAATTTTCTAATATATTCTTTATACTTGGCATATGAAATATCATATTCTTCAAATCCTACATTTTCACAAAACAAGAAAAAATTTTCGTAATCTTCTTTAGATACATCATGTACATCATAAACAATAATTTCATCAAATAGTGTTAATATACTATGAACCTGTTCAATATATCTAGCATCTGTTATATAGATATTTTCTTTTCTTGTCAATAATAGAATCCCTTCTGCTTCTATATTAGTTAAATAACGTATATTAATTGGATTGGTTAATATTAGACCTTGCAAATCTAAGCTTGCCATTTTATTTCTTAACCATTGTAACTTAGCATTCATATTTAATCCCCCATTTTATCCTTGATACATCCCTAATGTGAAAATTTGCATTAATAAATTTTTAATTTGTTCAAATGGTACATACATGCTAATAAAAGTAGAAATGACAATAAATGGTCCAAATGGTATGTATTCATCTGATTTTTTAATTTTTGTTGCTAACAAAATAATACTTAAAATAGCTCCTATTAGAAAAGATACTAAAGTAATTATTATTATATTAGATAATCCAAAAAATAACCCTAAAGCTCCCATTAACTTAACATCACCAAATCCCATAGCTTCTTTGCCATAAAATAATCCCCCTAATAGAGTGATAAGTAGAAAAATTCCTCCTCCTGCTAGCATACCTAATAACATATTAATAGTAATAGCCACATTTGATAAACCATATAAAAAAGCAAAAACAAAACCAACTTCAAAAATTGTTAAATTCAATCGATTTGGTATAATCTGTAATTTAAAATCAATTACAAATGCAGATATCAACATAGGTGTTAATATCAAAAATTTAATCAAATCAAGATTAGCTATCACTGTATTTTGTATACCATATCTATATACCAATAAAATGTAAACAATCGCTGTAATCAACATTAATATATAATTAGGTTTAAAATTCATTTTGTATTCCTGTATAATATCTTTTGAAAAAACTTTTTTATATTCTGGTAATCTTTTATTAGCCCAATCTACAAACTGTCCTACTATTAACCCTACAATCCCTGCTACTAAATAGTATGCAATATGTACATCATTAAAATACATTTTCATTTCTCCTTTGTTTATTATAAAATTCTTTTTTTATTTTATTTTCAATTGGTCTCTTCCATGCCGTATACCAAAAATCTTTTTTGTCAATTGGATCAACCAGTATAGTAAACATATGGCATCGATTTCCTCCAATAATATCTGTAAAAATTTGATCTCCTACAATTGCCATATTTTCTGGTTTTTCATTCATCTCTTTTTGTATCTTTAAAAAACCTCTTTTCAATGGTTTCATAGCAAAACTTTTATATGAAATATCTAATTTACTGGCAATTGTTTTCACTTTCTCTCTACGATGCGAATTAGATAAAATATACAATTTAATCCCTTGACCTTTCATCATTTTAGCCCAATCCACAACATTATCTGATAATTTTTTTTGATAATCAATTAAAGTATTATCAACATCTAACAATAACACTTTTATTTTATTTTTCTGTAAAAATTCAATTGTTATTTCTTCTACTTTATTAAAATAAGCATTTGGATATAATAACATTTCTTCCTCCGTTCACCAAAGTTTCAAGTATATCTTACCAATTCACAATTACTTTGTCAAGCTTTTATTCAAGCTAAACAGCGGACAACAGGGACAGGTTAAATTCGGACAATAGGGACAGGTCAAATTTGTCT
>CAUWKC010000043.1:0-7908 GCA_963559365.1 uncultured Clostridia bacterium | reverse complement strand
CACAAACATAAAAGAGTTACCAGATAACTTAACAGTAGGAGGAAATTTAAACCTAAGTGGCACAAACATAAAAGAGTTACCAGACAACTTAACAGTAGGAGGATTTTTAGACCTAAGAAACACAAACATAAAAGAGTTACCAGATAACTTAACAGTAGGAGGAAATTTAAACCTAAGTGGCACAAACATAATGGACGCAGGAAGAGCTAAAAGAAATGTAAATAAAATAGTTATAGGTTATTGCAAAGAAAGAAATTACATATATTTTGATAATATTTTATGGGGAAATGTAAAATCAATAAAGAAAAGAGATAATATAACAATATATAAAACACCTTTAGGATATTGCGTGGTAGAGAATAGCATATCAGCTCACGGAAAAACGTTAAAAAAAGCAATGGAAGATTTAACATTTAAGAAGTTAAAAGATGTAGATGTATCAGAGATAGTTGCTAAAATAAAAGAAACAGGAAAAGTAACAAGAAGTCAATATAGAATTATAACAGGAGCTTGCCAAATGGGGACAGATAGATTTTGTAATAAACATAACATTCAAGATTTGGAAGAAATAGAATTAACGGAACTACGAAAAATTTTAATAGACGATTATGGAGCAAAAGAATTTTGGAAATTAATAGATGGAGAGTAGGAGATGAAATATCCACAATTAACACGGAATCTGTGCAAAAGCTATTAAAAATAACCTATGTAGAGGGTGTAATTTGTTGGAAGAACCGTTTTTCGAGGGAAAAGAGAAATGTAGCTTAGCACAAACCAATAGAAAGAATAAAAGAAATACTAGGAATACAGGAGGAGATAGAAATATGAAATTTGAGGATATGTTAAATACAATAACTTTAGGAGATAGTTATAAGTTAATACAAAGTATTCCAGATAAAAGCATAGACCTAATTTACACAGACATTCCTTATCTTTTTGCTGATGGAGGAAGTTCAAATAGTGCATTATCACAAAGAATAAAAAAGCTAAAACAAGAAGATTTAAAAGGAATAACAAAAGGAATAGATTATAAGATTTTGGCAGAATTTATAAGAGTGCTGAAGAAAGTAAATTGTTTTATATGGTGTAGCAAAGAACAAATTTTGGATATAATGAATTTTTTTAAAAGTCATGATTGTATGTTTGAAATCCTCACTTGGAACAAAAGTAATCCTACACCAATGACTAATAACACTTTTTTACCAGACATAGAGTACTGTTTATATTTTAGAGAAACTGGAGTAAAACTAAATGATGGCTATACCTTGAAAAGTAAATGGTATGAAAGTCCTATAAATAAAAAGGATAAAGAAAAATATAAGCATCCTACAATTAAACCGTTGGAGTTAGTAAAAAGGCATATATTGCATACTAGCCAAAAAGAAGATATTGTCTTAGATTGTTTTTGTGGAAGTGGAACAACATGTGTAGCAGCCAAAGAATTAGAAAGAAGATTTATAGGAATAGAAATAGATCCTAAATATTATAAAATAAGTTTAGATAGGTTAAACGGAATATTGGCAAATGGACAAGTAACAATAGATGCAATAATTTAAGGAGGCAAAAGATGAAAATAGTAATACCATTTAGGCTACCAAGTTTAAATCAATATATAAATGAATGTAGAAAAAATAAATATGCTGGAGCTAATATGAAAAAAACAGTAGATAGAGATATAGGATATTATATAAACAAGTTGCCAAAGTATGAAAGCCCAATAAAAATACATTTTATCTGGATAGAAGAAAACAAAAGAAGAGATTTAGATAATGTGTGTTTTGCTAAGAAATTCATATTAGACAGTATGGTAAAAGCAGGAAAATTAAAAGATGACAACAGAAACTTTGTAACAGGATTTACAGACACATTTGAATATGGAAAAACTAGCAAAGTAATTTTAGAAATAGAGGAGGAATGAAACAAATGGATTTAGATGATGAAGAATTAAAAGCAACAAGAATGCTAAACGGAACGACAATAAATGCTTATGAATTAGGGAAAGAAACTTCAAGAAAAAGAATAGAATTTGATTATATAGAAAAAGAAAAAATAAAAGAAAAAATGGAAGAATTAAAAAAAGAATATGAAATATCACTAGAAGAAAATAGTACAAAAGCATTTGTATTAAAGTGTCAAATAAGAGTTTTAGAAGAATTATTGGAGCAAGAAGATAATAGAGAAAATAATTGTGAGTTATTAAAACAAGATTTAATAATAAAAAAACAAGATAAACAAATAGATTTAATGGCAGAAACAATTAGAAAACTAGCTATTTCGTTAGCAAATTATAGAGGTAGTTATAATGAAGAAACCATTCATTTAGTAGGAAATATAAAAGATATAAAACAATACTTTAAAAGTAAAGCAGAAAAGGAGTAGAGATGATGGAAATAAAAAAATTAGATTTAAAATTAGAAAAAGGACACGCAGTATGTTTTGATTTTGACGGAGTGATACATAAATACAGTAAAGGTTGGCAAGATGGGAGTATTTACGATGAATACAATAAAAATGTATTAGATTTAATGTTATTTTTACAAAAGGCAGGAATACCAATTTTTATATGTTCTACAAGAGAACCATATCAAATAATTGGTTGGTGGAATAAACAAGGATTTTGGTGTGAAGCAGTAAGAGTAAATGACAATGAAACATTTTGGAAAGAAACAAATTTAATAGGAGTAACTAATAGAAAATTGCCAGCACAAATGTATATTGATGATAGAGCTTATAAATATACAGGAGAAACAGTAAAAGAATTTATTTTAGATAATTCTACAGAGGAGGAATAGCAGTGGAAGAAATAAAAGATAGATGTATAAGCAAGAAAGAATATTTAAAAAAATATGATAGTAATGTTGGTTATGCACTTTATGTTCAAAAAAATATCAGAAAAGACGATTATGCTAGATTAAATACAGGGGAGATTGTAAGAGTAATAGGTATAAGAGAAAACAATGTAAATAAAAAAGCAATATATTATGGAATATATGAAACAGACTGGTTTGATAGTTTAGCAACTGAAAACTTTTCTGATAATATAATAGATTTAATAGAGCGTGGAGACTATGTAAATGGAGAACAAATAGATTTTATTACAAATAAAGGACATTTACTTATTAGAGGTAATATTAATTTTTTTGATAAATATAACGGAATTAAAACAATACTAACACACGAACAATTTGAACAAAATTCATATAAAGTTTAGGAGACAAAATAAATTAAAAAACTTTTTAGAATATTTACAAGACAAAATACAAGACTTTTACAAAGAAGAAACAAGGATAGCAATAGAAAGATTTTTGGAGGACTAGCTAATGAATAAAGAAGAAATAGAAGAGTTAAAAAAATTATTATTTCAAGATAGATTAACACAATATGGAAAAAGAAAGTTAGTACAATATTTGGAACAAAAAGAATCTATATTAGATAAAGTAACAGAGTTTGTAACTAAAATAGCAACAGAAAATGCAGGAAAATATAATTCTAAAAATCAAAAAGAAGTAGATTTTTCAGAATGGAACCTAGCTTTAGAAGTATTAAATATCATAGAAGGAGAAAAGAAATAATGGTAGGTTATTGTAACTTTTTTAATTGCTTTTGTGATGATTATGAGCAAATAGAAAAAGAACAAGATGAAACAGGAGAATGTTGTTTAGTAGATTGTCAAGATTGTGAATGGTATGAGGAATAAATGGAAGGAGTGAAAACAGTAAATGATAGAGGAAGTTAAAAAAGTTCAATTAACATGCCCAAAATGTAAACATGAATTTAGTTTTAATTTAGGCGAATTAGATAAACAAATATTAGAGCTTGGAAAAGATATTCAAAGCATGTCAAGACAACTAGCAGAATTTAAAACATTATCTTCAGAAGAGCAAAAGAAAAAACTATATTGGAAGAAACAAGTAGTGTATGGACTAGAAAAAAAGAAAGAACAATTAAAGAAACTAAAAATTAAAAGTAAAGCTGTTCATGACGAAGTCACTAGAATGAATTATCATTTATTAAAAAATGTAATAAAAGAATTTTATGGCAATGATGAATTTGAAAGATGTATAAACGAAGTTATACAAAGAGGGAAAGCATACAAAATAAACGAAACAATAGGCATAGATAATTATACACACTCAAAAGGAACTATAATCAAAAAATTTTAAGGAGGACAACAAATGTTAAGTAAAGAAGAAATAGAAAAAGCAAAAAGATATTTTGAAGATGAATTACATTATGAAAAAACAACTTATAATTGTGTAAATCATTACAGACAAACAATAATTGATAATCATATAGTTTTATACAAATATATACAACAACTAGAATCAGACAAGCAAAAGCTAATAGAGAAGTTAGCAAAAGATAAAATAGAACTTACAGAAGAATTAAAATACAATATTACAAAAAGAGAAGCAAGAATGCAGTTAAATTTAGTAAATAAATATTTAGAAATCGTGAAAGGTGAGTAATATATAAATATTTGAAAGAGAGGTAAAGAAAGATGGATTTTGGAATAACAATAGTAATTTGTTTTACTATTTATGCAGTAGTAGAAGAAATATGCGATTATTTAAAACATAGAAAAGATAAAGAAACGGAGTGATACAAATGATACCTATAGGAGTTAAAAACATATTAAAAAGAGATTTAAAGAAATATAAAGCACTAGTAGTAAATACAGAAGGAGAAGTACAAGAAGCTTACAACAAGATCGTAAATTGTATAGAAGAGATTTTAGAGGAGTAGGGAGGTACTTATGACAAAGGAAGAACTAATAAAACTCTTAAAAGAACATAAAGAAGACAAAGCTAAATTAAAAATCAAACTAAAGGAATTAAAAACAAAAAGATTAGAACTAAAAGGATGTGAAGAAATAGAAACAAATATAACTACAGCATATGGAAACAATCAAGACATACATAGTAAAAATAAAATAAGCAACAAAGTATTAGACAAGATAGAAAAAAATGATATTAGAAGAACCGAATTAAAAAATGAAATCAAACATCTTGAAGAAGAAGTCAGAGATTTAAGAGAAAAAGTAGAAGCAGTAAATGACAGACTAGAAGGATTAAAATATAAAGAGAGAGAAATACTAATAGCATATTACATAGAAGGAAAAACAGCAGAAGAAATAGGAGAGTATGATTACGAGAGAATATGTGGTAGAAAATGTTCAGGAAGATATATAAGAAAAATAGTTAAAAAGGCAACATTAAAAATGACAAATATATAAAAGTTCCTAAATATTTCCTAGTATAGTACCTAGTAATATATAAATATATATAGTATAATAACAATAGTAAAAATGTCTTTAAGGACAGAAATAAGAAAGAAAAGAGCAAATACGCCCCTTGTATTTGCTTTTTTACAATTAAATTTGATAAAATTGAAAAAAAGTGGTATAATAACACTAGAAGTTGAATAAAATAAACAAAAAGTATTGATTTTTTATAAAAACTCTAGTATAATGTGAACACAGATAAGAGAGCATTGTCGAAGCTTGTCGAATAATCTGTAGCGAACATAATAAAAAATTTATTAAGACAAAGAAAAAACTAGAGTACTGGGAATACTCTAGTTTTTCATTTGTACAATCATTATTTAAATAATTTTAAGATTAAATAAATAACAATTAGTACTGCGAACATAATTATTTTATTCACTAAGACTCACCTCCTAACTGATTGGAAAGGTCAGAACAGAGGACAAAAATATTATACTACGAGTTAGATAATTAATCAACAGAAAAACAAAAAGATATAAAATGGAAAGAACTTATCATGCGATAGGTTCTTTTTTTGATATTAAAATACTAGGCTCTTTAATATAAAACCTTCTAAATTCTTTTTTTGCCAAACAAAACCTTCCTAGTGGGTTTTGCTATTTTTGAAAACAGAGGGAAAAAATATGGAAACAATATTAGAAGCATATAAAAGAAATATATGTAGTAATTGTAAGAACAACAATAAAAAAACGGAAGAACCATGCCATATAACATGGACAATAGATGGAAAATTAAGATGTCCTTTTTACGACAGAGCAAATAAGCAAGAAGGATACAAAAAACCGTTAAAAACAACGGCAAAACAACAAAAGCCAATTATGAAAGATATTTTAAAATAAGAAAATAAAACATTAAAAGAAAATAAAAAAAGTAGGTGGAGGTTGATGGCAAAATATGATTGGAAGCAGTTAGAAAAAGAATATATAACAAGTGAATATAAAAGTGTAAGTCAATTTATAAAAAGTAAGGAAATACCGTATAATGGAACGACTAAAGCCAAAACAAAAGGATGGACGGAAAGAAAGAGACTAAAACAAGACCAAAAAGCGACCAAAATCATAGAAAAAATAATAGAAATAGAAAGCGAAAAAGAAGCAAAAAAAATAATTCAAATTAAAGATGTAGCAAATGAGTTATTAAAAAAAATAGTACAAGCTAATAATGAACTTAATATGCATTTAGCAAGAAACAAAAAGAAAACTAAAACAATACAATATGATTATAAAACAAACAAACCTAGCAAAGAAACAATAGATGAACAAGAAGAAATAAAATCTTACATAGATATTATAGATAAAAAAGGATTAAAAGATTTGACATCTGCGCTTAAAGATTTAAATGAGATAATAGGAGAAAATAAAGAAGCAAACAAAGAAACATTAGAAAAATTAGATGAAGTACTTAAAGGAATAGGTGGTGTTATTTAATGTTTTCTACAAAACAAAGGGAATTTTTAGATAATGCTAACCATAGATGGAATGTAAAATATGGAGCTACAAGAAGTGGGAAAACACATTTGGATTATTATGTAATACCTAAAAGAATAAGAAGTGTAGCTAATGAACAAGGATTAAATGTTATATTAGGAAATACAAAAGGAACGTTGCAAAGAAATATAATAGAGCCATTACAAATCATATGGGGAACAGAGTTGGTATCTGACATAAAATCAGATAATACAGCTTTTTTATTTGGCGAAAAATGTTACTGTTTAGGTGCAGATAATATAAAACATGTAAATAAAATAAGAGGAGCAAGCTTTAAATATTGTTATGGTGATGAAATAGCAACATGGAATCCAGAAGTATTTCAAATGCTAAAATCAAGATTAGATAAACCTTATAGTAAATTTGATGGTACTTGTAATCCAGAAGGTCCAAGTCATTGGTTCAAAAAGTTTCTTGATAGTGACGCTGATATTTATCAACAAAAATATACTTTGTATGATAATCCATTTTTAGCAAAAGAAGTACTTGAAAATCTAGAAACAGAATATAGAGGTACAGTATTTTTTGACAGATATATATTAGGAGATTGGAAAGCTGCCGAAGGAACAATATATATGTTATTTGCAGACGAAACAGAAAACTTTTTAGTTGATAAAGTAGAAGAACAATTAGCAATAGTAAGTATTGGAGTTGACTATGGAGCAGGAAAATCAAAGATAAAATTTGTAGCAACTGGTATAACATATAATTTTAGAAAAGTTTATCAATTAGATGAAATGGACTTAACTGGGATATATGACCCAGAACAAATATATGAAAGATTTATAGAGTTTTATAAAAGAGTTTATTATAAATACAATAAGTGTCAATATGCTTTTTGTGATTATGGAGCGTTAGGAAATGTTATTACACTAGGATTAATAAGAAGATGCCAGAAAGAAAATTTGCCAGTGCAAATAAACGATTGTTCAAAAGGTAAAATAAATGACAGGATATTTTTAAGTAGTACATTAATGGCTCAAAGAAGATTATTTATATTACGAAAAAATACAAAGTTAATAAAAGCATTTCAAGATGCATTATGGAATGATAAAAAGCCAGACGAAAGACTTGATGACGGAACAACAGACATAGACAGTTTAGATGCTTTTGAATATTCAATAAATAGTTTTT
>CAUWKC010000042.1:0-8831 GCA_963559365.1 uncultured Clostridia bacterium | reverse complement strand
CGTCCCAAAAAAGACCACAGTTTCCTTCTCCGTCCCAAAAAAGACCCCAAAAGACTTTAAATGTTTTAGAAAGTATTGCATAATTTAGTAATTAAATTTATAATAAATAAGTAAAATTAATAAAGGGAATATAAATAAGGAGTGAGGAAATGGCAAAAGAGAATGTGCAAGAAAAAACACCGAAAAAGGAAACTTTTATGCAAGGTGTTATAACCTTAATATTTTCACAAGTATTAATAAAATTATTAGGGCTAATATATACATTATATCTAACAAATAGAGAAGGCTTTGGAGATAAAGGTAATGGAATAGTAGCAGCAGGTTACCAAATTTATGCAATGTTACTTACTATTTCATCTATAGGAGTACCAAATGCGATTTCAAAATTAGTATCTGAAAGAATTGCAGTAGGAGACCATAAGGGTGGTCATAGAATTTTTAAAATAGCATTTGCAACATTTGCTATGATTGGATTAGTAGGAAGTATGATGCTTTTCTTTGGAGCAAATATGATTGCAAATATGTGGTTACAAATACCAGAAGCGGAAATGACACTAGTAGCATTATCACCAGCTATATTTTTTGTAGCTATTTCTTCTGTTATGAGAGGATATTTTAATGCAAGACAAAATATTAAAGCAACTGCAAGGTCACAAAGTTTAGAGCAAGTTTTTAAAACTACACTTACAATTATATTAGTAGAAATAATTGCTATTATTTCAAATGCTTCTACAGAATGGATGGCAGGAGGGGCAACATTAGCAACAACTTTTGCAACTTTTGCAGGATTTGGATATCTATATTTATATTACAAAACAAGAAGAGCAGAAGTAGCTACAGAAATAAAGGCAACAGTAAACTATAAATACGAAAGAGTTATTACAATTATAAAAAGAATTTTGATGGTTTCAATTCCAATAGCTTTAACAGCAATAATGTCATCATTAAATAAAAACATAGATTCATTTACAGTAGTAAGAAGCTTAAAACAATTCATGTCAGAAGATATGGCAATTAGTCAATATGGAATATTGGGTGGAAAAGTAGATATGTTGACAAGTTTGCCCCTATCAATAAATGTGGCTTTTGCTACAGCATTAGTACCAGCAATTTCAGCAGCAAAAGCAAGAAAAGATAAAAAAACTATTACTCAAAAGACTTCATTTTCTTTATTGACTTCAATGTTAATAGGGCTTCCTTGCACAGTAGGAATGTTTTTATTTGCAGGACCAATTTTAAATTTACTATTTCCTAATGCAAGTGCGGGCGAAATGGTATTACAAATTAGTTCGCTAACTATAATTTTTACTATATTAGACCAAACAATCAATGGTGCATTACAAGGGTATGGAAAATTAATGATACCAGCTATTTCATTAGGATGTCGGAGTATTAGTAAAATTAATTTTAAATTTAATTTTAGTTCCTATACCAGAAATAGGAGTTAATGGAGCAGCATGGGCATCAGTAGCATGTCATGTAGTAGCATTTAGTATCGCAATTACATCTTTACGAAAAAATATAAAATTAGATTTAACATTTTCAAAATTTGTAATAAAACCAATTATAGCAGTAATAATTATGGGAATTTGTTCCTATTTCAGTTATTTAACACTTTCAGGAATAATGGCACAAAAATTGGCTACAATAGTATCAATGATAATTGCTGTAATCATTTATGCTCTAGCTATTATTGCTTTAAAAGTTTTTTCAAAAGAAGAAATGCAAATGATGCCAGGAGGAAATAAAATCTGTAAAGTATTGGAAAAACTAAAAATTTATTAAAATAAAGTAAAAAAAAGAAGGATTTTCAGTATTTATGGCGAATTATTGTAAATAGAAGTACATTATTGCAATGTTCAAGCAATAAAGTACATAAACCATTAAAACTTATAGGAGGTAATTTAAATGAACAAAGCTGAATTAATCGCAGCAATGGCTGCAAAAACAGGAGAAACAAAAAAAGCAGCTGAAGCATCAGTAAACGCTTTTGTAGAAGTTGTAACAGACTCACTAAAAAAAGGAGACAAAGTTCAATTAGTTGGATTTGGATCTTTTGAAGTAAGAAAAAGAGCAGCTAGAAAAGGTAGAAACCCACAAACTAAAGAAGAAATCAAAATACCTGCATCAAAAGCTCCAGTATTCAAAGCTGGTAAAGCATTAAAAGATTTAGTAAACAAAAAATAAATATTATTAAAGAATATAAATATATGAATTCATAGAAAGAGACTTAAAAAAGTCTCTTTTTTTATTTAAAGTTTAAACAAAACAAAACTTTACATAGTGTAGTAAAAATGATATAATTCCGAACAGGAGAGAAAAATGGGAAAAATATATCTAGAAAAAAATGTATTAGAAGCAGCAATAGAAAGGCTGCAAATCATGTTCGAAAATTTTGAAAATATTTATTTCAGTGTAAGTGGGGGAAAAGATAGTTCAGTCATGGTACAATTAGCCAACAAAGTAGCTAAAACAATGAACAAAAAATTTGATGTTTTATTCATCGATTTAGAAGCACAATATCGTCATACTGTAGAACATATAGAAGAATTAAAACAACTATCGCAAATCAGAGATTTTTATCATATTGCACTTCCGATGGCATTAAGAAATGCTGTATCAGTTTTACAGCCAAAATGGATTTGTTGGGAAGAAGAAAGTAAACACTTGTGGGTAAGAAAAATGCCAGAAGATAGCATAAATATAAATAATAATCCTTTTCCATGGTTTCGAAAAGGAGAGGAGTTTGAAGAATTTATTGTGCAATTTGCTAATTGGTATCATGAAAAATATCAAGGGAAAGTTGCATGTGGGATAGGTATTAGGACAGATGAAAGTATAAATCGTTTTAGAACTATTGCATTTCAAGACAAAAAAATCAGATTCAAAGAATATAATTGGACAACAAAATTAAAAATAGGAGAAAGACATATAGATGTATATAATTGTTATCCTATATATGATTGGACAGCAGAAGATATATGGGGAGCAGTTAGTCAATTAGACCTAAAATTTAACTATATTTATGAATTAATGCACAAAAATGGAGTAAGTATTTATGAACAAAGATTGTGTCAACCATATGGAGATGACCAAAGAAACGGATTAGACCAATTTAAAGCATTAGAATATGACACATGGAGTAAAATATTAAATAGAGTAAATGGAGTAAATTTTGGAAATATTTATTGTAAAACAACAGCACTAGGAAATATAAAATCGTGCAAGCCAGAATTTATGTCATGGCAAGAATATACAGTATTTTTATTAGAAAGTATAGGAATTTATAATAATGATTTAATGATACATTATTACAAGAAAATCAAAAAATTTATGATATGGTATAAAAACAAATATGGAGTAACAGAAAAAGAAATCCCTGATACAGCAGAATGTAAATTAGAAAATCAGAAAAAAGCAATCTCTTGGAGAAGAATTGCAAGAGCAATAGAAAAAAACGATTTTTATTTAAGAAGGTTATCTTTTTCACAAACTAAAACAGATAATGAAGAACTAATGAAGCTTATTCATAAATGGGACAACTTACTAAATAAATCAACAAAAACAGATGACAAAACTTTACAACGAATCATACAAGAGAACATGTAATAAAAGGAGAAATAAAATGGTAATAAAAATGACAAATAAACATCAAAATTTTTATCAATATATGGGAAAATTTTTTGGGTCAAGATTAGTAGAAAGACAAACAAATGACAGAATCTATGATGATGATAGTAAAGAATGGTATATATTTTTAGAAAAAGAAAAAGTCATGGCATTTGTATCAGTAAGTAAAAATGTAATAAAAAATATTTATACAACAAAAGAAAAATACTTAGAACATATTTTAAATGAAATAAAAAAAGAAACTAATATTTCATATAGTATAGTAACAAATTATTATAAAAAAGTTTATAAAAAATGTGGATTCAAAATTCACGATGAAAATGAATATAAAAATTTCATAACAATATACACAGAAAAAAAAGAAGAAGTATTATTATAAAAAATAAGCAAACGAGAGAAGGCGAAATTATGAGCGAAATAGAATTTCCAGTATTAAATGTAAAAATGGTAGATATCGATAAAGTAGTAGCAAATGATTACAACCCAAATAAAGTAGCACCACCAGAAATGAAATTATTAAAACATTCAATCGAGGAAGATGGGTATACACAACCAATTGTAACATATTATGATCAAGAAAATGATAAATATATTGTAGTTGATGGATTCCATAGATATAGATGTGCAAAAGAATATTTTGATTTAAAACAAATACCAGTTGTAACTATAGATAAAGATTTAGAAAACCGTATGGCTAGTACAATAAGGCATAATAGAGCAAGAGGAACACATCAAATTATAGACATGTCTAATATTGTATTAACATTAACTCATAATGGATGGACAGAAAAAGAAATATCAAAACATTTAGGAATGGATTTAGATGAAATTATTAGACTAAAACAAATTACAGGGCTAAAAGATATGTTTGCTGAACATAAATTTAGCAAATCTTGGGAAGAATTTGAAGACAACAGAAAAAATAAAAAATAAAATAAAGGTTATTTTCGATATAAAAACGAAAATGACCTTTATTTTTGATGTTTTTTATCTAATATGTATAAAATAAAAAGGAAAAAGCAAAATAAAAAAGAGGTGAAAATAATATGTTAAAAGAAAAAATCGCTTTAACATTAGAAGAATTAAAAAAAATGATAAAAAATAAAGAAGGAAAAGAAAAAATAGAAGAAAAAAGGAAACAATTAGATAAGTTATTAAAAGAATATATAAAAGAAATATAAAAATGGAAATAAATTACAATAAAAGACGAATATAATTCATTTATAGAAACTAAAAAATTTGATAATATAAATAAAAAATAAATAGGTGGTAATAAAAATGAGAAAAACAAGCACAATTAAAATAGGAAAAGATTTACAACAGATAAGAAAAAGTAATGGATATACACAAGAAAGGCTAGCAGAGAATATAGAAGTATCTGTTAGATATATTAGTGATATTGAACAAGATAGAGCAAAACCATCTTATGAAGTATTAATACGAATATGTAATTTATTTAAAATAACATTAGACCAAATTTTTAGCGAATATTTGAAAGTAGAAGAAAATAGAAGTTTGAATTATTCATTAGCAGGATATGAAAAACTTTCTAAAGAAGATAAAAAAACAATTGAACATTTAATCATATATTTTAATAAAAAATAAATAAAAAGTACTGAAACTAAAATAAAAATATTTAAGTTTCAGTTTTTTAATTTTTGTGAGTACCTAATGTGATTTAACTCAAAAAATAGAAACTTAAAATAAAAATAAAATTGACGAATCAGCTTAGAAATAGTATACTATATATAAATAGTGGAGAAAAGGGGAATAGAAATGGAAGAAATTAATGTATTAATCAACAAAACAAAACTAGAAAAAAGAATTGAAGAAATGGCAAAACAAATTGAAAAAGAATATAAAGGAAAAGACATTGTTTTTATTGGAATTTTAAAAGGTTCTGTTATGTTTATGGCAGAATTAGCAAAAAACATGAAATGTAACATTGAAATGGAATTTATGGAAGTTTCTAGTTACCAAGGAACAGAAAGTACAGGTAATGTAAAAATAAATAAAGATATCAAAGGAACAATTGAGGGAAAGGACGTAATTATTGTAGAAGATATTATAGACACAGGAAGAACATTAACATATCTAGTAGAATATCTAAAAGGAAAAAAACCAAACAGCATAAAAATAGCAACAATGCTATCAAAACCATCCAGAAGAATTATGGAATTAGATGTTGATTATATAGGATTTTCTATTGAAGATAAATTTGTAATAGGATATGGATTAGATTATAACGAAAAATACAGAAATTTACCTTATATTGGCTATATTGAATAAAAGGAGACAATATGTTTAACATCGAAGAAGAACTAAAAAAATTGCCTAACAAACCAGGTGTTTATGTTATGAGAGATAAGGAAGACAATATTATATATGTAGGAAAAGCAATTTCACTAAAAAATAGAGTAAGGCAATATTTTAGAAAAACAGATAAAACACCAAGAATTGAAAAAATGGTAAGCTTAATTGATCATTTTGAATATATTGTAGTAGATAACGAAGCAGAGGCATTAATTTTGGAATGTAACTTAATAAAAAAGAACAGACCTAAATTTAATGTCTTATTAAAAGATGATAAAACATACCCATATATAAAAATAGATTTAACTTCAAACTATCCAGGCGTATTCCTAACACGAAGAATTATAAAAGACGGCTCTAAATATTTTGGACCTTATGCTAATGCAGGAGCAGCTAAAGAAATGGTAAATTTTATAAAAGAAAAATACAAAATTCGCCAATGTAAAATTTTAAAAGAAAGAACAAGACCTTGTTTAAACTATCACATAAATAAATGTTTAGCACCTTGCATGGGATATGTGACAAAAGAAGAATATAGAACACAAATAGATGAAATTATAGACTTACTAGAAGGAAAAACAGAAAAATTAAAAAAAGAATTAGAAAAGCAAATGAAAGAAGCTTCTGAAAAATTAGATTTTGAAAAAGCAGCATATATAAGAGATAAAATACAAGCTATTGAAAGAATATCAGAAAAACAAAAAGTATCTAATATATCAGAAAACAATATTGATGTTATCGGAATTGCAAAATCAGAATTAGAAATTTGTATTGAGATTTTCTTTGTAAGAGGAAGTAAAATGATTGGAAGAGAGCATTATTTTTATTCTGACTTGAAAGATATGGAAGACAAAGAAATAGTATCAGGATTTATCAAGCAATATTATATAGATAATCCTAATATTCCAAATAAAATTATGATAAGAGAAGAAATAGAAGATAAAGAAGCAATAGAACAATGGTTATCCACAATTTTAGGTAAAAAAGTGGAAATAAAATCGCCTAAAAAAGGTGAAAAGCTTAGATTTGTAGAGATGGCTGAAAATAACGCCAAAGTAACTTTAGAAAATAAGGAAAAAGACAAAAGTGAAATTCTAATGGAGCTAAAAGAAATTCTAAAACTAGATAAATTACCAAGAAAAATTGAAACATATGATATTTCAAATTTGTCAGGAGAATATACAGTTGCAGGGATGTGCGTTATGCAAGATGGTGTTATTAAAAAGAATTTATCCAGAAGATTTAAAATTAAAACAGTTTTTGGACAGGATGATCCAAGATGTATGGAGGAAGTTGTTTCAAGAAGATTAAAACATTCTATAGAAAATCCAAAAGGAGGATTTGGAAAATTACCAGATGTTATTTTGGCTGATGGTGGAATAACACAAATACGAGCAATACAAACTGCTGTAAAAAAAGCAAAACTAAATATACCTGTTTTTGGAATGGTAAAAAATGATAAACATCAAACTAGAGCATTAATGGATGAACAAAGAAAAGAACTTGAAATATCACAAAACTTAATGAACCAAATTACTAAATTTCAAGATACAGTACATGATACTGCAATTACTTATCATAGAAAATTAAGAGATAAACAAATTACAAAATCTGAACTAGATGAAATAAAAGGAATTGGAGAAATTAAGAAAAAGGCATTATTACAACATTTTGGAAGTGTGGAGGAGATAAAAAAAGCAAGTATAGAAGAATTAATGAAAGTAAAAGGAATTACAAAAGAATTAGCAGAAACATTAAAAAAATAAGAATTTTGGAATATTTTTAAAAATGTTGCATATACATATAAAGAAAAAATATTAAGGGGGAAAAAATATGGAATATGCAAAAGATGAGGTGTTTCAAATTCGATATAATACAAAATTAAACAGATTACAAATAAAAGAAGAAAGTTGGACAAGTAAGTTATTTAGAAAAGTAAAAAAGCATAAATTAATAACTACAACAATTATAGCTTTTATTATGTTTTCAACTATAAATTTATTAATGATATATCATTTTATAAATCTTTTACAATTAATTTAAATTTACTTATATAAGAAAACGTTCACAGATATAATGAATAAAGTTATATCTGTGAATGTTTTTTGAGGTAGAGAAGAAAAAAGTGCAGAAATGCAAATTATGTCAACAAGTAACTGAAATATTTATCGACAATATATTGACTTAATTCATTATTATTTATACAATATAAATGACGTATTAAAGTTATGCAAAAAGGAAATACTTTAATAAACAAATGAAGAGAGGAGAATTGTTAAATGAAAACAAGAATGATAAATAGTAAGGGTATCACATTAATAGCATTAGTAATAACAATAATTGTACTTTTAATATTGGCAGGAGTAACAATAGCAATGCTAACAGGAGAAAATGGAATATTAAGCCAAGCAAATGAATCAAAAACTAAGACAGAGATAGCAGAAGCAAAAGAAAGAGCACAAGTAGATATTTTAGGATGGCAAACAAAAGAAATGACAGAAGGAAGAGATGGAAACTTAAATGATAGTGTTATAAAAAGTATTTTAACAGGAAAAGAATATGTAAAAGACGTAAAAGAAAATAGTTTTATTTCTAAAAAAGGAAATCATGAAATATTATATTCTGAATTATATGAAAGTACAGGAGGAGTAGTTCCACCAGCAGATGAAGGAGTAAAACCAGGAGAAATTGCAACAGAAACTAAAAAAGACAATTATTCAGACGGAACAGCTACAGCAACAATCCCAGGAGGATTTACAGTATCAGGAATTGCAAGTGAGCAAAAAATAGCAAATGGATTAGTAATATATGATATACCAGAAGGAGAAACACTAAATTGGACAGAAGATACAAATAGTGATGGAGTACCAGATATACAGACAAAATAT
>CAUWKC010000041.1:0-8928 GCA_963559365.1 uncultured Clostridia bacterium | reverse complement strand
TCCTCCTCCGTCCCCAAAAAGACCAACAGTTTCCTTCTCCGTCCCCAAAAAGACCCAAAAAGACCTTATTTTAATTTTTCTAGGAACATTTTGTTTAACATTTGTGGATTTGCTTTTCCTTTAGTTTCTTTCATTGCTTGTCCTACTAAGAATCCTAAAGCTCTATCTTTTCCTGCTTTATAATCAGCAATTGATTGTGGATTTGCTTCTAAAATTTTCTCTACTACCTCTTGAATAGCTCCTTCATCTGATATTTGTATCCACCCTTTTTCTTTTATTATTTCTTCTGGATCTCTTGGATTCTCAAATAATTCTACAATTACTTTTTTACCAATACTTGAACTAATAGTTCCTTTATCAATTAAAATAACTAATTTTCCTAATTGATTAGCATCAAATGGTATTTCAATTGCTTCCATTTCTGTTTCATTTAGAATTTTAGATATATCTGATATAATCCAATTGTTTACTGCTTTAGGATTATTGCATACTTCTATTGCTTTTTCAAATAAATCTGATAAATATTTAGATGATGTTATGATTTTAGCATCTTTTTCAGATAATTTATATTCTTTTAAATATCTTTCCTTTCTGCTTTCTGGTAATTCTGGCAAACTTTCTTTTACTTTTTCAATATATTCTTCTGATAATTTTATAGCTACTAAATCTGGGTCTGGAAAATAACGGTAATCTTGAGCATCTTCTTTATCTCTCATAGAAAATGTTTTTCCTGATACTTCATCCCATCTTAAAGTTTCTTGTTCTACCTTTTCTCCTTTTTCTATAACATCAATTTGCCTTTCAATCTCATATTCAATTCCTCTTATCATACTTCTGAAAGAATTCATGTTTTTCATTTCTGTACGCGTTCCAAGTTTAGTTTCTCCTTTTTTTCGAACTGATACGTTAACATCTGCTCTTAATGAGCCTTCTTGCATTTTACAGTCTGATACTTCTATATATTCTAAAATAGATTTTAATTTTCTTAAATATTTTTCCGCTTCTTCACTGCTTCTCATATCAGGTTCTGATACAATTTCTATTAATGGTACACCTGCTCTGTTTAAATCAACTAAGCTTCCTCCTCCAAATTCATCATGATTTAATTTTCCAGCATCTTCTTCAATATGAATTCTAGTTAAGCCTATTTTTTTTCTTCCTTCTTCTGTTTCTATTTCTATATATCCATGTTCACATAGTGGTTTATCAAATTGTGATATTTGATAAGCTTTTGGAAGGTCTGGATAAAAATAATTTTTTCTATCATTTTTACTATTTCTTGCTATTTCGCAATTTGTTGCTAGCCCTGCTTTTACTGCATATTCTACTACTTTTTCATTCAATACTGGCAATGTTCCTGGCATAGCCATGCAAATAGGACAAGTTTGTGTATTTGGTTCTGCTCCAAATTTAGTTGGACAAGAACAAAATATTTTAGTTTTTGTAGAAAGTTCTGCATGTACTTCTAACCCTATTACTACTTCATAATCTTCTCTTGCCATTTATTTTCCTCCTTCACTTTTCTATCTTTTAAATTCTGGTTTATAATTTTTTCTAAATTGAGTCGCTTGCTCAAATGTATATGCTGCATTTAAAATGGTTTCTTCGCAAAATTTGTTTCCAATCAATTGCATTCCAATTGGCATTCCCTCTTTATCTACTCCACATGGTATAGATATTCCTGGTAAACCTGCTATATTTACTGAAACTGTACAAATATCTGCTAAATACATTTCTAGTGGATTTTCTGTTTTTGAACCTATATCAAAAGCTACAGTAGGTGAAGTTGGTGTTAGTATAACATCATATTTTTCAAATCCTTTATTAAACTTATTCATTACTAATGTACGTACCTGTTGTGCTTTTTTGTAATACGCATCATAATATCCAGAAGATAATACATATGTTCCTAAAATAATTCTTCTTTTTACTTCTGGTCCAAAAGCTTCACTTCTTGATTTTTTATACAAATCTCTTAAATTTTTATATTCTTGTGTACGATAAGTATATCTAATACCATCAAATCTTCCTAAATTTGAGCTAGCTTCTGCACAGGCAATAATGTAATAAGCTGCTAGTGAATATTGTGCAATATCTAAAGAAAATTCTTCTACTTCAGCACCTAATTCTTTGTACTTTTCAATAGCTTTTACTAATGTTTCTTTTACTTCTTTATTTATTCCTTCTCCAAAAAATTCTTTTGGAATTCCTATTTTTAATCCTTTAACATCATTTTTTAATGCTTTTGTATAATCTTTTTGTTCTTGCATTACTGATGTTGTATCTTTTTCATCATGCCCAGAAATTACATTTAATAATATTGCTGCATCCCTTACATCTTTAGTAATTGGACCTATTTGATCTAAAGAAGATGCAAAAGCTACTAGCCCATATCTTGATACTAATCCATATGTTGGCTTTAATCCAACTACACCACATAAACTAGCTGGTTGTCTAATAGATCCTCCTGTATCAGATCCAAGTGCCCATGGAACTAATTCAGCTGCTACCGCTGCTGCACTTCCACCTGATGAACCACCTGGTACTTTATTTAGATTCCATGGATTTTTTGTTTTTTTGAAATATGATTGTTCAGTAGAACCTCCCATAGCAAATTCATCCATATTTAATTTTCCCAAATTTATCATGTTTTCTGCATTGATTTTTTCCATAACTGTGGCATTATAAGGAGATATAAAATTTTCTAACATTTTAGAACTACATGTTGTTTTAATTCCTTTAGTACAAATATTGTCTTTGATTCCAATTGGAATTCCTGCTAGTTTTCCTTTTATTTCTCCTGTTTCTATTCTCTTTTGCAATTCTTCTGATTGTTTGATTGCTTCTTCTGATAATTCTGTTACAAAAGCTTGCACTTCTTTTTCTTTTTCTGCTATACGTTTTTGATAAGCTTTTGTTATGTCTATGATGGTTATCTCTTTATTTTCTAATTTTTCTTGCAATTCATGTACCGTTAATTCTGTTATTTCCATCTATTTTCCTCCTTATTTTTAGTTTATTACTTTTGGTATTTTAAACATATGTTGAGCTTGATCTGGTGCATTTTGTAATAAACTTTCTCTATCTTCAAATACTTTTATTTCATCTTTTCTAAATACATTTTTTGCTTCATTAGCACCAATTGTTATATCTAAATTTTCTACTGGTGCTTGTTTTACTATATTGGCAAAATTCAAAATATCTTGTAAGTTCTTTCTTGATTCTTCTATTTCATTTTCTTCTAAAATCAAATGTGCTAAATTTGCAATGTGCAAAATTTCTTCTTTACTTACTTCCATCTTATCATCTCCTATTCTAAATTCGCTTTTTATTATACCCTTTTTTAATAAAAAAAACAAGCCTAAAATGGCTTGTTTTCATATCTTCAAGATTATTTTAATTCAATAACAGCTCCAACTTCTGAGAATTTAGCTTTTAATTCTTCAGCCTCTTCTTTAGAAACTCCTTCTTTAACTGTTTTAGGTGCTCCATCTACTAAGTCTTTTGCTTCTTTTAATCCTAATCCTGTAGCGTCTCTAACTACTTTGATTACTTTAATTTTTTGATCTCCTGCTGAAGCTAATACAACATCAAATGATGATTTTTCTTCAGCTGCTGCTTCTGCAGCTCCTCCAGCTGCTGGTGCAGCTGCTGCTACTGCAGATACTCCATATTTTTCTTCGATTGCTTTTACTAAATCTGCTAATTCAACAACAGTTAAAGCATCGATTTCTTCGATTAATTTTTCGATTTTTTCCATTTTTAAATCCTCCTCTTTCTAGTGATTTAGTTCACTACTCTATTTTTAAATTTTATAGCTTACGCTTCTGTTGTTTCCGCTTCTGATTCTGCTTTTGCTTCTTCTGCAACAGCACTTTCTTCTGCTGGTACGGAAACTGTTACTTTTTCACCAGCTTCTTCTTTTTGTTTTCTAACTTCTTCTAATGCTACAGCAACTTTTGAGATATTTCCAAGTAAAGCACCTGCAAGCATTGATAATAAAGTTTCTCTTGATGGTAATTTTGCTAATGTAATGATTTCTTCTGCTGTCATTACTTTACCTTCAATTACACCACCTTTGATTTTATAATAATCATTTCCTTTACTGAATTTGTAAATAATTTTAGATGGTTCTAAATAATCTTCTGAACTCATAACAACAGCTGTTGGTCCTTCTAATTGTTCTTCTAACCCTTCTATTTTACATTCAGCTAATGCTCTTCTTGTGATATTGTTTTTGATTATTGTATATTTTGCTCCTGCGGCTCTTAAATCTCTTCTTAATGTTGTATCATCTGTTACATTAATTCCTCTGTAATCTGTTAGAAGTATTAATTTAGCTTCTTTCATTTCTTCAGCTAATTTTTTTACTTCTTCTTTCTTTTGATTTAATATTTTTTCACTTGCCATTTTTTCTTTTCACCTCCTAAATATTTTTTATTTATTATTTTAAAATAAATAACACTCTTTGTTCCTTCCGAGGATACAAAGAGTGCTTATTTAATAAATTACACTTTTGCTTACCTCGGTAGGACTTATTTTTGCCTACTGTCTTAGGTCATATTTTTCTATTTTTGGTTGATGAAAATTCCAGGTCCCATTGATGTAGAAATTGCTACGCTTCTGATGTATTGTCCTTTTGCTGCTGCTGGTTTTGCTTTAATAATAGCATTGATGATTGTTTCATAGTTTTCTAATAATTTTTCACTTCCAAATGAAACTTTTCCAAATCCTAAGTGAATAATGTTTGTTTTATCTAAACGATATTCTACTTTACCAGATTTGATTTCATTGATTGCTTTTGTTACGTCCATAGTAACTGTTCCTGATTTTGGGTTTGGCATTAATCCTTTTGGTCCTAATACTTTACCTAATCTTCCTACTACACCCATCATGTCTGGTGTTGCTACTACTACATCATATTCAAACCAATTGTCATTTTGAATTTTTGGTATTAATTCTTCTGCTCCAACAAAGTCTGCTCCTGCTTTTTCAGCTTCTTCTGCTTTTGGTCCTTTTGCAAATACTAAAACTTTTTGTGTTTTACCAGTACCATTTGGAAGAACTACTGTTCCTCTAACTTGTTGGTCAGCATGTTTAGAATCAACTCCTAATTTTACATGTAATTCAACTGTTTCATCAAATTTTGGTTTTGGCATTTTTTCGATTATCTCTAATGCTTCTTTTACTTCATATTCTTTTGTTTTGTCAACTAATTTTGCACTTTCTGCGTATCTTTTTGACATTTTCATTTTTTTACCTCCTTTGGTTCAAACGAGTTATACTCTCCCAATTTTATTTTATTTTTTATTTTAAACTATTCTGTTACAACAACACCCATAGATCTTGCTGTTCCTTCTACCATACTCATAGCTGTCTCTATATTAGCAGCATTTAAGTCTGGCATTTTTTGTTCTGCAATTTCTTTTACTTGTGCTTTTGTTATTTTAGCAACTTTTTCTTTATTTGGTTTTCCTGAACCTTTTTGAATTTTGATTGCTTTTTTTATTAAAACAGCTACTGGTGGTACTTTTGTAATAAATGTGAATGATTTATCTTTGTATACAGTTATTACAACTGGTATAATCATTCCTGGTTGATTTGCTGTTCTATCATTGAATTCTTTTACAAATTGCATGATGTTTACACCACTTGAACCTAATGCTGGTCCTACTGGTGGAGCTGGTGATGCTTTTCCAGCTTCAATTTGTAATTTGATAATATTTGATATTTCTTTTTCTGCCATTTTAATGGCACCTCCCTATTTTATTTTTTGAACTTGTGAAAATTCTAATTCTACTGGTGTTTCTCTTCCGAACATAGAAACTAGAACTTTTACTTTATGCTTTTCTGTGTTTATTTCTTGAACGGTACCTACAAATCCTTCAAATGGTCCATTCATAACTTGTACTTGTTCATTAACTTCATAATCTACATTTACAGGAATATCTTCAAATCCCATGTTTCTAATTTCTTCTTCTGTTAATGGTATTGGATTAGTTCCTGAACCTACAAATCCTGTAACTCCTCTGGTATTTCTTACTATATACCATGTTTGTTCTGTTACTATCATTTTTATTAATACATAACCAGGGAAAACTTTTTTTAAATTTGTTTTTCTTTTTCCATCTTTGATTTCAATTTGTTCTTCCATTGGTACAATGATGTCAAAAAAATATTCTTCTAATTCCCTGTTTTGAATTGTTTTTTCTAAGTCTGCTTTTACTTTATTTTCATAACCAGAATAGGTGTGTACTACATACCATCTAGCTACTTTATCATAATCTTTTTGAGACATTTATTGTTAGCCTCCTTTTATTTTTCAATTATTCTGCATTATTTTCTGTGTTATTTTGTGTATTAGCTTCTGTATTCTCTTCTTGGTTAGATGTTTCTGTGTTTCCTTCTGTTGTGTTATTTTGTGTTTCGTTTGTTGTTATTATTTCTTTAATTTGTTCAACTCCATATTTGTTTAAAGATTCGAATGCTAAATCTAATACAAAAACAATGGCTGCTGTAATAAATACGATGGTTATTACTGCAATTGTGTTGTTTATTAATTGTTTTGGCGTTGGCCAACTAACTCTTTTTAATTCGGCTTTGAAGTCTTTGAAAAAACTTCTTTTATTTTTGTTTTCTTTTTTTGTTTTTGCTTCTTTTTTAGCCATTTTATTTCCTCCTTAAAATAGCTTTTAACTATTTTGTTTCTTTATGTGTTGTACGTTTTTTGCAGAATTTACAATACTTAACAATTTCTAATCGATCGGTATTATTTCTTTTATTTTTTGATGTCATGTAATTTCTTCTCTTACATTCTGTACATTCTAATGTTATGTTTTCTCTTGGTCCTTTTGCTGCCATTTTAATACACCTCCGTATTTTTTCTTAACATTACTTTTTTTGAAACGATGTGAACATATATCCGTAATAATATATGCTTGAATATTTTATCATTTTTTTATAGTAATGTCAATGGTTTTCAGCTAATTTTTATTGTTTTTTTCTTTTTTTTATGTTATAATATAATTATGTTTATATAACATGTAAACTGAGGAGGAGGTTTATAATTAACTAAATGATTTTTTAGACTTAAGGGAGGAAAAAATATGACTAAAAATAATGAAAACACAGATATTTATAGTGATTTTTATCACTCTGATGTTTCTTCAAAAGAGCATCAATCTCGGAAAACTTTTCATATAAGATCTGGAAAAGCTTTATCAATAACTATAAAACAGCTTTTATCTTCTAATACTAATTATTTGGATTCTATCCATCAGATAAAATTATTGCCAAAAGCTGTTTTATTTTCAACAAATTCTGCTTTTTCTAAAGCTAGTGATTTTAAAGATGTACCTTTTGGTGCTATTAACACATTAGAAAATGCGGGATGCCTTGCTTTTATTGCATATAATGTTTTGTTATTTTCTGGGAAATATTCTTTGTCTGTCGAAGAAATAACACATATAATAACAAATAAAGGTTATAGAATGTGGAAATTCGAAAATGACAGTAAAATAATGAATATTCCAAAAATAAATTTAACAGATTTAAATGAAAATTTTTCTGATAAATTAAAGTCTTGTTCATCAGTTGATGATGTATATAAGATTTTAGGAAAACCAGTTGGAATAGGTGGTTCAATGTTTTTTATTGATAATTTAGTAGATTACTTTTCTGAAGTACCTACAATTAAATATCAATTAACTCGCCTTTGGAGTTTTGATGAAATTATTGCTAATTTAGCTTGTGAAATTCCTGTTCCAATAAGAGTAAATAATTCTATATATTTAGATGATGCCAATAAAAAAGAAGGACATTATGTTCTGTTAGTTGGTATCGACAATGGTTATGCTTTTATCGTTGATAGTAGCTGTGATAAAACTAACGGATTGAAAGTTGTCCCACTTAGAAGATTTTTAAAATCTGTTATTCATGATTCTGAGTTAATTGTAGCTTGGAATGTTTCTAATCTATTTAAATAACCTTTTATCCTCAAAAGAAGAGTTTCATTTTTTGAAACTCTTCTTTCATTTATATTCTATTTCTAATAGTTACTATTTTTTCTTTTTAACTGAAAAACCAAATCTTCCGATTTTTTTCCCTGTTTCATAATAGTGTCCATTTAAATAACTTATCAAATCACATTTTGATATATCAAAAGCACCTTTTTCATTAATAAATTTTTCGTCACTATTAATTGCTAATACTTCTGCTATAAACATGTGGTGTGAACCCAATTCTTTAATTTCTTTGACTTTACATTCTACTGATACAGGACTTTCTTTTATCATAGGACATTGAACAAAATTTGCTTTTTCCTTATGTAAGTGCATTTCTTTAAATTTATCCACTTTGGCTCCTGTTTTTACACCACACCAATCAGTTGCTTTTGCTAATTTTTTAGTAGTTAAATTAATTACAAATTCCCCACTTTTTTTTATTAAATCATATGAATATCTAGTTGGACGCACAGAAATATATACCATAGCTGGATTTGTATTTATAATTCCTGTCCACGCTACTGTAATAATATTTGATTTTTCCATTGTTCCACAACTTACCATAACTGCTGGTAATGGATATAAAAAAGTTCCTGGTTTCCACATAACTTTTGCCATATTAAAACTCCTTTTTTGAAAAAAGCAGGCTAAAAACTAATGTATTTCTTTAATTTTTAGTCTACCTTTTTGTTTAATAAAATAAAAAAAATCTAGCAACAACCTATCTTTCCAGCAGGGTAACCCGCAAGTATTTTCGGCACATTTAGGCTTGACTTCTGTGTTCGGGATGGGAACAGGTATTACCCTAAATGTCATCGTCACTAGAAAATTATGGTGCTAAAGCACACTCAAAAATACATAGATGAAATGTTAGGTTCTTGTTTTAGTTTTTCGATTGCTCCATTTTTTGTAATATTGGTTAAGC
>CAUWKC010000040.1:0-9229 GCA_963559365.1 uncultured Clostridia bacterium | reverse complement strand
TTCTTCTCCGTCCCCAAAAAGACCAACAGTTTTCTTCTCCGTCCCCAAAAAGACCAAAAAGAGATTTTGTCGAAAAGTTTCCATGAATCGACAAAACTTCTTATTTTTTGCTCTTGGAAAATAATGGTAAAAATACTATAATACAAAAAGAATAAAAACAAAGGAGGAGAATATGGAGTCGAAATTTTATGAAGAAGACAAGCTTCTATTATTTAAAATAACAGATGAGATAGACGATTGTAGCGTTCAAAAGATAAGGAGGAAAGCAGATTATGAAATGGAAAGATATATGCCTAAAAGAGTGGTATTTGATTTTGATTGTGTCACTTTCATGGATAGTGCAGGAATAGGAATGATAATTGGAAGATATAAATTTGCTAATATGATAGGAGCAAAATTAGAAGTTAGTAATTTAACACAAAGTGTAAAAAGAATATTTGAAATGAGTGGGATTTTGAAATTAATTCCAACTGCACAAGATTTACAAATATCATAGAAAGGATTTAAAAAATGAAAGAAATTTTTGAAAATGAGATGAAATTAGAATTTATAAGTAAGTCAAGGAATGAGGCTTTTGCAAGAATAACAGTAGCAGCTTTTGCTGCACAATTAGATCCAACAGTAGAAGAATTGGCAGATATAAAAACAGCAGTTTCAGAAGCGGTAACAAATTGCATTATTCATGGTTATGAAAATAAGCAAGGTATTGTAAAAATCATAGGATATTTAAAAGAGAATGAGATTCAGCTAGAAATTTCAGATACAGGAAAAGGAATTGAAAATATAGAAGCAGCAAAAGAGCCACTATACACAACTAAGCCAAATTTAGAAAGATCGGGTATGGGATTTACTATAATGGAAAGCTTTATGGATACAATGAAAGTAGAATCTATTGTTGGTATGGGGACTAAAATAACCATGAGTAAAAAAATAAAACCAAAAATAGAAAAAGAAGATGAAGAATTTCAAATGTTGACTAAACAATAAGAAATGAGGGTGTTATGGACGAAAATAGCAAACAAGCAATAAAAAAAGCCCAAACACGGAGATAAACTAGAATTAGAAAAATTAATAGAAGAAAATAATGGATTAATATGGAGCATTGTGAAAAGATTTAATGGAAGAGGATATGAACTAGAAGACTTATATCAAGTTGCCTGTGTAGGCTTTATTAAATCAATTAAAAGATTTGATATCAATTTTGATGTTAAATTATCTACTTATGCAGTTCCTTATATGATTGGAGAAATAAAAAAATATATAAGGGATGATGGACCAGTTAAAATTAGTAGAACCATAAAAGAATTAAGTATTAAAATAAAAGAATTACAAAGAGAATATTTTTATAAAAAAGGAGAAGATATTAGTATTAATCAGATAGCTAAAGAATTAAAAACTTCAAAAGAAGATGTTATTATGGCAATGGAATCTAGTAATACAGTAGAATCGATTGAAAGTAGTAGTTATACTAATCAAAAGGATGGAAACTCTGTTAGTTTACTAGAAACTTTATCTAATCAAAAAGATGAAGAAGAAATAATTACAAATAAATTAGCAATAAAGCAGTTAATTGAAAATTTAGACAAACAAGAAAAAGAAATTATTCTATTACGTTTTTATAAAGAAAAAACACAATCAGAAGTAGCGAAAATTTTAGGAATTTCGCAAGTACAAGTTTCTAGAATGGAACGTAAAGTATTAGGAAACATGAGAAACAAATTGGTCAAAATTTAATGTTATAAAAAGAAAGGAAAATATTAGAAAATGAAAAAAGTTTTATTATATTTTTTAGCCTTTGTTTTTATTTGTTTTTTATTACCAGCTCTATTAACTAAACAGAATGTAATAATTCAAACAATTAAAGAGGAAAACTTACAAAACAATAACACAAAAACAGAAAATAATAGCTATGGAAAGATTAAATTATTGCATTTAAAAACAGGAGAGGTAGAAGAAATAGATTTAGACCAATATCTATATCATGTAGTGTCAGCAGAAATGCCAGCAAATTTTGAATTAGAAGCATTAAAAGCACAAGCTGTAGTTGCAAGGACTTATACTTTGTATAAAGTACAAAATAAAAAACATGAGCAAGCAGATATCTGTGATGATTCATCTTGTTGCCAAGCATGGGTTTCAAAAGAAACGAGATTAGAAAGATGGGACGAAAGTCAAAGGGAAAGCAATTGGAAAAAAATAGAACAATGTGTAAATGAAACAAAAGGGAAAATTATTACATACCAAGGTAAACCAATAAATGCTTTTTTTCATTCAAATAGTGGAGGAACAACAGAATTACCAGTTAATGTATGGGGTGGAAGTAATTTACCATATTTACAAGTTGTAGAAACGGCAGGAGAAGAAGGATATACACAATATGCTTCTGAAGTAGAATTTTCACAAGAAGAACTATTAATTAAATTAAAAGAAAAATATCAAGATATTCAAATTAATTTTGAAAATGAAGCAGAAATAAAAATATTAGAACGAACAGATAGTAATCGAGTAAAAACTGTAAAATTCGGAAATCATGAAATAGCTGGAACAGAAGCAAGAAGCATTTTAGGATTAAAATCTACAAATTTTGAAATAATAAAAGAAAATAATAAAATAAAATTTGTAGTAAAAGGATATGGACATGGTGTTGGTATGAGTCAAACAGGTGCTGATGCCATGGCAAAACAAGGAAAAAATTATGAAGAAATTATTCATCATTTTTATGCAAATATTGAAATAAAAGAAATAAACTCTATCTAAATGTATAATCTTCTAAAAATAGGAAATACTTGTATTAATAAACTATTTAAAGGAGGATAAGATGAGAAGGGAAAATAGAGGAAGAAATTTATCAGGAAAAACCACAAGTGATAAAATTATTTTATATGTTGGAATAGGTGTGGCTACATTAGCAGTTATTGTATTTGCATTATTAATGTACAGTAAAAGTTTAAATGATGATGTAAAAAACAGTACAATGAGTTTAGAAAAGATGGCTAATCTCACAAACAATACACAAAACACAGAAAGTGCTAGTAGCCAAATGGGAAAATCAATAGAAGAATCAAAAAATGAGATAAATAATACAAGCAACACAACTAATTCTAATAATAATACAAATCGAACAGAAAATATGACTAATACAAATAGCTCTAAAAATACCACTAATCAAATTAATAAAAAAACCAATGTAGAAACAAATGCTAAAACAACAGAAAAAAAAGAAAAAAAAGAATTAGCATTTATAAAACCAGTTGAAGGAGAAATATCAAAAGAATATGCTAAAGAAAATTTAATTTATTCTGAAACATTAAAAGAGTGGACAACTCACATGGGAATTGATATTAAAGCAGAAAAAACAACAGTAGTAAAAGCAGCGGAAGAAGGAACTGTAAAATCAATTAAAAATGACCCTCGATATGGTTTAACTATTGTAATTGAACATACAGATGGATTCCAAACAGTTTATGCTAATTTATTAACTTCTGAATTTGTTGTAGAAGGAGAAAAAGTAGAAAAAGGACAATCTATTGGAACAGTAGGAAATACAGCAGTATTTGAAATTGCTGATGAGCCACACCTACATTTTGAAATTTTAAAAGACTCTTTACCAGTAGATCCAAGTATATACATTAAATAAATAGTAAAAATGTCAAATAAATGTTTGACATTTTTTTGTTTGTATGATATCATGAGAACAAATATGAGAATGGAGTGATTCACATGCCTAGAAAAAAGCCAGAATTAAATAGAAGAGAAAAATCAATTTTAAAATTTATTGAAAAACAAATCATGTCACAAGGATATCCACCATCTGTAAGAGAAATAGGAAAAGCTGTAGGGCTAAGTTCAACAGCAACTGTTCATGGATATTTAGCAAGATTAGAAGATAAAGGATATATAAAAAAGCAAGACAAAAAAGGAAGAACATTACGTTTATTAAAAGGTGGTTCAGGAGAAACAAAGAAAACATCAAGCAAAGACTTTTACACACAAAAAGAATTAGTAGAAGTTCCAATTATAGGAAAAATCACAGCAGGAGAGCCAATTTTAGCAGTAGAAAATGTAACAGATACATTCCCAATTCCAATTGATTTTGTTGGAAACTCTGAAAGTTTTATGCTTACAGTTAGAGGAGAAAGTATGATAGAAGCTGGAATTTTAGATGGAGATTACATTTTAGTAAAAAAACAAAATACAGCAAACAATGGAGAAATTGTAGTAGCATTAATTGAAGATGAAGCAACAGTAAAAACATTTTACAAAGAAAAAGACCATATACGTCTACAACCAGAAAACTCTACAATGGATCCAATAATTGTACCAACTTGTAAAATACTAGGAAAAGTTGGTGGTGTATTCAGAAAAATGTAGAACTTATATATTCACAAAAAGTTCACAAAAAATACATTGACAAATGACACTGTGTCACCTATAATGATACAGTGTTATTTTCATATAATAGAGAAAGGATAGGAACAAAAACATGTTAAAAATCTTAAAAAATCTAAAAAATTCATTTTGGCAAGTAGTAATTATTGTTATATTGCTATGTGTACAAGCAACAACCGATTTAGCTTTACCAGACTATACTTCCAAAATTGTAAATATAGGAATCCAAGCAGGAGGAATTGAAACTGCTGTACCAAAAATTATAGGGAAAGAGCAAATGGAAACATTACTTCTATTTACTGATCAAGACGATAAAATTTTAGAAAACTATACAATAGTAGGAGAAGAAAAAAATAAACAACAAGAAAAAGTATTACAATATTATTTAAATAAAAAAGAAATACAACCAAATACTATATACACAGTAAATAAATTAGAAAAAGAAGCAGAAAAAGAATTAGCAAATATTATGTCTGAACCATTAATGAAAACGGCTATTTTTCAAAATGAAGAAGCAGCCAATAAGATAGAAGGACAGATGATAACTAGCATGCCAGATGCTATGAAAGAACAAGCTGCTGTTAGTAGTGTAAAAGAATTATACAAAAAACTAGGAGTAGATACAGATAAAATACAAAATAACTATATTTTAGTAACTGGATTACAAATGTTAGGAATTGCTCTAATTACTATGGTATCTGCTATTACAATTATGTTATTTTCTTCTCGTGTAGCAGCAAAATTAGGGAAAACATTACGTGATAAAGTATTTAAAAAAGTAACTCATTTTTCAAACAAGGAATTATCTGAATTTTCAACAGCTTCTTTGATTACTCGTAGTACCAATGATATTCAACAAATACAACAATTAATGACAATGTTATTTCGTGTAGTGGTGTATGCACCTATTATTGGAATTGGTGGATTTGTTAAAGTATTAACAAATAGTGATAATAAAATGGCATGGATTATTGGTATTGCCATTCTAGCAGTTTTATTTATTGTAGGAACTTTATTTATTATTGTAATGCCAAAATTCAAAAAATTGCAAGACTTAATAGATAAACTAAACCAAGTATCACGTGAAATATTAACAGGGTTACCAGTTATTAGAGCTTTTCATAAAGAAAAGAAAGAAGAAGGAAGATTTGATAAGGCTAATACAGATTTAATGAAAGCTAACATTTTTGTTAATAGAGCCATGTCAATGATGATGCCACTTTTAATGTTTGTTATGAATTCTATTATGATATTAATTGTATGGGTAGGAGGTCATAATGTTGACCAAGGAATTATGCAAGTAGGAGACATGATGGCTTTTATTCAATACACTATGCAAATTGTAATGGCATTCCTAATGATTTCTATGATTTCAATTATGTTACCAAGAGCTTCTGTATCAGCAAGACGTATTAATGAAGTAATAGAAACAAAGCCAAGTATTCAAGATAAAGAAGAAACAAAACCTTTTGATAGTAGTAAAAAAGGATTAGTTGAATTTAAAAATGTATCTTTCCGATATCCAGATGCTGATTCTGAAATTTTATGTGATATTAACTTTACAGCAAAACCAGGAGAAACAACAGCTATAATTGGTAGTACAGGAAGTGGTAAATCCACAATTGTCAATTTATTGCCAAGATTTTATGATGTAACAGGAGGAGAACTTTTAATTGATGGTGTAAACATAAAAGATGTACCACAAAAAAAATTAAGAGATATTATTGGATTAGTACCGCAAAAAGGGGTATTATTTTCTGGAACAATAGAATCTAATATTAAATACTCAGATGAAACAATGTCAGACGAAAGAATGAAAGAAGCAGCAGAAATTGCACAAGCTACAGAATTTATAGAAGAAAAAGAAAAAAAATACAAAGAATCAATTGCACAAGGAGGAAGTAATGTATCAGGAGGACAAAAACAACGTTTATCTATAGCAAGAGCTATTGCAAAAGACCCTGAAATTTTTATATTTGATGATAGTTTTTCAGCTTTAGATTTTAAAACAGATAGTAAATTGAGAGAGTCATTATCAAAGAAAACTAAAGATAAAACAGTTATTATTGTAGCACAAAGAATTAGCACAATTTTAAATGCAGAAAAAATCATTGTATTAGAAGAAGGAAAAGTAGTAGGAATAGGAACACACGAAGAATTAATGAAAAATAACGAAACTTATAAACAAATTGCTTTATCACAATTATCAGAAGAAGAATTAAATAAGAAAGGAGAGAAAGAGTAATGCCAGGACCAATGAAAAGAGCAACAGAAAAAAACGCAAAAAAAGCAAAAGATTTTAAAAGTACAACTAAAAAATTAATAAAAAATTATTTATCTCAATACAAAATTGCTCTAATTATTATTTTTATATTTGCAATAGGAAGTACTATTTTTACCATTGTAGGACCTAAAATATTAGGAAATGCAACCACTGAAATTTTCAATGGATTAATAGGAAAATTATCTGGTGGAAATGGCATAGACTTTGGAAAAGTAGGACAAATTGCCATTACATTACTAATACTATATATAATAAGTGCTGTATTTTCCTTTATACAAGGTTTCACAATGACAAATGTATCACAAAAATTAACATATCGTTTAAGAAATGATATTGCAAAAAAAATTAATAAACTACCAATGAAGTATTTTGATAAAAAAACACATGGGGAAGTATTATCTATAATTACAAATGATATAGATACACTAAGTATGAATTTAAATGAGAGCATTACTCAAATTATAACTTCTATTTGTACTATAATAGGAATTTTGATTATGATGTTTTCTATTAGCTGGCAAATGACTCTAATTTCTTTGATAATTCTTCCTATTGCAGGAATTTTAGTTAAAAATATTGTAACAAAATCACAAAAATACTTTGAAAGACAGCAAGAATATTTAGCTCATGCAAACGGGCAAGTGGAAGAAATATATGGAGGATTAAATATTGTAAAAGCATTCAATGGGGAAGAAAAAGTAACCAAAGAATTTGAAAAAGCAAATCATGAATTATATAAAACAGGATGGCGTTCACAATTTTTATCTGGATTAATGTTTCCAATTATGAATTTCATCTCAAATTTTGGATATGTAGCAGTTGCTGTAGCAGGAGGATATTTAGCTATTAATGGAACTATTACAGTTGGAAATATTCAGAGTTTTATTCAGTATAATAAACAATTTACACAACCAATAAATCAAATTGCTCAAATTTCTGCTATGTTACAAGCAATGATAGCAGCAGCAGAAAGAGTTTTTGAATTTTTAGAACAACCTGAAGAAATTGATACTAAAAAGGAAAATATAGATACTGTAAAATTAAAAGGAAATGTTAGCTTTGAACATGTTAAATTTGGATATGATGAGGATAAAACCATTATAAATGACTTTAATGCTAATATAAAAGAAGGAGAAAAAGTAGCTATTGTAGGACCTACTGGTGCTGGAAAAACAACAATGGTAAAATTATTAATGAGATTTTATGATGTGACAGAAGGAAAAATAAAAATAGATGGTCATAATATAAAAGATTTTGATAGAGGAGAACTTCGTAAACTATTTGGTATGGTATTACAAGATACATGGTTATTTGGAGGAACAGTAGAAGATAATATTAAATATGGAAAAGAAGATGCAACACAAGATGAAATTATAGAGGCTGCTAAAGCTGCTCATGTACATCATTTTATAAAAACTTTACCACAAGGATATCATTCTATTATTAATGAAGAATCTAGTAATATATCAGCAGGACAAAAACAATTATTAACAATTGCACGTGTTATTTTAGCAGATCCTAAAATATTAATTTTGGATGAAGCAACAAGTTCTATTGACACAAGGACTGAAATACAAATTCAATCAGCAATGGATAATTTAATGAAAGGAAGAACTAGCTTTATTATTGCACATAGATTATCAACTATTAAGAATGCAGATTTAATTTTGGTTATGAATCATGGTGATATTGTAGAGCAAGGAACACATGGAGAATTGTTAGCTAAAAATGGATTTTATGCAGAATTATATAATAGTCAATTTGAAGAAGGAGAAGAATAAGTAATTCTTCTTTTTTGATTTAAATAAAAGTATTGTTGAATGTTTATGTAAAAATATGTTATAATAAAAAAGAACAAAATCAAAGGAGGATAAGTAGAATGAAAAACAAATCAATTGAGGAACAAGTAGTAAAACGGCTTTTAGCAAAGGAATATCCAAAAGAGCTTCTTATATCTCTATATATTCTTAATGAACAAGTCTGTACTAATAAGTATAGTAAAGAAGAATTCTTGAAATTAGTTCCTTTTTTAGAGGAAAGTGATATTAAGACTACAGAACTTGATAAAATTAGGAAAAACATCAGAGATATGATAGTAGAAAAAATCAATACTATAGCAGCAGAAAAAAAGGTAGCATTTTATGAAATATCTATTCTTGTTTATGCATTAGAAAATATTGAGACTGCAACAGAAAAAGAGGAGCAAGAAATTATTCATAAAAATAATCCAAAAATCAAATTTTGCTACGATTATGTTGAGATGACTATATTTAGGTATTCAAAGGAAGAAAAAGTGGCAGAAATGTTAAAACGTTTAAAAATGTTTGATTGATTGATTAAAAAAATAGTTTAAAGGTGAAATTTTGCCTTTAGACTATTTTTTTACTTTTAAGTTTCGGTTTTTTGTTTTACGATTTCACCTGTTATGTTATAATGTTATAATACAGAATGTATTTATTCATTGCATTCGTTAAAAATTTATAATTGCTTATCTTAAGGCGTTTTCACTCAGGCCTACAATGAATATAGTTATATTTTTATAACTTTTCGAATGTG
>CAUWKC010000039.1:0-9944 GCA_963559365.1 uncultured Clostridia bacterium | reverse complement strand
ATAACAGTTTTTTTCTCCGTCCCCCAAAAGACCAACAGCTTCCTTCTCCGTCCCCAAAAAGACCAAAAAAATTATTTTAAAGTAACAACAGTAACTCCCATTTCACCTTCGCCATAAAGCCCTAAACGAAAAGATTTTACGTGAGGATGTTTTCTTAAAAATTGATGAATACCATCTCTTAATTTTCCTGTTCCTTTACCATGAACAATTCTTACTGTCTGTAATTTAGCTAAACTACTATCATCTAAAAATTTATCAACTACGAAAAGTGCTTCTTCTACATTATAACCAATTACATTAATTTCTGTTTTAGCATTTTTTGTTTTAGAAATACTAGTATAACTAGACGTTGAGTTAACATTTTTTTCTTTTTTAGTAGATTTTGTTAAAATAGGTTTTGCTAAATTTTTAATTGAAACATTCATTTTTAAGTTACCAACTTGGATTTGTACTTCATTGGATTTGGAAACGTGAGAAAGCACAGTTCCATTTTGATTCAAAGTAGTGACAAATACTTGTGTATTTGGCTGAATTTCTTTTTTATCTAATTTTCTATTAGAAGAAATAGAGGCAGAAGTAGAAAAAGGCTCTATGCTTATCTCTTTTATTTTTTGGTTAAGTTGGTTTCGCAAATGCTGTAGTTCTTTACTTTCTGACACCTCGTTCATGTGTTTTATAATTTCATTAGATTCTTCTTTGGCTTCTAATAAAATATTACGAGCTTTAATTTTAGCATTATTGATTAATTCTTGCTCTTGTTTTTTTAATGTTTCATTATCATGAACAAGAGAAGTTTTTAAATTACTTACTTCTGCTAAAGTAGTTTCTATTTCAAGTTTTTCTTTTTCTAGTAAAGATTTTTCATCATAAATATGTTTCAATAAATCTTCCATATGGATTTGCTCATTAGACATTCTTGATTTTGCTTTTTCGATAATTTTATTTGGCAATCCTAATTTTTTACTAATTTCAAAGGCATTACTTTTTCCAGGGACTCCAATTAATAAGCGATAAGTAGGAGAAAGTGTGTTAATATCAAATTCAACAGAAGCATTTTCAAAACCATCAGTAATTAAAGCATATTGTTTTAATTCTTGATAATGTGTGGTAGCCATGGTTAAGCAAGATTTTTTGGCTAAATCTTCTAAAATGCTAATCGCTAAATTAGCACCTTCTAAAGGATCGGTGCCAGAACCTAGTTCATCTACTAAAACTAGAGAATTAGAAGTAGCAGTGCCAACAATAGAAACAATATTTGCCATATGAGAAGAAAAAGTACTTAATGAGTCAGAAATACTCTGGTCATCTCCAATATCAGCAAAAACATAATCAAATACATAGACACTAGAACCTTCTTCAGCAGGAATAGCTAAACCACTACAAGCCATACAAGTCAACAAACCAACTGTTTTCAAAGTAACTGTTTTTCCACCAGTATTAGGACCAGTAATCAATAAAACAGAAAAGTCACACCCTAAGGACAAAGTAATAGGAACAACTTTTTCTTTATCTATCAAAGGATGGCGAGCATTGTGCAAATAAATTTCTTTTTTATCATTAATTTTTGGAATAATAGCTTGCAAATTTTTAGCCAATTTAGCCTTTGCAAAAATAAAATCTAGTTGAGAGATCGTTTCTACATCTATTTTTAATTCTTGCAAATAAGGAGCAAATAAAGCTGTCAATTGTTGTAAAATTTTTTCAATTTCAAGTTCCTCTTTAGCTAATAATTCATTTAAAGAATTGTTCATTTCAAAAACAGATATAGGCTCAATAAATATAGTAGAGCCTGCATTAGAAACATCATGAACAAAGCCTTTTACAAAAGAACGATATTCCTCTTTAACAGGAATAACAAAACGGTCATTTTTTATAGTAACAAGAGGATCTTGAATATATTTTGAAAAACTAGAAGAATGAATCATATCATTTAACTTAAAACGAATATCTTGTTCTAATTTTCTTTTTTTTCTACGAATAGAAGACAAATTTTTAGAAGCATTATCTTCCAAAGTATTTTCATCCATAATAGAAGAAAACACCTTTTCCATGATACTAGGATTTGTATATAAAGAATCAAATAAACGACCTAACATTGGAAAATTAGAAGACAAAATATAATCCTTAAAAAAATAGCATTTCAAATCTTGAGCAATCTTAAAAATATAAGCCAATTCCAATAGAGCCTTAATAGGTAAACTAGCGCTAATTTCAATTTCTTTTAAATAAACAGTAATATCACTTATTTCCGAAAAAGGAGGCATAGCATTCTTGAAAACCAAACTAATTGCTTCCTGTGTCTCAGAAAGAAGCAAAAGAACAGCATCCTTTTTATTACAAGGACGCAAACCTTGTGCTAAGTCTTTTCCTTTAGAAGTAATACAACAATCACGAAGCATTTCCCTTATCTTAAAAAACTCTAATTTTTGTAAAACGTGGTCATCCATATTGATATCTTTCCTTTCCATTTCAATATTACTATTATACACGAAAAAATAAAGTGAGACAATAGGGACGGTTCTCTTTTTTGTCTTTTGGGGACGGAGAAAAAAACTGTTATGTTAGATAAATAATAAATAATAATAATAATATTTTCTATCTAACATAACAGTTTTTTTCTCCGTCCCCAAAAAGACCAACAGTTTCCTTCTCCGTCCCCAAAAGACAAAAAAAGACTTTAATCTATTTTTACAACAGAGATACTGGTATCTTGATAAAAAATAGAAGAAGTAGAAAATGCGGATAATTGTAAAATAGAAGGCAAAGAAGTGACATCCACTAAAGTGGTATTTGATAAACTTTGACTTTGCCCAGTTGGAATTACCATACTTGTTACAAAGGTATTAGAAACTGCCTGTGAATCTTGTAATAACTCGACAGAGAAACTAGTTGATGGAAATCCGCCTGTATCAAGAGAACCAGTTACATTAAAAGAAACTAAATAAGTTCCAGATTCATTTAAAATAACTTCTGTACTAGCATCTGTATGAGTAATAGCATTTCCATTTTGAATGCGATTGGTATTGAAGAGTAATGTGGCAGAGCCACCAGTACTAGTTTGCACTTCAGAGTTAAGTGCTGTTAGTGTATTTTTTTGTAATAAATTAGGAACTAAGAAAATACTTAATATAATAACTAAAAGTATTACTACTACAAGGATGCAGATACTGATATATTTATAATAACAACTACAATGAAACATAATAAACCTCCTTTTTATATTATATGTCGAAAAACAGAATTATTTGAAAAAATAACTTAATAATGGGACAAAAAGGACCGTCCCTATTGTCTCAAAATACTTGCAAAAAAAAAGAACTTATGATATAAAATAAAAAAAGACTACTAAAGGAAAATGAGGTGAAAAGATGATAAAGGCTTATGCAAAGTCAGATATAGGAAAGGTAAGAGAGAAAAATCAAGATTTTTATTTTATATCTGATTCACTTGATGAAGTACAGTTGTATATGTTAGCAGATGGAATGGGTGGATATAATGGCGGTGAGATTGCAAGTCAATTGGCAATTCAAACTGCTAAAAGTTATATAGAAAATAATTTTAAGGAAATTGAAAAAGATAAAGATAGTATTCTTCAATTGGTTGGTAGTAGTATGGAATATGCTAATATGGTAGTATATGAAAAGTCAAAAGAGAGTAAAGAATTAGAAGGAATGGGTACTACTTTAGAGATTTGTTTAATATATAATAATAGAGCATTTATAGGACATGTTGGAGATAGTAGAATTTATAGAATTCGTAAAGATTTTATGAGAAAATTAACACAAGACCATAGTTATGTTCAAAAATTGGTTAAAGATGGAACTATAACACAAGAGGAGGCTATACATCATCCACAAAAAAATATGTTGATGAAGGCACTAGGATGTAATGCATTTGTAGAGCCTGATGTCATGGTAAAAGGATTTTTAAAAGAAGATATATTAGTTATGGGTTCAGATGGATTAACTAATTTAGTGCCACAAGAAGAAATTTTTAAAGAAGCCAAAAAGGATATAGAGCAAGCACCAAAAAATTTAATAAAAATGGCTAATAAAAATGGTGGATATGACAACATAACAGTTATTGTTATAAAAAACATATAATACAATCTACGAGAAAAAACGTGATTGAAGGAGAGAAGAAATATGAATTTAGAAGGAAAACTATTAGGAAATCGATATGAAATGATTGAAAAAATAGGTAATGGTGGTATGTCTACTGTTTATAAAGCAACAGACAAAGTATTAAAACGATATGTAGCAGTAAAAATATTAAGAGATGAATTTACCACAGATGAAGAATTTATAAAAAGATTTGAAGTGGAAGCACAATCAGCAGCAAGATTAACTCATCCTAATATTGTATCTATTTATGATGTAGGAGTAGAAGGAAATTTATATTACATTGTAATGGAATTAATTCAAGGAAAAACCTTAAAAGAAATTATAATAGAAGAAAGAGGTCCACTTCCTTGGAAATGGTCTGTCAATGTAGCAATTCAAATTGCATCTGCATTAGAAACTGCACATAAAAATAATATAGTACACAGAGACATTAAACCACATAATATCATTATTACAGAAGATGGAATTGCTAAAGTAACTGATTTTGGAATAGCAAAAGCAGTTTCAAATTCAACTATTACAGCTTTTGGAACGACAATTGGTTCAGTTCATTATTTTTCACCAGAACATGCAAGAGGAGGATTTACTGATGCAAAATCTGACCTATATTCTTTAGGCGTAGTCATGTATGAAATGGTAACAGGAAGAGTACCATTTGATGCAGATACACCTGTATCAGTAGCTTTAAAGCATATGCAAGAAGAACCAGAAGAACCAATTGAAATCAATCCTAATGTGCCAGTGGCTATCAACAAAATAATAATGAAGGCATTACAAAAAGATGTTACATTACGTTATCAATCAGCAACAGAAATGTTAGGAGACCTAAGAAAATCATTAAAAAATCCAGATGGAGATTTTGTAGAAGAACTAGAATATGATGCAACTGCTAAAACTCAAAAAATCAATACAGATATGTATGGAGAAATAGAAGATAGACCAAATAGCAGAAGTAAAAAAGGTAAAAAAGAAGGAAAATTAAAAAAATTTATTAAAAATCATAAAACTTTAAGCATAATAATTGGATTAATTTTACTATTTTCAATAAGCTTAGGAGGAACTTTAGCAGTATTAAGTATTACAAATCCAGCAGAAGTAGAAATGCCAAATGTAGTAGGATTATCTAAAGAAGAAGCACAAAAAGAGGTAGAAGAAGCAAAATTAAAATTTGTAATAGAAAAAGAAGAATACAATAAAGATGTACCAGAAGGATTTGTTATTTCACAAGATCCGATTTATATGGAAAGATTTAACAAAGTAAAAGAAGGTAGTGAAGTAAAAGTTGTTATAAGCAAAGGACAAGAAAAAACAACAGTACCAAATGTTAAAGGAAAAGAAAAAGATGAAGCAATTCAACTATTAGAAGAAGCTAAATTAGAAGTAGAAGTTGTAGAAGAAACTAGCAAAACAGTAAAAGAAGGATTTGTTATTAGTCAAGAAACAGAACCAAATTCTGAAGCTTTTGCAGGAGATAAAGTTATTATTCATGTAAGTACAGGAACAGGAATAAAACAAGTAACAGTAGAAAGTGTAATTGGGCAAACAGAAGCTACAGCTAAAACAACATTAAACAAATTAGGATTAAAAGTAAATGTTTCTTATGAAGAAGATTCATCTAAAGATAATGGAGTTGTATTAAAACAAAGTATAGAATCAGGAAAAGTTGTAGATGAAGGAACTAGTATAACAATTACTGTAAATAAAGTAGCAGAAACCAAAACAGCAAACGTATCTATTAATATTAAAAACATAACAGGAGGTTATACAACTGACAATGAAGACGCAGTAAAAACCGTAAAAATCGAATTAAAAGTAGATAATAACGTAGTATATACTGATTCAAATGTTGACAAAAACACTACTAATAAAGCAACACAAATTTCAGGAAAAGGAAATGTTACAGTGTACTTAACAATTACAGATACAGAAGGAGGAAATTGGACACGTACACAAACAGTAAACTTAAACAATACAACAAACATTAATTTCTAATAAAAATAAAAGTTCAGTTGAAATTTAAAATAAAGTAAACTGGACTTTTTATTATTTACATAGTATAATAAAAAAGAAAAAAGGAGGAAACATGCGAGGAATTATTGTAGAAAATATAGCCAATTTATATCAGATACAAAAACTAGATGAAGAATCTAATATATTAACTTATGAAGCAACAGCAAGAGGACGTTTTAAAAAAGAAGAAATTTCGCCTGTTGTAGGTGACTTTGTTATTTTCGAAGTAACAGACGAAAAAAATAACAAAGCAGTAATTAATAAAATATTAGAAAGAAACGTTTATGTAAAAAGACCAAAACTAGCAAATTTAACACAAATTATATTAGTAGTTTCTAGCAAAAATCCAAAACCGGATTTACTCCTATTAGACAAACAATTAGCCTTTGCAGAATTTTTAGGAATTAAAGCATTAATTGTATTAAATAAAACAGATTTAGATGACAAATCAGAATTTAAAAAACTAAAAGAAATATATGAAAAAATAGGGTATACTGTAATTATAACAGAAGCAAAAAAAGGAAAAGGAACAGAAAAACTAACAGAAAAATTAAAAAACAATATCAATGCTTTTTCTGGCAATTCTGGAGTGGGCAAATCCACATTAATTAATAGAATTTTTAATAAAAATATAACAGAAGAAGGAGAAATTAGCCAAAGAAACAAAAGAGGGAAAAATACAACAACAGCAATTAAATTATATTTAATTGATAAAAACACTTATATTGCAGATACGCCAGGATTTTCTACATTTTCAATTGAAGAAATTGAAAGTAATAAATTAGCAAATTACTTTTTAGAATTTAAAAATGAAATTACAAATTGTGAATTTGTAGGATGTACTCATATCAAAGAAGAAAATTGTGGTATAAAAAAAGCAATTCAAGAAGGAAAAATAGAAAAAACAAGATATGAAAGATTTTGTAAAATATATCAACAATTAAAAGAAAGAGAGGAAAAAAAGAAATGGTAGAAATATCAACATCGATTTTATCAGTAAAACCAGGAGAAGAATCAGCAACATTTTTTGAATTAGAAGCAGCAAAAACAGATTATTTTCATATTGATGTTATGGATGGAGAATTTGTAGAAAAAGATACTTATCAAAAAATGTTAGAAAACGCAGGATATATTAAAAGAATTTCTAACTTACCACTAGATGTACATTTAATGGTAAAAGACATAAAAACAGCAATTGATGATTTTTTAGCAGTAGATCCTAATATTATTACTTTTCATTTAGAAGCTTGCAAAAGCAAAAAAGAAGTAATGGAGACAATAAAATACATTAAAGACAATCATTGCCGTGTTGGAATTGCTGTGAAACCTAATACACCAATCGAAGAAATTTATGAATTTTTACCTTACATCCATATGTGTTTGATTATGACAGTTGAACCAGGAAAGGGAGGTCAAACTTTTTTAAGTGATATGACGCAAAAAATAGCTATGCTAAAACAAAAAGTAGAAGAAGAAAACCTAGAACTAGATATTGAAGTAGATGGAGGAATTAATTTAAGAACAGCACCAGAAGTGAAAAAATCAGGAGCCAATATTTTAGTAGCAGGTACAGCGATTTTAATGGCAAATAATTTTAAAACAATTATTGATGAATTAAAAAAATAAAAGAACATTTTATAAACGAAATGTTCTTTTATAATATAATCAATTTATTTTTCTTCCTTTTTTTCTTTTAAGATTAAATTAGAAACAATAATTCCTAGACCAACAATCATACAAGCAATACCTATAATAGAACCTACATAAGGAATTAATCCAATTAACCATAAAACAATAGAAGCGATAATTAGCATACCAAAAGTTGTAATCTTTTTTTGCATTTTTAATTTATCACAAATCATTTTATTTATAGTAATTACAAAAATAGAAGTACTAATTCCCATTAAGATAAATAAAACAAATAATGTTAATAATCCTAAAGTAGAAGTAATTCCTAATAAAAATAATATAATAGAAACTACAACAAGAATGATAGGTGTTATTATTCCTAAACCGACAACTGGTAAGATTTTTTTACGAGTAATAAAAGAAGATGTTTTTTCTAAAAATTTAGGAGCAAGCCATAAACATATTAACCAAATAACAGCAACAGTTACAACAAAAGCACCTAAAGAAAGAATATAAGTTTGTAACTTAGAAGCACTAAAAATTTCGTCTTTTATAAAATTTGTTTCTCCAGTAACAACACCTTCTGGGATAGAAGCCTCTTGTTTTGAAGAATATTGTAAATTACCATTAATCATGCCTTGAGAAGTAACATTTTGTTTATCTTTTTCATTTTGCATATCTGTATTTTGTGTAAAAGAAAGATTGTTACAAGAAATAAAAGCATTTCTTCCAACAGTGCCATAAATATTAGCAGTGTTAGCACTAATACGAAGGTCACGATATACATAACCATGGATTGTTGTATTTTCAGAAGTAGAATATAAATCATAAACTACTCCATTAACAGTAACGTTTTTTGCTAAAGCGAATAAGTTGCTAAATACATAACCTTGTTCTCCAACTGTAATTGTATTTGCACAAATAAAAGCATCTCCACCAATTTGAGAGTTAATTGTGACATTATTAGCAAAAACAAATAAATTTCCGTCTATAATATAATCGATAGTAACATCATTGCCAGTTAAGTATACATCACCTTTTTTGAAATTTTCTTCTGAAACAGTGTTTTCTGTTACAGTATTTTCCGCAGCCTCTGGGGCTTGTATCGCATTTTCGATAGTTTCATTCTCAGCTAATACTAAACTTGGAATGGTAAAAGCTAACATAAGAACTAGTAAAAAAGCAATCATTTTAAATTTGTTTTTTAACATATAAAACCTCCTATAAATAATAAATATATACAAAATATATAACTTTATTAAAATTTTGTCAATCAAAACTATTTTTTGATTGATAATATTTACAAAAATTAGAAACCACACAATCTTTGCATTTTGGATTTCTAGCAACACAAGTATTTCTGCCATGCCATACAAAAAGATGATTTATATCCTTTAAATATTCTTTAGGAAATAATTTAATTAAATCTTGTTCAATTTTTTCTGGTTCTTTTTCTTTAGATAAACCAATCAAATTAGAAATTCTTTTTGCATGTGTGTCTACAGCAATTCCTTCAGCAATCCCAAAGACCTCTAATAAAATAACATTTGCACTTTTTCTACCAATTCCAGCTAAACTTGTTAATTCTTTCATTGTATGAGGAACTTTTCCATCAAAATTTTCTAGTATTTGTTTAGCGCATAATTTGATATTTTTAGCTTTATTTTTATAAAAACCACAAGGATGAATTATTTCTTCTAATTCGTGAATATCAATAGAAGCAAAATCTTGGATTGTTTGACATCTAGCGAAAAGAGCAGGTGTTGTTTTATTAACTCTTTCATCTGTGCATTGAGCTGAAAGCATAACTGCTACAACAAGCTGAAATGGTGTTTCAAAATCTAAACTACAAGTTGCATCAGGATATTTATCTTTTAATAATTTTACAAATAAGTGAACATCTTGTTTTTTCATTTTTCATCATCTCCATAAATATTCTACAAAATAAAAACTATTTAGTCAATAATTCAAAAAAACGAAACTTAAATTCTATAAAATATTGACTTAATTCATAATTATTTGTACAATATAAATGACATATTAGAGTTATTCAAAAATGAAATACTTTAATAAACAAATGAAGAAAGGGGAATTGTTAAATGAAAACAAAAATAACAAATAGTAAAGGAATCACATTAATAGCTCTGGTTATTACAATAGTACTAAATTGCTCGTACCTCG
>CAUWKC010000038.1:0-10411 GCA_963559365.1 uncultured Clostridia bacterium | reverse complement strand
AATATATAATTTCATAAAAGGTAAAATCGATTTACACAAAAAAATTTACACACTCTTAGGTTTGAAATCACAAAAAATGAGGTGTCAAAAATTGCAGATAGAACAGAACCAGAAGGAGGATGGAATGCAGAACAATAAACAAACGGAGAGAAAAGTTATTAGGGAAAATTTATTTTTCCTATTTTTTATTGACAAACACAAACAAATATTCTATAATAAAAGCGGTGATAGTATGGAAAAACAAATATTACATGTAGATGTTAATAATGCATTTTTAAGTTGGACAGCAATTGATATGTTAAACAAAGGAGCTAGCATAGACATAAGAGAAATACCAGCAATTATAGGAGGAGATGAAGCAAAAAGATCAGGAATAGTATTAGCCAAAAGCATGAAAGCAAAGGAATGTGGAATAAAAACAGCAGAAACCATATATCAAGCAAGAATAAAATGTCCTAATTTAAAAATCTATCCATCAAATTTCAAGATTTATAGAAAATATTCAGATGATTTATATCAATTATTATTACAATATACAGACAAAATAGAAAGATTTAGCATTGATGAATGTTTTTTAGATATGACACAATATTTAATGAAAGATACTTTATTAAATAAAGCCAAAGAAATAAGTAGAAGAATAAAAGAAGAATTAGGCTTTACAGTCAATATAGGAGTAGCAAACAATAAATTATTAGCTAAAATGGCATCTGACTTTACTAAGCCAGACAAAATACATACATTATATAAAGAAGAAATACCACAAAAAATGTGGAAATTGCCAATTTCAGAATTATTTATGTTAGGTAAAAGAACAGTACCAAAATTATACAATTTACAAATACGAACAATTGGAGAATTAGCAAAAGCAGATAAAAAAATATTAGAAAATAAATTTGGAAAACATGGAATCATGATTTGGGAGTATGCCAATGGAATTGACGAGTCAGAAGTAAAATATCAAAAAGAAAAACCAAAAGGAATAGGAAATTCTATTACATTACCAGAAAACATTTCAGAATTAAAAAAATTAGAAGAAATTTTATTAGCTTTAACAGAACAAGTAACTTACAGATTAAGAAAATATCAATTATTAGCAAAAACAGTAAATGTGCAATTAAGAACCAAAAACTTTGAAGATAGTTCACATCAAGGAAAATTAATAGTGACAACAGACACTACAAAGGAAATTTATGAAAAAGCAAAAGAATTATTAAAACAAATGTATAAAAAAGGAATGGAAATTAGATTAATAGGTGTAAGAGTAGAAGGATTAACAGACAAAGAAGAACAACAAATTTCATTTTTTGAAGATAAAGAAAATGAAAAACAAAAAAGAATAGACAAGGTAGTAGATGAGCTAAAACAAAAATATGGTTATAACAAAATTACTAGAGCTGGAAAGATGCAAGTAGAAGATATGTTAAAACTAAAAACTGAAACTTAAATCATATTTTACTTGCTAACAAGAAGAAATTCGTTTATAATTAATAAAAAAGATAAGTAGGAGAAAAAACATGTGGAAAAGGAAAGAATTAAAAAGCAAAGCAAAAAAAGTTGTCCATAAAAATTATTGGACATTTATTGTAGTATGCTTCTTAATTGCTTTATTCACAGGAGAATTTGGAAGTTCTATTTTAGGAATATGGACAGGAGAAGATTCTATGGATCCAAATTATGTAGTTCATCGTGAAGAAAAAATAGAATATCCGCAGATAGAAGAATCATTAAATGAAACACAAAGAAAATTAATAGAAACAGTAGAATTAAATCTAAATGATATCTTAAAATCACAAAAATATGCTTTTAAAATATGGGATGCTATAAATTATTTTGTAATTAATAGACCAGATTTAGGAATAATACTTTGTATAACTGCTATAATTTCCTTTGCATTTACCATATTTATAGCACATCCGCTTATTGTTGGTGGAAAAAAATATTTTTTAAAAGCTAGAGAAGGAGAAACAGCAAAAGTAGGGATATTAGGAGAAGTATTTAGTAAAGAAAATTGGCTTTCAATATCAAAAATAATGTTTTTAAGAAATATTTATAATGCACTATGGTATTTAACTATTGTGGGAGGAATAATCAAAACTTATGAATATAGAATGATACCTTATATTTTGGCAGAAAATCCACAAATAGAAAGAAAAGAAGCGTTTCGTATATCAAAAGAAATGATGAAAAACAATAAATGGAAAACTTTTGTATTAGATTTATCTTTTTTTGGATGGCACTTTTTATCAGTAATAACATTTGGATTATTAGGTATTTTATATGTAAATCCATATAATGCAGCTACGATGGCTGAATTATATGTTGAATTGAAAAATAATATAAAATAGTTAAAATAGATTTTTTGAGGAGATTACAATGAATAAACAGCAGTTAGCATCTAAGATATGGGAATCAGCAAATAAAATGCGTTCTAAAATAGAAGCAAATGAATATAAAGATTATATTTTAGGTTTTATTTTTTATAAATTTTTGTCTGATAAAGAAGAAGAAACTTTAAAAAGCATGAATTTATCAGGAGATTTAAAAATAGTAACAGAAGAAAATGAAAGAATTGTACAAGCAATGCAAAATAAAATAGGTTATTTTATTAGCTATGATAATTTATTTTCTACATGGTTATCAAAGAAAAGTGATTTTGATGTTTCAGATGTTAGAGATGCATTATCAGCATTTAATAGATTAATAAATGAAAACTATAAAAGAGTATTTGAAAAAATATTTGATACATTACAAACAGGATTAAGTAAATTAGGAGATAATTCAAAATCACAAACAAAAGCTATTAGTGATTTAATATATCTAATTAAAGATATACCAATGACAGGGAAAAATAATTATGATGTTTTAGGATTTATATATGAATACTTAATTAGTAATTTTGCAGCAAATGCAGGAAAAAAAGCTGGAGAATTTTATACACCACATGAAGTATCACAGCTAATAGCTGAAATTGTAGCACATCATTTAAAAGATAGAGACAAGATAGAAATATATGATCCTACAAGTGGATCTGGCTCATTATTAATTAATATAGGAAATTCAGTATCTAAATATATAAAAGATCCAAATAAAATTAAATATTATGCTCAAGAATTAAAGCAAAATACATATAACTTAACTAGAATGAACCTTATAATGAGAGGAATATTACCTGATAATATTATTACCAGAAATGGAGATACATTAGAAGATGATTGGCCATTTGTATATGAAGATAATGAAAGTGATGAATATAAACCATTATTAATAGATGGAGTTGTTTCAAATCCACCATATTCTCAAAATTGGAATCCACAAGATAAAGAGGCTGATGGTAGGTATAAAGATTATGGATTAGCGCCTAAAGCTAAGGCAGATTATGCCTTTTTATTGCATGATTTATATCATATAAAAAGAGACGGAATAATGATAATTGTTTTACCTCATGGAGTTTTATTTAGGGGAGGAGAAGAAAAAGAAATAAGAAAAAATCTTATTGAGAAAAATAAGATAGATACAATAATAGGTTTACCTGCTAATATTTTCTTTGGAACAGGAATTCCTACTATTATAATGATATTAAAAAATAAAACAGAAGATACAGATATCCAAATTATAGATGCATCAAAAGGATTCATAAAAGAAGGTAAAAGCAATAAATTAAGAGCTCGTGACATAAAGAAAATTGTAGATACAGTAATTAATCGTACTGACGTTGACAAATATTCTCGTATTGTATCCAGAGAAGAAATAAGAGACAATGATTATAATTTAAATATACCTAGATATATTGATTCATCAGAAGAGGAAGAGATTTTTGATATATATGCTTCAATGTATGGAGGAATTCCAAAAGAAGAACTAAATAGATTTAATAATTATTTTAAAGTTTTTCCTAATTTGAAAAATGATTTATTTAAAAAATTAAATGAAAAGTACTTTGAACTAAAAAAAGATAATATATATGATTTTATAAAAAATCATAAAGATATACAAAATTATAAAAGCAAATTTGAAAATATATTTAGTGATTTTGGTGAGTATTTATATAATGAATTAATAGATAATTTAATGGTTATAGATGTGCACAGTGAAGAAAATAAAATAAGCAACGACATATTTGAAAGAATTGATAAAATTTCATTATTGGACAAATATAAAGCATATCAAATATTAGATGATGAATGGAGTAAAATTTTAATAGATATTGAATTGATACAAACAGAAGGATTTAGCACATGTAACAAAGTTGATCCTAAAATAGAATTAAAAAGAAAAAATGGAAAAGAAGAAGAAGTGCAAGTAGGATGGCAGGGAAGAATTATACCATTTGAATTGGTACAAGAATACAAATTACCAGATGAAGTAGAAACTATAAAGGAGATTAAAAACAAATTAGAAGAAATATCATTATTTTATCAAGAAACAATTGATTCATTATCAGAAGATGATAAAGAAGAATTAAAAGATTTATTAAATGATAATAATGACTCTTTTATAAATGTTAATGTTATCAAAAAAGCTAAAAAAATAAGTAAAGAACCTCAATACAATAAAGAATTAGACAAGAAGATTATTAAAATTAGTAAACTTATAGAAAAAGAAAAGAAATTAAAAAAAGAATTAAGAATAAAAGAAATAGAATTACAAAAACATTCTAAAGAAGCTATTGAAAAACTTTCTGAAAGTGAAATAAAAGATATATTAGAAATAAAATGGATAGAACCTATATTGAAAAATATAAATAAATTAATTGAAGAACTTATTAATATTTTTTGCAAAAATATCGAAAAATTATCTAAAAAATATGATTGCACATTAATGTCTTTAGAAAAAGATATTACCAGTACAGGGGAAGAATTAGCTTTATTAATAAATAATTTAGTTGGTGATGAATTTGAGATGAAAGGCCTTAATGAATTGAAATTATTATTAAATGGTGGAAATAATGAAAAATAAAGAATTAAAACCAAAATTAAGATTTAAAGATTTTACTGATGATTGGGAACAAAACAAATTAAATGAACTTTATGAATGTTCTCAAGGACAGCAAATCGAAATAGAAAAACAATTTTATGAAAAAACAGAAGATATGGTTAAATTTATCAGAATAATTGATTTAACCCAAAATAATGAACCACCAAGATACATAAAATTATTAGGAAATAAAGGATTAGTCACAGAAGATGATTTATTCATGGTTAGATACGGTGCTATTGGAGTTATAGGCTATGGATACAATGGTGTAATTGCTAATAATTTATTTAAATTAATAAATAAAAAAAATGAAAATATATTAAACAAGTTTATATATCATGAATTAAATTCAGAAAAAATAAAAAATGAAATAATAGCATTAAATACATCTACTACAATGCCTGCAATTAGTTTTGAAGCATTAAATAAAATTATTATAAGTTATCCAAAAGATATTGAAGAACAGAATAAAATAGCAGAATTTTTGTTTAAAATAGATAATCTAATTAATCTTAATAAGCATAAATTAGAAAAATTAATTAATATAAAAAAATCATTATTAGAAAAAATGTTTCCACGAAAAGAAGAAAAAATACCTAAAATAAGATTTAGAGGATTTAATGACACCTGGAAAAAATATAAACTAAATAACTTATCAGACATTATTACCAAAGGGACAACGCCTATTGATAAAAGTGGAAATGGAAATATTAATTTTGTAAAAATAGAAAATATTGATAGCTCATCAGGAGAAATAGAAATTACAAGCAAAATAAGTGAAAAAGAGCATAATGGATATTTAAAGAGATCACAATTGAAAGAAAATGACTTATTATTTTCTATAGCAGGTACTTTAGGACGTATAGCCATTGTAAAATCAGATATTTTACCAGCTAATACAAATCAAGCTTTGGCAATTATAAGATTAAAAAACAATAATATGAAATATATAAAAACATATTTAAAAGGAAAAGCTATAAGTGATTTCATTAAAAAAAATCCAACTATTGGAGCTCAACCAAATTTATCTTTAGAGCAAGTTAGTAATTTTGATATATTTATGCCATCAGAAAAAGAACAAAAACAAATAGAGAACTTTTTTGAACAAATAGATGAACTTACTATTTTATATCAACGTAAGCTAGAAAAATTAAAAACAATAAAAAAATCATTAGTAAGAGAAATATTTGCATAGAAAGGAATGGTTAAAATGACATTTGAAAACGAGAAAGAATTTGAATGTGCATTAATCAACATTTTGAAAACTAAAGGTTGGGAAGAGAATGTAATAAAATATCCAACTGAAAAAGATTTAATAAATAATTGGGCAAATATTTTATTTGAAAATAATAGAGAAATTGATCGATTAAATAATTATCCTTTAACTGATGGAGAAATGGATCAAATATTAGAACAAATTAACAAATTACAAACTCCTTTAAAATTAAATAGTTTTATAAATGGAAAAACTGTAACAATAAAACGAGATAATCCAAATGACATAGAACATTTAGGAAAAGAAATAAGTTTAAAAATATATGATAGACAAGAAATCGCGGCAGGGCAAAGCAGATATCAAATTGTTCAGCAACCAATATTTTCTAAAAAATTAAAAATGTTAAATGATAGGCGTGGAGATTTAATGCTTTTAATAAATGGTATGCCTGTTATGCATATAGAACTTAAAAGAAGTGGAGTTTCTGTTAGAGAAGCATATAAACAAATAGAAAAATATTCCCATGAAGGTATATTCACTGGGCTATTTTCCTTGGTACAAGTTTTTGTTGCAATGACTCCTGATGAAACAGTATATTTTGCAAACCCAGGAACAGAAAATGAATTTAGCGAAGATTATTATTTTCATTGGGCTGATTTTAATAATGAAAGAATAAATGATTGGAAAAATGTAGCATCTTCTTTATTATCCATACTAATAGTTCATAAACTGATCGGTTTTTATACTGTTGCAGATAACTTAGATGGTGTTTTAAAAGTAATGAAAAGTTATCAATATTATGCTGCAAATGCTATTTCCGACAAAGTATCAAAAACAAATTGGAAAGAAAAAAACTTATTAGGAGGATATATTTGGCATACAACAGGATCTGGTAAAACTATGACAAGTTTTAAATCAGCACAGTTAATAGCCACATCAAAAGATGCAGATAAAGTTGTGTTTTTAATGGATAGAATTGAATTAGGTACACAATCATTAATAGAATACAGAGGATTTGCAGAAGAAGGAGAAGACATACAAGATACAGAAAGTACTTATGAATTAATAACAAAACTAAAAAGTACAAATCCTTCAGATACATTAATAGTAACATCAATTCAGAAAATGAGCAGAATTAAAGAAGATGGATTACATAAAAATGATATTGACATAATCAATAGAAAAAGAGTTGTATTTATAATTGACGAATGTCATAGATCAACTTTTGGAAATATGTTAATGACAATAAAAGACACATTTCCAAGAGCAATCTTTTTTGGATTCACTGGCACACCAATATTAGACGAAAACCAAAAAAAAGACAATACAACTGCATCAATATTTGGAAATGAATTACATAGATACAGCATTGCAGATGGAATTAGAGACAGAAATGTTTTAGGATTTGATGTATATAAAGTACTTACTTTTAAAGACATGGATTTAAGAAAAGCAGTAGCCTTAGAACAAGCAAAAGCATCAACAGAACTAGAAGCAATAAATGATAAAACAAAAAGTAAAATATATAGTAAATTCATAAACAAATTAAAAATGTATGGAACATATGACGAGAGAGGAAATTACACAAAAGGCATTGAAGATTTTATTCCAACAAGTCAATACCAAACAAAAGAACATAGAGAAAAAGTAATAGAAGATATTTTAGAAAATTGGACAACACTAAGTAGAGGAAGAAAATTTTCAGGAATATTTGCTACAACTAGCATTCCTGAAGCTATTGAATACTATAAAATGTTCAAAACAAAAAAGAAAGAAGGAATTCATAACCTAAATATAGTAGCATTATTTGATGCAAATATAGACAATGATGAAGGATTCAAAATAAAAGAAGAAAGCATATTAGAAATAATAGAGGATTACAACAATTTGTACAAACAACGCTACACAATAGCAACATTTAATAAAATGAAAAAAGATATTTCATTAAGATTAGCACATAAAAAGCCATATAATAGAATAAAAAAAGAAGAACAAATAGATTTATTAATAGTTGTAAAGCAAATGCTAACAGGATTTGACTCAAAATGGTTAAACACTTTATATTTAGATAAAATTTTAAAATATGAAAATATCATACAAGCTTTTTCAAGAACAAATAGATTATTTGGAGAAGAAAAGCCATTTGGAATCATAAAATATTATAGAAGACCCCATACGATGGAACAAAACATAAAAAAAGCTGTAAAATTATATTCAGGAGACAAGCAGATAGGACTATTTGTAGAAAAATTAAATGGAAATATTAAAAAATTAAACAACATTTATCATGATATAGAAAACATATTTAAAAGTAATAACATATTTAATTTTGAAAAATTACCTGAAGCAAAATCTGAAAAAATGAAATTTGCAACCTTATTTAAAGAATTGAATAATATCTTAGAATCTGCAAAAATACAAGGGTTCAGATGGAATATAAAAAAATACGAATCAAAAGAAGAAACAGTAGAAATTGACTTTAACGAACACGAATATAATACATTATTAGCAAGATATAAAGATTTATATTATTATTCTAATAAAGAAGGAGAAGAATCAAGTGTTCCATTTAATTTAGATGGATATATCACATCAATCGATACAGGAAGAATAGACGCTGATTATATGAACACAAAATTCGAAAAATATTTAAAAGCATTAAAACAAGATAACATTAATGAAGAAGAACTAGAAAAAACATTAAACGAATTATACAAATCCTATTCATCATTAAGCCAAAAAGAACAAAAATATGCACAGATATTTATTAATGATATACAAAGAGGAGAAGTTAAAATAGAAAAAGGAAAAACTTTTAGAGAATACATAACACAATATTTATATGAATCAGAAAATAATAAAATAAAAAAAGTATCAAACATACTAGGATTAGACGAAGAAAAACTAAGGAATATCATAAATCTAAAAGTTGATAAAAATAATATAAATACATTTGGCAGATTTGATGAATTACTAGAAACTGTTAATTTAAATATGGCAAAATCCTATTTCGAAAAAATATCAAATCAAAAATTAACTATGTTTGACGTAAATATCGAAGTATATCAATTTCTAAGAAAATTCATTTTAAATAGCGAATTTGACATTGACAATTATAAATTAAATATTAAATAAATAATAAAAAAGGAAGTAAAAAATGATGAAAAATATTTTTATAGAATATCCAAAATGTTCTACCTGTAAAAAAGCTAAAAAGTGGTTAGAAGAAAATAATATTGAATTTATAGATAGAAATATTATTACTGAAGCACCAACAGTTCAAGAATTAACTGAATGGATACCAAAAAGTGGAAAAGAATTAAAAAAGTGGTTCAATACAAGTGGATTAAAATATAAAGAATTAAATCTAAAAGATAAATTATTAAACATGAGTGATAAAGAGAAAATAGAATTATTAGCAAGTGATGGAATGCTAATAAAAAGACCATTATTAATTTCAGATAAAGGTATTTGCATAGGATTTAAAGTAGAAGAATGGGAAAAAATGTTTGTATAAAATGTATAGTATGCAAATAAAAGGAAAAGAGAATGAGTATTTTAAATAGTACAAGTAGTAAATCCGTTTATAGGGGATATGATTATTATAAAAAGGGGAATGTAATATCATATGCAAACATATGATAGCTTTGTTTTTTGCTGTTTCGACAGAAGATTTAAAAGATTATGAAGATTGGTCAGAAAATGAATATGAAGATGAGTATGAGAAAGATGAAGAGGATTATTATGATGATTACTATGATGAATATGATAGATATGGAAAGGATAATAAATATAAAAGTGATTTCATAAAACCAATTTTTTTTGACGAAATTTTATCAAATTTTGTAAATAACCTTTCAGAAGAAAAAGCAAAGAATATATTAATAGAACAACTGAAGAAGAATGAAGAATATACATTTAATAATTATTTAAAAAAGGAATTCAAAAAATATTCTTCTTATAAAAACAATATTATTGCTATTTTGGACAAACTTAATAGAAATTTTTATAAATTATCACATAATTACGATTATAATTATAAAGATTATTCAATAAATATTTTAACAAAAAATGAAAAAGAAAAAATATCAAATTCATATATTAATAATATGAAAGTGTAGGTTTGTCAAACATATGTCACACTTTTTTGAAATTAATACTGTTTGAAGTACCTTTTTATATGAATGCTATTTTACTTTACACATATATTCTTCCAAT
>CAUWKC010000037.1:0-12121 GCA_963559365.1 uncultured Clostridia bacterium | reverse complement strand
TTGTTGAGACATTTTCTCAAATGATTTATTAAGACATTATCACAAATGAATCAGAGTCTTTTTGGCAACTTTTAAAAATCTATTGACAACTAAGAAAAAAGGTATTATAATTTTAACTACATTATATATCCGCCATTAGCTTAGTTGGTAAAGCAGCTGACTCTTAATCAGAAGACCCCCAGTTCGAGTCTGGGATGGCGGACCAATTGATTCTTAAATATTCCCCAATTTTTCATATAGAGAGGATAATTAAGAAATATTTATTTAAGCTAAAGCACTTAAAAAAGTGCTTTTTATTTTTTAAAATTTTGAAAAATATATAGAAATGAATGAATATAAAAAATGTAATATATTAGTTTATTGGATAAATGATTTTGATAATTATCAAGTTGAAAATTACGACGACATAAAAGATGATTTAGAACAAATTCCTGCTTTATCTCAGGAACTTGAATTTTTAAAGAAGTTTGAAAAAGAAATTAGTAAGATGAAAAAAGGAAGTATTGCATTACTTAATCAAATTATAAGGAGAGATTGAAGAATACGACCAAAAAAGTATAGCAACTCAGCAAAGAAACCTTTTAAATGTAGATGAAATATTAAGAATATCTGCCACAAAATTATTAGTAAATTTAAGAGGAAATAAACCATTATTATTAGATAAAATGATATATAAAGAACATTCTCTAAGTCATAAATTAAAGGATTGTTCTATTTTAGAATATAACCCTAAATGGGTTAAAAATGTACCTAAAAAAGAAAGAATAAAAGAGAAAGTTATTGAAGAACAACCAAAAAAGAAAGAAAAACTGGGATGGCATAATTTTTAGATGTATGCTATAATCACTTTAAAAAATAGTAAGTCGTAGAGGGGATAAAGATGAGAAAAAAGACAGGAATTATAACAAAAACAATAATATTTATAATTAGTATAGTAATATTTATATTTTTTCTATTTATTGATTTTATTATGCTATTAAAGTATTCACGGTCAATATACTTTATCTGACAGTTTTAGTCAAAATTATATAAGAACAGCTTTATCAGAGGAAATAGGACTAAAAATACCAGAAAATGCAAAAATAATTAAAGTTAAATTTGAAAGAGTATTCGATGCAAGTCAATATAAAGTTATATATTTAGAAGATGGTAAAAAGAAAGTTGTGGAAAGTTACCTTGATGCAGATGGAATTAAATTAGATCAGTATATGAAAGAAAATGCCAAAAGCAATGATAATATCATATTATTAATAATTATCATAATTGTAATTATTGAATCAATTATACCTATAATTTGTCTAAAAAAACTGATTAAAGAAGTAAAAAAGTAAAAGACAAATACAATTTGAAAGGTTGTGAAATTTATGGAATACATAATTTTATTAATTCTTGGAGTATGTTTTATAATATTAGGAATATTTAATATTAAAGGAAATATTAGTTCTATTCATTGGTATAATAGAAGAAAAATTACTCAAGAAACTTCTAAACAATATGGAAAAGCAATGGGAATTGGCTCAGTAATAATAGGTCTTAGTATGAGTATAAATGCTATCTTGAAAATGATTTTTAAAATAGAAACTTTATGGTATATAACTGTTATTGGTATAGTTATTGGTTTAATATTTATGCTATATGGGCAGATTAAATATAACAAAGGCATTTTTTAATTGAATTATAAAAATAACATCTACTAAAATAATAGTAGGTGTTTTCTTTTTTGGAGGTGAGATATTGAATGAAATATCAATAAAAGAAATTCTACGAAGTAAAGAAGAAAAAAGAATACTAACAGGCAAAATAAGTGGTATTGAAGATGAATATTACAAAATAAAAAATGAATATATATCTTGTGCAATAGTTTGGTATCAAGATATTAAAGTTTTAATTCCTAGTACCCATTTAGGAATAGAAAAAATAAATAAATCCATGATAAGAGGAATGCTAGGAGCAGAGATTGACTTTATTGTAATTGAGTATGATTCAACATCAAACATTGCAATCGCTAGTAGAAAAGATGCTATGGAGCTTAGAGCAACTTTAGAAATTCCAAAATTAAAAGTAAATGATGTAGTAAAAGTAAGAATATTAGTCAGGATACCTGCAAAATTTAATAATTATCCACATTATTTAGACAATGTGTTGATAAGAATAACTGAAATTATAGAAGATAAAAAATTAATTTATGGTTATCTAATATTTAAGCGACGTGATTCTTCACTTAGTTGATGAGTTAATAGCAGAAAAGGAAAAAAACTTTATGCTACAACAAAATCAACAACGACAAGTGCAAGATGAAAAACTAACAAAGACTAATAAGTAGCAATACATAGTCGGTAGAGTAGATTTCTCGGTCTGCTCTATTTTTTTGAACAAAAAAAGTATGTGTATTCTCGGGTACACATACGAGTTTCGTTTGAATTTAAGCGACATTCAAACACATTTATTTTGTAACTAAATAATAACACATTATTTTGAATTTGTCAAACAATTTTTCAAAACCAATGTATTAATGTAGTATATGCAAAGTATATTGAAAAATCAACATGTTTTTAAAATTAAAGGAGAAATTTTTATGGTAGATAAATTTAAAGTTATAAACTTTCTACAAGATTTTGGATGTGCTAAATTAAATCAATTACAAATTTTATATGGAGATAAAAATAATAATTTTAATAATGTTTTACATAGTAATATGGTAAGCAAAAAAGGGGAGGTATTCGTTCATAACACTAGAAAAATTAATGATAAAATGCTTATTGCGTTAGATATATTGTGTAAGTATAAAGGTAAATTTATTAAGTTCTATCAAGGTTATGAACCAATTTTTATAACATTTTTACAAATGAAAATTTACTATATCATATAATTGTAGCAGATGAAGAAAATAAAAAAGGAATTGTAAAGCTAGTAAATTCCTATCCCCTATCACTCCCTAAGGCTGACAGATTAATTTTAGCTTTTCCTGATGGGGGAGAGTTAGAAAATATCGACTGTGATATACCATTTTTATATACTTCATATCCAGACTTGGAAGTTTTAAATGATGAATAAAGTTAAAATATAATAGTGCCTTTCCTATGCCCTAAAATTGTCTAAGTATTGATTTTGATATAATTTAGACAGATATTATTAAGGAGAGGATAGAAATGAACGAATTAAAAAATGAAGAAATTGAATTTAATACTGTTTGTGAAGAATGGTTGTATTTTAAGAAAAATAAAGTTAAAGAATCATCTTACTTAAATTATAAGTTTATTATTGATAAACATTTAAAAAATGATTTTAGTAATAAACAAATAAGTTATTTTAAAGAATATGACTTAAATAAGTATATAGATAAATTAAAGGAAAAATTAGCAAATAAAACAACTAGAGATATTATATCTGTTTTTAAATCAATATTAAGATATGCTGAAAGAAAATACAATATGGATTTTAAGCTTGATTTAATATCATGTCCTACTATATATCAAAAAGAAATTGAAGTTTTTTCAGAAAAAGAAAAATTGAAATTAGAAAAATATTTGTTATCAAGCCAAGAGCTGAAAAATATAGGAATTTTAATTAGCCTATATTCAGGATTAAGGATTGGCGAAATATGTAGTTTAAAATGGTCAAATATAGATTTTGATTCTAAATTAATATATGTAAATCACACTATGCAAAGAGTTTATATAGAAAAAGATAAAACGCAAGTAATTATTACAGAGCCCAAAACTAAAAAATCTATAAGAAAAATACCTATTGCTAAAACTTTATATAACAAGCTAAAAGAAATAAGTGTAAATTATTCTAAAGATGATTATATTCTAACTCGGAAAAAAAGATAAATATATAGAGCCTTTAGCATATAGATATACATATAAAAAAGTTTTGAAAAATTGTAATATACCATACAAGAATTTTCATTGTTTGAGACATACTTTTGCGACTAGATGTATGAGGGTAGGAATGGACATTAAATCTTTGAGTGAAGTTTTGGGACATTCTAGTATTGTTGTTACTCTTTCTATTTATGTTCATTCTTGTTATGAGATTAAGAAAAAGTTTATAGATAAAATATAGTACTATTCTTTTAGATTTAAATACTAACTATCTTTTATGTGATGTAAAAAAGTTGATTTTCAATGTATTTTTTGAATTTTTTTAATAATTTATTGTAATTATACACGAAAACTCCCTTAAAATATATTTTTGCAATTATTTTGCATAGTATATTTTAAGGGAGAATATTTATATTTTCAAGTATTTCTACTACTTCGATTCATTTTACATTATAGATTCCGTTTTGCGACCACTGTGGTAGCAGTTTAGTACAGAGGAAAAATACTGAATAAATTTATTAAATACTATTAGTATAAATAGAAAAAGTACGGTTCTACTGGATATTCAACAGAACCACATGCACATTTTGCAAATCCTGAAAACTATTTTGAATAAATATAATTTATTTTCATAGACATTGACTTTTAAAGAAAAAACGGCTATAATAATATTAGATATTAAAATAATCGAAAGGAGACGAAAAATGGAATATATAAAAAGATTAGCTGAAAATGTTATAAAAAAGCAAGAAAAAATGTTTAAAACTATTCTAGTAACTGGTGCTAGACAGGTTGGTAAAACAACAATGCTTAAAAATATAAAATCAGATGTTAGCTATATCACTTTAGATGATATAATTCTAAATCAATCGGCAACAGAAGATCCAGAATTATTTTTAAAATCTAATAAACCACCAATAATAATTGATGAAATACAATATGCTCCATCTTTATTAAGATATATAAAAATAGCTGTTGATAGTAGTGATAAAAAAGCACAATTTTATTTAACAGGTTCTCAACAATTTAATTTAATGAAAAATGTAAGTGAAAGTTTAGCTGGTAGAATTGGAATATTAAATTTACTCGGATTAAGTTTAAGAGAAATTAAAAAAATTGATTTTAATGAACAATTTATACCAACTGAACAATATCTTGAAAATAGAAAGAAATATGATAGTTCAATATCATATGATGAAATTTGGGATATTATTCATAAAGGTAGCATGCCAGCATTATATCAAAAAGAAAGTGATTTCGATATGTTCTATTCTGGTTATGTTAGTACTTATATTGAAAGAGATGTAAGAAATCTAACACAAGTTGGAGATACACTTAGTTTTTTTAAATTTATGACTGCATTAGCAAGTAGAATAGGTCAACTATTAAATTTAAATAGTGTTGCAAATGAGGTTGGTATAAGCCTTCCAACAGCTCAAAGATGGCTGTCTATATTGGTTTCATCAAACATTGTGTATTTATTAGAACCATATTACAATAATATTATGAAAAGAGCTGTAAAAACACCTAAAATTTATTTTTTAGATACAGGATTAGTTTCATATCTTACAAAATGGAAAAATAAAGATGTTTTAGAATCAGGTTCAATGGCTGGAAACTTCTTTGAAAACTTTGTAATTGTTGAAATAATAAAAAGTTATTATAATACAGGAGAATTAAGACCACCAATTTATTTTTATAGAGATAAAGACAAAAGAGAAATTGATTTAATAATTGAACAAAATGGAAAATTATATCCTATAGAAATAAAAAAATCTGCTAACCCTTCAAAAGATATGATAGAAAATTTTAAGGTTTTAGATAAAGTTAAAGAAGTCGGAGAAGGTGCTATAATTTGTATGTATAATAGAATTTATAATTTAGATGAAAAAAACAAAGTTATTCCATTTAATTATTTATAATTAGAAAATAACGAAAATCTACAAAAAATAAATTTAAAAGACAATGTATCTTTTTAAAATTAATAAAAAGTCCAGTAATGAAACAATTAATATTACTGGACTTTAAATTTAAGTTTTGGTTTTTTGTTTTATCTGCTGAAACAAAATACCCAAAAAGATAAAAAAGTAAGGAGAAGTATAATACATAGAATTACCAAACATAGCAGATATCATATAAGCAATAACACAAGCCAAAGAAATAACTAAAAAGGAATTTTCTAAATCCATACTTTTTAATCCTCTTATTAAAATAATTCCAATAGCAGATAGATAAGATAGAAGACCTATAATACCAGAAGTAGTAGCTAACTGAACAATTAAATTATGAGGTCTATCTTGCTCAATCCCAACAGCTTGATATTTACTTTCTAAATTTTCAGGGCCATAACCTAAGATAGGATTTTGCATAAAAAATTGAAATCCATATTTCCAAAGTTTGATTCTTCCACTTCCACCATTTTCAATATCTTTAATTAAAGCTTTATTAGATTCAACATTTTTTAACATAAAAAGATGTTGAATATCAGAAAAAAAGGTAGTAACATTTTCTTTTGTAATGCTTCTGGTAGAAGGAAGACATAAAGATATAAGCAAAAATAAAACAATAGAAGCAATAGCAATTTTTCTATTTTTCTTAATATATAATGTGTATCCTAAAAAGATTAACAAAGTTATAATAAAAGCTAAATAAGCTCCAAAAGTATTATTTAAAATTAAAAAATATAGTAAAAAAGAATAGCTAATAAGATAAATTAATTTTTGCCAACAAGATTTACTTGTTATCATTAGAAAATTAGCTGTTACAGTTGCAAGTAATAAGAAATAGCCATAATGATTTGAATTTAAAAAACAGGTAGTTTGCAAATCTCTTATTAGTAGTAATTTTAAACAAAAACCTTGGTTACTTATAACTAATAAAACAATGTTGAGAATAGAAGTTCCTATAAATAAATTCATTATTATTTTTTTCATAGTAGAAGAAGATATTAAAAATGCTAAACTAAAAAAACCAGCATAAGCTAAATAACTTATGTATCCATCTTTTCTATAAGAAGTTCCGTAAAAGGCATTAGTTTTATTATCTGAAAATACAGTAGAAAAAAGTGTCCATATCATAAAAATACCAAATAAGAGAATTGGCAACATGTTTTTTAGTGATTCTTTTTTGTTTTCAGTGCAAGAAAAGTATTTTATTAGATAAAATAGAAAACAAAATAATCCAATAAATCCTATGATAATCATATAAAGATATTGATAATTAAATATGTATGTACTAATACCTTTTATTTCTTTTAAAACTGGAAACATCATCCATATAGCTAAAAATATAGTAAATATAGTTTCTTTTTTTGTTATTTTTGACATCTTTTGTTAAAATCCCCTTTTATTATTCATTATAGCAATATTTTACATTAAAAAATAATTTTTGTCGAGACCATTAGGAATATTATAAAAGTATTTTTATATGGCGTAAACGCAAGCTATTTAAAATAACTGTTAAACTACTAATAACCATAGCAAAACTAGCAATCATAGGATTAATAGAAATTCCTAAAGGCTTCAACAAACCAATAGCAATTGGTATCATAAGCATATTATAAAAAAATGCCCAGAAAAGATTTTGTTTAATGTTTTTAATAGTATGTTTACTTATAGAAATTAAATCTAAAATTTTAGTTAAGTCATCTTTCATTAAAATTACATCTGAAGAATCCATAGCAATATCAGTTCCACTATTAATACTAATTCCAACATCACTATTAGCTAAAGCAGGACTATCATTAATCCCATCACCACACATCATAACTTTTTTATCTTCTGTTTTTAATTTTTTTATGATATTGGCTTTTTCAGAAGGCATAACTTCTGCTATAACATTTTCTATTCCTATTTCTTTAGCAATTACATTAGCTGTTTCTGCATTATCACCAGTTAGCATAATAGTTTCTATAGAGTTATCTTTTAAAGTTTTTAATACTTTTTTTGCTTCTTTTCGTACAACATCATTTACACCAATTAAACCAACAATTTTTTTATTTTGAACAATATAAATAATACTATTACCTTCTTGTCGGAATTGTTTTTCTTTTTCTATATAAGAATTAGGAATATTAAATTGTTCCAAAATTTTTGCATTTCCTAAAATGAATTCATTCTTGTTTATACTTCCTTTTATTCCAAGACCAGCTAAGTTTTCAAAATTTGTTACAGATAAAATAGGAAGTTTGTTTTCTTTTAAAAATTCCTCAAAAGCTCGATGGATAGGATGAGTAGATTTCATTTCTAAACTACTTACTTGCTGTAATAATTCTGTATCACTCATAGAACTAATATTAATAAAATTAGCTATTTTTAAATGTCCATAAGTAAGTGTGCCAGTTTTATCAAAAACAATAGTATTTATTTTTGCAGAATTTTCTAAAATTTCACTCTTTTTAACTAATATACCTTGTTTAGCACAAGTACCTTCACTAACAACAATAGCAAGAGGAGTTGCCAATCCCAAAGCACATGGGCAAGCAACTACTAAGACTGTAACAAAAGTAATAATTGCTTCATTAAATTGAAATCCTAATAGTAAATATATCAAAAAGGAAAAAATAGCAATTAAAATAATAACAGGAACAAAATAACTACTAACTTTGTCTGCTATTTTAGCAATAGGAGCTTTAGTATTTGTAGCTTCTACAACTAATTTTACAATTTGAGAAATAGTAGAATCTTTTCCAATTTTTTCGGCACGATAAGCTAAGTAACCATCATAATTGATACTTCCTGCAATAACTTTATTTCCTACTATTTTTGTAATAGGTTTGCTTTCGCCTGTCATAAAAGATTCGTCTACATGAGCTTTTCCTTCTACAATTTCACCATCTACAGAAATTCTACCACCAGCGTGAGTAACAACAATATCACCTTTTTGAATTTCATCAATTGTAACTTCTTTTTCTATACCATCAACTTTTATTATTGCCTTGTTTGGTGTAATTTGTACTAATTTCTGAATAGCTTCTTTAGTTTTGTCTTTACTAATATTATCTAAATAACGTCCTAACTTGATAAAAAATAAGATGATTGAAGCTGATTCAAAATATAGATGATGTACAGCTTCTGTATTTCCATTAAAAATTAAAACCATATTATAAATACTATATAAAAAACTACTAATAACACCAATGGAAACTAATGTATCCATATTAGGAGATTTATGAATAAGATTTTTATATCCATTTTTTAAAATATCAAAGCCATAGCAAAGAAAAGCTATAGTAAGCAAAAATAAAAACATTGAGTAAAGAATTGGGTTGGTATGAATTGAAAGAAAATCAAAAATAGGTAATCCTACCATAGGTCCCATAGAAACATATAGTAAGATAATAGCTAATATACCAAACACTATAAATTTAATTTTTTCTTTTTTGTTTTTCTTTTTTTCTGGTGTATTATCATATAATCCCAAACTTTTAAAACCAGCATCTTTTACAAAAGCCTCTATTTTTGATAAATTTAATTTCTTTTCGTCATATTCAATCAAGGCATTTGCCATAACAAGATTTACACTTGCATTTAAAATTCCTTCTTGTTTATTTAGATATTTTTCTAAACCATTAGAACAGCCACTACAAGTCATACCATCGATTTTTAAAATAATTTTTTTCATTTTAAATTTCATTCCCTTCTATTTTACTTTTAAAGCTCTTAAAGCATTTAAAATAGCAATAACAGAAACACCGACATCTGCAAATACAGCTTGCCACATAGTAGATAAACCAATTGCAGTTAATGCTAAAACAGCAATTTTAACAAAAATAGCAAAAATAATATTTTGTTTTACGATTCTCATTGTTTTTTTAGATAAATGGATAGCATCAATAAGTTTAGAAGGTTCATCTGTCATAATAACAATATCAGCAGCTTCAATTGCACTATCTGCTCCTAAAGTTCCCATGGCAATTCCAATATCAGCTAAAGCAAGAACAGGGGCATCATTAATACCATCTCCTATAAAAACTAATTTACCATTTTTACTTTTAGTTTTTAACAATTCTTCAACTATTTTCACTTTGTCATTTGGTAATAATTCCGTATAGACAGAGTTAATATCCAAAGTTTTAGCTACGTTTTCTCCTATATTTTTTCTATCACCTGTTAAAAGAACAGTTTGTTTAATACGATTTTGTTTTAATTCTTGTATTGTTTTTTTAGAATCTGATTTAATTTTATCAGCAATTAAAATGTAACCTACATAGGTGTTATCTATAGCTACATGTAAAACAGTTCCAATTTCAACACATTTGTTAAAAGAAATATTATTGTTTTTCAATAAAGCTTCATTTCCAATCAAAACTTTTTGTGTTCCTATAATGGCAGAAATACCAAAGCCAGATAATTCTTCGGTTTGTATAATTTGCTTTTCATCTATTACATCAGGATATTCTTCTAAAATAGATTTAGCGATAGGGTGATTAGAATAATATTCACTATAAGCAGCAATTTTTAACAATTCATCTTCTGAAATACCCATAGAAACTATTTTTTGTACTTTAAAACAACCTTCTGTTAATGTGCCAGTTTTATCAAAAACAACAATTTCTGTTTTTGATAAAGCTTCTAAATAATTACTACCTTTAATTAAAATTCCTATTTTAGAAGCACCACCAATTCCCGCGAAAAAGCTTAATGGAATTGAAATAACTAAAGCGCAAGGACAAGACACAACTAAGAAAGATAAAGCTCTATATAACCAATCTACAAATGTAGCATTAGGAATTAGAAGCGGAGGTATAAAGGCTAATAATAAAGCGATAACGACAACAATAGGTGTATAATAATGAGCAAATTTTGTAATAAAGTTTTCTGATTTTGCTTTTTTATTACTAGCATTTTCTACTAAATTTAAAATTTTACTTACAGTTGATTCTCCAAATTCTTTGGTGGTTTTAATTCTAATTGTAGATTTTAAATTAATACATCCACTTAATACAGTATCACCTTCTATAGTTTCTCTTGGTAAAGGTTCACCAGTTAAAGCTTTTGTATCAAGTGTAGTTTTCCCTTCTAATATAATTCCGTCTAAAGGAATTTTTTCGCCAGGCTTTACAATAATAATATCTCCAATTTTTACGTTTTCTGGATTTACCTTTTTCATATTTCCATTATCATCTAAGAAAGCATAATCTGGTCTAATATCCATCAAATTAGTAATAGATTTTTTAGATTTATCAACTGCATAATCTTGAAAAGATTCGCCAATTTGATAAAATAACATAACAGCAACAGCTTCTGGAAATTCATTGATAGCAAAAGCACCAATAGTTGCCACTGTCATTAAAAAATTTTCGTCTAATACTTCTCCTTTTAAAATATTACGAAATGCTTTTTGAACAATTTCAAAACCAACTATAATATAACTAATAATAAAAAGAGAATAATTAATCCATATATTTGGAAATTTAATTAAGATTGCTAATAAGAATAATATGATAGAAATTGAAATTTGTATAATTTTATTTTTCATCAAAGTCCTCCTTTACAAAATTTTTGTGTTTAATATGTTCTAAACCTACTTCAAATAATTGTTTAATATGGTCGTCATCTAACATATAATAAACTTCTTTTCCTTGTTTTCTACATTTTACAATACCACTTTTACGAAGTGTTCCTAATTGATGTGAGATAGAAGATTTGCTCATACCTAGTACATTAGCAATATCACAAACACACATCTCATTTTGATCTAAAGAAAAAAGTATTTTTGTTCTTGTTGTGTCTCCTAAGATTTTGAAAAATTTAGCTAATTTATTAAAACTATCTGATTCAGGCATTCTATTCATTGTATCTTTTACTATATTTTCATGAATGATATTACAATCACAGATAAATTCATTTTTTGCCATTGCTTTCTCCTTTCTTTAACTATTTATAAATATAATTGAATATATATTCAACTATTAAAGAAATTATAATTGAATAGATATTCAATTGTCAATATTTTTATGAAAATTTATAATAAAACTATTTTAAAACATAAAAATATAAGATTTGGTTTTTGTTTTTAGATTTCATCTGCTATGCTATGAGATAATTTAAATTATGTCAACAAGTAACTGAAATAATTATCGGTAACATGTTGACTTAATTCATAATTATTTATACAATATAAATGACGTATTAAAGTTAAGTAAAAAGGAAATACTTTAATAAACAAATGAAGAAAGGAGAATTTTTAAATGAAAACAAAAACTAACAATGGTATAACATTAATAGCATTAGTAATAACAATAATCGTACTTTTAATCCTAGCAGGAGTAACAATAGCAATGCTAACAGGAG
>CAUWKC010000036.1:0-12594 GCA_963559365.1 uncultured Clostridia bacterium | reverse complement strand
TGTCTGTATGTCTGGTACTCCATCAGCATTTGTATCTTCTGTCCAATTTGGTGTTTCTCCTTTTGGTATATCATAAATTACTAACCCATTATCTATTATTTGCTCACTTGCAATTCCTGACACCGTAAATCCTTCTGGGACTGTTGCTGTATTTGTTCCATCTGAATAATTATCTTTTTTAGTTTCTGTTGCAGTTTCCCCTGGTTTTACTCCTCCTGTACTTTCATATAATTCAGAATATGATATTTCATGATTTCCTTTTTTAGAAATAAAGCTATTTGCTTTTGCTTCTTTTACATATTCCTTGCCCTGTAAAATTCCTTGAATTATTGTGTCATCTAAGTCTGAACTTTCACTATTCCTTATTTGGTCTTGTTGCCAATCTAAAATGTCTTTTTCTGCCCTTTCTTTTGCTTCTGAAATTTCAGTTACTTTTTTGGCTTCCTTTGATTGTGTTAATAATCCCTTGTCTCCTGTTATATTTGAAATGGTTACTCCTGCTAATATCATTAATATAATTATAGTCCTAATATTCCGTTATGACTATTTTCTTAATTTAGCTTACATTTTCTAATCTATTTTTTAATTTTCTCATATTTAAAATATTGAATTTATAATATATAGTTATTTCTTTATTTTCTGCTATTTCTATCTTATCAACTAAAGATACAAGCATTGTTCTTGTTATTTCTTTCATATTTATAAAATCTTTAACAAGTTTATCAATGTCTACTGATGAATCTTCTTTTTCTTCTAATTCTTTTAACTGCTTTATTCTTTCTTCTGCTTGTTTTCTGCTTTCTATTTGTTTTAAATACAGTCTTGAAAAATCTTCATCTTCAAATAGTCCATTGTATTTATCTTCATATAACTTGTCTATTCTCTTGTTTATATCTTTAATTTTCTTCTCTAAAATAAGAATTTCATTCTTCACATTAAACCTATCTTTAATTATCTTGTCTTTTGATGTATTGGCTAGATTCCTATATTTTTCTTCATCTAAAAACTCTTTACATCTGCTTTTTATTTGTTCTATTACAAAGTCTGTTACTTTTTCTAGGTTATTACTATGTGGTGTACATAATCCCAACTGCGTATTACTTGCATAAGTATTACATCTTAAATAAAATGTTGTTTTGTTAGGGTGTTTTTGTGGTACTAAACTCAATTTTTTACCACATTCCTTACAACATACTAATCCTTTCAATAACCAATCATAAGACTTTGTTCTTACTCCTGTTCTACTTTTTATCATATCTTGTACTATATTAAATGTTTCTTCATCAATTATTGGTGTGTGCATATTTTTTACAATTATTCTATCTTCTTTAGGCATTATCATTGTTTTCTTACTTTTATAGTTTATCTTTTTTGTATTTCCATTTGATACCCAACCTAAATAAGTTACATTTTGTAATATTCTTTTTACTGTATTTCTGTTCCAACCTCTTTTTATTCCATCTTTTCTTGTATGTGCATTTCCTACAATTTCTGATGGTACTAGAGTTCTTTCATCTGTTAGTATTTTTCCTATTTCTGTTGGTGTCATTCCATTTCTTGCTAACATAAATATTCTTCTAACGATTGGTGCTATATCTTGGTCTATTACATAATGGTTATAGTCTAATGGATCTTTTTTATAACCATAAGTAGGATATGTTGTCATTACTTTGCCTTCTTTTGCTCTTGTTTTCTTGCCATTTCTAACTTTTCTTGATGTATCTCGTAAAAACCATTCATTGAAAAATGCTTTGAATTGTACCATTTCTTCTGATGTTTCAATATGCCCTGTGTCTATGTCATCTGTTACTGCTATAAATCTTACACCTTTTTCAATAAAGAATTCTTCTAAATAGTACGATATTTTACTTGATAATCTTCCAAACCTAGATAAGTCTTTTACGATTACTAAATTAATTCTCTTATTTTCAATGCCCTTTATCATTCTATTAAAGTCTGGTCTGTCGAATGTTGCTCCTGAAACTCCGTCATCTGTGTAGTCATCATATACTTGTATATTGTTGTCCCTGCAAAAATTTCTTAAAAATAGTTTTTGTGTGCTGATACTTCCACTTTCTCTTTCATCTTCATTGCTTACTATTACTTCGCCATTACCAACTTCTATATTTTCATTGGATAATCTTTCATATAACCCTGCTACATATTTTTCAGGATTTGCTATTGTTATCATTAAAACCTCTCTTTCTAATAACAATAGGTTTCCTCCTATCCAATTTATAACTGAATTATACAATTTATATAAAAATTATGCAACTCATATTTATAAATTTAGGCTAGTTAATATGTAAAAAATACATACAAACTAGCCTTTTTACTATTGATTAATTTTTTCAATTAAAAAACTTATAAATATATCTTTCAATTTCTCGTCTAATGGTTTTGATTTTTCATCAAACACTTCTTTTATTTTATACTCTTGTTTCATATAAATATCTATTCCTTTCCTGCGAATAGCTATTTAATTTCAGTTATATATAAATTATCAACCTACTGCTATTCAACATATTTTCCAAAAATTCTTGATAAATAAAATCATCTTTAAATACCTCTTTCTAAAAATTAGAGTAAAAAAAATACACCTTGATTATTTCAAAGCATACAATTAAACACATATTTTATTACTCTTTATCATATTTGGATTTATAATATTACTAACTCTTTTAGGAGTTGTATATCCAGCATTTATATTATTTTTTAATATTAAATCACTACTATTTTTGTCATATTCATAAGCACTTCTATTACAGTTAACAAATTGTAAATCATTTTCTTTCTTTTTAGTAGATAAATATTCATTATCTCTATTTATTTGTACTAATAATTTTTGATATTCTTGCTTTTCCTCTTTTTCCTTTTTTCTTCTATTTTGTGCGTATATTCGTTTCTGAATCTTATTCTTTTCTTTATTTTCCGACTTTCTTAATTTCTTTTCCTCAATATACCTTTCATCTTTTTGAATTATCTTTGTTATATATGGCATACCAACCTTTAACTTTTTTCCTATTTCTACTGGTTTTAAACGTTTTACAAAGAATAATTCAATTATTTTGTCTTTTGTACCTTTGCTGTCTGATTTAATTTTTATTTTTAACACCTCCATTCTTTTAAAAATCCTCTATTCTAACAAACTACAATTTCACACCTATAATAAAAAACAAAAAATTAAACAACTTAAATTACTTTATTGTGTTATTAATAGTCTGTTTAAAACCTTAAACTTATTGTTCTTACAAACTTTTTACAAAATTTAGTGAATTTTTATTCTACAGTTTTTAGCAATTAGTTTCACAAAAAGTATTGTATTTATGTTCTTATTATAGTATAATATATTTAGGATGTCAATAACAATTTATTGTTTTTATTAAATTGTTTATTATTTTTTACTAAAACTCAATTTTAGAAGGGAGATAAATTCGTATGGAACTACCAGAAGTAACATTTTTTGATGATTTCTACTTTTGGTTTAATACTGAAACAAAAAAAGAATATTATGCTACACCTTTATATTTTTATAAAGCTGACTATCATTTAGATACCGATGATAAATTAAGAGATGTTTATTATAAAGAAAAAGAAAAAACTGATAATGGATTAAAGCACCCTGCTAGTCTTTACTTTCCATTTCACGAAAGATTTGGACTTATGCTTTTAAGATTTTTAAATGCTGATTTATCTAACTACGAAATGGCTAACAAAACTTTCTTTTATGCTTATGGATTTGAAATATTAAAAGATTTAGATAAAAATTATAAATTTGAGTTAAGCAATAATTATGGCAGTAATGAAAACTATTTAAAAGCTACTATTAAGATATTTGAAGATTTACAAGAAAATCTTATTGACCTACAACAAGAATTAGTAAATGCTGTTACATATATTTATAATTTAAACAATGATAGCAAATTAGAAAAATATACCTATTCTGAACGATTTGCAGTTTATTTGATAAAAAGAATGGGAAAATTACATACATACTACAAGAATGACTTTATTATGCGAGATAGTTATTCAAGAAAGTATGAGCATTTAGGTAATAAAAGCGAATTAGATATACTAGACTCTTTACAAGAAAAAAATATGTTCCTTTCAATGAGTGATACACATAAAAGCACTGATTTATCAAGTATTTGCTATGCTATACTTGAAGAACTTTCAAAAACACCTAATTACCCAGTTAAAAAGTGTCAAAATTGTGGAATGTACTTTATTCCAACATCAAAGGTAGATGAAATTTATTGCGACTATCCAAAAGAAAACTCAAAATCTTGTAGAGATTTAGGTGCTTTTCAGTCTTATACTGAAAGATTAAAACAGAATAAAGCTATGGGAGAATATAGAAGAACTTATCAACAAAAATTTATGCAAGTTAGAAAAAATAAAGAACTTTCGAAATATTTTGAAACTTGGAAAAAACAAGCTAAAGAAAAAATTAATCTTATGAAAAAGGGGAAACTTACTGAAGATGAAGTCTATGAGTGGATTTTGAAGAACAAATAATATAGTCTAAACAATATGCTGACATATCAGATATAATTAATTATCCAAATATGCCAGTATATTTAGTTTTATTAATCACTATTATCTATTTTTGAAGCTCATCATTTTCTCTTTCATCTTTACTTAAATATTTTTTCCAAAAAGGATTTGCTGTATCTAAATCATGTATCTTATATTTGTCATCTAATTCTATTAAATCCATATTTCTAAATTGCATTATGTCTAAATCTAAACAATATATCACTTGTTCTCTTTGTTGTTCATCATTAATTAATAAACTCAAATATGGATTATTACAATCATTATCTTCTTTTTTATATATAAATTTAGTGTGTAAATTTCTTGGTTCAATTCCAAGTTCATACAAACAACTTTCTAGGATTGTTCTGGTTTCTGATAAATGAGTTACCTCTTTTGAGAAATCTTTTGTGAACATAGTAAAAAAAGCATTTAATTTTTCTTTTTTATTTTCATATCCATTACCATTTATCTCGGTTACTCTATCAAGTATTGGAAAAATAAAAGTTCTATCTTCTTTTGCATAACCTAAAGTATAATAAATTTCTCTTAATTCTTCTTCTGGAATTTCTATAACATTTTCTGGTGGATATTCTAATTTGTGTGCATTTGAAAGTCCATCTTCTTGTTCACGCAGTTGTTCATAAGTTTTTCCAAAATACATAGGTCTTGCACCATATAAAGTATTTTTTAAATCCCATGTTGAATCAGTTATTATATTTCCTTCTTCTGTTTCTGCTAAAAGAAATGAATGTGTACCAGATGACAACTCCCTTGTAGATACTCCAACCCTAGACAATATATTTCTTGATATTGAAGTAATACCATTACACACACTTTTCCCATTTATAAGCGATTTCCAAATATTTCTTGTGTCGTTAGAATTTGCAGAATTAACAAACATTCCATTAAAATTAAAATCTGGAACATAAGAAATTAATTCGCCAATTTTATAATGCACATAAGCAACAATTTGCTTTTTTGTCCAGTTTGGCTGTATTTCTTTAACTATTTTTTCAATCATTTCTTCTCCCTGTAAAAAATCTTCTCTTGTCGCATTTCCAACAATTCCATTTGCAATAGATATTTTAATATTGCAGTTTTTCACATATTCTGCTAATTCTTGATAAAATTCCTGACTTTCATCTTCTCTAACTTGAATTCTTGTAAATTCTTCTAAATCATCTATTCTAACATCATACTTATCTCTAAATTCTTCTATACTCATTTTTATATCATGTCCCTTAACCTAACATTTGAATTAATTTTATATCCATTACCATCATTTCGTTCTAAATCTGCATTTTGTACTAAACTTAATAAAAAATTCTCTCTTGGATCTTCCCATCTTTTTATATGTTTAGGTTCTTCAATAAGTTTAATTGTATCTTTTTTTAATAATCTTTTAATTATTCTTTTTAACCACTCCATATATACCTGCTTTTTACTCTTTTTCATATTGATTAGATAATTCATTTAAGAATTTAGCTCTTTCTTCATCTTCATATCCCCTAAAGATAAGTTCCTTTATATCTTCATGATTAAACAAAAATGTCATACCTTGACCTAAATTTCCTTGTGGATAAGGTACTGAAACATAATCAAATTCCTTTGGTTTCTTAAACAATCCACCCATCCCATCTGATTGCATAATACCATAAATCATAAGTGGTTGTTCTCCATCTTTCAAAATTACAATAGAACCTATTGGTAATAAATCTTTTATTCTTATATTCATATCAATTTTCCTTTCTAAAATTATATTACTATATTATTTTTTTGAAAGTTCTTCCAATGTGTATTGTGTTCCACATTGTTTACAACTAAATTTATAACTATAATGCTTTACTCTAGTATTCTTATAAATAACAGAACGAGAATCAAAATTTGTACCTTTTACAATTTCATAATCTTTTTTCTTATCCATCATTCCACCACATTTGGGACATTTTTTGCCAAAAAGAATATAAAATAATTCCTTCATAGAAAATTCATATCTAAAAGCATCTGGCTTCTTCTCCATTATTTGTCCCCCTTTTTAAAGATTCATAATATCTTCTTTTGAAATTGTTTTACGACCATTAAAGTATTTGTCACTAACTTTTTTGCCCCAATTACGCCATATAATAATCAAAATAAATAATATTCCTATACACATAAAAAGAATTGAATATATTTCTATAAAATAACAAATTATCCCAATTATACTTACTATTATCATAAGCATACTTTGCAATTTATATTGTTTTTTTACTTTTTGTTTGTCATCCATAAAGTTCCCCCCTTTTTGTATAAATAATTCTCACATTTTTATAATAGCATATTTCGATTTTTTTATCAATAATTTTCAAAATTATTTAGATATATCTTAATAAGTTTTAGTGGTATTAAGTTATTTATAGTTTAACTTTATAATTTATATATAAATAATCTTTACATTATCAAGTAATGCAAAAGGGGGTTTTTATATGACATCAATGGAATTAGTTGGACTTAATACTAAATGGTATAGGTATCAAAATAAATTAACACAAGAGCAATATGCAAACAAAACAAAATTTAAAATGGCATATATTAGTGTTATTGAAACTGGTAATGCTAATTTAACTTGTAAAAATATTGATTTTATTGCAAAATCTTTTAAAATAAAACCAGAACTTCTTTTTAAAGAAGAAACTGCAAAAATGGCTAAAAAACTACCTGTTAGGGTTGATATGTATAATAGGAAATAAATTTTTTCGATTTATTTCCTATTGCTTTATTTTAAATCATCTTTCTAAATCCCATTCTTTATAGTTTTCTTCGTGTTTAAGTTGTTTTTCTGCATCTAAAAAAGTATTTGTTTCCTTTTGGAAATCTCTAATCAAATTATTCTCTGCTCCCATATCAAACTTTTTACAAATCCAATGTATAAATTTATCAATAGTTTCATAGAATTTATCTATTATTTTATTTAGTCTGCTGTTCTCTTTTTCTAAACCTTTAATTTTACTTTTATATTTCCATTCTATATCAAATTCTTTTTGTTTGTATTCCGATTTAATATTGTCTACTTCTTTATGCAATTTGGTATTATCAGCTAGTATTTTATCTCTTTCTTTTTGGTATTTTTCAGCTTCACCAATAACTTTTTCTTGTCTTAACAATTCTTGATGTAATCTTAAATTATCTTGATATAAACCTTGTATTAATTCATCTTTTGGTTTTATAATTTCTTCTAAAATCTTTTCATCTCTCTTTATTGAAAATTTACTTATATCTGCTATCTCTGGTACATCTGGCAATTCCAGTTTTATATTCTTTAATGTTTCTTTTGTCTTTTCAAAATTAGTTATTTCCTTATATTCTTTTAAATCCAAATGTTCTCTACCTGTTTCTTCTTTTGGTAAACCTCTTTCTAGTTCAAAATTATGTGATACCATATAATCATAAAAAGCATTTTGCAATTGCCTATAACTATCTTTTGCTTTCCAAAATTCACTACAAGCTAATTTCTCAATATCATTTCCTTTTTTATCTTTTGTATGAACAACAGGCAAAAAAAGTAAGTGCATATGTGGAGTTTCCTCATCCATATGCACTTTTGCAGACATTGTATATTGTTCGCCTAAATTTTTATATTTAGTTACAAATTGATATGCAGTTTCAAAATATCTTTTTGTTTCTTCTTCTCCTATTGTTTCAAAAAATTCTTTATCTGATGTTATTATATATTCACAAGCAATATTACTTACTGTTTTTATTTGACCTTTTAAATTATATTTTTCCCTTATTCTATCAAATTCTTTTTCATAACTATATTTTGGATTTTTTAATGAATAATTCAAATATGATTTTTCTTTATCAATGTTATCATTTGAATAATTTTTATTTCTTCGCTCATTATGTCTAAATATTCCTTTCAAATTTTCTCTTTTGTATTTTGTGTTTCTTATTATTGCATAGCTCATATATTACCTCCTTTTGCGTAGCTGATAACACGAATATATTTTCCTAATTTTGCTCTTTTTTTAATTGTGTTGTAACACACTACAACACTTTTTAACGCTACTCGCTAAAAGTGTTAGTGTGGCAGGGAAAAATTTATTTTTCCCCACACCCCTTTGCCTAAAAAATATAAATATATTTTTTAGGTTTTAGTTAAACTTGCTATTCGCAACTTTAACTAAAAAATCAGCTACCAAAGTAGTCTATCTACTCCAGTAGCTGATTTTCTATATGCAAATGTCATAGCTTATACTAGCCTATCTGCATTTGCATATAGTTTAGTAAAGTCATAGTTTGTATAATCTCTTTGTTCAAAGTTAACTCTTGACCTTCTAAAATTTTGTTTTGCATTATTATATTTATTTATATTATTATATTTATTATCCTTAAACTTTTCTTCAATAGGGGTATTGAAGTTTTGTTGGAGAGGGTATTTAACTTTTGTTAAATAGGTGTCTTTGTTTTTGCTTGTTGGTATTAATTTTCTCATTTCTACCTGTTTACTATTTTCTTTATAGATTAACTCAATATTAATATACTTTTTATCTTTTAATGAATTTACTAATTTTGATACTTGGGGTATTGATATATATAGTAATTCACTTATCGTTTTGTTTGTTAAATAGCAATAATCATTTTCTTTGCTCAAATATAAAATTATTGCATATATTATTTTTTCTTTATCACTTAATTTTTTATCTGTTAATATTTCTATTGGTATCCATATACCTTTTAAATTTAAGTTAGACATTCCCTCACCTTCTTTCATTTATTCGCTTTATTTTCAACTTTTAGCCATTTTAAATTGCTTTTAGTATAATTTTATATTTTTTAAATGTAGACAAAAAATTTCCATAAAAAAATCGCTTTAGACTTTTTTATCTAAAACGATTTTACTGTGACACAAACTGTGACACTACTGTGACATTTTTTTATTTTTTTGTTTTACTGTGTAAACCTTTTTAGGATCTGATACTGATGTACCTATCCATTCTATAAGATTTTTTTCTTCTAGTCTATTCAATATTCTTATTGTTGTTCTTCTAGTTCTGTCTATATATTCGCATATTTCTTTATTAGTAACTTCTCCCTTATCATATATGTATTGTAAAACCTTTTGTTCTAATACATTTAAATCTTCCCAATTATTTCTTATATCATCTTCTTTTAATAATTTTTCATTTTTTCTTTTATTTCTCATAACAATATTATTTTTTAGAACTAATTTTACTAACATACCATTAGGCTCTGTATACTCTGGGGCATCTAAAAAAAACTCTGACATTTCTTTATAAATTCTTGCTACTCCCTCATTTAATTCTTTTACTAATCCTAGTTCTGTTAACACTCTTGAAATTTGAGGATTTCTAGCATATCTTTCATTTTTCATATTATCAATTGTGATTATGCTTGGTAATTTTCCTGGACTTATAATCTCCATTCTGTCATCAAAAATAAAAATTTTTGTATGTTCTCCTGATATAGCATAATTACGATGACATACAGCATTTGTAATTCCGTTCTTCCCATGCAAACTTAGGATATTCTGGAACGGTTACAAACTCTCCATTATTTCCTAAATGATTAAATTCCCTTAATTGAGTATCTACAAATGCTTGAGTTTCTTTTATTACCTTATATAGTGGTAATGCAAATGTTTTATCTTTAATGATATTTAATTCTGCTCCTGTATGCATTTCAGCTCCATCAAATTTTATCACTCTAACTCTAGCAGTTGGAAAAAATATAGATGGATCTTCTGCAAATAATAGTATTCCACTATTAGTTAAATGTTCTTCTCCATCTTTTTTTACTAAAAAGTTCCTAGCCCTTAATACATCTAAAGTGTCTTTATTTTCTGCTCCTATAGCTTTTTTATAGATTTCTACCATTTCCATATCTATATTATTTACATTAGAACGAGTATTTATTTCTTCTTCAAATGATACTTCTCTTCTGTCATATTCTAATATTCTTATTTGTTCTGATGAAAGTTTATTACTTGAATCTCCTTGTCTTAAATATACTTCATCTTTCACATTTCTAATCAAAATATCTGTACTCGGCTGTACATGAATTAATAATATTTTATCTTTATTTCCTTTATAATTGACAACTTCTAATGTTTCATTTTTATAATTTGGTATAGTTTTTAAATAATCTATACTTGTTACTTTTAAAAATTCATTATATTTGTTTGGATAATCTTCAAATCCTTCTATTTTCCCATCATCAGCAATACCAATTACTAAAGTTCCTCCACTAGCATTTGCAAAACTTGCTACAAAATTTGCCAATTCTTTTACAGGTTTTCTTGCGCTTTTTCTATCAAAAAACTGATTTTCTTTTTCTTCAGTCATATATTTCAATGTTAATATTGAATTTTCTTGTGATACTATCATCTAATGACCTCCTGTTGTTTTCTAATTTGGCAACAGCTGTTGCCAAAACTATTATAGCATTTATTTTTAATTTTTTCATTATAAATTCAAAAAAAGATGAACTTGCATTATTATTTTTTACAATTCATCTTTTAAATATGTGAAAATTTTATAATTTACTAAATTGTTTGTAGGAGGAAACCTTTGCTATTACTGAATTTTATCATTTCGTCATAAGGGAACAATATAGTAATCGCTAATGCTATTATTGTAATACCATTACTACTTGTTATTTTTGTTTTCATTCAACAATTCCCCTCTTTTCATTTGTTGCTACAGTTTTCCATTTTGTATAACCTTAATACGTTATTATTATTGTATAAATAATAATTAATTAAGTCAAGATTTTGTGGAATTAAATTTTCGATTTTTTAAAAAATTAAACATAAAAAAACTTTCTGCAATAATACAGAAAGTTTTTATGTTTTATTTATTTTAGAAATATACGTTGCCACCAATGTTTACACCTGAATGTGTACCTCCGGCTCTAAAAGAACGATAGTTATGATTTCTCGCACCATTTAAAGCATCTGTTACTGCTTGTGATACACAACTTGCGTAATTTCCGTTTAATCTTTTTTTCCAATGTGAGTCAATTGAATAACAGAATTGACCTTTTCTTTTATACTCTGTTAATGGATCTGTTCCTCTTGCTTCTGCTCTGTTACATGCTGCTGTGATTACTGCTAATGAACCTGCATAACTTGAACTACATTCTTGTGCTGTGATTGCACATAATAAGTCAAATTCGCTTGCTGAATATGTCCATTTTCCTCCTGAATAACTTGTTCTTGCTCCTCCTGCTCTTGAAGTTACTTGTTGTTTTTTCTGAACTTGAACTATTTTGTTTACTGGTTCTTTTATTACCACTTCTGATAATACTGTTTTTTCAATTTCTACTTCATTTTGGTATTTTATTTTATATGTTACTTCTTTGATTCCGTCTTTTCCTTGTTGTAATACTTTGTTAGTAGTATCTCCTGATGCTGTTGTATTTTTTGTGATTGTTTCATATGGGATTACTACTTGTTCTACCACTATTTTTTCTGTGATAGGTGCATAGTTTTCTAATAATTGGTTTAAGGATGTTTCTACTCCTTTGTCTGCTATTTTTGCAATTTGCACTTCTTGATAAGATTTATCTGTGATTTTAATGCTTTCTCCTGCTGTAATCTCACTTTCTAAATCTGGTATAGTTTTTTGGTTTTCTTCTAAAATAATATTGTTTTCTTCTAAGATTTCTGATACTTTTGTCTTAGATGTTAAAGCTGTCATTTCATATCCGTTTTGTAAGACTATTGTAATATCATTTAATTTACTGTTTACTGCCATAACACCTATTCCTGATATTAAAATCAAGATTATGCTAATACAGATAATTTTCATGATAGAAATGGAAGCTTTTTCTTCTTTTTTCATATTAATTAATTACCTCCTTCTTGGCAACAATTTTATTATACTATTTTTTTCAAGTTTTGTCAAATTTCGTCAATTCCTTGTCCTATCTGCTTTTCCAAAACTTACTATTATTATATGCATTTTTTTTATTTTTATGACCTCTTATTTTATAAGGTTTTGTTACTATATAATGGTTTTAGAAAGGCGTGGCTGGTGTATCACTTAGGAGATA
>CAUWKC010000035.1:0-12683 GCA_963559365.1 uncultured Clostridia bacterium | reverse complement strand
AAATTTCAAAGAAAGGAGAAATTCGTATAATAAATATATTTACATTATACGAGGGGAAAAGATGAAAAAAATAAAAAATGCATTAAAATCAGTTAGAGTAAAACTTTTTATGACATTATCTTTTGTCATTTTACTAATTATTTTATTTCTTATTTTAGTTAATAATTTTGTATTTGGTCAATTTTATTTATTCAGTAAAACCAGATCTTTAAAATCAGTTTATAGTGTTGTTAATAATTATTATAATATGAATCAAAATATCGACTTAGAATCACAATTAGAAACTATGGCTATAAATAATGATTTTGACATTTTAATAAAAAACGACCAAAATGTTAATATATATACATCTAACAAAGATTTCTTTTCAACTTTAGGAGAAATGAATGAAATGACAAGCCGATTTAATGCCAATTCTGGAGAAATGATAGAAAATGGAGAAAAATTCAACATAAAGAAAATAAAAGATAATAAAAATGGAATTACATATATATTATTATCTGCTACATTAGATAATGGATATTTATTATATGTCAGAATGCCAATAACTTCAATTCAAGAAAGCGTAAAAATATCTAACAACTTTTTATACTTAATGGCAGGATTTACAATCCTCATTGCAGCAGTTATTGTATCATATGTATCAAGAAGATTTGGTGATCCAATTTCAGAGTTAAATGACATTGCAAAAAAAATGTCAAACTTAGACTTTAGTCAAAAATACCAAATCACAGAAGTAGATGACGAAATAAATAATTTAGGAAAAAGCATAAATGCTATGTCTGACAAATTAGAAAGCACAATAAAACAACTAAGACGTACCAATATAGAACTAGAAAAGGACATTGAAGAAAAATCAAAAATTGATGAAATGAGAAAAAGCTTCATATCAGACGTATCACATGAACTAAAAACACCAATTGCCTTAATACAAGGATACAGTGAAGGACTATTAGAAAATGTAAACTCTGACGAAGAAAATAGAAAATTCTATGCAGAAGTAATTTTAGACGAAACCAACAAAATGGATAGACTAGTAAAACAATTATTAGAATTAATGAAACTAGAATACGGAAAAAGAGAATTCCAAGACAAAACATTCAACATCGTAGAACTAGAAAAAGAAGTAGTACGAAAATCACAAGTAATGCTAGAAGAAAAGCAAGCAGAAATAAAACTACAAACACCAGAAGAAATAAATGTATATGCTGACGACTTCTACATAGAACAAGTCATAAGTAACTATATAACAAATGCAATAAAACACGTAAAAGAAGTAGAAGGCGAAAAATACATACAAATAAAAAACGAAGTCAACATAGAAAAAAACAAAGTAAGAATAAAAGTATTCAACACAGGAAGCAAAATAGCAGAAGAAAACATAGCAAAAATATGGAAAAGATTCTATAAAATAGACGAATCCAGAAACCGAGAAGACGGAGGAACAGGAATCGGATTATCATTTGTAAAAGCAATAATGAACAACTATGGAAACACATACGGTGTCATCAACAAAGAAAACGGTGTCGAATTCTACTTAGAATTAGATTTAAATATTTAGTGAGACAATAGGGACAGTCCCAATTTGTCTCACTTTTTTAATGAAAAATGTCGAATTTTGCGATGAAAAGTTCTTTACAAATGGAAAAAAATGTATTATTATAAATATAGAAAGTTAACTTTAGTTCTGAAATAATTAAATCACAAAATTTTTTCGAAAAAATAATTTCAATCTTTAAAAGTTCAAAAGAATCAAATATAAAAGGAGAGTGATAAGATAAGTATTTTCCGATATAGTACAATTTATATTTATATTATAACATTTCTTATATCTAGTTTACTATTTTTTACAATTCAAACGATTAGTTCTAATATTAGTTTTTTACATCCAAAAGCTAGTTTAAAAGCAGGATTTCAAGTTAATTTAAATAATTTAAATCAAATTACATTAAATTCTTATGAGGAAAAAAATATAACACAAGAACAATGGCAATGGTATTTAGAGATTCCTAGTTTGGCTTTAAAAGCTGAAATTAAAGAAGGAACAACAAAAGAAATATTAAATCAATATATAGGTCATTTTAAGGAAAGCAAAAAATGGATAGGAAATGTTTGCCTGGCAGCTCACAATAGAGGATATGCTAAGAATTATTTTTCTGATATAAAAAAATTAAAAGAAGGTGATATAATTCAATATTATTATCAAAATGAGAAAAAAGAATATGTTGTCAAAAAAAATATTATTATACAAGATATAGACACATCTTGTATTGAAAATACAGAAGAAAATCAAATTACTTTAATTACTTGTGTAGAAAATGAACCAAGTTATAGAAGATGTATACAAGGTATAGAAAAATAAAAGAAAGGAAAGAGAGCAATTTGAAAGAAAGAAAAAATAAATGGAAAAAAATACTAATGATTATAGCAATAATGATTATGAATGGAATTGGATTTATGAATGCTGTTTATGCAGCTCCAACTATAAATTCAGCAAATTTGTATTCAATAGGAGATTGTGGACAATTATTAAAATATAAAGGAACTGTAGTAAAAACAGATTTTGTACAATATGATTATCAAGGTGTAAATTACCCAGCGTATTGTATAGATAAAACTAAAGTAGGAGTACAAGAAGGAGGTTATACAGTTTCTGTACAACAAGCTATAAATGATGTAGGTTTATGGAGAGTAATTGTTAATGGTTATCCATATAAATCTATTCAAGAATTAGGTGTTGCGAATAAAGAAGAAGCTTTTACAGCAACAAAGCAAGCAGTTTATTGCTATATTCACGAAAATAGGCCAGAAGATTATGAAGCAATTGGAGAAGCGGGAAATAGAACATTGCAAGCATTGTATAAAATTGTAAAAGCAGCGGAAAATTCAACAGAGACAAAAATATCTAGCACTTTAACGATAAATGCATTAGAAGAAAAATGGGATATAGATGAAATTAATAAAGAATATGTTTCAAAAAAGTTTTCTGTTACAGCAGGAGCCAATATTCAAAATTATAAAATAACAATAACAAAAGAAAACGCAGAAAATATAGGAGGAATTAAAGTAACAAACTTGCAAAATCAAGAAAAATCAGAATTTTCATCAAATGAAGAATTTAAAGTATTAATTCCTATCAAAAATATGACACAACAAGAAAATATTCAATTATCAGTAGAAAGTAAAGTACAGACAAAACCAATTTTATATGGAGCAGCACCACACAGCAGTAGGCAGGACTATGCATTAACAGCTGCAACTTATGAAGATGGAGTAGGAAAAAAAGGAGATACATACCCAAAAAATGAAACAGAGATTATCATTATAAAAGAAGACGAAAAAACAAAAGAAAAACTAGAAGGGGTAGAGTTTGAATTATTAGATGAAAAGAAAAATGTAGTATATGCAGATTTAAAAACAGACAAAGAAGGAAAAATTGAAATTAAAAATTTATTACCAGGAAAATATTATATAAGAGAAACAAGAGCAAAAGATGGATATTTATCATATGAAGAACTGATTGAAGTAGAAGTTTCTTACCAAGAAAAATATACTGTAACAATAAATAATAGTCCAGAAGAAAAACCAAAAATCAAAATTGAGAGAAAGGAGGATAACAAAGAAGTTAATATGAAAAAATTACCAGTCACAGGTTGGTAAATATATAAAAAAGGTATTAGAAATATTCTATTACCTTTTTTATATTTGACAATAGGGATAAAAGGAACCGTCCCCGTTGTCTCACTCTTGACAAAAAAAATAAAAAATGGATATAATAAGGGAAATATGAAATTTATAAAGGAGACGATAATAGATGATGTCACAATTGGTTGTTTTGGTTGTTTTGATTGCAATTAATGCTTTTTTTGCAGCGGCGGAGATTGCTTTTATTTCGCTGAATGATGCTAAGATAGAGAAGCAAGCTAAGGAAGGGAATAAAAAGGCAAAACAAATTGAGAAAATGATAAAGGCGCCAAGTAGGTTTTTGGCGACTATTCAGATTGGAATTACTTTAGCTGGTTTTTTATCTAGTGCTTTTGCTTCTGATGCTTTTGCAGAAAGGCTGGCACCTGTATTATATGAGGTGATGCCGTTTATCAATATGGCTACATGGAAGAGTATTGCGATTATTTTGATTACTATTATACTTTCTTTTTTTACTTTGGTGTTTGGAGAGTTGGTGCCAAAGAGGTTTGCAATGAAAAATTATGAGAAAATTTCTTTTGCAACTATTGGAGTTATTCGTGGTATTGCTTTTGTGACTTCACCTTTTGTAAAGTTGTTGACTTTTGTTACTAATAGTGTTTCTAAATTATTTGGAGTGGGAGAAAATGATGAGGAATCTGTTACAGAAGAAGAAATTAAAATGATGGTAAATCAGGGAGAAGAAAAAGGTACAATTAAGGAAGAAGAGAAAGAGTTAATCAATAATGTGTTTGAGTTAAATGATATTACTGTTTCAGAAATTATGAGACATCGAAAGGATATTTTTGCTGTTGATATTAATATTAGTAGTGAAGAATTGTTGCAAGAACTTTCTAAAGAAGAGTATCGTTATAGTAGAATTCCAGTTTATGATGAGACAATTGATGAAATTAAAGGGATTTTATATGTAAAGGATATTTTGAAAAATATTAATAAAAAGACTTTTAAGGTTAAAAATGTCATAAAAGATGCATATTTTGTATCACAGAATAGACTAATTAATGAAGTATTTAAGGAATTGCAGAAAAATAAAAAACAGATTGCGATTATTGTAGATGAATATGGAGGAACTGCTGGACTTATTACAATGGAAGATATTTTAGAAGAATTAGTTGGTGATATTTATGATGAGTACGATAAAGAGGAAAGAGAGTATGAAGAGATTGACGAAAATACGTATTTATTAAGTGGAAGTATGACTATATATGATGTTAATAAATTATTAGATGCAAATATTCCAGAAGGTGACTATGATACAATATCTGGTTATCTACAAGAAAAATTAGGAAGAATTCCGGAAGAAGAAGAAACTCCAATTATAGATACAGAAAGAGTAACTTATAAAATTGAAAAATATGAAGATAAGAGAATTTTAAAAATTAAAGCATGTAAAAATTATAATAATTTAGAAGAAATCGAGGAATAAAATATGAAAAAAAAACATATAATAATTGCTATAATAATTCTTATTTTAATAGCTATTGCTTCTTTTGTTGGTTACAATATAATTGTGGAAAATGGGAGACAATATGAAATAGATAAAGTAGAACAATATAATTATTTCATTTTAAAACAGAATGAGTTATTTGGTGTAATTGATACCAAAGGGAATATAGTTATAGAACCACAATATACTGAAATTAAAATACCAAATCCAGAAAAGGCAGTATTTGTTTGTTATAAAGGAGAAAATGTTAAGATTTTGAATGAAAGTAAACAAGAAATGTTTACTGAATATGGTAAGGTCGAACCAATTCGTTTAAAAAATGTAGTGAGTGATTTAATGTATGAAAAAAGTATATTAAAATATACTTTAGATGGTAAATATGGATTATTGGATTTTCAAGGTAAAAAAATCACTAAACCAATATATGATGAAATTGATAGTTTGCCATATAAAGAAGGTGCTTTATTAGTTAAGCAAGAAGAAAAATATGGTGTAATCAATATAAAAGGAAATAAATTGGTAGATATAAAATATGACACAATTGCTATTGATGAATATGAAATAAATGGAAGTTATTATTATTCTGGATATATTGTATCTGTTAAAACAGAAGAAGGATATCGTTATGGTTATATAGAAAATAATGGTAAAGAAATTTTAAAAACAGAATATAATGAAATTAGTAGAGTTAATGATATAGAAGATAAAGAAAAGATATATTTGATTTGTGCTAAAAACGGACAATATGGTGTAGTAAAAGGACAAGAAAATATATTGGAAAATGAATATCAATCTATTCGTTATGACACTACAAATCATGTATTTGTTGTAGAAAAAAGCAAAAAATTTGGAGTAGCTAATTTAGAAGGAAAATTAATAGTACCAGTAGAGTATAATCAAATTGATATTACAGGAATTTATTTCTATGCACAAAATGAACAAGGTACAACTGTTTACAATAGTAATGGAACACAAGCAAATATTGATGCTAATGCTGCTATTCTAAATACAGATAATGAAAAATATCGCATTCGTATAAATAGTGAAAAAGGAACAAAATATGGTGTAATTAATCATGAAGGAAAACAACTAATAGAAGAAAAATACAATTATATTGAATATTTGTATGATAATTATTTTATTGTAAGTTATGAAAATGGAAAATTAGGTATTGTAGATGACAAAGATAATGTAAAAGTAGAAATGGATAAAGATTCTTTACAAAAAATACAAGGAACCGATTTATTACAAGCATCTTTAGAAGAAAAAAAATTAACACAAATTTATAATAAACAAATGGAAAAAATTTGTGAAATGTCAAATGCAATTATAGAAGTAAAAGATGATTATATTGAAATCTATAATGAAGTAGAAACAAAATATTTTAGTAAAGAAGGAAATGAATTAAAAAATACAGAGGTATTTTCTAATAATCAATTGTTTGTAAAAGTAGAAAATAATAAATATGGTTATACAAACAAATCAGGTGATATTATTGTACAACCTATTTATGAAAAAGCATATGAATTTAATCAATATGGATTTGCAGCAATTAAAAAAGATGGAAAATGGGGAGTGTTAAATCAAAAAGGGGAAGAAGTAGTAAAACCAACTTATGAAATTAAAGAACAAACAGAACCATCATTCATTGGAAAATATTATCGTGTTACCTATGGATTTGGTGAAAATTATTATACAGATTCTATATAATTAAATATTAAATAAAAAAATAATGAAGGAGTGCTAAATTTGCACTCTTTTTTGTTTAAATTCATAGGTAATAGTAAATACTAAAATAGAAAGAAGGTGTAGGAGTGAAGTTAGGAGTTGCTTTATCTGGTGGTGGTATTAGAGGAATTGCTCATGCAGGAGCATTAAAAGCATTAGAAGAAAATAATATTAATATAGATGCAATTGGTGGTACTAGTTCAGGAAGTTTGATTGCAGCCTTATATGCAATGGGATATTCTCCTTATTATATATACATATTATTTAAAAGATATGCGAAAAACCTTACAGATATTGGTTCTACATCAATTTTATCAGGAATTGGCAATTTCGTAATTAATAAAAAGATAGTTTTATCAGGATTAAAAACAGGAGAGAATTTGGAAGAAGCCTATAATCATATTGCTAGTAGAAAAGGAATACAAAAAATAAGTGATATTACTAAAATGCCATTAGTTATTCCAAGTGTAGATGTTAAAACTTCTAAAAAATTTATATTTACAAATCATATACCAAAGCATTGCGAAAATCAGTCACAATATATAACAGATATAACAATTGGAAAAGCAGTAAGAGCAAGTAGCAGTTTTCCAGCAGTATTTTGTCCTTGTGATTTTAAAGAGTATAAATTTTTAGACGGAGGAATTTTAGATAATATTCCTGTAATGGAAGTAAAAAAACAAGGAGTAGATAAAGTAATAGCAATTAATTTTAAAGCAGATGATGTGGATGAAAACAGTAATATGATGGATATTGCAATGAGAACAATTGATATTATGGGAAATAAAATTTCAGAAAAAAGTTTAGAAATTAGTGATTTTATATTAACAATATCTACAGACAAAACAGGTCTTTTAGATGTAGAAAAATTAGATAAGTGTTATAAATATGGTTACAGAGCAGTTATGGAAAATTTGGAATCAATTAAAGAAATTTTAGAATATAATATAAAAACAAAAGAAAGGAAGGAAAGTGATTATAAATGGAAATAAAATATTTTGACCATGCTGCTACAACTAAAGTAAAAAAAGAAGTATTAGAAGAAATGTTGCCATATTTAAGCGAAAAATATGGTAATGCATCATCTTTATATGGAATTGGGAGAATTTCAAAAAAAGCTATAGAAGAATCAAGAAAAAAGGTTGCTAATCTAATTGGTGCAAACTCAAACGAAATTTATTTTACAGCAGGCGGTTCAGAAAGTGATAATATGTTCATAAAAGGTGTTGCTTATGCTAACAGAAATAAGGGAAAACATATTATTACTTCAAAAATTGAACATCCAGCTGTGCTTCATACTTGTCAAATGCTAGAAAGACAGGGATTTGATGTGACATATTTGGCAGTAGATAAAAAAGGTTTTATCAATATAGAAGAGCTAAGAAGAGCTATTCGTAATGATACAATTTTAATTAGTGTTATGTTTGCTAATAATGAAATTGGTACAATTCAACCAATTGAAATGATAGCTAAAATAGCAAAAATGTATAATATTATATTTCATACAGATGCAGTACAGGCATGTGGAAATGTACCTATTGATGTAAAGAAAATAGGAATAGATGCTTTATCTTTATCAGGTCATAAATTATATGCTCCAAAAGGTGTAGGTGCTTTATATGTTAAGCAAGGAATTGAATTTGAAAGATTGATAGATGGAGGACATCAAGAAAAAAATAAAAGAGCAGGAACAGAAAATGTTGCTGGAATAGTAGGCTTAGGAAAAGCTTGTGAATTAGCTAAACAAAACCTAAACCATCACATGGAAAAATTGAAGAAATTAAGAGACTATTGTATTGAACAAATTACAGAAAAAATAGAAAATGTAGTGATTAATGGTGGAATAGAAAAAAGATTACCTGGAAATATTAATTTTTCTTTTCCAGGAGTAGAAGGAGAAGCTTTGCTATTGAAGTTAGATGCTAAAGGAATTTGTGCTTCTAGTGGATCAGCTTGTACATCTGGTTCATCAGCACCTTCTCATGTATTATCTAGTATTGGATTATCAGATGAATTAGCACTTAGTTCATTAAGAATAACATTTGGAGAAGATAATACAAAAGAAGATGTTGATTATTTAATTCAAAATTTATCAGAAATAGTATCTGAATTGAGAAAAGATTAAGATTCTAAAACAGAAATGGCACATTTAATACCATCTACAGCAGCTGACATTATACCACCTGCATATCCAGCACCTTCACCACAAGGATAAATACCATTAATATTAGAAACCAAATGCTCATTGCGAAGAATTTTAACAGGAGAAGAACTTCTTGTTTCTAAACCAGTTAAAATGCTATCAGGATGTGAAAAACCGTGCAATTTAGAATCAAAAAAGATAATGCCATGTTTTAGAGTATCTGCTACAAAATCAGGTAAAATTTCATGTAAATTAGATAAAATAAATCCGGGTTGATAAGAAGGAATAACTTTTCCTATCCATTCGGATTTTTTATTTTGTAAAAAATCTTCTACTCTTTGTACAGGAGCAAAATAGTTAGAACCACCTAATACAAAAGCTTTTTGCTCTAAATTTTTTTGAAAATCAATACCTGCTAAAGGGGAGTTGCTTTTAAAATCATTAGGAGTTACATTAACTAAAATAGCAGAATTGGCATTTTTACCATCTCTAGCAAAATAGCTCATACCATTTGTTACAATAGTATTTGGTTCACTTGAAGAAGCCATTACAACACCACCGGGGCACATGCAGAAAGTATAACAAGAACGATTATTTGAGTCGTGATAAGCTAACTTATATTCTGCAGAAGGTAAATTTAATTTTGTAATAGTGCCATATTGTGATTTATTAATCCATTCTTGTAAATGTTCAATACGAACACCAACTGAAAAATTTTTTGCAGTCATTTGGATACCATTATTATAAAGCATTTCAAATGTATCCCTAGAACTATGTCCAATGGCTAAAATAATTTGATTAGCTTCTAATACTTTACCAGTTTGAGTATGTATAAGCAAAGAACTAGCAAGAGGATCTGCCTTTTGAGGCAGTTTTTCTATATTAGTGACCTTGGTATTAAAAAGAAAAGTTCCACCATTAGAAATGATATTATTTCTAATATTTTGTATAATATGTATTAAATTATCTGTTCCAATATGAGGTTTTGCTAAATATAAAATTTGTTCTGGTGCACCAAAACGTACAAATTCCTCTAAAACTTTTCTACAAAAAGGACTATGAATGCCAGTAGTTAATTTTCCATCAGAAAAAGTTCCAGCACCACCTTCACCAAACTGAACATTAGACATAGGATTTAAATTTCCAGTTTTAAGAAAAGTGTCTACACTTTTTTTTCTTTGTTCAACAGGTTCACCTTGTTCAATGATAATAGGTTTGCAACCATTTTGAATTAAAGTAAGTGCAGCAAAAAGCCCAGCTGGACCTGCACCAACAATTACAGGACGTAAATAATTTTTATTTTTAATTTGAATATGAGGCATTTTTAAAGTTTTAATTGATTTTAGTTTTTTATATTTGTTTTCATCTTTTACTTTTATATCAATAGAATAATTATAATGAACATCATCTTTTTTTCTTGCATCAATAGATTTTTTTGCTATATGCCATTCTAAAATATCGATTTTGTTTATGTGATGTTTGTGAATTGCGATTTCAAATATTTCTTGGTCAGATAAATCTTTTCTTATTTTAATATCACTGATTCGTAACATAAGAACCTCCTTAACTTTATAATTATTATAAGCATTATTTGCTATCTTTTCAAGAGTAATTTAATTTAAGAATTGAAAAAAGTAGAATATGATAAAAGTTTATGCTATAATAATTAAAAAAAGGAGAGAAAACATGGCAGAAAGTTGGATGAATCGAACTGAATTATTAATAGGAAAAGAAGCATTAGAAAAAATAAAACAAGCCAAAGTGGCAGTTTATGGAATAGGTGGTGTTGGTTCTTTTGTTGTAGAGGGATTAGTAAGAGCAGGAATAGGACATATTGTTTTAATAGATAATGATGTAATTGATTTAAGTAATATAAATAGACAAATTCATGCTACAACTAAAACAATAGGGAAAAGAAAAATAGATGTAATGAAAGAAAGAGTTTTAGAAATAAATCCAGAAATACAGATAGAAGTATATATGGCACAAGAAATAGCAAATGGAGAAGAAATGATAATTGATGAGTCTTTTAATTATGTAGTTGATGCAGTAGATACAGTAACAACAAAATTAAAATTAATTGAAAAAGCCAATGAATTAAAAATACCGATTATATCTTGTATGGGAACTGGAAACAAATTAGATCCAACAAAATTCGAGATAGCAGATATTAATAAAACATCAGTCTGCCCATTAGCTAGAGTAATTAGAAAAGAATTGAGAAAAGGGAAAATAAAGAAATTAAAAGTATTATATTCAAAAGAAGAACCGATTTTAAAAAATCAAACTAATCCGGCTAGTATTTCCTTTGTACCTTCTGTTGCAGGACTTATCATAGCAGGAGAAGTAATAAAAGATATTATTTAATATATAAAATAATGAAGATTTTATTAATTCTGTGAAGAACACTTTTATTTTTGTGTAGATTAGTATATAATGAAAACAATCAAAATAAATGGGGAAGCATATGGGAAAAAAGATAATCAATTATATTATAAAAATATTTTGGATATTTGTTATAGGCAGTGTATTTGGCTTTTTTGCAGAAATGTTATATGCATTAGTTTATACAAGAACATTAGAAGTTAGACAAGGTTTAATTTATGGACCTTTTATACAAATTTATGGCATAGGAGCAGTGGCATATTATATTTTAATTTCCAAAATACAAGAACCCACAAAAGCATTTTTTGCAGGAATGGCTATGGGAGGAATTTTAGAATATTTGTGTTCATTTTTCCAAGAGATTTTTTTTGGAACTATTTCATGGGATTATTCAAATTTATTTATGAACTTGAATGGAAGAATTTCTTTATTATATTGTGTATATTGGGGAATAATTGCTGTTTTATACTTAAAAGTTATTTATCCCATATTTGTAAAAATGGAACCACTTATTGAAAAAAAATCAATTCGAGTAGTAACAATATTTTTTGTATTGTTTATGACATTTGACATTGTTATATCTTGTATGGCAGGAAATCGTCAAAAAGAAAGACGTAAAAATATTCCTTCAGATGGTCCAGTAGATGAATTTTTAGATAAAGCATATCCAGATGAATTATTAGATAAAATTTATAATAATAAAAAGGATGTATAAGATTTTAATGTTCTAACCCCCTATCAGAAAGAATACAATTAAACAAAAGTATTCAGATGGGGGTTTGCTTTATGAAATGTATATCCATTGAAGAACGTGCAATTTGTTTAGCACATTATATAATAGATTCAAAAGATACTGTAAGAGGTGCAGCAAAAAAATTTGGAATATCAAAGTCAACAGTACACAAAGATGTTTCTGAAAGATTAAGGAAAATAAACCCAAGTTTGGCTAAAGAGGTAAGAGTTATTTTAGATGAAAATAAGGCAGAAAGGCATATGAGAGGAGGTCTAGCGACAAAATTAAAATATAGTAAAAAAAGATGAGATTTTTCCCATCTTTTTAAAACTGTCCGAATATAAAAAAATTATGTCAACAAGTAACTGAAATAATTTTTGATAACATATTGACTTAATACATAATTATTTATACAATATAAATGACGTATTAAAGTTGTGCAAACAGGAAATACTGTAATAAACAAATGAAGAGAGGAGAATTGTTAAATGAAAACAAAAAGTAACAATGGTATAACATTAATAGCATTAGTAATAACAATA
>CAUWKC010000034.1:0-13328 GCA_963559365.1 uncultured Clostridia bacterium | reverse complement strand
AAAAATTAGTGCTAATGTTTAAAAAATTTTGAGACATTTTCAAAAATGATTGACATAGATTTTTAAAAGTTGCCAAAAAGACGGTTTTTTTGGCAACTTTAATTTACTGTTGTTGTGTTTCTGGTTTCGTTTCTTGTGGAGGTGTAGTTTGTGTATTTGTTGTATTAGTTGTATTTTGTGGTCCTTCTGGTTGTGTTGGAGCTGTATTTTGTGGTGGTATAGTTGTACTTTCTGCTACTTTTCCTTTTAAAATAATTTTATGCATTGCATCATAAGTATCTCTTGAAAGTAAAGTAGTTGAAATTGCTTTTCCATTTAACATTTTAGTTATATATGTTTCTGTTTTCATTCCATTTGCACCTTTTTGCTTTACTTTTTCTACTCCTGGTGCTAGAGAAGGATCTTCTTTATATTTGGTTGTAAATGGTATTGATGCTATTGTTTTTGTACTAAAACTAAAAGTATATTCATTTTCTTCTTTAATTCCATACATAGATACTGTGGCAATTCCATTTTTAGCACTTGCTACAATTTTAACTGGATATTTTCTTGTGTTTTTAAATTTAAAATCAATAGCTCCATATACTACAGTTGCATCTCTTCCTGCTGGTACATAAGAAGTTACAAACTGATGATTTCTTCTTTCTACAATTTGCAAATTAGCCATTAATGCAGTGTTATATAAAGTAGATGATATTTGGCAAATTCCTCCTCCTATTCCATCTACTACTTCTCCCCCTTCATAGACTTTACCATTTTTGTATCCTGCTGATGCTGTTCTTGCTCCTAATGTTTTGTTGTAAGAGAATGTTTCTCCTGATAATAGTACTTTTCCATTGATTTTTTGACAAGCAATAATTAAATTTGTTGTTCTATCTCTATCGCTTACATCGTATCGTGTTGTAAAAGTTGATAATCTATCTGGAAAAGCTTCTGAACCAATTTGGTCAATTGTTATTTTTGGTTTTGTTATAATAAGTGGAATAATATATTCTTCTTTTTCTTCTTTTAATATTTCTCTTGCTGCTTCTACATCAAAATCTACTCCTTCTACTTCTGGATATACAGTAAATGGTGATTTTGTATAATATGCATCTTTTGCTTCTGTATAGATTTCTTCATGAATTTTGTCTATATTAATTGGTTCTGGCTCTTTTTGCATAACTGGTATTGCAATATATTCTTCTGTACCATGTATTTTCTTTAGGTTATCTTTTACCTTTTTTAATAATTCATCTGTTTGAATTGTAATTCCTGCTTTACCTTTTGTTATTACCAATTGATTTTCTTCTCTTGCATAACTAGATTCTAAAATAACACCTGGTAAGTTTACTCCTATATCTTGAATCGTCTGTTTTGCTATATCTTCATTTAATGTCATATTAGTATCTATATTTTTTTTACCAATCAAGGTAAATAAAATTTGATAATTGTTTATAAAAATATTATCACTTTTTCCAATTTTATATGCTTCTTCTACTGCTTTTTCTACTTCATAATTGACTTCCATTAAAGTTGGATTCAAAGTTGTTTCATATTCTTCGTATTTAAGTGTAATTTCCTTTTCTAACTTTTCTTGATAAATTGTTTTTATTTTTGCATTTGCTTCTTCTTTTGATAATCCTGAAATATCTATTCCAGAAACAGAAACACCACTTATAATTTTTTCATTATTAATATTAACTAAGGCAAAAATAGTGGATAAAAAAAGTCCTATTATAATAACAATGGCTATAATTGCAGGAATAATCCATTTTCTTCTTTTCTTTTCTCCCATGTCTTCTAAAGTTTTCTTTACTTTTTTTGGTTTTTCTTTTGCCTTTTCAAATTTCTTTTCGGCACTTTTTTCTGTTGGTTGTTTTTCTGTTTGTTCTACTTCTTTTTCTGCGTTTTCTTCGTGTCTTTCCATATCTTTTTCCTCCGAATTTTCTTTTACTAATTCTTCCATAAAACAATTTCCCCTTATTTTTAATTATAATTAAATATTATCATAAAGTATTTTTTTTGACAACTATATCATTATAATTTCTCTTTTACATCTTATGTTTTTTATGTATAATTATTCCTTTTAGACAAAATTTTTACTTTTTTTTAAAAATTTTCACAAAAATACTTGAACATTGTAAAATTTAATATTATAATGTTGACAGCAAAAGATAAATGAGGAGAGAAATCAAATGGAATTAACAAAAAATATTTTTTTCAATACAGACAAATTAATTGAAAATAGTAAAGTTAAAATATCTTATACAGGAAAACTTTTTCAAGAAGCATCTGAAGAAGTTTCTATTCACTATGGATTTGGCTTTAATTGGGAACATGTTAATGATATTAAAATGGAAAAAACAGATTTAGGATTCCAAGCAGAAATAGAACTAAAAGAAGGAGACACTTTTAATTTTTGTTTCAAAAATCAAGATGACTGTTGGGATAATAACAATGGTCAAAATTATGTATTTCCTTTAGAAAAAGTACAAAATGAATTAATAGTTTTAGAAGATGAACCTGTTTCTTTAGGCTCTGCTAGAAAATTAAGAAAATCTTATTTATGGAGTAAAAAAGTACGTTTAGCAATTTATAAAATAATTACTTATCTTCCAAAAATAATTTCTGGAAATTATAAAAGAAAAGTAACAGATCAATAAAAGTTGCCAAAGGATTATCCTTTGGCATTTTTATTATTAAAATTTTACGTAATTGACCATCCTCCATTAACAGAAATAATTTGTCCTGTTGTATAACTATCATTTACTAGCCATAATGCACATTTAGCAATATCTTCTGTTTTTCCTAATCTTTCTAATGGTATTTCTTCTTTTAATTGTTTTAATTCTTCATCTGAAAATCTTTCATTCATTTCAGTTTTAATAATACCTGGTGCAATAGCATTGACACGAATATTTGAAGGTCCTAACTCTTTAGCTAATGCCTTTGTCATTCCATTCATTCCTGCTTTAGAAATAGAATAAATGACTTCTAAAGAAGCTCCTACTTCACCCCATATGGAAGAAATGTTGATTATGCATCCTTTTTTTTGATTTATCATTATTTTTCCCACTTCTTGTGACATAACAAAAGCAGAATATAAATTTGTATTTATAATTCTATTCCAATCTTCATCTGTTACATCAGTAAATAATTTATAATCACTAATTCCTGCATTATTAATTAATATATCAATTCTATCATATTTTTCTAAAACATTTTTTATTAAGTCTTTAACTTGTTCTCTTTTTGATACATCAGCTTTTGCAATTTCGATTTCTATATTTTCTTTTTCTAACTCTTTTTTTAATTCATATGCTTGTTTTTCAGATTTATTATAATTGGCAATTACTTTTATTCCATTTCTTGCTAATTGTTTTGCTATTTCTTTTCCAATTCCTCTTGATGCTCCTGTTACAATTGCTACTTTTTGCATGTTTTCCTCCTTTTTTATTCTGAAAATAATAAAAGCCAACCATTAAGAGTTTTCTCAAAACAATTGACCTTTTTTATGGAGCCACTTCCCAGATTCGAACTGGGGACCCTCGCATTACAAGTGCGATGCTCTGGCCAGCTGAGCTAAAGTGGCATATTAAATTAAATTGTGGTGACCCGTACGGGAATCGAACCCATGTCTCCGCCGTGAAAGGGCGGTGTCTTAACCGCTTGACCAACGGGCCTTATATATAAAGAACTAAATAATTATTTCAAATTATTTAGTTCTTTTGGTGAGCTATCCGCGACTCGAACGCGGGACAACTTGATTAAAAGTCAAGTGCTCTACCACCTGAGCTAATAGCCCACATAGTGCGTTGTCTGTACAACGCTTTTACATTTTACAATATTTTTATCCACTTGTCAATAGATTTATGAAATTTTTTTGTATTTTTTGTAAAAAATTTAATTATGCATTTAATTTTGCTACTAATTCTTCTACATCAATACCATGAACACCACAAGCTTCTTCTAATGTTTCCATTTGTGAAGCTGGGCATCCTAAGCAATGCATTCCTGCTTCTAATAATATTTCTGCCTTTTCTGGTGCTTTTTCTAAAATATCTCCTATTCTTGTATCTTTATTAAATTCCATGATGATCCTCCTTTTCTTTGTTTGCTATTTTATTATTTTAACATATTTTTTGAAAAAAGTATAGACAAATTAAAAAAAATATTGTATTATGGAAAAAACTGGAAAGGCGGTGACAATATTTCAACTTTAATTGACTTATTCTTTATCACTTTTATTATTTATCTTTTTATCACTTTATATTCTATTTACACATTTTTTGATATTGTTTTTTTCCATAATAAGCAAGGTTCCAAATTAAAAATTAAAAAAAATTCATTTTAAAAGGAGGCATTTATTATATCTCAATTCATAAAAAAAACTATTTTTATCACATTATTTATTTTGTTTTCTAGTTATATAACTTTTGTAACTTTCTTCCCTCTATTTACAGCAAACGAAATTATTATTAACTATGGTTTTCATCCATTTGATATTTGCTCTCAAAACCCAGACTTATGGTATATTTTAAAAACATTATACATCATCTGTTTTCTTTTTTCTTCTTTTATCATTAGTAATTTTATATATATTCGAATTCTTATACATCTTCCATTTTTCAAACCAAAGGACAAACAACTAATCAACTCACACCAATATACAAAAAAGATAAATAAAAATGAATTATCCTTGCTCATTGGTGAAACATCATCACATCAAAAAATTTACATACCTGAATCAGGCTTATATCAAAACTTTTTAATAACAGGAACAATAGGATCTGGAAAAACATCTAGTGCCATGTATCCATTTACAAAACAATTTTTTCAATACAATTTCAATCATCCAAATAAAAAATTAGGAATGCTAATTTTAGATGTAAAAGGAAATTTTTATAAGCAAGTTCTTACTTATGCCAAACAATTTCACTTACAACAAGATTTAATAATACTCAGTTTGCACTCCAATATTTATTATAATCCTTTGCACAAACCAAATCTAAAACCGCAAGTGTTAGCAAACAGGTTAAAAACAATACTTTTATTATTTTCAGAAAACAATACAGAATCCTATTGGTTAGATAAAGCAGAAGAAATTTTAAGTGAATGTATCAAACTATGTAGACTTTACAACAACAATTATGTAACATTCTTAGAACTCCATAAATTGGTAACCATACCAAATTATTACAAAGAAAAAATACAAACTCTAAGAAATTTATTCATATCTTCAAAACTATCAAATGCCCAAATTTATGAATTAAATGCAAGTTTAAACTTTTTCCAAAAAGAATTTGAAAATTTAGATCAAAGAACAAAAAGTATACTTATTTCAGAAATCACTCGTATCACCAATCCATTTGTTTCTGACTATGACATAATGTCTACTTTTTGTCCTCCAAAAGAAAAACTCACCTTCACTGATTTTTCTGAAGTAATAGAAAAAGGAAAAATAATCGTATTAAATATGAACATTTCAGAATATCAAATAATCTCAAAAATCATAGCAGCATATCTCAAACTAGACTTTCAAACCGAAGTCATTTCTAGGCTTTCCCATTCAAATCCAAAAACAACAATATTTCTTTGTGACGAATACGACAAATATGTAACAAAATCAGATAGTGAATTTTTCTCTCTAAGTCGAGAAGCCAAATGTATAAATATAGTAAGTACTCAAAGTTACACATCTTTAAAATCAACACTAAAAGACGAATCACAAGTAAAAGTCATCACACAAAACCTAATAAACAAAATTTGGTTTCGTACAGATGACACATTCACCATCGAAGAAGCGCAAAAGCAACTAGGAAAAGAAGAAAAAGAAAAGATTTCAAAAAGCATTTCCGAAAGTGCCAAGCAAACCAATTTCAGTTATATAACCAACACATTAAATGCAGAAAATTCTAATATTTCAGAAACATATAGCACTTATTCACAAAACGATTATATTTTTGAATCCAACTTTTTCACCCAAGAGCTAGAAACCTTTTCTGCGCTTACCTTCTTATCAGATGGCAAAAAAATCTATCCTCCCCAAAAATTAAAAATGTTGCCTTACTTTAATTCGGGTAATTTTGGTCATTTTTGGGACGGAGAAAAAAAAGACTATAGAAAGGACTGATATTATGAACAAAAAATTATTTCGTATTTTTTTAGCATTTTTATTTTTTATACTTTGTTTTCATTCTTTATCCTTTGCAGCTTGGGGTGATCCAGAAATCGTAAGTAAAATTAATTCTGCTTTTGAAAGTGTTAAAAACTGGCTTCTAAAAATAGCAACACCAGCTGCTGCTGTTGCAGTTGGCACAGGTGTTTTTATGAAAAAGTTTAGTTTTGGAGATGAAGAAAAAATTCGAACTGGCAAAAAACTAATTAAAGGTTCCTTATTTTCTTATGCTTTCATTCTAGCAATCGATTTGATTTTATCAGCTATTAAATCATTAATAAATTAAGGAGGTCTTTTTGGAAAATCAAAACAATATTACACAAATTATTATAGATACTATAAATTCTATTTTTGAAACACTTTTCAGTTCCATAGACAATAACCTTTATTCTGTTTTAGATGAAATTACTTTTATTTCCTCTGACATTTTATATGACAAAAATTTTGAAACTATTTTTGGCACTTCCACCTCTAACGGTATTTTGTTAATAGCCAACTCTTTCTTACTTGGTTTTCTATTATATTATGCTGCTCGTTACTTAATAGCTCACTTCACATACACACAAACAGAAGCCCCTTTTAGTTTTTTATCTAAATTAATTTTATACGGAATTGCCATGAATTTTTCATTTTTTATTGTACAATTTATCCTTGATTTAAATTCAAATGTATCACTTTCTATACGCAATTTAGGAGAAAATATTTTTCAAAAAAATATTTGTTTTTCGGAATTAATTAATACTATCAATACACAAATATCCGTTAATACCAATTCTTTAAATATCTTTTCTTTAGACGGAATTTTAAAAGGAACATTAAGCCTTTCTCTTTTAAATTTAGTATTTTCTTATTCTTTGCGTTATGTATTTATCAAAGTTTTCATATTACTAACTCCTTTTGCTTTTCTCTCTTTAACCTTACAAAAGACTAGTTGGTTTTTCAAAGCATGGTTTCGTAATTTATTTTCCTTACTATTTATTCAAATTATTGTTTCAATTGTTTTACTTATTTTATTTTCTATGGATTATTCCTCTAGCAATTTATTTACAAAATTTGTTTATGTCGGAGGTATCTATGCTTTAATAAAAACTAATACCTTAGTACGTGATTTTATTGGAGGAGTTTCCACAGAAATTTCACAATCTGTGAAAAACTTAATTGGAAGGAGGTGATTTATGAAATTTATTTTTCCACAAAATTATAATTTTAAAAATAAATTACTTGGAATGATTGATTACTCTACCGCATTTATTAATTTACTTTGGTATGGAATAATTTTTATTTTAGTAAATTTTATTTTTTCTGATTTAACACTTAAAATATTTTTCTTTATTATTTTTTGTTTTCCTCTTTTATTATTCAGTTTTGTTGGTTTTCATGGTGAAAATATTATTTCTTTTTTAACATATATTATTCGCTTTTATACAAAACCAAAATTATATTTTTATAAATAGGGACGGAGGAAAAATCCCTCAATTTGGGATTTTTCCTCCGTCCCCATTTTTTTAATTTCTAGCCTTGCATTTTTTGTCTAAAAAAGTTATAATTTGAAATACAAAGTAATTTAAATTATGGGGGATAAAAATGAAGCTAGAAAAAAAAGAAAAATCATTATTATTTTCAGAAACTACTATACCTGATATATTTTTTTCAGAGTATTTATCTGGTATGCCAGGAGATTATATAAAAATTTATTTTTACATGATTTTCCTTTCAAAATTTGGTAAAGATATAAAATTAAATGATTTATCAAAAAAACTAAATATACCTTTAAAAACTATTCAAGATGGTATTAAATATTTAGAAGAAAATAATTTGATTTTAAAAAAAACAACCGGATATATTATGCTTGATTTACAAGAAGTTGTACTTCAAAATTTATATACCCCTAATTTAACTATGTCAAAAGAAAAAATAGAACAAACTTCTAAAAATAAATCTAGAGCAAAAGTAATCGACCATATTAATAATATGTATTTTCAAGGTATTATGGGACCATCTTGGTACAATGATATTGACTTATGGTTTAATAAGTATGAATTTGATGAACAAGTAATGTTAGCTCTTTTTGATTATTGTTATAACAGAAGTGCTATGCATCGTAACTATGTACAAACTGTTGCAGAAGCTTGGGCTTCTAACAAAATTAAAACTTGGAATGATTTAGATCAATATTATGAAAAACAAGAAAGTTTAAATAAATTTAAGAAAACAATTGCTAAAAAATTAGGAAAATATAATGGATTAACACAATATGAAGAAGCTTATATTGAAAATTGGGTATTAAATTTTGGTTATGACATGAATGTTATTGAAATTGCTCTAAAAAGAACAACTTCAAAACAAAATCCAACTTTTGATTATATAAATCGTATAATCACAGACTGGCATGAAAGAAATTTGAAAACACCTAGTGAAATTAATGCATTTTTAGAGCAACGTAAAAAGCAAGAAAAATCGGTAAAAGATTTAAAGGCTTCTACTATCAAAAAAACTTATGAGCAAAGAAATTATGATAATTTAGACTTTTTATATGCAAATCCTATTAATAAGGAGGCTTAAATGGCAAATGAAGTATTACATTCTTTGTTAAAAGAATATGAAAAAAAGAAATTAAAAGCAGAATTAGATTTAGAAAAAAGAAAAGAAGACTTATATTTAAAAATTCCTCGCTTACAAGAAATTGAAGATGAATTAAATAATTTTGCTATTACAACGGCAAAAAATATCTTATCTAATCCATCTTTTTCAACAGATGATTTAAAGAAAAAATCTGAAAATTTAAAATATGAAAAAGCCTATATATTAGAAAAAGCAAATTTACCACTTAATTATTTAAAGCCAAATTACGAATGTATTGATTGTAATGATACAGGTTATATTATAAGTAATACAGAACAAACAAAAATGTGTCATTGCCTAAAACAAAAATTATTAGATGCTTCTTTTAATAAATCTAATATGGTAAATTTAAAAACAGAAAACTTTTCCACTTTTAATGAAAATTTATTCTCTAATGAAGTGGATGTAGCAAAATATCGCTTTAATATTTCACCACGTGAAAATATTTTAAATATTAAGCAAAAATGTTTAAATTTTGTGGAAAATTTTGACCAACCTAATACAAAAAATTTATTGTTTACAGGTAATACTGGTTTACGGTAAGACTTTTATGTCAAATTGTATTGCTCAAAAATTACTACAATCTGGCAAAACAGTTTTATACCAAACTGCTCCTGTTTTGCTTGAAAGCGTAATAGATTATAAAATGGGAAAGCAAAAAAATGAAAAGGAAAATATTTATCAATCTGTGTTAAATGTTGATTTATTAATTATTGATGATTTAGGAACAGAAACTTTAAATAGTATGAAATTAAGCGAACTTTTCACTATTTTAAATACTAGAATATTAAATTTAAATAATAAAACTACCAAAACAATTATTTCAACTAATTTAAGTATTAAAAATATTTTTGAGCATTATGAAGAAAGAATTGGGTCTCGTATTGCAGGTTATTATGACATTTATTGTTTTTTCGGTGATGACTTACGCTTTAAAAAAGTATAAAAAATCAACTGGATTAATTTCCAGTTGATTTTTTTCTATATTATTTTTCTTCACCTTCTACTTGTATTTCTGGGCTTAATGTCTCTACACTAACTACTTTTCCACCATCATTTGTTCTCATTAAAGTAACTCCTTGTGTTGATCTTCCTAGAACACTAATGTCATCTACTTTTAATCTTATAATTGTTCCTGTATTAGTTACTAGCATAACATCATCTTCTTCTACAGCAATTCTTACTCCAATTAATTTTCCTGTTTTTGGTGTTATTTTATAAGTAATAACTCCTTTTCCTCCTCTATTTTGTACACGATATTCTTCTAATTCAGTTCTTTTTCCGAATCCATTTTCTGTAATCGCTAATAGAGTTGCTTTTCCTCCACTAATAACAGATTCCATTCCAATTACTTCATCTTCTTCATCTAGGCGAATTCCTATTACTCCTTGTGAAACTCTACCAATTGGACGTACATCTTTTTCATCAAATGTTATACACATACCATTTCTAGTTACTAATACAACATTATCTTGACCATCAGTTAATCTAACAGCAATTAATTCATCATCTTCTTTTAATGTAATTCCTTGTAATCCTGTTTTTCTTGTTGAATCATATTCTTTTAAAGCTGTTTTCTTAATTAATCCATTTTTTGTAGCCATTAATAAATATTTTCCTTCTGCAAAGTTTTGGATTGGTATTACGGCTGATACTTTTTCGCCTGGATCTAAGCTCAACAAGTTTACAATAGCTGTTCCTCTTGCAGTTCTTCCTGCTTCTGGCAATTCATAACCTCTTAATTTATATAATTTACCTTTATTAGTAAAGAATAAAATCATGTCATGTGTGGAAGCTGTAAAAATTTGTTTTACAAAATCTTCTTCTCTAGTTGCCATTCCTGTAATTCCTTTTCCGCCTCTTCTTTGGCTCTTATAAGTATCGATTGGCATTCTTTTGATATAACCAAAATGAGTTAATGCAACTACACATTGCTCTTCTTTTATTAAATCTTCAATGTCAATTTCTCCTTCTGCTGCTACAATTTTTGTTTTTCTTTCATCTCCAAATTTATCTTTAATTTCAATTAGTTCTTCTTTTATAATTTCAAATACTAATCTTTCACTATTTAAAATATCTCTTAAATGAGCAATTAATTCCATTAATTGATTATATTCATCGTCAATTTTTTCACGTTGCAATCCTGATAATGTTTTTAATCTCATATCTAAAATTGCTTGTGCTTGAATATCAGATAAACCAAATCTTTCCATTAATCTTTCTTTTGGATCATCATAAGAAGAACGAATAATGTTTATAACTTCATCAATATTATCTAATGCAATTTTCAATCCTTCTAAAATATGAGCTCTTGCTAGTGCTTTATCTAATTCAAATTGAGTTCTTCTTAAAATTACTTCTTTTCTGTGATCTATATAACAGTCAAGACATTGTCTTAGTGTTAAAATCTTTGGTTCTCCATTGACTAGTGCTAACATAATAATCCCAAAAGTAGTTTGCATTTGTGTATGTTTAAATAATTGATTTAATACTACTTGCGCATTAGCATCTCTTTTTAGTTCAATTACCACTCTTACTCTATCTTTTCTGTCAGATTCATCTCTACATTCTGAAATTCCTTCAACCTTTTTTTCTTTAGAAAGTTCTGAAATGTTCTTTATTAAATTAGCTTTATTTACTTGATATGGTAATGAAGATACAATAATTCTTTGACGATTTCCACTCATTTCTTCAATTTCTGTTTCTGCTCTTAATGTTATTTTTCCTCTACCTGTCTTATACGCTTGTTTTATTCCTTCCATTCCTAAAATAATTCCTTCAGTTGGAAAGTCTGGTCCTTTTATAACACTCATTAAATCTTCATCTGTTACTTCATCTTCATCAATAATTTTGATAATTCCATTTATAACTTCTGTTAAATTGTGTGGTGGAATATTTGTTGCCATTCCTACTGCAATTCCTGAAGAACCATTGATTAATAATGCTGGTATTCTAGCAGGTAATACAGTTGGTTCTTGTAATCTATCATCATAGTTTGGCATAAAGTCTACTGTGTTTTTTTCGATATCTGTCAGCATATATTCTGAGATTTTTGCCATTCTTGCTTCAGTATACCTCATTGCTGCTGCTCCATCTCCATCAACTGAACCAAAGTTTCCATGTCCATCAATTAGCATATATCTCATAGAAAAATCTTGAGCTAATCTTACCATAGCATCATAAACTGAACTATCTCCATGTGGATGATATCTACCTAACACAGATCCTACAGTATTAGCACATTTTCTGTATGGTTTATCTGATGTTATTCCATCTTCATGCATTGCATATAAAATTCTTCTATGTACTGGTTTTAATCCATCTCTTACATCAGGAAGTGCTCTGGATACTATAACACTCATGGCATAATCGATATAGGCTGTTCGCATTTCTTTTTCGATGTCTCTTTCGATGATTTTTCCGTCCATTCTTTTTTGTGTTTCTTCCATTTTTTATACATCCTTTCTTTTCCTATTTCCGTATACTTTTTACCTTTGTATTATACTAAAACAAATACTATTTTGCAAGTAAAATTACCCTAAATTTAATAAAAAATTTAGGGTTTTTAGCCTTTTTTAGTATTGTTTTTTTATTTATTTTTATTCTTTTTTTATAAATGTCATTTTAGCTTTTCAACCAAATCTAGATGTTGTTGAGACAAATTAAAATCTTGTCCATTATTTTTTACCAAATTATGTAATATCTCAATTGTCTTAACATTATCAATCATTTTTTCAATAGGAGCTATATGTTTAAGCTCCTTCTCTATCTTCTTAAACTCCCTTTCCATTCCTTCAAAATCTTTATCCTTCCAATAATCTTGCCAACCTTGAACAGCATTATCTAATAACTCTATTGCCTCATACTGTTTATCAAAACTATTTTCAATATTACTTTCAATATGATTCAAAATAATATCTTTTCCATGACTTATAGTATTAGCAATCGAATAATCCAAAACTCCCTTTTCCGCAACCTTATCAATCACCACATCTAGTAAATCAGAAATACCATCAATAATTCCTCCATTCTTTATAGCACTTCTCATTTGAGAAACACTTTCAAAATTACCAGTAAAAATTCCCAAAACACTCTTACCCAAATCAATAGCATCATCAATAGTCTTTTTCACACCATCTTTCAAACCATACTCAAACAAATTATCTTTAATCTCAATAATTTGATCCTCAACAAAATCAGGCAATAGCACCCTAATGCCAATATCAATACCAGTATCAATAACTTTACCCAACGTAGTCTCCAAAAAACTCTTTTGTTCCATTCCATTTTCATTTGTCAATCCTTTACCCATATCAATTGCATTATTAATTTCCATTTTTATTACCTCCTGAGACAAGTGGGACAGTCAAAAGTGTCTCACTTTTATCGATTTTTTTATTCTTTATTTAGTTAATATATATTTTTATTATTTATCATTTTTTATTTTAAATTAATAGTAATTAGTTTTTATTATTAATTTTTTTATTTTTGATTTTTTTAATTTAGAAATTATATATTTATTTATAAAATTATTTTTCTTTTTATT
>CAUWKC010000033.1:0-14331 GCA_963559365.1 uncultured Clostridia bacterium | reverse complement strand
GTTATTCTGAACCATACACACCAGAAGGTTCAACATTTACAGATACAGGATATTTGCCAGAAGGAATAAATCAAGGAGCAGATACTGCAGAAAATAATGAAAAAGCAGAAAGAGCAAGTGTCTTAAAATATAATGGGTTTTATGTAGGTAGATATGAAGCAGGAAAAGATGCAGATGGAACAATAGTAGTAAGTAAACAAAATGCAACAGTATATACAAATAAATCCCAAGAAGAGTTTAAAGAAATAGCAAAGACAAAAATGTATAATAATAATATAGTAAAAAGTGCAATGAGTTCAGGAATACAATGGGATATGGTAATGCACTTTGTTGATGGAAAAAATGATGCTACAGGAAAAGTATTTAATGTAACAAAGTATGATGAAACAAGACATACAGGAAGTAAAGCAAATTCAGGAAAAAATAATAATGATAAAGTGCAAAACATATATGATTTAGAAGGTAATTGTAATGAATATGTAGCAGAAAAAAATAATACTAGCTTTCCGTTTCTTAGTCGTGGAGGCAATTACAGCAAGTACAACAACGGCGTAGCTAGCAGACGTGACAGCTACCATGGCTTTGCCAACAGCAACACTACTTTCCGCCCCACACTTTATATAATGTAAAACAAAACGTGTGAAAATAAAAAAACAGTAGCAATAAAGCTATTGTTTTTTATATTGCAAACAACTTGAATTTTTTGCTATTTTAAGGTAAAATGGAAAAAATAAATCAGAACAAGGAGAAAAAAGATGAAACTTATATCATGGAATGTAAATGGAATAAGAGCATGTGTTACAAAAGGATTTGAAGAATTTTTCAAAAAAATTGATGCTGATATTTTTTGCATTCAAGAAACCAAATGTCAGCCAGAACAAATCGAATTAGAATTTGAAGGATATAAAAGCTATTGGAATAGTGCTGAAAAAAAAGGATATTCTGGAACAGCAATTTTTACTAAAAATAAACCAATATCAGTAACATATGGAATTGGAATCGAAGAACACGATAAAGAAGGAAGAATTATTACCTTAGAATTTGAAGATTTTTATTTAGTAAACAATTATACACCAAATGCAAAAAGAGGCCTAGAAAGGCTAGAATATCGACAAATTTGGGAAGATGAAATTCGAAAATATTTATTAAAATTAAATAAAACAAAGCCAGTTATCATGTGTGGAGATCTAAATGTAGCTCATCAAGAAATTGACTTAAAAAATGCAAAATCTAACCGAGGAAATGCAGGATTTACAGACGAAGAAAGAGCAAAAATGACACAATTATTAGAAGCTGGATTTACAGATACTTTTAGATATTTATATCCAAATAAAGAAGACGCTTATAGTTGGTGGTCTTACATGGGAAGAGCAAGAGAAAAAAATGTAGGATGGAGGATAGATTATTTCATTGTATCAAACGACATACAAAAAAGGATAAAAGAAGCAAGTATTTATCCAGAAATTATGGGAAGTGATCATTGTCCTGTTGGATTAGATATAAAATAAATTTATTATAAGAGAAAGGAAGATTGTCAAAAATGGAAGAATTTAAAAATCATGGAAAAAAATGGTTTTATTGGTTTACTTTAGGTGTGGCTATCCTTATTGTGTATAAAGCACTAGATAAATTGCCAGATGTTATGGGAATGGTAGGAAGATTTTTTGAAATAATAGCCCCATTTTTAGTTGGTATTTTTATTAGTTATTTATTATATATGCCTTGTAAAAAAATAGAAGAGGTATATGCAAAATCAAAAAGAAAAGGTATAGCAAAAAGAGCAAGAGGATTATCAATAATTACTGTATACATAATTGCATTATTGCTATTAATTATTTTAATCAATGTTATTTTACCAGTAGTGTGGGAAAGTGTAATAGATTTAATTAATAATATACAACATTATTATGAAATAACAATAAGTAATTATAATAAATTACCAGAAGATCATGTATTAAAAGGTGAAATAGTAAAAGATGCTATACAAGGGGTACAAAACTTAGACATAAAACAATATTTTAAATTAGATAAAATATTAGAATATATAGTAAGTGCAATTGGAGCAGTAACAGGAATATTTGATATATTTGTAGCTGTTATTGTATCTGCTTATGTGTTAGCTGGAAGAACACAAATTATAAACTTTCTTAGAAAATTGGCAAGAGCAATATTCAAAAAGAGAACATATGAAAATGTCAACAAATATTTTAATAATTCAAATGAAATATTCTTTAAATTTGTTGCAAGCCAATTTTTAGATGCAGTTGTCGTTGGAATAATGACAACAATTGCAATGACTTTAATGGGAATTAAATATGCACCATTATTAGGATTTTTAATAGGCTTATTTAACATGATACCATACATAGGAGCTATTATAGCAGTAGCTATATCAGCTTTGATAACATTAATAACTGGAGGATTATCACAAGCTATTTGGATGCTAATAGTTGTTATAATATTACAACAAATAGATGCTAATATTATAAACCCAAAAATTGTAGGACAATCATTAAAAATAAGCCCACTATTAGTATTGTTTGCGATAACCGTAGGAGGAGCTTATTTTGGAATATTAGGAATGTTTTTAGCAGTACCAGTAATTGCTGTTATCAAAATTGTAGTAGAAGATTATATTGCAATGAAATTATCCTTGTAATAAATATTGAATCCCACCATTTGCAGCAACAGTAATACAACCAGCAACAATAATACCTAAAATAATAGGAGGAACAGCCTTTTTTGGTGGCATATCTAAGAAATTAGCAATCAAAGAACCAACCCAAGCCCCAGTTGTAGGAATAGGAACAGCCACAAATAAGAACAAACCTAAAGCAGCAAAATTTTGAAGTTTAGAACTTTCAGAAATCTTTTTAGTTGCCTTCTCAGAAGCCCAATCAATAATAACCTTAAAAGGTTTCCATCTTCCAAAAAAATCAAACAAAGGCCTAATATATTTTACAATAAAATACACAGGAATAATATTACCAATCAAACCACAAATAAAAGCCTGTAATGGAGACAATGCAAAAGCATATTGAGCAATAACCGCAGCATAACGTAACTCAATAATAGGTGTAGCGCCTAAAATCACTGTAAAAAGATATTTTATAAAAATAGGTAAACTTGTCATAATAAAATCTCCTTATCAATTAAAAATTCCTTCGTATTTTATACTAAAAGAAATAAAATGTCAACAAATGAGACAATGGGGACGGTTCCATTATATGATAAAATATCAAAAAAAATCTTTAAATGCTTGACATCCGTAAGTAAAATTTGGTATAATAAAAGTCAATTGTGAAGACAAAAAACAAAGGTGATAAAAATAAAAGAAAAAATCAAAAATGAAATCGATAAGAACTTAGAGCCAGTTGAAAAATAAGCGTTTTTCAACAGCTCTTTTATTGCCATTTTATCAAAAATAAAATTATTATTCAAAAATCTTTACAAAAACATTTTGTTAAAAAGATAAAAGAAGAGGAATTAAATGCAAGAAGCCCTAAGGAAACTTGATTTGTGTGAGCAGACAAATCAAAGCCTTAGCAAGCGGAAAGCTATTTAAGAAGGACTTCTTTTCATTCATTTTATAAATCCAAACAATCTGCTTAATATTTTTTAAGGAGTGATTTTTTTGAAAATCAAAGAAGTAAATTACGAGAAAGCATCTCGTAAGGATTTCGCAAAAGTTGGCGACTATATTGAAATGCCAAACCTAATCAAAGTACAAAAAGACTCTTATGACTGGTTTATCGAAGAAGGATTAGGAGAAGTATTAAAAGATATTTCACCAATTGAAGACTACTCAGGAAATTTAGTTCTTGAATTTTTCGATTATTACATGGAAGACAAAACCAAATACAGTGTGGAAGAAGCAAAAGAAAGAGACGCTACATATTCATCACGTTTACACGTAAAAGTAAGATTAATAAATCGTGAAACAGGTGAAATCAAAGAACAAGAGATATATTTAGGCGATTTTCCTTTAATGACTGATAGTGGAACATTTGTTATTAATGGTGCGGAAAGAGTTGTTGTTAGCCAATTAGTACGTTCACCAGGATGTTACTATGCAGAAGAATTTGACACAAAAACAGGAAAGAAAACATATACATCAACCGTAATGCCACTTCGTGGAGCTTGGTTAGAATATGAAACTGATGGAAATGACATTTTCTATGTTCGTGTTGATAGAACAAGAAAAGTACCAGTAACAACTTTATTAAAAGCCATTGGTGTTATTTCTGATGACCAAATAAGAGAATTATTTGGAGACGAAGAAATGATAACAGCAACAATAGCAAAAGACACAATAAAAGACCAAGAAGAAGCTTTAATAGAAATCTATAAAAAATTAAGACCAGGAGAACTTCCAACTGTAGAAGCAGCAAAAAACTTATTCAATGGTTTATTTTATGACAATAAAAGATATGACTTAGCTAAAGTTGGTCGTTATAAATTCAATCAAAAACTAGCATTAGCAGGAAGAATCAAAGACAAAGTATCAGCTGATGATATCATAGATAGCGAAACTGGAGAAGTATTTGTACAAGCTGGTGAAATAATTTCAGAAGAAATAGCAGAAGCAATTCAAAATGCAGGAATCAACATGGTAGATATTGTAGTAGGAGAAAGAAAAGTAAGAATAATAGGAAACAGTACAGTTAATATTCATAAAGTATTACCAAATGTAGATTTAAGCAAATTGCACTTCAAAGAATTAGTAAACTATAATGTACTAAAAAATATTATTGATAACACAGAAGAAAAAGATTTAGTAAAAACTATTAGTGAAAGACAAGATGAATTAGTAGCAAAACATATCACAACAGAAGATATGATTGCATCTATTAACTATTTATTAAACCTTTCTCATGGATTAGGAAAACCAGATGACATTGACCATTTGGCAAACCGTAGAATTCGTTGTGTAGGAGAATTATTACAAAATCAATTTAGAATTGGTTTAACTAGATTAGAAAGAGTTGTTCGTGAAAGAATGACAATTCAAGATTTAGATGTTGTAACACCACAGACTTTAATAAATACAAAACCAATCACATCATCTATTCGTGAATTCTTTGGTAGTTCTCAATTATCACAATTCATGGATCAAACAAATCCACTATCAGAATTGACACATAAAAGAAGAATTTCTGCTTTAGGACCTGGTGGATTAACAAGAGAAAGAGCAGGTTTCGAAGTTCGTGACGTTCACTACACACATTATGGTAGATTATGTCCAATTGAATCACCAGAAGGACCAAACATTGGATTAATTTCAGCATTATCTTCATTTGCTAATATCAACGAATATGGATTTATTGAAACACCATATCGTAAAGTAGATCCTGAAACTCACAAACTAACTGATATTGTAGAATACATGAGTGCAGATGTGGAAGACAATTTCATAATTGCACAAGCTTCTGAACCAGTTGATAAAAACGGAAAATTTGTAAATTCACGTATTAGAGTAAGATTTAAAAATGAAGTAATTGAAGTAGATAGTAATAAAGTTCAATATGTTGACGTTTCACCAAAACAATTAGTATCTATTGCAGCAGCAATGATTCCATTCTTGGAACATGATGACGCAAAAAGAGCATTAATGGGAGCAAACATGCAACGTCAAGCAGTACCACTTATGATGACAGAAAGCCCAATAGTAGGGACTGGTATTGAATATAGAGCAGCTAAAGATTCTGGAATTCTAGTATTAGCAGAAGACGATGGTGTAGTTGAAAAAGTAACAGGAGATGCAATTACTGTAAAATATGAAAAAGGAAAAACTATTACACATAAACTTCGTAAATTCAAAAGAACAAATGGTGGAACATGTATTAACCAAAAACCAATTGTAAAAAAAGGAGAAAAGGTTAAAAAAGGAGATGCCATAGCAGATGGGCCATCTACAAGCAATGGAGAAATGGCATTAGGTAAAAACGTATTAGTTGCTTTCTCAACATGGGAAGGATACAACTACGAAGATGCTATCTTAATTAATGAAAAATTAGTTAAAGAAGATGTATTTACATCTATTCATATTGAAGAATATGATTGTGAATGTCGTGATACTAAATTAGGAGCAGAAGAAATCACACGTGATATTCCAAATATTGGTGATGATTCTTTAAAAGACTTAGATGAAAATGGAATTATTCGTATTGGTGCAGAAGTAAGACCAGGAGACATTCTAGTTGGTAAAGTAACACCAAAAGGAGAAACTGAATTAACAGCTGAAGAAAGATTATTAAGAGCTATTTTTGGAGAAAAAGCAAGAGAAGTAAGAGATACATCTTTAAGAGTGCCACATGGAGAAGCAGGGACTATTGTTGATGTAAAAATATTTACAAGAGATAATTCAGACGAATTAGGACCTGGAGTAAACCAAATTATACGTTGCTACATTGCAACTAAGAGAAAAATTTCAGTTGGAGATAAAATGGCAGGACGTCATGGAAACAAAGGTGTTATTTCAAGAGTATTACCAGAAGAAGATATGCCATTTATGCCAGATGGTACACCAATTGACATTTTATTAAATCCATTAGGTGTTCCTTCTCGTATGAACTTAGGTCAAGTATTAGAAGTGCACTTAGGAGGAGCAGCAAAAGCTTTAGGATGGAAAATTGCAACACCAGTATTTGATGGAGCAACAGAAAAAGATGTTAGAGAATTATTAAAAGAAGCAGGTATGAATGAAGATGGAAAAACTATTCTTTATGATGGAAGAACCGGAGATCCATTTGATAAACCAATAACTGTAGGAATTATGTACATGTTGAAATTACATCACTTAGTAGATGATAAAATCCATGCTCGTTCAACAGGACCATATTCATTAGTAACACAACAACCATTAGGAGGAAAAGCACAATTTGGTGGTCAACGTTTTGGAGAAATGGAAGTTTGGGCATTAGAGGCATATGGTGCAGCTTATACATTGCAAGAAATGCTAACAGTTAAATCAGACGATATCGTAGGTAGAGTAAAAACTTATGAAGCTATTGTAAAAGGAGAAAATGTTCCAGAACCAGGTGTTCCAGAAAGTTTCAAAGTTCTTGTTAAGGAATTACAATCTTTAGGATTAGATGTACGTCTATATTCTGAAAATAATGAAGAATTAGAATTAAAAGAAAACATCGAAGAAGGAATTGAATATGACCCAGAAAAAGAAAAGAAATTATTGTCAGAAGAAGTAGTAATAGAAGATGGAGATTTAGACGGTTATAGTGAAGAACTAGAAGATGATATGTTACTAGAAGAAACTGCAGAAACAGAAGAAGATAATGATACGTTTTTCGAAGGTTTAGATGACGAAGGAGACGAATTATTATTTGACAATGATTTAGCTAATGATAACTTAGATAATGACGAAGATATCATAGAATAAAGGTAGGGGGAAAAAACGTGGACGAATTAGATATTTTTAATAAGTTAAAAATAGGAGTGGCATCTGATGAAAAAGTAAGAGAATGGTCAAAAGGAGAGGTAAAGAAACCAGAAACCATCAATTACCGTACATTAAAACCAGAAAAAGATGGTCTATTCTGTGAAAGAATCTTCGGACCAACAAAAGACTGGGAATGTCACTGTGGAAAATATAAAAGAGTAAGATATAAAGGGATTGTGTGTGACCGTTGTGGTGTTGAAGTAACTAAAGCAAAAGTTAGACGTGAAAGAATGGGACATATAGAATTAGCAGCACCAGTAGCACATATTTGGTATTTTAAAGGAATTCCAAGTAGAATTGCCTTAATGCTAGATATTTCACCAAGAAACCTAGAAAAAATCATTTATTTTGCTGCTTATGTGGTAATTGATAAAGGAGAAACAGGATTAGAAACATGTCAAGTGTTAAATGAAAAAGAATACCATGAAGCAGAAGAAAAGTATGGAAGAGGGTCTTTTAAAGCAAAAATGGGAGCAGAAGCTTTAAGAGAATTACTAGAAAAAATTGATATAAATAAATTATCTGCTCAAATTAGAAAAGAACTAGAAAATGCTAGTGAGCAAAAAAGAGTAAAATTAGTAAAAAGATTAGATACTGTAGAAGCTTTCAGAATTTCAGGAAATCGTCCAGAATGGATGATAATGCAAGTAGTACCAGTTATTCCACCAGAACTAAGACCAATGGTGCAATTAGATGGTGGTAGATTTGCTACTTCAGATTTAAATGATTTATATAGAAGAGTTATAAACAGAAATAATCGTTTAAAAAGATTATTAGAATTAGGAGCACCAGAAATCATAGTTAGAAATGAAAAAAGAATGTTACAAGAGTCAGTGGATGCTTTAATTGACAATGGAAGAAGAGGAAGACCAGTAACAGGAGCAGGAAATAGACCATTAAAATCATTATCTGACATGTTAAAAGGAAAACAAGGACGTTTCCGTCAAAACTTATTAGGAAAACGTGTTGACTATTCTGGACGTTCTGTTATAGTTGTAGGACCAGAGCTAAAAATTTATCAATGTGGACTTCCAAAAGAAATGGCAGTAGAATTATTCAAACCATTTGTTATGAGAGAATTAGTAGGAAGAGGAATTGCACAAAATATTAAAAATGCAAAAAGAATGGTAGAAAGACTAAGACCAGAAGTATGGGGAATCTTAGAAGAAGTAATCAAAGACCATCCAGTTATGCTAAACCGTGCACCGACACTACATAGACTTGGAATTCAATCATTTGAACCAGTATTAGTAGAAGGAAGAGCAATAAAACTTCACCCATTAGTTTGTGAAGCATTTAATGCTGACTTCGACGGTGACCAAATGGCAGTTCATTTACCATTATCACCAGAAGCACAAGCAGAATCTAGATATTTAATGCTTTCTACAAACAATTTATTAAAACCACAAGATGGTAGACCAGTGGCTGTGCCTAGACTTGATATGATTTTAGGAGCTTACTATTTAACAATGGTTTTGGACGGAGAAAAAGGAGAAGGAAAATATTTCAAAGATCCAGAAGAAGCCATCATGGCGTTTGAAAATAATGACGTAGCTATTCATGCAAAGATTTTTGTTAAAATTGAAAAAGAAATAGATGGAGAAATAAAAACACAAAAAATTGAAACAAGTGTAGGAAGAATAATTTTCAACAAAGGAATTCCACAAGACTTAGGATTTATAGATAGACAAAAAGATCCATTCCAATATGAAATTGATTTTCCAGTTATGAAAAAGTCAATGGGAAATATTATTGAAAGAGTTATCAGAACCCATGGATTAGTAGAATCAGCAGAAGTAATTGACTATATTAAAGCTTTAGGATTTAAATATTCAACATTAGCAGGAATTACATTCTCTATGGATGATGTGCAAGTACCTGAAGCTAAAAAAGGATTGTTAGAAGAAGCTGACAAAAAAGTAGAAACAATTAGAAAACAATATGCAAGAGGATTAATTACAGATAGCGAAAGATATAACGCAGTTATTAATGTATGGGAAGAAACAACCAAAAAAGTAAGTACAGCAATGGAAGAAAACTTTGACGAATTAAACCCAATTTATATGATGGTAAAATCTGGAGCCCGTGGTAACATGAACCAATTAAGACAAATTGCAGGTATCCGTGGATTAATGGCAAGTACAACAGGTAAAGCCGTTGAAATTCCGATTAAGTCATCTTTTGCCGAAGGATTAGACGCATTAGAATACTTTATTTCAGCCCATGGGGCTCGTAAAGGACTTTCTGATACAGCTCTTAGAACAGCTGACTCTGGATACTTAACAAGAAGATTAGTTGACGTTTCACAAGATATCATCGTAAGAGAAGAAGACTGTGGAACAAAAGATGGAATATATATTTATGACATCAAAGATGGAAACCAAATCATAGAAAAAATGCAAGAAAGATTATTAGGAAGATTTACTGTTGAAGACGTTATTCATCCAGAAACGAAAGAATTAATCGTAGACAAAGATACGATGATAACAGAAGCAATAGCAGAACAAATCGTAGAAGCAGGAATCGAAAAATTAAAAGTACGTTCAGTATTAGGATGTCGTTCAAAACATGGAGTATGTCAAAAATGTTATGGAATGGGATTAGCAAGACGTGACTTAGTATCTATCGGAGAAGCAATTGGTATTATTGCAGCACAATCTATTGGTGAGCCGGGAACACAGCTTACTATGAGAACTATCCACTCAGGTGGTGTAGCAGGTGTAGCAGATATTACACAAGGTCTTCCAAGGGTAGAAGAATTATTTGAAGCAAGAAAACCAAAAGGATTAGCAATAATTACAGAAATAGCAGGAAAAGTAAAAATAAAAGAAACCAAAAAGAAAAAAGAAGTTATTGTCACATCAAATGATAATTCAAAATCTTACACAATACCATTTGGTTCTAAAATGAAAGTAAAAGATGGAGACATAGTAGAAGTAGGAGAACCATTAATTGAAGGTTCAATTAATCCAAGTGAAATCTTAGAAATAAAAGGACCAGAAGGAGTTTATGAATACCTAATTTCAGAAGTACAAAAAGTATATAGAAATCAAGGTGTTGATATAAATGACAAACATATTGAAGTTATCGGAAGACAAATGCTTAAAAAAGTAAGAGTAGAAGACAATGCAGACACAGATATGTTCCCAGGATCTCTAATCGACATGTATGAATTTGAAGAAAGAAACAATAAAGCAATAGCAGAAGGAAAACGACCAGCAACCGGAAAACGAGTATTACTAGGAATTACCAAAGCATCTTTAGCAACAGACAGTTTCCTATCAGCAGCATCATTCCAAGAAACCACTAGAGTATTAACCGAAGCCGCAATAAAAGGAAAAACAGACGACTTAGTAGGACTAAAAGAAAACGTAATAATTGGTAAATTAATTCCAGCAGGAACTGGAATGCAAAAATACCAAAACATTCATATCAATACAGAGCAAGAGTAATTTTTGGGACGGAGAAGAAAACGACCATATGGATTTCAACCATATGGTCGTTTTCTTCTCCGTCCCCAAAAAGTCCGTCGTTTTCTTCTCCGTCCCCAAAAAAACCAAAAAATTATCAACTTGACAAATAGTTTATTTGCTAGTAAAATAAATAAGAATAAAGAGAAGGAGAAATGTCATGCAAAACAACAGAAAAATTTTAGATACTTTAGTGTCTAGAACTAAGATATACTTAGGAATTATTTTTTTATTGTTAGTTTTTATTTGTATTAATTATATTTATTTGATTATACCTTCAATTATACTGTTTGCTTTAATTGTTTGGTATAGTTATTATACTAATAATAAAAGAAAGAATAAGATATCTGAAACTTTGCAAGATTTAACTTTAACTGTAGATTCAGCAGCTAAGACAAGTTTGATTAATTCACCTTTTCCACTGGTTATTGTGGAGACAGATGGTAATATTGTTTGGAAAAGTTCAAAGTTTAATTCAGAGTTTGTACACATTGATATGAATACTTATATGAAAGAATTAAGTACTGATATTAAAATTGAAATTGATAGTAGAGAAAAATCAAATAATCAAGATATTGTAAGGCAATTAGAGATTAATGACAAAATATATCGTGTTGTTGGGAAATATGTTAATACTAAGAAAAATAAAAAGGAATATATGGTAATTTTATATTTTATTGATGACACAGAGAATATAAAATTACAAAAAGAATATAAAGATTCTAAATCTTGTGTTGGAATTATTATGGTTGACAATTATGAAGAGACGATGAATCGTTTAGAAAGTGGAGAAAAACCACAAGTAATAGCAGAGATAGATAAATATATTTATGAATGGACTGATAAAACTAATGGAGTTTTAATAAAAACGGAGAAAGATAGATATATTTATTTCTTTGAACAAAGATATTTGGAAACTGTAAAAGAAGATAAATTTAGCATTTTAGATAAAATAAAAGATATTAATATTAAAGAAAAAGCACAATTTACTTTAAGTATAGCAGTTTCTAATGAAGGTAATACAGATAAAGAAAAATATAAGTCAGCGCAAATGGCTATGGATATTGTTTTAGGACGTGGAGGAGATCAAGCTGTAATTCGTGAAAATGATATTTATAAATTTTTTGGTGGAAGAGCAGAAGAAGTAGAAAAAAGAACTAAAGTAAAAGCCAGAGTTGTAGCACAAGGTTTAGAAAATTTAATAAAAGAAGCTAAAAAAGTTATGATTATGGGACACACAAACCCAGATATGGACTGTATTGGAGCTAGCTTAGGTATTTACAGATTAGCAAAAACATTAGGAAAAAATGCTTATATTGTAACTGACACCAAAGCACCTACACTTGAGATGTTTAGCAAATCAATTGAAAAAGATGAAGAATATGAAGATGTAATGATTAATAAAGAAGTAGCTTTAGAAAATATAGAAGAAGATACATTATTAGTTATAGTAGATACGCATAAAATCAATTATGTAGAATCAGAAGAACTGTTAAATAAAGTGAAAAAAATTGTTATCATAGATCATCATAGAAGAAGTGCAGAATTTATTGAAAAAGCAACACTTACTTTCCAAGAAGTATATGCATCATCTGCTTCTGAATTAGTAACAGAAATTTTACAATATGTAGAACAAAAAATAGAATTAAAAACAATAGAAGCAGAAAGTTTATATGCAGGAATAATGATGGATACAAAAAACTTTACATTTAAAACAGGAGTAAGAACTTTTGAAGCAGCAGCATATTTGAGAAAAAGTGGAGTTGACATCATTCGTGTAAAAAAATGGTTTCAAAGTGATTTAGAAAGCTTTAATAAAATAGCAGAAGTTGTAAGAAAAGCAGAAATCGTAAATGAAAGTATAGCAATTTCCATTTGTGAAGAAAAAACAAAAGATGTGAATATACTTTGTGCTAAATCAGCAGATGAATTGCTTACCATTAGTAATATAACAGCTTCATTTGTAATTGGTCAATTAGGAGAAAAAGTATGTATTAGTGGACGTTCGATTGGAGATATAAATGTCCAATTAATTTTAGAAAAATTAGGTGGAGGAGGTCATATAACTCTTGCCGGTGCACAGGTTGAGGGAATGACAATAGAAGAAACGAAACAAGAATTAATAAATAGAATTAACGAATATTTCTCAGAAGTAGAAAATTAAAAAATTAAAGCAAGTTCAATTGAGCTTGCTTTAATTTTTGTATTAAATATTAATAATTATGGATTAGTACAAACACCACTTGAATTAAAGTAATATGTTTTATTTCCTATATATGCAGATGTATTAGCTAACATACTTCCTTCTGGCCCAGTTCCATATTGATTTGTATGTTGTCTTAGGAAGTACCATGAGCTACCATCTTGTAACCAACCAGTTACCATTGAACCTGATTTATTCATATAATACCAATATGCTCCTATTTGTTGCCATCCTGTCAACATTATACCATTTGCGTTAAAATAATACCAATAAGAGTTACTAGTTCCTACAGATGTGATTTTTGCCCAATTAGATTTTATCATTGAACCACGAGGGAAACCAGCTTCAACAAGTTGTTGGCCATTTAAAGTACTTGCTGCTGAATTTAGGTCTTCTGTTTCATGAAAGTAATAGTAAGTTCCATCTGAATTCTGTTTCCAACCAGTAAGCATTAAACCATCATTATTAAAAAGATAAGTATTTATAAATTCTTTTCCATCAGTTGGTCTTACATAAGACAAATTTTGCATTCCAGTTACTTTTTGGTGATTTTTATAATAATACCACGAAGTAGACGTTCTACCATACCAACCTTTTTTATAGGTATCTATAGTCCAAGTTTTATCTTCATATTGTATAGTTATTTGATATCGAATATTATTGGTTGAATCATCGTTTTTTGTACTAGTTATTTTATATAATTTACTATCTATTACTTCATCTCCTAATAGTTCGTTATGTTTTATTAATGTTATACCAGTATAATCTACATTTTCATTACTTTCGTATTCTGTTTTTTTAGGACCTGATTGTAATATTATATAATCTTTAAATTGACTGTATATACGATTATAAATATCATCTATGCTTTCATGAGAAGAATATTCTGCTTTGATTTTTTCGATTTGCTTCAATTGTGTGCTATTCTTAGATGCTATATATACATTTATCAATATTATACACATAAATATCATAGCGATTAAAACAAATAAAGTTACAGAACCGTTTTCATTTTTTTCTGATTTTCTATACATCATAATTTATTCACCTACTTTAATATTATTTTAACAATTTTAATGAATAAAATCAACTAAAATTTAATTTAAATTTCGGTTTTTTGTTTTGAAATCTTACCTGCTATAATATGATGTTATAATACATAATGTATGCTTGAATGAAATGAGTTTTAAAATTTGTTATTG
>CAUWKC010000032.1:0-14494 GCA_963559365.1 uncultured Clostridia bacterium | reverse complement strand
AAGGATTTTATTGTTTACTTTTCAATGTACTTTTTTGTTCCTATTGTGTGGAACGGTTTGCATTATACTATACCTTTTTTAGTTTGTCAACACTTTTTGACAAATTTTTAAAAATATTTTTTTGCCTTACTTTTTTCTTGTAATTTGGCAAAATAAAAAACTAGTAATCATTGTATTATTTTATTCATTATGTTTTGTTTTATTACTAATTTCTTAGGTTTATTTTTAATTTTTCGTCTGTTCACTTCTAGGTACTTTTTTATGATACCATGTTTTTTATTTTAAGTCAATAGTTTTTTTGATTTTTTTTATGGATTTTTCTTCCTATTTTTGTTGACTTTTTGGTATATTATTTATTTCGTTATTATAATATCATTTTTAACTATTTATGTCAATAGTTTTTTATTAACTTTCGGTTTTTTGTTTTACTATTTCACCTGCTATGTTATAATGTTATAATACATAATGTATGCTTGAATGTAATGAGTTTTAAAATTTGTTATTGCTTATCTTGAGTAATGTTCACGGATACAATGCATATAGTTCTATTTTTATAATTTTCTCGGCTCAATACGCAAAATAAGAAATTTTAAAATAGTTTTATGGCACCCTTCCACTAAAAGTGAACTCTTTCCATAAAACTATTTAAAAATTTCTAATGTTGCTCCAATCACATTCGAAGAATTATAAAAATAGAACTATATGCATTGTAGGCCTGAGTGAAAAAGGCTTAAGATAAGCAATTACAAATTTTTAACGAATGCAATGAACAAATGCATTATGTATTATAACATTATAACATAGCAGGTGAAATAGTAAAACAAAAAACCGAAACTTAAATTTTTTATTTTAAATTTCTACTAATATTAAATCTTCTCCTATGCATTTAATATTTTGCCATGGTATAATAACTTCATTATTAGAAGAAAATAAGTTTAATACTTTATTATTTCCTGGCACAATTATAGATGTTATCATTCCTGTTTCTAAATCAGCACAAACATCTTGAACATATCCTAATCTTTTTCCATTATTAATATTAACAACTTCTTTATGTTTAAAGTCTAACCCTTTATCTTGCATTATTTTATCTCCTCTTATTTTTATTACTATATAATATATTCATTTAATATTTTTCTATTTCCTATTTTATCTTATTTTTTCAAAAAAATTCTTCAACCCAAATAGGATTGAAGAATTTTTAAAATTACAAACTATCATCTTCTAAGTCATCTAATTTCAATTTATCAGCATATTGCCTAAAATAATTAAATAACTGTTTGCAAGCAGGTGTTAGAGCTACTTCTCCACTTTCAATTCCTGGCACTCTTTTCTCAATCGCTTCTTTAAAATATGGATCTCTTGTTCCTAACACATACTGCCTCCAACACTCTGAGTCTGCCGACAAGTAGTCTCCTCCTTTTATAACAGCTTTGTGCTTTTTAACATTTTCTGGCTCTTCAAACATTATTTCTTTTAACCTTTTAGCTAAAAATTCTGGAACGACAGCATATAAGTTATTTTCCAACATTTTTCTTTCATATTTTTCAGTAGCTTCTCTAAGTCCAGGGATAGCATCCTTGATAGGTGATGGAATATCTGTTGTCCATACTTCTGCTAAATCATGATAAATTCCCATAAAGAATCTATCTGTTGCAAGTTTTTCATTATTAGCTTCTTGTTCAAGACTTATGAAATATGAAAAACATGCTGTGTCAAATAGATGTCCTAAAATTGAACATTCCTGTAAATATCCATGTTCACACCATCTTATATGATTTCTAAGTCCAGAGCTTGAAATAAATTGTAGAAGTTGGAATATTTCTCCATCAGGATTAAAGATTTCCTTAAATCCTGGTAAATCATCAAATTCTCTTGTTTCATCCGAAATATTTCTTAACTTCCGATGAGCTTCTTCCAAAGAATACTGATTTGCTAATTCTTTGCATTCTATATAAGTAGCTATCTTTGTTGCTGCTCTATATAATTTTTCTTCTTGTGTTCCAATAGAGTCACACAAGAAATTTGCATATTCCGCATCAGTAAGCTCTGTTATTTTCTTTTTAGTTGCAAGATCTAATTGATTTTTACTGATATCTGCATATTTGAAAATCTCATCATATTTCTGCTTTGGTGTATTAAAAACCACATAAACCTTCTGAAAAGCTCTGTACAAAGCTATTTTAGGAAACCGCTCCCATGTAACATATATTCCTTCATGTTCAGCATAACTAGCCAATATATAAGCTATCATACAATTTAATGCTTGCTTGTTAAGCTCATTATAGGTTCCCTTAGAAATAATGTCTGTCCACCGACGTAATTTGTTAAGTTTTTTAAATACTTCGTTTGTTGCTTTTATTTGTTTGTAATTTAATAGTAACATAAAAATTCCTCCTTTAAATTTTTGTCTTCTTGCTAGGTTCCTGATGTCCCGCAAGGAAGTTGATACTAGTTACTCCTTATATTATATCACATTTTATGTTTACTGTAAACCATATTTACTTATATAACCTTTTAATGTGAACAATAGCACTTTTTTCTAACCTAGAAACTTGTGCTTGCGAAATACCAATTTCATTTGCAACTTCCATTTGAGTCCTTCCCTCAAAAAATCTTTTCAGTACAATTACTCTTTCTTTTTCATTCAATTTTTGTAAAGCTCCTTCAATTGCCATTTTCTCTGTCCACATTTCATCTGTATTTTTATTATCTTTTACTTGATCCATAATATAAATACTTTCCGAAGAATCATTATACACTGGTTCTTGTAAAGAAACCGGATCTTGAATCGCATCAAAGCTAAAAGCAATTTCTTCTGTTTCAACTCCTAGTTCTTTTGCAATCGTTTCTATCTTAGGTTCTTTTCCATGTTCCTTGGTATAACGTTCTTTAAATTGAATAGCTTTATATGCTAAATCTCTAACTGAACGGCTTACTCGAATACTGTTGTTATCTCTTAGATATCTTTTTACCTCCCCTACTATCATAGGAACTGCATAGGTACTAAATTGTACATTTTGACTTAAATCAAAGTTATCAATTGCTTTTATCAATCCAACACATCCTACTTGAAATAAATCGTCTGCTGCTTCTCCTCTTCCATAAAATCTTTGTATTACACTTAATACTAGTCTTAAATTTCCATTAATAAATGTTGTTCTTGCTTCATTATCTCCTTCTTTTATTTTTATGAATAGTTCTTCTTTTTCTTTTTTGCTCAATAATGGTAATTTTGATGTGTTCACTCCACATATTTCTACTTTATTGTTTAACAAAAGAAAAACCTCCTTTGAATTTACTTATTTTAAGTATTTCCAAATTTGGTTTTTTTATGCTTTTTTTATTTTTCTACCCAATTTTACTAGCAATTTCTTTTTTCATTTTACTTATAATTTTCTTTTCTAACCTTGATATATAACTTTGTGATATACCGTAATTCATCAGCTACTTCTTTTTGAGTCTTTTCTTTTCCTGTCAAAAATCCAAATCTCATTTCCATGATATTTTTTTCTCTATCATTTAAATTACTAATAGAATCTCGTAAAAGAGATTTGTCAACTTCATCTTCTAAATTTCTAGAAGTAATATCTGGTTCAGTTCCTAAAATATCAGATAATAACAACTCATTTCCATCACCATCTTTATTTAATGGTTCATCAATAGAAACTTCACCTTTAATTTTATTGTTTTTTCGCAAATACATCAGAATTTCATTTTCAATACAACGAGATGCATATGTAGCTAATTTGATTTTTTTATCTGAATTAAATGTATTTACTCCTTTCATCAAACCAATTGTACCAATAGATATTAAATCTTCTATCCCTATTCCTGTATTTTCGAATTTTTTAGCAATGTAAACCACCAATCTTAAATTTCTTTCTACTAATTTTTGTCTTACTTCTAAATTTTCTTCTTCTTTCAATTGTTCAATTAATTTCATCTCTTCGTCTGGTGTTAACGGTGGTGGCAATGTTTGACTTCCAGCAATATAAAAAATTGGTAAATATTCTATCTCTTCTTTTTCATTAATATATTTAGCACAAATAGTATTAATTCCATTTTTTACAAATTCAAAAATATTCATATTTTCACTCCTTTCCCTTTTTCGACTTTTTTCAACTTATTTCGTCTTAAATCGTGAGACATTTTTAAACTGTCCCTAGTGTCTCAATTCCTATTAAAGCTCTATATTCTCCTTTTTTGGTTAATGATTTTTGATAGATTCCAATTATTATATTTTGTTTTTTTTCTTGCTTTTCTTCTCTTTTTATGATTAGTTCTTCTGCTTTGATTCCTATTAACATTCCATTTTGTTTTCCTAAGGAAGAAAATGGAATGAATTTTAGTTTTGTTTGATATTCTTTTTGTATTTTTTCTGGTATGCTGCTAAAATCACCTCCTAATAGTTCTTCTAAATGGTTTAAAATTTCTTTTGGTATGCTGTTATAGAGCAATGTGTGTTCTACTACTATTACAGGTGTGTTGCTGATTGGTTCTTTTAACATATTTCCTGTGTCTATCATGGCTATGGTTTTTATTTTTTTTCCGTTTAATTTTATTTCTATTTCACAAAACATGTCTTTTTTAGTTATTTTGGTTTTTACTACTGTAAATGCTGTTATTATTATGATAAATGCTATTATCGCTCCTAGGATAATTGTTTTTAGTGGATAGGTTCCTAAAAATAGTCCATTTTTCATTAAGATGTCTTGCGGTTTTACAATGTATATTAGGGCAAAGGCCGCTCCTCCAAATACAAATGATGTTAAGTAAAATATCAAGATGTCTTTCCACATTTTTTTTATTGTTTGTGGATTAAATGCTATGTAAATAATAATGAGTGATAATATTATTTTCATTATTATACTAGAGTAAATTTCTAGTATGGATAAATATGCTATTACTGAATAAATTGCTCCTATTAGACTTGCTAATAAAATTCTTAGTATCTGTATCTTTTCTTTTAAGACAACTCCAGTTGCTATTAATATAATGGTATTCATTATTAAATTTTCTATTAATACCACATCAATATAAATAGTCATGCTTATCACCTGCATGACTATTATAATCTTTTTATTTTGAAAAAACTGTCTTTTCTTATTGGCGAAAAAAAGAAATAATCGCGTTTTTTCGATTATTTCTTTTTTTATATATTTTACATATTTTTATTTTTGTTTTTTCTTAAGAAAGATGGAATGTCTAAATCATTTTGTGATGAACTATTTTCTGTGCTTGCTGGAATAGAGTTGATTTTTTTCTCCCATGTTTTAGATACAATATGGTCTACACCAATGCTTGAAATTGGTTCATTTTTTTCAAATCCTGTTGCAATTACTGTGATTTGAATTTCATCTGTCATATTTTGGTCTGTTACTGTACCAAAAATAATATTAGCTTCTGGGTCTACACTTCTTTGTACTAATTCGGCTGCTGTATTAACTTCATGTAATCCTAAATCTTCTCCACCTGTAATGTTGATGATAACTCCTTTTGCTCCTTCAATTGATGTTTCTAATAATGGACTTTGGATAGCTTCTTTTGCTGCATCTTCTGCTCTGTTTTCTCCTGATGCTTTTCCTACTCCCATGTGTGCCATTCCTTGGTTTAACATGATAGTTTTTACGTCAGCAAAGTCTAAGTTTACAAGTCCTGGAATAGCTATTAAGTCAGATATTCCTTGTACACCTTGTCTTAAAATATCATCTGCCATACGAAATGCTTCAATTATTGAAGTTTTTCTATCAATGATTTGTAATAATTTGTCGTTTGGTATTACTACTAATGTGTCTACTTTTCCTTTTAGGCTTTCAATTCCTCTTTCTGCTTGAGATAATCTCTTCTTTCCCTCAAAAGTAAATGGTTTTGTTACTACTCCTATTGTTAGTATTCCCATTTCTTTTGCTGTACTTGCTACGATTGGTGCAGCTCCTGTTCCTGTTCCTCCACCCATTCCGGCGGTTACGAATACCATGTCTGCTCCTCTTAATATTTCTGCAATTTCAGCTTTGCTTTCTTCTGCAGATTGTGCTCCTATATCAGGGTTAGCTCCTGCTCCTAATCCTCTTGTTATTTTTTCTCCAATTTGTATTTTTGTGCTGGCTCTTGATGTTTGTAATGCTTGTCTATCTGTATTAACAGCAATGAAATCTACTCCTTTTATTCCCATTTCAATCATTCTGTTTACAGCATTGTTTCCTGCTCCTCCAACACCGATAACTTTAATAGTGGCTGTTCCATCCATCATTGTAACATTGTTATCATCATTGTAATCCATCATATTGTTTTTCCTCCTCATAATTTATATATTTATAAAATTAATAACTTGTTTAAGAATAGAAAAATTCTTTAATTCTTTCCATTATTGTTTTGAAAAAGTTTTCGTCGTTTTGTGTGTCTATACTGCTTGATACTGTTTTAGCAAATGGTCTTGCTGCAATATAACGAACTAACGCATAACTAGTTCTATAAGTTGGTTTTACTGTACTAATTGCTCTTCCTGTTGATATTTTAACAGGAATGTTTAAATTTATTTTTCCTGCTACATCGCTTTTGTTTATGTTTATAATTCCTTGCCCGGTTAATATAACATTGTTAATTTTTTGCTTAATTCCTTGGTTTGTTATATCTTTATTTATTATAGAAAACATTTCTTCAATTCTTGCTTCAATTATTTCGATTAATTCTGAACTTTTAATGATTCTATTTTTGTTGTCATCTTTTGATGTATTTAATATGATGTCATTGTCATTATCTATAAATGACTTTAGGGCTAGTCCATATTGTCTTTTTAGTTTGTCTGCTTCTTCTTCACTGATGTTTAATACTAAAGCAATGTCGTTTGTAATGTTGTCTCCTCCAACTGGAATAGAATTTGTATAGATAAAACTTGATCCTTCAAATACTCCAATATCAGTATTTCCTGCTCCTATATCTAATAACATAACATTATCGTGTAATTCATTTTTGTCTAAGATTAAGTTTCTTTCTGCTAATGTAATTGGTACAATTCCATCTATTTCTAGTCCTGCTTTTTTGAATACTGTGTTTAGTTGTCTTACAAAGTCTCTGTCTGCTAAGATAACTTGTGCACTTATGGTAAAACTAGAGCTTAAATTTCCTACTGGATCAGCTACTACTGTTCCGTTTTCTAATGTTATCTTGTCTGGTACGATGTCAATTAATGTCTTATTTTCTGGTATTTCAATATCTTTTACTTGCATGATGGCACTTTGTACATCTCTTACTGATATTCCTGCATATTTGTCTTTTACTTCTTTGGTTATGCTATTTTGTACAATTGTTATATATTTTCCTTGTATTGTTACATAGGCAGAGTTGATTTTTAAGTTTGTTTCTTCTTCTGCTTCTTTTATTGTTTCTGCCATGCTTAAACTGATATCTTCTTCGTTTATTATTTTTCCTTTCTTTAGTCCACTACATTTATGTGAGGTATTACATATGATTTCAATTTGACCAAAATTATTTACTTCTCCTACAACTGTGCAAACCTTACTGGTTCCTATATCTATCCCCACAATGATATCTCCGATTGCCAAGTTAATTCCTCCATTTATCAGTATAATTTTTCTAAGTGTATATATATTACATTTTTAGACAAATGTCAATAGAATTTGTTATATTTTTGTAATATCCTTGTAATCTTTTTGTAATAAAGAAAAAGCAACTATTTATTATTTTGTGTATCTTCTGTTTTTCAACTTTCCTAATGTAAAAATAATAAATAGTTGCTTTTTTATAGAACTAAATTTAAGATTCTATTTCTTCTTGTTTTTTTATCTTTTTTTCAAATCGTTCTGACCATTTGTCGACATAGTATCTTCTAATTATAGATAAATTAGTAAACATTCTTCCTACAAAAACAACTATTGCTGCTAGATAAATGTCTAAATTTAATTTTTGTCCTAAAATTGTTAGTAAAATTGATAATATTGCATTTCCAAAAAATCCAGTTATGAATATTTTTAGGTTAAAATTCTTTTTAATAACAGAAGTAATTCCTCCAAACACAGAGTCCAATGCCGCAATAATTGCAATAGCTAAATAACTTGAATATGTATAAGATATCATTGGTGCATTCATTCCTAGAATTGCTCCTAAGATGCATCCTATTAAAATTGCAATTCCTATCATTTTTTCTTCCTCCTATTCCATATATTTTATTTTCATTTCATCATTATATTTTAGTATTTCTAGTTTATTTACTTTTTCAATGGATACATCATGACCTATTTTTTTCAATTCATCTACATATCCACCATTTCCTAATAAAGCACTTTCTAAGTAAGTTTGATTTCCAATAGCTTTAATTACATAAGGTGCTAAAATTCTTTGTCCATTTACTTTAATAAATGAATCATAAGTACCATTTATATTTGCAATGTCTGTCATATTTATTATTCTTTCTTCATTAATTGAAATCGCTTCTGCTCCTGCTAATTTTAATGCATTTACAATAACTAATAAGTCATCAGCGTTGATTTTACTTATTTCTTCATTTCCTGTTTCTCTTAAAACAACTTCAATTCCTTCTCCTTGTACATCTGTTTTTCCTAATGTCATATTGACTTGTTCTAATTCTGTATCAACCAGCTTTCCTGCTTCATCATTAGATTGCTTCGTTTTTTTGTATTCTTCAATCTTAGTTTGTGTTTCTTCGTATTTTGCTTCTGTTTCTTCATATTTTGCTTTCCAATTAGCAAGTTCTGTTCTTAATTCTGTTTCTCTCATATTTTCAATTTCTGTAATATCTGTTTGATTAACAATTTTAAATTGCATAGACATGACAAAAGCTAAGGCAAAACAAGCAATGGCAATTGTAATCGTCATGGTTAATTTTCCTTTTTTGATATTAGTTTTCATGTCTTGTTCCTTCTTTCTTTATTTTTTATTTTGCGCATATTTATAAGTGATAACACCTGTATATTTTGGTATAGTTATACTATTTGATTTTTTTAAATCTACGCCAACAGTTGCTCCTCTTAATATTTCTAAATAACCTCCTGGTCTAGATAAAGCTGCTAATTGTTCTGGTAATCCAATTGCTTTTATTGTAAATGGTGCTCCTACTTTTTCTCCATTAATTTCTATTATATTTCCTCCACATACTATACTACTATTTGGTACTAATCTTTGATCATTTATAGAAATAGCTTCTGCTCCTGCATTTTTCAATTCATTAATAACACTTAATATATCTGCATCATGTACTAGCAAATCACTTACATTTAATGCTGTACTACTATCTTTTTTACTATCACTTAATGTTACAATAACTCCTGGACCTGTTACTTCTGTCATTCCTATCATTTTATTTCCTTGTTTAATTTCTGCTTCTTTTTTTTCTAATTCTTCATTGTTTTTAGTTGCACTTTGTCTTTCTTTTTCTAATTGTTTTTCTGCTCTTTCTAGTTCATTGTATTTATTATCATATTTTTCTTTGTATTTTAAAACTTCTCCTCTTAATTCGTCATTTCCATATCCTTGTCCTGCAATAGAATTAGATCCTTTTACAGTTTTTAATTGAATACAAATTCCTAGAGTTAAAGCAAAACACATTATTCCAAGAACCAGACTTATCATTTTTTTATTTTTCATGTTTTCCTCCTTTCTTATACATTTAAACTTTCTCTAAAATATCCTTGATATTTGCTATCTGTTTTTACATTAACAAAAATTTCTCCTGTTTTTCCTTTTTCTTCTTGAATTACAGATTCTACATATAACATTTTATTACTTAGATGTTCATTATTTCCTAGATGAACTTTCTTCTTTTCTTCTTCTAAATATATACTATATTCATTTTGGTCAGAAATGTCAATACTAGTGACCTTTGTGTCTAAATTGTATTCTTTAGCCACTTTTAAAATTTTTAAAACATCTTCTAATTTTTTTAAATCTTCTTCATTTAAACGATTTCCTACTGTTACTTGGTCTTCAGGTGTGGAAATGCCTTGTAATATTGTTTTTTGTTTACTATCTTCTCCAATTTCTAATATATACCCTTGGTTATTGATATACGCATATTTTCCTAAAAAATCAACACTATAACTATGTTCTCTTTCTTGTACATCAATTTGAACAATATTAGGTATTTTTCGATGGATTGTTGCTTTTTCGACATATGCGTTTTCTTTGATTTTATTAATTACTTTATTACTATTAAAGCGAAAAATATTTTCTCCTGTTTTTAATTCTGATAAACTTATAATGGTTTCTGCACTAATTTGTTTTTGATTAACAACTTGTACCTCTTTTATATTAAAAATAGGAGATACCATAGCAAAAATTGTTCCACCTATAATAATTCCTAAAAGTAAAAAGATTTTTAAAAACATTTTTATTTTTTTATTTCTCTTTTTTCTTTTCTTTTCTTGTTGATTTATTTTTTTTATTCTTTCTTCTTCTTTTTTTAATTTGTTTTTATTGGTCATTTGAATAACAGTTTCTGTTTCAATATCAAAATTATCTTCTTTTTTTATTTTATTTTGTTTAATTCTTTTTTCGCGTTCTTTTGCTTTTTTCCTTTTCATAATATCTTCTATGTCTTCTTTTGATACTTGTCCTTGCTTCATGTAATACAAGTTCATTTCTTTTGCTTTTTTACCCATTTGCACTCTCTCCTTTTATATAAGGAAGGGCTTTTTACCGCCCTATTCTTTAATAAATTGAATGTCTAGTCCTAAGTTTCTTAATTTTTGATCAAATTTATCATATCCTCTTAAAATATATTCAACATTTTCCACTTTTGTGCTTCCCTTAGCTACTATTCCTGCCATTACTAAAGCTGCTCCTCCTCGTAAATCAGTTGCTTTTACATTTGCTCCATATAATTTTCTAACGCCTTTTATTACTGCTGTTTTTCCTTCAACATTGATTTTAGCTCCCATACGAATTAATTCTTGAGTATATTTATATCTATTCTCAAATAAATTTTCTACAATTATAGAAGTGCCTTTTGCTATTGTTAAAGTTGTTGCAAAAATAGATTGCATATCAGTTGGAAATCCTGGATATGGCATTGTTTTTATATCTATTGCTTTTAATCTTTTTGGTGCTTGTATTTCTATTTCACTTTTTTGAATTTCTAATTTACATCCAGTTTCTTCTAATTTGTGAATAACAGGTGTAATATGTTGTGGACATATATCTTTTACTTTTATACTTCCACCTGTCATTGCTGCCATACATAAAAAAGTTCCTGCTTCAATTCTATCTGGCATAATGTTATAACTTACTTCTTTTAATTTTTTTACACCTTTAATTTCAATTATATCTGTACCAGCTCCTTGTATATTTGCTCCCATTTTATTTAGGAAGTTTTGTAAATCCACAATTTCTGGTTCTTTTGCAGCATTGGTTATAGTTGTTTTTCCTTCTCCTAAACATGCTGCTAATATTGCATTTTCTGTTGCCCCTACACTTGGAAAATCTAAATCTATTTTTTCTCCTATTATTCTATCACAAGTGCAGGTAATATTTCCATAGTTTTTATTAATATTTATTCCTAATTTTTCAAATGCCTTTAAATGTAAATCAATCGGTCTTGTTCCAATGTCACATCCTCCTGGATAAGAAAAGGTTACTTTTCCATGTTTTCCTAATAATGCTCCCACAAAAATAACAGATGAACGCATTTGTCTCATTAAATCCTCTGGTATTTCATATCTATTTATTTCTTTAGTATCAATGATTATTTTATTATTTTTTTTTGTTACAGTTGCTCCTAATTGTTTTAAAATTTCAAACATCATTTGTGTATCATGTATATTAGGTACATTATATAAAATAGTTTTTCCTTGATTTAAAATACTTGCTGCTATAATTGGTAAGGATGCATTTTTGGAGCCAGATATACTTACTTCTCCTTCTAGTTTTTTTCCTCCTTTGATTATGTACTTTGACATTTTCTTACCACCTTTCACTTTATTTTGTATATATTATGTTTAATTAATGTAAAAAGTGCTACTTCCTAAATTTCATTTTGAACTTTAAGTTTGAATATCTTGAAATTTTTCGTATAATATCATATAATAAGTTCATCTTAATATTAGGGAGGAAAAAAATGAAACAAATAACAATAAGAGATTTATATAAAACAACACATCAATTTTCTGAAAAAGAAATAACTTTAGAAGGATGGGTCAAAACAGTTAGAGATTCAAAAACTTTTGGTTTTATTGAATTAAACGATGGTACTTTTTTTAAAAATGTACAAATTGTTTTTAATGATTCTTTAACTAATTTCCCTGAAATTTGTAAATTAACCATTAGTTCTTCCATTAAAGTTAGTGGAAAACTAATTATAACTGAAAATGCAAAACAGCCTTTTGAAATTCAAGCTAACAAAATTGAAATTTTAAATTTATCAGATGGTACGTATCCACTTCAAAAGAAAAAACATTCTTTTGAATATTTAAGAACCATTTCTCATTTACGTCCTAGAACTAATACTTTTAATGCTGTATTCCGTGTTAGAAGTGTATTAGCTTATGCAATTCATAAATTTTTTCAAGAGAGAGGTTTTGTTTATGTTAATACTCCTATTTTAACAGGAAGTGACGCAGAAGGGGCAGGAGAAATGTTTAATGTCAATTCTTTTGACTTAAATAACCTTCCTAAAACAGATGAAGGTTCTGTGGATTTTTCACAAGACTTTTTTGGAAAACCAGCTCATTTAACAGTTAGTGGACAATTAAATGCTGAAACTTTTGCTCAAAGTTTTTGCAATGTTTATACTTTTGGTCCAACTTTCCGTGCTGAAAATTCTAATACTGTAAAGCATGCGGCTGAATTTTGGATGGTAGAACCTGAAATTTGTTTTGCTGATTTAACAGATGATATGGATTTAGCAGAAGATATGATTAAATTTATTTTCCAATATGTATTAGATAATTGTCCTGAAGAAATGGAATTTTTCAATAAATTTATTGATACTAATTTATTAGAACGTTTAAAACATGTTATTACATCTGATTTTGTTAGAATTACTTATACAGATGCTGTAAAAGAGTTGGAAAAACATAATGATGATTTTGAATATAAAGTTTCTTGGGGGGTTGATTTGCAAACTGAACATGAGCGTTACTTATGTGAAAAAATATTCAAAAAACCAGTTTTTGTTACTGATTACCCAATAGATATTAAAGCTTTTTATATGAAACAAAATCCAGATGGCAAAACTGTTGCTGCTGCTGATTTATTAGTACCTGGTATTGGTGAAATTATTGGTGGTAGCCAAAGAGAAGAAGATTATGATAAATTATTAAACCGTATGAAAGAACTTTCTATGCCAATTGAATTATATGATTGGTATTTGGATTTAAGAAAATATGGTAGTTGTAATCATGCTGGTTTTGGTTTAGGTTTTGAAAGAGCCATTATGTATTTGACAGGTATGCAAAATATACGTGATGTAATTCCTTTCCCTAGAACTCCTAAAAATTGTGAATTTTAAAAAATAATAAAACAAGATGTTAAATTTCATCTTGTTTTATTATTTTTTACTATCTTATTGATGTTTCTTGCTCTTGTAATTCTTTTTGCCTTTTCATTGAAAATTCTACAATATTATTTATTTGCTGTTGTATTTTTTCTGGTGCAATTTTTGCTTTTTCTTGTGCTGTTAATGCTTTTTTAGAATTTTCTTTTAATTCTATTGATTCTTCTTCTAAAGCTTTTTCTAATTTTTCTTTGTCTTCCTCATTTAATATTTGAAAAGTTCTTTCGTTTTCTGTTCCTTCATCTATTATAATATTATTAGCAATTTCCGCAAAATGGCTTGGTAAAAATGTATTATATTTTTTCATGTCTACTAACATTTGTTTTGCTACAATCCTTAAAACTTTTTCTTCATCATATTCATTTGTTCTTTCTCTATACAATATTCCTAATATACGTCCTAATTCGGCATCATTAAATGCTTTATCCACTCTATAATATAATTCATCATAAGGTTGTAACTTTTTTTCATTTACTAATATTTTTATGAAAGTAGGCATGTCTTTTTGTGCTATTATTTCTTTTGTTTTTATGCTTTCCCTGAATAATTCTTTTTTTGTTTTATGAGGTAAATTATCAATTACTTCCTTTTTGGTCTCTATGTTAATATCAGCACCTTCTACTAATCCTTTTGCCATTTGTAATTGTGTATTATTATCTCCTACATGTTTTACTATATTAGGTATTTCTCCTACTTCGTCTTCTTCTAATTTTTCTTCAACCTTTTCGATTAGTACTTCATCTGGTAATCTTTTTAATTTTCTATTTTCAAAAAATTGTTTAATTTTTTCAATTAATTTTATTTTCATTTTTCATCATCTTCCTTTTCTTCTTTATTGTAACATTATGTTATCATATAGTCAATAACAAAAAACTTTTAAGTTTCGTTTTTTTGTTTTAAGGATTAACCTACTATGTTATGATGTTATAATACAGAATGTATGCTTGAATGTAATGAGTTTTAAAA
>CAUWKC010000031.1:0-14766 GCA_963559365.1 uncultured Clostridia bacterium | reverse complement strand
CGAGGTACGAGCAATTTAGTACTATTGTAATAACCAGAGCTATTAATGTGATTCCCTTACTATTTGTTATTTTGGTTTTCATTTAAAAATTCCCCTTTCCTCATTTGTTTATTAAAATATTTCCTTTTTGCATGACTTTAATATGTCATTTATATTGTATAAATAATTATGAATTAAGTCAATATATTATCAATAATTTCACTATTTTTGGTTATACTATCTTAGGTGATTTAAAATGAATAGAAAATTTAAAGTTATATTAATTTGTTTATTTTTTATATTTATTGCTGGTATTGGTGTTTTTTTCTATTTAAAAAATACATCTACACCTCCTAAAGAAACTAATTATGAAGCTAATCGAACATCTAATAAAAATGAACAAACAAATAAAAATAATGAAACAGCACAAGCAAATCCTACTCCAACAGAAGAACAAATTGCTACTTTTAGTACCAAAATTTATTCTAATGACAATTCTCGTCAAAATAATATTAACATCACTTGTCAGTCCTTAGATGGTACTATAGTTAAAGCTGGAGAAACATTTTCGTTTTGCAATACTATAGGACCTTCTACTACAGGAAAAGGATATCAAAAAGCTGATATTTTTGATAAAAATGGTAATAAGAAAAAAGGATTAGGTGGTGGAAATTGTCAAATTAGTTCTACATTATATAATGCTATTTTGAATATACCTAGTTTAGTAGTTGTAGAACGACATGCTCATAGTAATCACGTTCCTTATATTGAAAAAGGAAAAGATGCTGCTGTTGCATATGGTAGCTATGATTTAAAATTTAGAAATGATACTGGAAATGATATTAAAATTTTAGCTTCAAGTAATGGAAAAAATGTTACTACCAGCATAATCAAAATCCAACAATAATATTATTCATATTTTTTTATCTTGTTCATATCTTGTAATAACAATATTTTTAGATGAATCTTTACATCAGAATGTGAGGTTATTATGAAAAAAACAAGATATATTATTTGTATTATACTATTATTATCTATCATTTTTTCAGTTACATTTCCATGTTTTGCAGAAGATACAATTTATGTTTGGTCTAATAATTCAACTCCAGTAAATAGTAATATTTCTGAAAAAAATACTACTAAAACATTAGAACTGGAATCTGCTTCTGCAATTCTTATTGAACAGTCTACAGGACAAATTTTATTTGAACATAATGCTCATGAGCAATTACGTCCTGCATCTGTTACTAAAATTATGAGTATTTTATTAATTATGGAAGCTTTAGATAGTGGAAAAATTAGTCTTAATGATTCTATCCCTTGTAGTGAAAATGCTTCATCTATGGGTGGCTCTCAAATTTGGTTAGACCCTCGAGAAACTTTAACAGTAGATGAAATGTTAAAAGCTATCTGTGTTGCTTCTGCTAATGATTGTGTAGTAGCTATGGCTGAATATATAGGAGGTTCAGAAGAAGGATTTGTCCAAATGATGAATGATAAAGCACAAGAATTAGGAATGAATGATACTACTTTTAAAAACTGTCACGGATTAGATCAAGATGGTCACGTTACTTCTAGCTATGATATTAGTTTAATGTCAAAAGAATTATTAAATAATCATCCTCAAGTTACAAAATATACTACTATTTGGACAGATTCTTTGCGTGATGGGAAATCAGAATTAACAAATACAAACAAATTAATTCGTACTTATAAAGGAGCCACTGGTTTAAAGACTGGCTCTACTGGATTAGCTTTATATAATTTATCTGCTAGTGCTACACGTGACAATTTATCTTTAATCGCAGTTATTATGAAAGCACCATCTACTAAAATTCGTTTTGCAGAAGCACAAAAATTATTAGATTATGGTTTTCAAAATTTTTCTTTTGAAGAATTTGGAAAAAAAGATGAAATTGTAAAAAATATTTTTGTTGATAAAGGGGGTTCGCAAAAAGTAGAAGCAATTTTATCAAATAATGCTGGAACTTTAATAGAAAAAGGTAAAGAAAAAGATATACAACAACAACTTAATTTACCTGAACGTATTTCAGCTCCTATTTCTTCTGGTCAAAAATTGGGGGAAATTTCCTTTTCTCTTGATGGAGAAATATTATCTACAGTTGACATTATTGCTAAAAAAGAAATAGAAAAATTAAATTTATTTACAATGAGTAAAAAAGTTATTTATCGATGGATTGACTTATTAAGAACATAAAATAGTAAAAGAGTGGATTACCACTCTTTACTATATTTATTCATCTTCCATCATTTCGTCATATTCAAATTCATAAGTTTCTTCTACTTCAGGTTCTTTCACTTTTTTCACTTCTGTTTCTATCTTCTTTTCAATTGCTTTTTTATCTTCTTCTTCTTTTTTCATACTTTTATTATGTTTATTTTGCATTTCCTTTAAAATTTTCTGTGTCTCTTCTTTTTTATTTTGCATACATCTATTCATAATATTATTTGTTTTTTCAATTAAGTCAGGCATATAATCCAATAATTTATCTAAAGAAGAAGTATGGTTTACTGGCATCAATTTCACATTATTAGATTGAATTACTAAAAATGCAATTGGATTAATTGTTACGCCTGCTCCACTACCACCACCAAACGGTAAACGATATTGAATAGCTTCTTCTTTTTCTCTTTTAGTATATTCATCTATAGTTTCTCCTTTAAATTCACTACCACCTGCTGCAAATCCAAATGATACTTTTGATATTGGAATAATTACAATATTATTTGATGTTTCTATCGGTTCTCCAATAATAGTATTAACATCAATCATATCTTGAATACTATTCATAGCTGTAGTCATAAGGCTTTCTATTGGATGTTCGCTCATATTCTTTCACTCCTTTTCCTTCTTTTTTATTTAAAAAATATATACTGCTTATAATATGGCTCATTTTTATTTCAAATATACCGGAAACAAATATATTTACCAAATTTTGATTTTGATATAATGGTTGTATTTTAAATTGTTTAGTATTTTTTCGCAATATAAAAGCTAAAACTGTACTGATTATAGGAATCAACATAGCGGTATAAGCGGCATTTTCTGTTCCTAATTCCATATATAGTTCAATTTTTTGAATTTCAATCTTACTATTTTTTAATATATTCCAAATTTTCTTATCCAAGTTAATATTTTTTTCTAATACACTAAAATCTATTTTTTGTCTTAATTTCATTTTTTCTAGTTTTGTTTTCGTTATATTTACATTTAAAATTGGAATCCATTTTAATACATACCATTTAATTATTATTTGATAATCATCATTAAAATGTTTTTTAAATTGTGAATTGAATTTTACATTTCTAATTTCTATCTGCAATTTTGAAAAAATTAAAAAAGTTATCATAACAATTATTATTGTGAGGCAAATAAAAAGAAAAACCAATATTATCTCCTCCTTTAGAGGGTTTATATTAGTTTTTCCATTTTTTTCTGTTTTAAACCTTTTAACTTATCTTTTTTGCTTTTTCTACAATAATATCACCAAAAAGTTCCTCTTGATTAGTTTCTATTTTACTTCTCCTAGATAATTCTAATAATCCAGAAAAAGCTGTCATAACTTCTTGCTTATTATGTTTTTTTATTGAAAATAATTTATTAAAAACAAACCTTTTTTGTTTTACTAGTACTTTAAACATTTCTTTAACTTTGCTAGCCACTGTGTAATTATCTGTTATTGCTATTTTCTCTATATTTTTTGCATTTTGATTTAATTTTACTTTGTTTTTTTCTATTAATTTCTCATAAATTTCAGGAATTACAGATGAATCATAATTTTTTTGTAATTTTTGTTTTGGTAAATTTATTTCTTCCTGACCTTTAAAAAATCTTCTTGATTCATCTAAATAGTGTGCTTTAAATAATTTACTTATTTCTTTAAATTTCTTGTATTCAATAATTCTATTAATTAGTTCTTCTTCTGTTAATTCTTCCTCTTCTTCCTCTTGCTTTGGTAATAATTTTTTTGATTTTAAGTACAATAAGGTAGAAGCCATTACTAAAAATTCGCTTGCTATTTCTAAATTTAATTTTTCTTGTTCTTTTAAATATTCTATGTATTGATCTGTAATTTCACTTAATTGAATATCATAAATGTTCATTTTGTTTTTATCAATTAAATGACATAATAAATCCAGTGGTCCTTCGAAATTTTCTATTTTTATAGCATATTTTTTAGTTTCTAATGTTAAAATTGCCACTATTATTCCTCCAATGCTTGTTTTATATTTTCTAATTGATATCCTTTTTTTAATAAATACTGTTTTATTTCTTCTGGCTCCATTGAAATTGATTTTTTATAACTTATGTTTTGTGCTGATTTTATTTCATATTCTTTTAGTTCTTCTCTATTTTCATTAATATAATTTTCTATTTCGTTTTTGTCAATTCCCTTTGCCATTAGTTTATATTGTATTTCTCTAATCGATAAATTTTTTAAGGCTATAAAATTATTAATAGTTTTTTGAATAAATTCACTATCGTTTATATATTTTGCTTCTTTTAAATAGGCTATAATATCTTCTAATAAATTTTCTTCTATGCTATTAGCAAATTTGGTTCTTATTTGTTTTTCACTTCTTTTTTGATATAATATATATTTTAGCACTTTTGTTTTTTGTTTATCAAATTCTTCTATAGTATACATTTTTCTTCCTTTTTAATTATTCTGTATCTTCATCTTTTTCTGGTAATTCTTCTCCTAAACTTTGTTCAAAAGCTTTAGCAAAATCAGCCCTTACCTTTTCTTCAATTTCTTTTAATAATTCTGGATTTTCTTTTAAATATTTTTTGACATTTTCTCTACCTTGCCCAATTCTATCTCCATTATAACTGAACCATGAACCTGCTTTTTCAACAATGTTTAAGTTAACAGCCATGTCTAAAATATTTCCTGCTTTTGAAATTCCTTCTCCATAAACTACGTCGAATTCTGCTTCTCTAAATGGTGGTGCTACTTTGTTTTTTACTATTTTAACACGAGCACGACTTCCTTTAAATTCTCCATCTTGTTTAATGTTTTCAGTTTTTCTGATATCCATTCTGACAGATGCATAAAATTTTAAAGCTCTACCTCCTGTTGTTGTTTCTGGATTTCCAAACATAACACCGATTTTTTCTCTTAATTGGTTAATAAATATTAAAACTGTTTTAGATTTATTTATTGCTCCTGCTAGTTTTCTTAATGCTTGTGACATTAATCTAGCTTGAAGTCCCATATGAGAATCTCCCATGTCACCATCAATTTCTGCTTTTGGAACTAAAGCTGCTACTGAGTCTACAACAATAACGTCTAATGCTCCACTTCTTACTAAACTTTCTGTGATTTCTAATGCTTGTTCTCCTGTGTCTGGTTGTGATACGATTAAATTATCGATATCTACTCCTAATTTTTTAGAATATACTGGATCTAATGCATGCTCTGCATCAATGAATGCTGCTTCTCCTCCCATTTTTTGTGCTTCTGCAATGATGTGTAATGCTAATGTTGTTTTTCCTGATGATTCTGGTCCATAAATTTCTATAATTCTTCCTCGTGGTACTCCTCCAATTCCTAATGCAATATCTAAGCTTAAAGCTCCTGTTGGTATAGCTTCTATTTCCATTGCTTTAAATTCTCCTAATTTCATAACAGAACCTTTACCAAATTGTTTTTCTATTTGACTCATTGCCATCTCTAATGCTTTCTTTTTTTCTGTATTTTCTCCCATTGTTTTTCCTCCTTTAATATTTGAACTTTTGTTTGTCAAAATTATTATATATCAAAAATTTGTTTTGTCAATACTTTTTTATTAAATTATAATAAATTTTAAAGTAAATTATTTATACCATTCTTCAATTCCATAAAATTGATAAAACCAATTTGGTGTAATTTCTCCTACTAATCCAGAATTATAAGCTACTGTGTATTTATTATTATATAAACTAATATATGGTATATCTGTTTTATAAATTTCATGTAATCTATCATATTTTTCTTTTAATATTTTTTCGTCTGTTGTGTTTTTTACTTCATTCATAATTTCATTGATTTCTTCATTAGAATAATTTGATAAATTTCCTTCTCCAAAAAATGTTTCCATGCTAGGACTTGGTGAAAGTGTCATACTACATAATGCAATATCATAATTCTTATTATTAATTTGATTATTATATTGTTCATCACTAGCTTGTGAAATATTAATAATAATTCCTTGTTCTGCTAACTGTTGTTTAATATTTTCAGCAACTGCTATTTTACTACTGTCACTAGCTCTTACTAATAGATTTAAAGCTAATTTTTGCGTTTTATGGTTTTCTGTTTTTTGCCATGCACCAGAACGATAGACCCATCCTGCATCAACTAATACTTGCTTAGCTTGTTCTACATTATAACCACTACTTGTATCTTGCGCTTGTCCTAGCCAGCTACCATAATCTAGTGGAAAACTACTGTTATAACATTTATTATTAAATACACTTGATACAATATTTTCTTTATCAATTGAATATGCTAATGCTTTTCTAATTTCTTGTTTTCCTAAAAAATAATTTTGTGTATTTAAAGCTAAAAAAGTATGTTCTCTACCTTTTAATTCTTTTGAGCTATAACCAATTGTTCCAATGTATTCTTGCAAATTATCATTAGTCGTTGCAATTAAATCAATATTACCAATTTTAAAACTATTATATAATTCCCCAATTGAAGAATATAGATTAACAGTAATCTTTTCAATAGTTAAATTTATTTCTTTATTCCACCATCCATTATTTTTTTCTAATAAAATGTAAGATGGTTGCACATCAGCAATTTTATATTTTCCTGTTCCTACAGGTGAACTATTCTTTTCTGTATTAACAAAATCTTCTGCTTCATAATAATCTTTTGATAAAATAGGAAAAGTAAGCTGATATTCAAAAAATGGTATTTCTCTATCTAAATTAATTTTAACCGTATAGTCATCAACTATATCAACACCAATTACATATTGTACATTATATGAGTAAATGGAAGAAATTTCTTTTAAACGGTCAATAGTAAATCTTACATCTTCAGATGTGAATCTTTCTCCATTTGTCCATTTTACATTTTCTCTTAATTTAATTAAATATGAATTGTCGCTTTGTTTGGCCCACTCTTTTGCTAGGCAAGGTTCTGCTTTATAGTCTGAAGTTAAAGTAACTAATGGATCATAAATCAATTTGGTTATGTCTTGTACGTTCTTATTATTACTTAAAATAGGATTAATACTATCTAATCCGAGCAATTCCTAATTTTAGTTCTGTATTTTTTTCTTCTTGACTGCTAGCATGTGCTAATTCTTGTTGCTTTTCTTCTTCATCTTTTCTTATTTTAAAAATGGAAAATAATAAAATAAAAACAATGAAAATAATAAATATATATTTAATCCAGTTCGATTTCATGTTCCACCTCTCTATTCTTTTGCTATCATACCTTAATTTTAATTAATTTTCAAGTTTATTCTTGAATTTATTGAATAAAATGTTACTATATAATACAAAAAGGACTGTGTTTCATACAGCCCCCTCTCATTTTATTTACACTCTTGATTCAACAATTAGTTTAATCCCTGTTCTGTCCTCTCCTTCCACTTCTACTTCTGCAAAAGCTGGGATACAAACTAAATCCACTCCTGCTGGTGCAACAAATCCTCTTGCGATTGCCACTGCTTTTACTGCCTGATTTAATGCTCCTGCTCCGATTGCTTGCATTTCTGCTTTATTTGATTCTTTTACTAATCCAGCGATTGCTCCTGCTACTGAATTAGGATTTGATTTTGATGAAATTTTTAAAATTTCCATTTTCTTTTGCCTCCTATAATTTATTTTTTGTTGCAACTTTTACGATGTTTATTTTACAATATATGGTAATCTTTGTAAAGGCATTTATGGAAAAATTTAGAAAAACTCATCGCATCTTTCTTCTTTGTTCGACAATAACTTACAAACTTTCTAGTTATACAATCTTTTTATATTTTTTACCTTATTATTCTTATCATCCACATCAAAAACAACTGCATTTAAAATACATTCACCTGTTGCTATTTTATATCTTTCTGGCAAAGTAGTTTCAAATCTCTTTAAAGAAACAGCAATATCCATACCAATCACAGAATGTTTTGGACCTGTCATACCAATATCTGTAATATAAGCTGTCCCCTTTGGTAAAATCTTTTCATCCGCAGTTTGTACATGAGTATGAGTACCAAAAAGAGCAGTTACCTCTCCATCTAAAAAATAACCCATTGCTATCTTTTCCGCTGTTGCTTCTGCATGAAAATCCACAAAAATCATATCCACTTTTGGCTTCAATTCTTTCACCAAATCCTTAGCAACAACAAAAGGATTTTCAGAAAGCACATTAATATCAACCCTACCAATCAAATTAATCACAGCTATTTTTTTATCTTGGCAAGTATAAATATTATATCCCTTCCCCACTACACCTTTTGGATAATTTGCAGGTCTAATCAATTTAGGATTATCAATAAACTTAAAAATATCTTTTTTCCCCCAAGTATGATTTCCCATAGTAATAACATCAACATTAAGAGCTACTAAATCATTAAAATTTTGTTGTGTCAATCCCATACCTTCTGCTGCATTCTCTCCATTAACAATAATAAAATCCACACTCTCTTCTTGTCTTATTCTTGGTAATTGTCTTCTCAATTCTTTAATTCCTGCTGAACCAATCAAATCTCCTATAGCTAAAACTTTCACTTTTCCCTCCTTTGAGACAGTAGGGACAGTCCCAATTTGTCTCACTTTTTTATCTATTTTTGTCGTTTTTTGCTTAAACACAATAAATCGACATTTTTCTACTTTTTTGTGAGACAAATTGGGACTGTCCCTACTGTCTCAAAAAAATTGCCAAAAGGTTCGTCCCTTTTGGCAATTTTATTATTTTGCGTAATCAACGACTCTGGTTTCTCTAATGATATTAACTTTGATTTGTCCTGGATAATCCATTTCATTTTCTACTTTTTTTGCTACGTCTCTTGCTAAGATTGTCATTTCATCATCTGATATTCTATCTGGTTTTACTATAATTCTAACTTCTCTTCCTGCTTGGATAGCAAATGATTTTTCTACTCCTTCAAATGAGTCTGCAATTTCTTCTAGGTTTTGTAATCTTTTAATGTATGCTTCTACTGTTTCTCTTCTTGCTCCTGGTCTGGATGCTGATATGGCATCTGCTGCTTGGATTAATACTGCTTCTAATGTTTTTGGTTCTACATCTCCATGGTGTGCCTCTACTGCATTAATGACTAATGGATTTTCTTTGAATTTTTTTAGTACTTCTACTCCGATTTCAACATGTGTTCCTTCCATGTCATGGTCTAATGCTTTTCCTATATCGTGTAATAGTCCTGCTCTTCTTGCTAATTTTGGATCTAATCCTAATTCTTCTGCCATAATTCTTGCTAGGTTAGATACTTCTATTGAGTGGTTTAATACATTTTGTCCATAACTGGTTCTATATTTTAGTTTTCCAATTAGTCTTACAATGTCTGGATGTAATCCTATAACTCCTGTTTCTAATACTGCTCTTTCTCCTTCTTCTTTAATGGTTGTATCTACTTCTTCTTTAGCTTTTTCTACCATTTCTTCAATTTTTGCAGGATGTATTCTTCCATCATCAATTAGTTTTTCTAATGCTATTTTGGCTACTTCTCTTCGTAATGGATCAAAACCTGATAAGACTACTGCTTCTGGTGTATCGTCGATAATTAGGTCGATTCCTGTTAAGGTTTCTAATGCCTTAATATTTCTTCCTTCTCTACCAATAATTCTTCCTTTCATATCATCATTTGGAAGTGCCACAATAGATACGGTAGTTTCTTGTGAATGGTCAGCTGCACATTTTTGTACTGCATAACTTAAAATCTCTTTTGCATTTTTCATGGCAGTTTCTTTCGCTTTTTGGTCTTTTTCACGGATTAATGCTGCTTTTTCTGCTGTTAGTTCTTTGTCCATTTCTGCTAATAGTTTTGCTTTTGCTTCTTCTTTGGTTAAAGAAGCTATTTTTTGAAGTTCTACCATTTCTTGATTATGTAATTCTTTAATTTCTTCTTTTTGCTTTTCAATGGCTTGCCATTCTCTTTCTACTTCTTTTTCCTTTTTTTCAAAGTTTCCTTCTCGTTTTTCTAAGTTTTCTTCTTTTTGAATCAATCTAGATTCTTGTTTTTGTACTTCGCCTCTTCTTTCTTTAATCTCTTGATCTAACTCTTTTCTACTATTCATGATTTCTTCTTTTGCTTTGAAGATTTCTTCTTTTTTTAAGTTTTCTGCTTCTATTTTGGCTAAATCAACTAGTCTTTTGGCTTCATTTTCTGCTCCTTGGATTTTGGATTCTGCAACTTTTTTACGATAGGCTACTCCTCCTACTACTCCAATTCCTAATGAGATTAAGACAGCGGCGATGATGATTAGAATGTTCATAATCATACACCTCTTTCTTATTTAATTTTCAATGTTCGAATAAAATATATCACAATTTATTTTTATATATTTTTTCTTCCTATTCTATTTTATCTTTATTATGGAAATCTGTCAAGTCATTTTTAGTTTAAGTTTCAATTTTTGTATTGTATCCGTGAATATTAAATTTAAAACAAAAAATTGCCAAAAAGGTTCGTCCCTTTTGGCAACTTTTGATAACTAATAAATTATATTGTTATAAATTCTACCTCATGTCCACAGTCATCTAAAAATTTCTTCAAATCTTCATAAGTAATTAATACGCAAGCTTCATTTGTATTTGGATGAAATGCTAACTTTTCTTTTTTCTTAATGTCTTTATCTAATAAAACCTCTACTGTTTTTTGTGGATTATTAATTAATCCCATTGGACTTACATATCCAGCTTCTAGTCCTAATTGTTTTTGCAGTCTTTCTGCAGAACCAAAGCTTAAACGAGTAGTATAAGCTTGTTCTTGAATTTTATCCATTCTAGCTTGCTTATCTCCACAAAGAATAACTAAAAAATGTCTTTTTCCTTTTGCATCTCTTAAAAATAAGTTTTTGCAAATTTCTGCACCTTTAAAAATAGATGGATCTAAATTAGTCATATCTTCTATGGTATGTACTGGTGGATGTTTTACTAATTCATATTGAATATTTAATTCTTCTAACTTTTTTAATACTTCTTCCATTTATTTAATTACCTCCACATCTAGTTTTAGTGTTTCCCCATTAATATTCATTTCTGTATAGGTATCTCTTTTTTCACTATAAAATACTTTAACTGCTAATGTATCATGTCTTATTATTTCTTCATTTTTCTTAATTACTTCTTCTAACATTTCATTTTCAGAAACATATAAATTTATTCTGTCTAACACTTCAAATTCTTTGTCTTTTCTCATATTTTGAACTTTTGATAAGATTTCTCTTACATAACCTTCTTCTTTTAGTTCTTCTGTAATATGTGTGTCTAAAACAATACCAATTTCTCCTTCTCCACTAAAGGCAAATCCTTCTTTTCCTTGCATAGTAACTAATAAATTTTCAGCATTTAAACCAATTTGTGTTTCTCCTATTTCAATATATTCTGTACCACCATTTTTTACAATATTTGCTAAATCCATTTGATTCTTTTTCGCAATTTCTTGTTTAATTTGTGGGATTAATTTACCATATTCTTTTCCTAATACAGGAAGATTTGGTTTTATTTCAAAATCTACATAATCAGACATTTCTGCACCAAATTCAATTGTTTTTACATTTAGCTCTTCTTTTACAATATCAGCATAATATTCTGGTAATGTATCAATTGAAATTAACATATTTGAAAGTGGTTGTCTATTTTTTATATTAGCTGTATTTCTAGCACTTCTACCAAGTTTTACAATTTTATAAGCTAAATCCATTTCTGCTTCTAATGTTGGATTAATTTCTTCTTCTTTTACTTCTGGCCATAAACATAAGTGAACACTTTCTGGTAAAGTATTATCTAAGTTAGCAACTAAATTTTGATAAATTTCATCTGCCATAAATGGAATAAATGGTGCTGATATTTTTGCTAAAGTTGTTAATACACGATATAAGGTACAATAAGCTCCAATTTTATCTTCTGTCAATTCTTGTGCCCAAAATCTTTCTCTATTTCTACGAACATACCAATTAGAAAGTTCATCTGTAAAAGCCTCTATTTCTAAAGCAGCTCCTGTAATATCATAATGTGCTAATTTATTATCTACTTCTTTTACTACCGTATTTAGTTTTGAAATAATCCATTTATCCATAATGTTTGTCACTTTAAAATCTTCATATTTTAATGGATTAAATTGGTCTATTTCAGCATATAACACATAAAAAGAATATACATTCCATAAAGTACTTAAAAATCCTCTTTGAGTCTCTTTAACATTATTTAATCCCAATCTAGTTGGAAGCCATGGCGCACTTACTGTGTAGAAATGCCAACGTGTTGCATCTGCCCCTACAGTATCTAATAAAGTCATAGGATCTACGCCATTTCCTTTTGATTTTGACATTTTTTGTCCTTTTTCGTCTAAAACATGTCCTAATACAATACAATTTTCAAATGGACTTCTTCCAAATAAAGCAGTTCCAACAGCTGTTAAAGTATAAAACCATCCTCTTGTTTGATCTACCGCTTCTGAAATAAATCCTGCTGGGAAATTATTGTCAAACATTTCTTTATTTTCAAATGGATAATGCCATTGTGCAAAAGGCATAGAACCAGAATCAAACCAACAATCAATTACTTCTTTTACTCTATTCATTTTTTTACCACAATGTGGGCAAGTTAAATGGACATCATCTATATATGGTTTATGAAGTTCAATATCATCTGGACATTCTATTGCTTTTTCCTTTAATTCTTCAATAGAACCAATACACTCTTTATGACCACATGTTTCATCTTCACAAATCCATACAGGAAGTGGTGTTCCCCAATAACGATCTCTTGAAATTCCCCAATCAATTACATTTTCTAAGAATTTTCCAAAACGTCCTGTACGAATAGTATCTGGATACCAGTTGACTTTATTATTATTATCTACTAATTCATCTCTTAGTTTGCTCATAGCAACAAACCAACTCTCTTTTGGGTAATATAATAGTGGTGTATCACATCTCCAGCAATGTGGATAAGAGTGCAAATGTTTCTCTTTGCTGAATAATTTGTTTTCTTCCTTCAACCATTTGCAAATATCTTCATTACAATCACGAACAAATCTACCAGCCCATGGTTCTACTTCTTCTACAAATTTTCCTGCTTTATCCACTAAATTAACAAAAGTAATACCATTTTGTTTTGAAACTAGACTGTCATCTTCACCATAAGCAGGTGCAATATGAACAATTCCTGTACCATCTTCTAAATTAACATAGTCACCATGAATAACTTCAAATGCTTTTCCTTCTACTTTTGCAAAAGGCATCAATGGTTCATATTTCATCCCTAACAATTCTTTTCCTTTAAAAGTTTTTATTACTTCATAAGGTGTTTCTTTTAATACAGATTCTAACAAATCTTTTGCTAAAATATATGTTTCGAACTGTGGCTCATCATCTGTTCCAATATTAGCTTTTATTTCCACATAATCATATGTTTGATTTACACAAAGTGCTAAATTAGAAGGTAATGTCCATGGAGTTGTCGTCCATGCTAAGAAATATTTATCTTCTCCTACCACTTTAAATTTTGCAATACAAGTTAAATCTTTTACATCTTTATAACCTTGTGCTACTTCATGTGAAGAAAGTGCTGTTCCACATCTTGGGCAATATGGCATAACCTTATGTCCTTCATATAAAAGATTCTTTTCCCACATTTGTTTTAAAGCCCACCAAACAGACTCTATGTATTCATTTTGATAAGTAATATAAGGATGCTCCATATCCACCCAAAATCCTACTTTATCTGTCATCTCTTCCCACATAGATACATATGTAAAAACACTTTCCTTACATTGCTTTACAAATTTTTCTACTCCATATTCTTCAATCTGTTCTTTTCCAGAAATCCCTAATTTCTTTTCAATTTCTAACTCAACAGGAAGTCCATGAGTATCCCAACCAGCCTTACGAATAACTTGATATCCTTTCATAACCTTATATCTTGGAATGATATCTTTCATAACTCTAGTTTCTATATGACCAACATGTGGCTTTCCATTAGCTGTTGGTGGTCCATCATAAAAAGTAAAATATTTTTTACCTTCATTCATATTAAAATTCTTTTTAATAATGTCTTTTTCCTTCCAAAGTTTAGCTACCTCTTTTTCCATTCCAACAAATCCGTCGTTTAACTCTACTTTTTTGTACATCTTTCTTTCCTCCTTTTAGTCTTTTTGGTCTTTTTGGTCTTTTTTGGGACGGAGATAAAAACGACCATCAAAAAAACTATCCCGTCCTATATTTTAGGACGAAATAGCTTATATTCCGCGGTACCACCTAAGTTAGCATATATTTATTCTATATTTATACTTAATCCATCTGTATATGCTCTCTTCATTTTCCTTTAACGCAGGTTACGATTAAACTTACTTTCTTTTTGATTTCAGTTTAACAACAAACAAGGTGATAATAATTCATTTTTACTGACCAAATTTTCAGCTCCCTTTGGCTCTCTTTCAGTTATTATATGAGTTATCTTGTCCTTGCTATGGTTTTTGCTTCTTTTATTGCTATTTATTATACCATATTTATTTTATTTTGCAATAGTTTTTTCTTTTAAGTTTCGGTTTTTTTTGAAAAATTCAGAAATGTTATCCACAGAATTATGA
>CAUWKC010000030.1:0-15866 GCA_963559365.1 uncultured Clostridia bacterium | reverse complement strand
CAAAATATAATCAATTTGTGTGGATACCAGTAAAAGATGAAGCTAGTTATCAAAGAGATTTTAGTTATCCAAGTATTTATGGTGCTAGTTCAGAAAATACTTTTACAGATACAGGATATTTACCAGAAGGAATTAATCAAGGAGCAGATACTGCAGAAAATAATGAAAAAGCAGAAAGAGCAAGTGTATTAAAGTATAATGGATTTTATGTAGGGAGATATGAAGCAGGAGTAGAAGGAACAACAGTAGTAAGTAAACAAAATGCAACAGTATATGTAAGTAAAAAACAAGAAGAGTTTAAAGAAATAGCAAAGACAAAAATGTATAATAATAATATAGTAAAAAGTGCAATGAGTTCAGGAATACAATGGGATATGGTAATGCACTTTGTTGATGGAAAAAATGATGCTACAGGAAAAGTATTTAATGTAACAAAGTATGATGAAACAAGACATACAGGAAGTAAAGCAAATTCAGGAAAAAATAATAATGATAAAGTGCAAAACATATATGATTTAGAAGGTAATTGTTATGAATATGTAGCAGAAAAAAACAATACTAGCTCTCCGTTTGTTGTTCGTGGAGGCTTTTACTTCGAGGACAGCGACGACATAGCTAGCGGACGTGTCAGCGGCAGTGGCGGTGCCGACAGCGACTGTACTTTCCGCCCCACACTTTACATAATGTAGAACTGAACGCTGTGAAATGTATTAGAATGCAAAAATATTACGAAAAAAAGAATTGTGTGAATAATTTTATTTACACAATTCTTTTTGTATTCTCAAGATACCTATAAAAAGTGTCACAAATCGACAAAGTTTTCCATATAATATAATAGCCAAAAATTAGAGGTGATAACATGAGCAAAATAAAAAAAGGAGACATTGTAGTAAGAAAAACATATGGAAAAGATATCTTATTTGTTGTTAAAAATATAATTTGTACAAATAAAACAAAAATTGCAATTCTGCAAGGACTAATTGAAAGAATAGAAGCAGATAGTGAATTAGAAGATTTAGAAATAGTTGATAAACAAACAATAAATGATAAAATGAAACAATTTAGACAAAAAATTGATAGTGAAATTATATTAACTAAAGGAGAGAAAAGTAAGTATAAAATTGGATGTATATTATCAAATTCTAGAAATAAAGAAAAAATTGTAACAGGAAAAATACTGCATTTGGATGGTGATAAAAAATATAGTCAAAAATCTTATTATTATTATAAAAAATTAGGACTTAATGCTATTGTAAAAAATATACCAGAATATAGACAACCTAAATTAGTATATCGTTTATTAACAATTCATAATCCTGATATTTTAGTAATAACAGGACATGATGGGATGATTAAAAAAGGAAGAGACTATCATAATTTATATAATTACAGAAATTCTAAATATTTTATTGAAACAGTAAAAGAAGCAAGGAGATATGATACAGAAAAAAACAATCATCTTGTTATTTTTGCAGGTGCTTGTCAAAGTTATTTTGAAGCAATTATTTCAGCAGGGGCTAACTTTGCTTCTTCTCCGGCAAGAATTCTTATTGATTTTTTGGATCCATTAGTTATAGCAGAAAAAATAGCTTTTACAGAAGGATATAAATATATAACTATTGATGATATAGCACAAGAATTAAGAGATGGAAAAAAAGGAGTAAGTGGAATTGGAGCTAATGGGAAAATGATAAAAAAATTAATAGAGAGTTAAAAATAAACTAATTTAATATATTTGTAATACAATCGTAATACAACTGTAAAATAGTAAAATAAAATCCTTAAAAGCCTTGAAAATAAAAGGATACACACAATCGACACAAGCTTGTATTTTTTGACAAAAAACCCTAAAAATGCTATAATCAAGCCACCATAAGGGAGAGGGTGAGAATATGATTTGTCGTTCTGATATAGCAAATCTGAAAACAGACATCATAGAAAAAGTTGGTCAAAAGATAATTGTCAAAGGATCTTTAGGAAGAAGTAGAGCCTTTGAAAAAGAAGCTACAATAGAAAAAGCCTATCCAAATATTTTTGTTGTTAAATACGAGGAAAATAATAGAAATGTTACTTATAGTTACACAGATGTATTAACAAGAACAGTTGAGGTAGAAGTATTTGATGGTGATTCATATTCACCACTAATACCACCAGCAATAGAAAACAAAAGAAAGAAAAATGATAATTGAAATTTTTAAAATAAAAAAAGCCAAAAGTAAAACTTTTGGTTTTTTTGTGCATAGGAATAAAATAGAAAACCTTTTCATATATTTGTAAAAAAGAAAGAATGAGGAGGTCAAAATATGGTGTTAGATACATTAAATGAAAATTTATGTGTAAATAAATTAATATCTACCAAAAGAGATATTAGGATGATTGAAGGAGATGTTATTGTTCCAGATTCTAAACCAGACATTTTGAATACAATTTGTACAAGTGGGGTTGTATGTGTTTATAAAAAAGAGGTATTAGAAGAAAAAATAAGGTTAGATGGAAATATAAATACATATATTATGTATTTAGCAGATGATGCACAAGATAAGGTAAGAGGGATAAATACCAATTTGGATTTTTCAGAAATAATTCCTGTTACAAATGCAAAAGAAGGGATGGAAGCAGTAGTACAAACAAAATTAAAATCAATAGAATCAAAAGTAATTAATGGAAGAAAAGTAGGAATAAAGGCTACATTAGAAGTAGATATTAAAATTTATGATAAAGAAGAAATTGCAATTGTAAATCATATTTCTAATGCAGAAGAAATACAAATTTTGAAAGAAGACTTGTGTGTAAATTCTTTAGTTGGACTTGGAGAAAATAAGATTTATGCAAAAGATAATATCTCTATTGATAGTATAGATAATTTAGCAGAAATTTTGAAAACTAATATTTCTATTGTAGATAAAGATATTAAAATAAGTTATAATAAAATTTTAGCAAAAGCAGAGGCTAGTGTTAATATCTTATACCTAACAGAGGATAATAGAATGAATTCTATATGTGCTAAAATACCAATTGTAGGTTTTATTGATATTCCTAATGTAACAGAAGGAAACTTGTGTGATTTAGACTATGAAATGAAAAATATTATAATAAAACCAAATGCAACAGAAGAACATTCTATTTATATTGAATTAGAAATGGAAGTATCTGCTGTTGTTTACGAAGAAAAGCAAATTAATTTAATTCAAGATTTGTATAGTCCTTGTGAAAATTTAGAATTTAATAGAAAAAGAATAACAACAGTGACAGGTAAACAAACTAGAAATGAGATAAAACAAGTAAGAGAAAAAATAGAATTGGAAGGAATTGAAAATAAAACTATTGTAGATGTAGAAGTAAATCCTATTATCGAAAAGCAAGAAAATGCAAATAATCGAATTATATATACAGGCACAATAGAAATGAAATTTATTTTATCAAATCAAGAATTACAAACGGAAATGAGAAATACAAAAGTTCCATTTGAATATATTATTGATGGGGTAGAAGGAACAGAAAATGTTAACACTAAGCTAGATATTGAAGTTGTAAATCAAGATTTCATTGTACAGGATGGAGGAATTGTTAGCAGTAATATTGATTTAAAAATGAATACTGATATGTATAAAAATACAAATTTGAATGTTATAGATGAAATTCAAATTAGTGGAGAAAGAGAAGAACAAGATTATAATTTAATTTTTTATATGGTAAAAAAAGGTGATACTTTATGGAAAATCGCTAAAAAATACAATAGTACAATTGATGATATTGTAAGAACTAATGGTATTGAAGATGAAAATAAAATTCAGGTTGGACAAAAATTATTTATTCCTAGATATGTAAAACAAGGTATACAATATGTCTAAAATTTATTCACGACCACGAATTCGAATTCCAAAAATGAAAATATCAAAAGAAAAAGCTAATAAGATAATGACTATAATAATGGTTATTACTATAGCTTTTTCTGTAGTTAAATTAGGATTGGATGCTGTGTTACCTATGTTTGATACATTATGTGAAAATCGTGCTAAATCAATAGCAACAATGGTATCAAATGAACAGGCAACAAATGTTATGAAAAAATATACTTATGATGAATTATTTTCTATAGAAAAAGATACTAATGGAAATATTGCAATGATAAAATCAAATATAATACCAATTAATGAAATTATTTCTGATGTTGCCAATAAAATACAAGAGAATATGAACAATAGAGGTAAAGAAGATATAGAGATAGCATTAGGAAGTTTTACTGGATTTAAATTATTAGCAGGCAGAGGTCCAGGTGTTAAAATAAAAATAACAACGATTGGAGATGTTGAAACAGATTTAAAAAGTGAATTTATTTCTACAGGAATTAATCAAACTTTACATAGAGTCTATTTACAAGTGAAATGTAAGGTTAATATTTTGACTCCATTTAATAGTATTTCAAAAGATATTACAAATCAAGTATTGCTAGTTGAAAATATAATTGTGGGGAATATTCCAGATACGTATTATAATTTGGAAGGAATGAGTGAAGGAGATGCAATGGAAGTGTTAGAATAGATAAAAAAATCTCAGAAGTGATAAACTTCTGAGATTTGATATATTTTGCAAAAAGCTTTTTTTATCTTTTACTGAATTGAGGTGCTTTTCTAGCTTTTTTAAGACCGTATTTTTTTCTTTCTTTCATACGAGGATCTCTTGTTAAGAATCCGTTTGATTTTAAAGCTGGTCTATATTCTGAGTTAGCTTCATTTAAAGCTCTAGCGATACCATGACGAATAGCTCCTGCTTGACCTGTGTATCCGCCACCTTTTACAGTTGCGATAACATCATATTTTGTTGTTGTATTTGTTACTGTTAAAGGTTGTCTAACAATAACTTTTAAAGTTTCTAATCCGAAAAATTCATCAATATCTTTTCCATTTATTGTGATTTTTCCTGAACCTTCTACTAATCTTACTCTAGAAACAGAGCTTTTTCTTCTACCTGTACCGTAGAAAACAATATTTTCTTTTTTTGCCATTTTATTTTACCTCCCATACTTCTGGTTTTTGTGCTTGGTTTTCATGTTCTGCTCCGGCATATACTCTTAGTTTTTTAGCTTGTGCTCTACCTAAAGAGTTGTGAGGTAACATTCCTTTTACTGCTAAAGTCATAGCTCTTTCTGGATTTTTTTCAAGCATTACTTTAGCAGGAACTTCTTTCATTCCTCCAATGTATCCAGAGTGATGTCTGTAAATTTTTTGGTTTATTTTATTTCCTGTTAAAATAACATCTTTACAATTTAATATGATAACATGGTCACCTGTGTCAATATTAGGTGTGTATGTTGGTTTGTGTTTTCCTCTTAATAATTTAGCAGCTTCTGTTGCAACTCTACCAAGTGGTTTGTTGGCTGCATCAATAATATACCATTTGCTTTCAACTTCGCCACGTTTTGCGCTATATGTAATATTATTCATGGTAATAATTACCCTCCTATTTCTTTTTTTGTTTTTAGTTATGAATATTTTTATAAAACTACCGGGGAGAAGTTTTATAATTCTGTATCCATAAGCGAGAATATTATATTATAAAAAACTAGATTTGTCAACTAAAATTTAAAAACTTGACAAAATTTATAATCTTGTGTATACTAGTCACGTTAAAACAAGGATGTAATATATTATGAATAAGGAGTAATATTAAAATGAAAATTAAAATGAACATAAAAAACATTGTAATAATGGCAACTGTGGGAATTATCAGTTTGTTTTTTATCAACATGAGCTTAGCAGCTAATACAGCTAAAGTAGCTGTTGAAACAGCAAACCTTAGGGAAACAGCAGATGAAAATGGGAAAATACTAGAATTACTTTCTATGGATAAAGAAGTAGAAATTATAGAAAAAACAGGAGATTGGTATCAAATTAAAGTAGACGGAATGACAGGATACGTAAGACAAGACTTACTTACTGTTGATGAAGAAGTAGCAAAAGAAGAAACACCACAAAAAGAAAATCAAGAAGAAAAAGTAGAAAAACCAAAAACACAAGAAAATGCTACTAATTTAGAATTAGGAAAATACCAAATCATTGAAAATACAAAATTAAAAATAGTACCAGTTATCAATGCGACAGACATTATTGAAGTAAAAAAAGAAGAACAAGTAGAAGTAACAGAAATCGTAAATGGTTGGGCATGTGTAGAAACACAAACAACTAAAGGATGGATACGTAAAGAAAAATTACAAAAACCAGAAGAAAAAGTAGAAACAAATAAAGAAGAAGAAAAACCAGCAGAAAAAACAGTCATCAAAACATTATTTGTCAACACAACAACAGTTAATATAAGAAAAGAAGCAAATACTTCTGCTGAAATTGTAACAACATTACCAATAAATACAGCAGTAGATGTTGTAGCAGAAGAAAATGGATGGAGTGAAGTAAAAGTAAGTGGAAAAGAAGGCTATATTTCTTCATCTTTATTATCAGAAACCAAACAACAAACTTCAAGAAAAGCAGAAGCACCTAGAAAAGCAACAAAAGCAGTAGAAAAAGAGAAAAAAGCGGAAACACAAGCACCAGCACCTTCAGGAAAAGGAAATACAGTTTTAGAAACAGCACAAAAATACTTAGGATGTAAATATGTTTATGGAGGTAGTTCACCAAGTGGATTTGACTGTTCAGGATTTACGTCTTATGTATTTAGATTACATGGTGTAAGTTTAAGTAGAACAGCAGCAGGTCAATATCAAAATGGATCAGCTGTTAGTAGAAATAATTTACAACCAGGTGACTTAGTAATGTTCGGAAAATCTGGAATAAATCATGTGGGAATATACATGGGAAGTGGAAAAATGATTCATGCTGAAAATAAAAATACAGGAGTAACCATTAGTACAATTACATCTGGATATTACAATAATAATTATGTAGGGGCAAGAAGAGTTATTTAGTAACAAAAAAGGAGGTTTATGAAACAAAGACCAATTTTAGTTGCTATGATAGGATATATAATAGGAATTATAGAGGGGGTATACTTAAAAAGCAGTATACTCCTTTTTTATATTTCATTTTTTATAATATATCTTATTATAAAGCAAATAATAAAAAAACACAGAAAACCTAAATTCAAATTATTATCTTTTTATAGGTATAAGAGATATTTTAAATTAATTTTTTCTAAAAAAGTAATTTTAATTCTTATAATTTCTTCTATTATATCAAACACAGTTGTTTTATTAGAAAATAAAAAATATGATTTATATAAAAATAATGAAAAAATTTTCTTTCATGGTATCATAATAAGTGAAAAAATAGAGAAGCCTTATTATAATAGGTATAAGGTAAAAACTTTAGGAAATCATAATTTTCAGTTTTATATACATGTAAAAAAAACAAAAGATAATCTGAATTATGGAGATGAAGTAAAAGTAGAAGGAATATATTTACAACCATCTGAACAACGAAATCATGGAGGATATAATGATAAACAATATTTAAAAACATTAAAAATTTGTGGAAGAATCAAAGTTTCTAAAATAGAAGTTGTGCAAAAACATAAAGAGAATAAAATCTCATTGTTTTTTTATCAAACAAGAAAAATAATAGAACAAAAAATAGATACAACTTTTGCGAAAGGAAAATCAGAAATTTTAAAAGGGATATTACTAGGTAAAACAGATGAAATGGAAGAAGAAGTAAAAGAACAATTCCAAACAGCTAATATTTCTCATGTTTTAGCCATATCTGGAATGCATATTAGTTATTTAATATTAGGAATACAACTGGCAATAGAAAAATTAAAAGGAAAAAGAAAAACAAGAATAATTACCATTGTAGCGTTACTTTTTTATATTGGAATTATTGGATTTTCGCCATCAGTAATTAGAGCAGTTATCATGGCTATTTTAGTATTGGTCAGTAAATTAATTTATCAAAAAGCAGATACTATAAATTCTCTAGCAATTTCATTATTAATTATTTTATTATATAATCCATTCTTAATTTTTAATATAGGATTACAATTATCGTATTTAGGAACTATAGGAATCGTTTTAATACAACCACTACTTATGGTTACAGATAAAACAAATAAAATAAAAGAAATAATAAAAGTTACTTTATCAGCTCAAATTATGATATTACCAGTTATGGTATATCATTTTAATCAAATAGGAATTTATTTTATATTTTCTAATTTATTAATTAGTATTATTATTGGACCTATTATTATATTAGGGTTTTTATATATTTTTTGTAGTTTATGTTTTCCATTTTTAGGACAAGTTTTGTCAGTCTTTTTGGAAATAGGTTTAATGTTATTAAATTGTGTGGCTCAAATTAGTAAATTACCATTTGCCAAAATTTATTTACCAACTCCAAATAATATAAGTATTTTATTCTATTATTTAGGAATAGGAATATTTTTTTCTTTTTTTAAGATTTATACATCTTCTTATATCAATATGACACAAAAACGAATTAAGAATTTAGTATCTTTATTTTATTATAAATTATATCCAAAAAGAAAGAAAATCATAATATATATTTTGATTATTATTTTATTATTTTGTGTGTTATACAATATACCAAAAGATTTAAGGATTCATTTTGTTGATGTGGGGCAAGGAGATTGTACTTTTATTGTAACACCACAAAACAAAACGATTTTAATTGATGGAGGAGGAAATGATACGACAGATTTTGATATTGGAAAGAAAAGTATTATACCTTATATATTAGATAAAGGTTATAGAAAATTAGATTATGTATTTATTAGTCATTTTGATACAGACCATGTACGGTCGGACTGTTAAGAGTAATGGAAGAATTAAAAGTTAAAAATATAATTATCGGAAAACAATTTGAAGAATCAGAAAATTATCAAAATTTTATAGAAATTGTAAATAAAAATAAAATTAAAGTTTATGTTGTAGAAGCTGGTCAAAAAATAAATATTGAAAAAAATTTATATTTTGATGTGCTATGGCCAGATTCTAAAAATGTTGTAGAAAAAAATAGCATAAACAATAATTCTTTGGTAGTTAAATTGATATATAATAATTTTTCTATATTATTTACAGGTGATATAGAAGAAATAGCAGAAAAGTCTATTCTTAAAAAATATGAAAAAAACAAATCGATTTTGGATTCTGATATATTAAAAGTAGCACATCACGGTTCTAAGTCGTCATCAACAGAGGAATTTTTAAATGTTGTAAAACCAAAAATAGCACTTATAGGAGTAGGAAAAAATAATAATTTTGGACATCCTAATAATGAGGTTTTGGAAAGATTAAGACGGATATAAATGTAAAATATTTAGAACAGATGAAAGTGGTGAAATCACAATATGCATTAATAAAAAATGTATAATTTTAACAAAAACAGGAAATACTAGTAAAAAGTGATACAGAGGAGTGTTAAAATTATGAATAAGACAATTATAACCTTATTAAGCATTTGTGTTGTGATAATAGCAATAATAGTAGCTGTTGCTATATTTAATCCAAATAAACAAAAAAAAATAGAAAACATGGAAACAGAAGTAGGAGAAGAAGAAATATTAGATGATTGTACTGATGAATATGATGGAATAGAATATCAAAATATGGTAAAGGCAAATGCAGAGGAAGAAGAAAAGACATCACCTAATTGTGCATTGATTACCAAAAAATATTATGAAAAATGTGGGCATACAACTAATGAATATATAAATTTACCACAAGAATTAGTAAATTTAACACAAGAAGAAATTCAAAAAAAATATTCAGATTACGAAATAAAAAGTTTTGCTAGTAATGAAATTGTTTTGTATAAAGAAGTAGATGGTGAATGTGAAGAACATTATATGATAAAAAATAAAAATGGATTTGTGACTGTTTATCAAATATTAGAAGATGGTTCTCTAAAAGAGCTAGAAACGACAAGTATTTCAACAGAGTATTTAACAGAAACAGATAAAATTAATATGCAAGAAGGAATTAAAGTTAATGGAAAACAACAATTAAATCAATTGATAGAAGATTTTGAATAAGTAAAAAACAAAGAGTTTATTTCTCTTTGTTTTTCTTTACTTTTTTGTCTACAGTAACTTCTTTTTTCAAATCTTGTTTATCAATAAATCCTTTGAGATATAAATCTCTTACATACATGATTAAAGAGAAGATAGTAGTTACTAAAGCAAATGTGTATAGTCCTAAATCTAAATTTTCCCACAAGTTTGTTAATTCAAATTGTTTTACAATAAGAGAGAAAACAATAGCAAAGTAAAATAATACAGTAGCTAATTTGCCATACCATTTACTATATACAACTACATCTTTTCCATATAGGAAAGAAGCGCCACAAATCATAATAAATTCTTTTAAAAGTACAATCAATAAAATCCAAATTGGGATTATATCGGTAAATACAAGGGAAGCTAAAGTGGCAATTTGTGTTAGCTTATCAGCTAGAGGATCCATTAATTTTCCAAAATTAGAAATTAAATTAAATTTTCTAGCGATAAAACCATCAGCAATATCTGTTAAGGCTGATAAGGTAAAAAACACAAATGCAAAAATATAATTTCCTGTAAAAATATAAAATACGATTATTGGTATTAATAAAAATCGAATAATGGTTAAAATATTAGGTACTTGTTTTAACATAATTTTCTCCTATTTTATTTCAAAATTTAATTTATCTTTTTTTAGATCTACTTTAATATCTGTACCGTCTTGTAGTTGACCACGTAAAATCATTTCAGCAAGTTCATCATCTAAATATCTTTGAATAGCTCTTCTTAAAGGTCTAGCACCGAATTTTATATCAGTTCCTTTTTCTAAAATGAATTTTTTAGCTTTTGATGAAATTTCTATTTGAATGTCTTTTTCTTTTAAAGCATTTTTAGTATCTTTTAACATTAAATCAACAATTTCTAATAATTGGTCTTCTGTTAAAGAATCAAATGCAATAATTTCATCAACTCTATTTAAGAATTCTGGACGGAAGATGTCTTTTAATCCATCTAATATTTTATTTTTATTGATGGTTTGACCACCAAAACCAATTGAATTATTATTCAAATTAGAACCAGCATTAGAAGTCATAATAATAATGGTATTGGCAAAACTAACAGAGTTGCCTTGACTATCAGTTAATTTTCCATCATCTAAGATTTGCAATAAAATATTAAATACATCAGGATGTGCTTTTTCAATTTCATCTAACAAAATAATGGAATAAGGTTTTCTTTTTACTTTATCTGTTAATTGACCAGCATCATCGTATCCAACATAACCTGGAGGTGCACCAATTAATTTAGATGTAGAGTGACTTTCCATATATTCAGACATGTCAATACGAATAATAGAATCTTCACTACCAAACATTTCATAAGCTAATGATTTAGCAAGTTCTGTTTTACCAACACCAGTTGGTCCAACAAATATGAAAGAAGGTGGTCTTTTTGTATTTTGTAAGCCAGCACGATTTCTCCTAATGGCTCTAGCAACACTATTAACAGCTTCTTCTTGACCTATAATTCTTTTATGAAGGTTTGTTTCTAAGTTTAATAGTTTTTGTGTTTCTGCTTCTGTAATTTTATTTACAGGGATTTTAGTCCAACTTTCAATGACGTTAGCAATATCTTGTAATGTTATTTGTTTTAATTTCATTTTACTATTTAATTTATCAATTTCTTCCATCAATTGGCATTCTCTAGTTTTTAAGTCAGCTGCTCTTTGATAATCTTCTGTAGAGTCGGCAGCAATAACTTCTTCTTTTTCTGCTTGTACTTGTGTAAGTTCTTGTTTTAGCATTTCTAATTTATACAAATCTTTATTTTCTAGATTTATTCTGGAACAAGCTTCATCTAAGATATCAATTGCTTTATCTGGTAAAAATCTATCATGAATATATTTTTCAGACATTATAACAGCACTACGAATGACATCTGATGAAATTTTTACTTTATGATATTCTTCATAATACTTTTTAATTCCCTCTAAAATTCCAATAGAATCATCAATATTAGGTTCTTCTACTAAAACTTGTTGAAATCTTCTTTCTAAAGCAGAATCTTTTTCAATATATTTTCTATATTCTTTTAATGTAGTTGTTCCAATTAATTGAATTTCTCCGTTAGATAAAGCAGGTTTTAAAATATTAGCAGCATTCATAGAATGTTCGCCATCACCAGCTCCAATTATATTGTGAATTTCATCAATTACTAAAATGATATTTCCATATTCTTTACATTCATCAATAATGCCTTTCATCCTAGATTCAAACTGACCTCTAAATTGAGTTCCCGCAATAACAGCGGTCATATCTAATAAATAAACTTCTTTATTTAATAATTTTGCTGGAACATTATGGTTAGCAATTTTTATAGCTAAACCTTGAGCAATGGCTGTTTTACCAACACCAGGTTCACCAATTAAGCAAGGATTATTCTTTGAACGGCGATTTAAAATTTGAACAATTCTTTGAATTTCCTTATCTCTACCAATAACAATATCTAGTTGATTATTTTTTGCTTTTACTGTCAAATTAGTTCCATATGTATCTAAAAATTTCTTCTTTTTATTTTGTTTTACATTTTTCTTTTTTTCTACTTTTACTTTTTTTCTTCCATTACTTTGTTCTTCTTGTTCTTCACCATTTTTAGTATTTTTTCCATTAAACATAGAAGAAAAGATAGAACCTAAAGGGATTGCAGCACCAGTAATCTTTGGAGCATCTTCATCAGAATCATCATTAGAATTAGTATTTTCGAAAGTAATAGCACCTTCCATATTTTCAATATCTTCTAAATTGATATTTTCTGCCAAATCTTTAAAAATACTCTCGAACTGTTTTGTCATATCTGCTAAATTAACCTTATCATTTGATAAAATGTCATTTTGTCTATTTAAAACCTCATTAGGATTAATTCCTTTTTTCTTAGCACAATCATAACAGTAGCCTTCCATAGACTCCTTTCCATTTTCTATTTTTTTATAAAAAAGTATTGCTGGGTTTTTATTACATTCTGAACATAACATACTTATAAATTCCTCATTTCTATATAAATTTAATCCATATTATAATACTCCAAAAATGCAAAATAGTCAAGGGATTTTGGGGACGGAGGTAAAGATTGCTCTTGTCAAAGATTTAAATCAATGTTATAATAAATAAAGGAAAAGATGAGGAATAAAAATGAAAGTAGTTTTACCAGAGAAAAATAAAATAAAAAAAAGACAATTGATTTTGTATATTGTAATTATGGTAGTATGTATTATTTCTGTCATAATTGCTTTTTATGTTCAATTTTATGCTAGAATTGATATTGGAAGATTGATTGGATTTGACACACAAGGTGAATTTGGTAAAAAAACAGAAGAACAAATAGCATTGTTACAAACGGAATTTGACCAAATTTTTACTAATCGTTTTGAAAATCCAGAAGATGTAGAAACAAAAAAAATAGAAGAAGATAAACCAATAATTTATACAAAAACAGAGAAAAAAGAGAGTAAATTAAATAGTTATGATTTAGAGGTTCATATTCCTTATATAAATATTGATAATACAATAATTGAAACTTATAATAAAGAAATAGAACAGTTTGTAAACAAAACTAATAATATTTTACAAAGTCAAAATAAAAATACTATTTATACAGTAGAATATGTAGCTAATGTACAAAATGATATTTTATCACTTATGATTCGTTCTAATTTAAAAGAAGGTTCAAGTGCTCAAAGAGTTATTATTGAAACTTATAATTATGATTTAAGAAACAATAAAGAGATTACATTAGAGGAAGTATTACGAATACAAGGTTTAAATAATTTGGATATACAAAAGAAGATACAAAATGAAATTGAAACAGAACAACGAAAAGTAGAAGACTTGAAAAATTTAGGGTATAATATTTATAGTCGAGATATAACAAATGACAGATATGAATTAAAAAATACAAAACAATTTTATTTAACAGAAAATACATTATATATTATTTATGCTTATGGAAATGAAACTTTTACTAGTGAAATGGATTTAATTATTATATAAATATAAAGAGAAGCTTAGGCTTCTCTTTTTGAAAATAAAAGGGGATGTTTTTTATTTTAAATCAGTATTACTTAACTGACTATGGTTGTATTTTATCAGTGAATTTTGTCCATTGTGTGAACTCCTAGTGAAGAATTATAAAAATTTAAGGTTGTTCTCCTAATTTAATTGTTAATTCTTTTTCTTGTCCATCACGATTTACTTTGATTTTCATTTCGTCACCAATTTTATGAGAGTTTTTAATTTCATTAAGTTCATCCATTTTTGTTATTTTTTTGCCATCTGCTTCAATGATAACATCGCCGATTTTGATACCTGCTTTTTCACCAGAAGAAAAATCATCTACTGATTTCACATAAACACCAACTACTAAGTTATTAGCTTTTGCAGTTTGTTCGTCTAAATCCATTCCTGAAATTCCTATATAAGGTCTTTTTACTTTGCTATATTGAATTAATTGTGATGTAATATCAGTAGTTGAATTAATTGGAATAGCAAATCCCATTCCTTCAATTCCAGTTCCTTGTAGTTTTAAGGTATTTATACCAACTACTTTTCCTTCACTGTTTACTAATGCACCACCACTATTACCAGAGTTAATGGCAGCATCTGTTTGAATTAAAGTAAATTCTTTTCCGTCTGTATCTGTAACTTTTCTGTTGACTGCACTGATAACACCACAAGTTATACTACTTTGCATGCCTAATGGATTACCAACTGCCATTGCAAATTCTCCAACTTTTATACTATCAGAATCAGCAAAATCTGCTTTAGAAAGTCCTTTTTTTTCAATTTTAATAACAGCTAAATCGGTTTGTTCATCTTTTCCAACAATTTTTGCTTCATACTCTGTTTCATCATTAAATAAAGTAACTGTTACTTTTGTTGCTTCTGATACTTCATAAAAAGATTCAGAAGATGAGGTTGATACAATATGATTATTGGTTAAAATATAACCGTCTTCACTTATAATAATTCCAGAACCACTAGCAGTAGCAGTACTATTTTGAGTTTGTCGACCAAACATAGATATAAGGGAATTTACACTGTATTCTACTTTAATTCCTACAATAGAAGGTAATATTTTATTAGCAGCATAAACAGCAGTATCAGAATAGTTAGAAAGAGATGTTTGACTTACATATCCTGAATTTTGTGAGTTTGAATTACTTTGGATATTTGGTGTTTCATTAATTATTTTTGAACGAATTGATGGAATGCCAAAACAAGTTCCTAGTACTATAACACTTCCAACTACACCACTGAAAAATGGTAATAAAATATTTTTTCCAAAACTAGTTTTATTTTTTACATTTGATTCATTTTTATAAACCGCTTTATATGTATTTGGATTTTGTACGGTTTTAAAATTTTGAACTTTTTCTTCTTTTTTTTCTTCTTTTTCATCCATGAAAATATACCTCCTAAAAAATACTATTATTATAATAACCTATTATGCACATATAATACAATAAATTTGTGAAATTTGTGTGAAAAAAATGTTACTATATAATGGTTCCAGAAAGGCGTAACTGGTGTATGACTTGGGATATAAAGGGTTTGGCATCTATCTATATAAATAATTTCGAATTTTGGACAAGCTAAACTTTCGCATAAAATCTAATAGTGTAAAATGAGCCTCTTTCGTGTTCAAACTTAATAATATGTGTACTTTGAATAAATTCCGAATGCGACCGGAATAGTTTAACAAATTCTTAAACTAAAGTCATAAAGGGTCCTGTATTCGGGTATTGTTGTGACTTTAGTTTTAGAATTTGTTAACGTTATGTAGGGTAGCCGAGGAAATTATGAAAAGTCCACATATTATTAAGTTTGCCATGAACATCCCTCATT
>CAUWKC010000029.1:0-17126 GCA_963559365.1 uncultured Clostridia bacterium | reverse complement strand
TGTCAATGACAGTTTTCTTCTCCGTCCCAAAAACGACCCAAAAACGACCAAAACGAATAAAATGATTATTCCCATTCAATAGTTGCTGGTGGTTTAGAAGTAATATCATACACAACACGATTAATATGATTTACTTCATTTACTATACGTGATGATACTTTTTCTAATATTTCATATGGTATTTTACTCCAAACTCCAGTCATGAAATCAGTTGTTTCCACAGCACGAAGGGCAACAGTATAATCATAGGTTCTTTCATCTCCCATAACGCCAACTGATTTTAGATTAGTTAATACAGCAAAATATTGATTAATGTTTTTATGAAGTCCTGCATTAGCAATTTCTTCTCTGAAAATAGCATCTGCTTCTTTTAATATATTTAATTTATCATCTGTTATTTCACCGATTACTCTAATTGCTAATCCTGGACCAGGGAATGGTTGTCTATAAACTAAATTTTCTGGAATTCCTAATTCTAATCCAGTTTTTCTTACTTCATCTTTAAATAAATCTCTTAATGGTTCTACAATTTCTTTAAAATCAACGTAGTCAGGTAATCCACCTACATTGTGGTGACTTTTAATAACAGAACTTTTTCCTAATCCACTTTCAATTACATCTGGATAAATGGTTCCTTGTACTAAAAAGTCAATAGTTCCAATTTTTTTAGCTTCTTCTTCAAATACACGAATAAATTCTTCTCCAATAATTTTTCTTTTTGTTTCTGGATCAGTAACACCTGCTAATTTATTTAAAAATCTTTCTTTGGCATTAACACGAATCAAATTAATGTCAAATTGATTTCTAAAAATTTCTTCTACTTCGTCACCTTCATTTTTACGAAGTAATCCATGGTCTACAAATATACAGGTTAGATTTTTTCCGATGGCTTTGGATAATAAAACAGCTGCAACAGATGAATCAACTCCACCAGATAAAGCACATAATGCTTTTTTGTTTCCAATTTTTTCTTTTAATTTTTGAATTGTTTCTTCTGCAAAAGAAGCAATAATCCAATCTCCTGTACAATTACATATGTTGAATAAAAAGTTTTTAATAACTTGGATTCCGTCAATAGAGCTATTTACTTCTGGATGAAATTGAATTCCATATAATTTTTTTTCTGCATTTTCTATTGCAGCATTTGGACAAGATAGGGTAGAGCCAATATTTTTGAAACCTTCAGGTAGTTTTTCTACATAATCGGTGTGGCTCATAAGAAATCCATTTTTTCCCTCAAATCCTTGAAAAAGCAATGAAGAATTATCAATATTAACATCTGTTGTTCCATATTCACGTTTATCTGCTCTTGCTACATTTCCTCCTAATGTATGTGTCATTAATTGCATACCATAACAAATACCTAATATTGGAATTCCTAATTCGAAAAGTTCTTTTGTACATTTAGGAGAATCTTCTCCATAAACACTTGCTGGTCCACCAGTAAAAATAATACCTTTTGGATTTTTTTCTTTGATTTTTTCAATAGAAATGTTGTATGGTACAACCTCTGAATAAACATTACATTCTCTTACACGTCTAGCAATTAATTGATTATATTGTCCACCAAAGTCTAAAATTAAAATTAATTCATTTTTCACTTGTTTTACCTCCAAAATAATTTTAATTTATTTTACCATAATATAACAATAAAGTAAAGATTCAAACTTAAATCATTTTTACTATTCCTTTTTTTGTAAACTTGTAGTACAATATAATAAAAGGAGGTAAAAATGTTAGTATCATATAAAAATTTTAAAATTGAGTTAGAAGAAAATTTAGAAAAGGTAAAAGACGAAATAGACGAACTAGAAAAATTATATCAATTATTAAGTAATAGTTCTGATTTTAAATTACTAGAAGGAAAAACACAATTCATAGGAAAAAATAAAATAGACAGCATACGTAGTAGAAAAGAACATACAGATAGAATTAGAGCAATTTCTAAAAGATTTATAAAAATGATGTATGAAACAATTGTTGATGATGAATTAAAAGAACAAGAAATTTATCAATTGAATTTACGAAAAGAGTTATTATATTCAGAAATTATAGCTATTTCACATGATTTAGGACATACACCATTTGGTCATTTAGGAGAAAGAATTTTAAATAAATGTGTACAGCAATCTCCATTAACAAAAGAAGATTTACAAAAAATATTATTACGAAGAAAAGAAATCTTTGGCGAAATTTATGAAATGAACCAAGGACATAATGATAAATTTGAAGGAAGTTTAAGTTTTGAACATAATGAACAAAGTGCAAAAACACTATTTGATATGGTACAGCAATCTAAAATAGATACAAAAAAATTAAATTTTTCTAGAATTATCCAAGCTATTTTAGCACATAGCACAAGTCGTGTAAGAGAAGAGGATATTCCTGATGATTTAGTTACTCAAATTATTAGACAGGCAGACAAAATAGAATACACAAATAATGATTTTGCAGAAGTAGAAACATTAATTAGTAAGGATGCTATTTATGACAAACAATTATTAGAATTTACACAAATACCAATTAAAGATAGAATAAAACAAATAATACAAGAATTATTAGAAGAAACTTTAGAAAAAGGACATATTGATGATCATATGTCAACATTACAAAAAGAGTTAGAATTAAAAGAATTATATCAAAATATTTTATTTACTATGGATGCTGATGGAAAAAGAGGACTACTAACAGGTGAAAACATAGAAAGAATTACAATAATGGTTAATAAAATTTATGAATACTATTTGCAACATCCAGAAAAAATACCTTATAAAATTTTTTATTCAAACACACCAATAGTAGAAACAATACCTAGTAAAAAAATGATATTACAAGAATATACAAACTTACATACTCTTACTACACAAGAAAGATTAATAAATTATCTTTGTAAGTGTGATGACCAAAAAATCGAAAACATTTACGTAAACTTAGTGAAAGAAAGAGGTATTAAAGGGAAAGGACATGGAATTGAACCAATAAAAAAAGAAGATATAGAAAAATTAAAAAAATCATATTATTCACAAGCTGTTACAATGCAAAAATACAAAGAAGAAATAGAGGGTATAGAACACTCCCAAGAAGAATGTGAACAAACTTTAAAGTCTAATATTCAAAAAATAATAGAAGAAAATTTAACAAAAAAAGGTAGACAACGAATGGAAGAAGTACGAATATGTCATGAATTAGAAACAGCAAAAGATGAAGAAAGAAATCAATTTATAAAACAATGTGATGAAAATCCTTCTTATGTATTAGAATTACAAAAAAAGAAATCAGATTCTATTTTTAAAAAATTAAAAAAAGAATGGGAAGAAGAGACAAAATAGAGAAGCAATCTTGAATTGCTTCTTTATTTTATAGAATTCCATCTGTAGGAATATAACTTTCATCTGGCGGGTATACAAATTCCTCATTTGGTTTATTTACAGTTTTTAATTCTGTTATTTTAATAATAGGCATATCACCATGATAATCACCTTTTGTAATTTTCCCTGTTACTTCTATCCAAGTTCCATCTGCTAATTGTTGACTATTATTGTACTCACATAAAAACCCTACAACAACAGATTGGAAATCAGATGAAACAATCATATTTCTTGCTAAAACAAATTGATTTTCATTTAAATCCAAAACTCGATATATATAACCAGTAAAATTAATAGAAAGACCTACATAAGAATCAATATTTTCATGAACTGTTTTTAATACATTCGTGTAATTTTGTGATGAAATTTTGGAAATTTGATTTTGAGGTAAGCAACTTGATTTTTTAGGTGAATTACTAGCTCCTTTAAATACTTTGAAAGTTACAATACCACCAACAACAATTACAAATAAAATAACAGCGATAAAAAAATATTTAAAAACTTTACTGCCATTAATTTTAACATTATAAATAAACATATTAATAACCTCTCTTAATGTAATATTACTAGATTTTATGCAATGATTTTTAAGAATATGAATTTGAAACATTTAAACAAAAAAACGAAACTTTACAAAATACAAAATAAGAGGTATAATAAATTATGCAATAAAATCCAAGAGGAGGAGTAGACATGTATTTAAGGGGATTAAAAAAAGAAAATGAAGTATCAAACTTAAAAAGAGAAAAAGAACGGTGTCAGGTTATAATAAACAAAATTATTACCTTTTACTATCATATTTTTCTAGTTTATTTCTTTTTAATATTGTTTTTTTTAGGGGTAAAAAAACAATATGTAATAATTTTTCTTAGAATAAGTTTCTTAATGTTTTTTATAGGAGTAATTATGCTCATTTATTTTGCCTTACGTTTCAAAATTTCTGAACGTCGAATAAATGAAATTTATGTTATGTCCTTAATTAACCAAAATGGCAATCCATATGTGAATTTAGGAAACCTAAATCAGTATACAATCTCAGAAACCAAAAAATATATGATACTGATAAGTAAAAAAAAGAAAAAGAAAATCTTTATTTTTAAGCATTTTCCCCAAGAAAATCTTTATCATGTATGATAAAGAAAAATAGAGTTTGGCAAAACGAGCTAGACTCTATTTTTTTTCATAAAATACTTGATAAAAATAAACTTTAGTGATATAGTTACTAAGTAAAAATATGTAAGAAGGGACTGAATTTTAAAAATGAGTATATTAAAGAAAATATTCAAGTCATACAGTGAAAAAGAAGTAAAAAGAGTAATGTCATTAGTAGAAAAAATCAATAATTTAGAAGCAGAAATTTCAAAATTAAATGATAACGAATTAAGAGGGAAAACAGAATTTTTCAAAAAACAATTGCAAGAAGGAAAAACATTAGATGATATATTACCAGAAGCATTTGCAGTAGTAAGAGAAGCATCTAAAAGAGTATTAGGAATGAGACATTTTGATGTACAATTAATAGGTGGAATTATTTTACATCAAGGTAGAATCGCTGAAATGAAAACAGGAGAAGGAAAAACATTAGTTGCTACATTACCAGTTTACCTAAATGCATTAGAAGGAAAAGGTGTACATGTTATAACAGTTAATGATTATTTAGCTAAAAGAGATAGTGAATGGATGGGAAAACTTTATAAATATTTAGGACTATCAGTAGGATTAGTTATTGCTGGAATGGAACCAAAAGAAAAACAAGAAGCTTACAATGCAGATGTTACTTATGGTACTAATAACGAATTTGGTTTTGACTACTTACGAGACAATATGGTTATTTACAAAAATCAATTAGTTCAAAGAGGATTACATTATGCTATAGTAGACGAAATAGACAGTATCTTAATTGATGAAGCAAGAACACCATTAATAATCTCAGGTCGTTCAAACGAATCTTCAGGTTTATACAAAAAAGCAAATGACTTTGTTAAACGTTTAACACCTAAAGTAATTGTAGAAGAAGATATCAAAGATTATGACCAAGCAGAGGATAATGAAAAATATGATTATATTGTTGACTTAAAAGCAAAATCAGCATCATTAACACAAAAAGGAATTAAAAAAGCAGAAGAGGCATTTGGATTAGAAAACTTTAATGATTTAGAAAATTCTACGTTAGTACATCACGTAAACCAAGCATTACGTGCACATGGTGTAATGAAAAATGAAATTGACTATATCGTAAAAGATGGAGAAGTTTTAATTGTAGATGAATTTACAGGACGTATCATGTATGGTAGAAGATACAACAATGGTTTACATCAAGCAATTGAAGCAAAAGAAAATGTAAAAATAGCAGATGAATCTAAAACATTAGCAACCATAACATTCCAAAACTTCTTTAGAATGTATGACAAATTATCAGGTATGACAGGAACTGCTATGACAGAACAAGGAGAATTCGAAGAAATTTATAACTTAGACGTAGTAGAAATTCCAACAAATAAACCAATGATTCGTAAAGATGAAAATGATGTCATTTATAAAAATGAAAATGCAAAATATAGAGCCATAGTAGAAAGTATTAAAAAGAGCCATGAAAAAGGACAACCTGTACTAGTAGGTACAGTATCTATTGAAAAATCAGAAAAACTAAGCAAGCTGTTAAAACAAACCGGTATTAAACACGAAGTATTAAATGCTAAATATCATGAAAAAGAAGCTGAAATAATTGCACAAGCTGGTAAATTTGGAGCTGTTACTATTGCAACAAATATGGCAGGACGTGGTACTGACATTATGCTTGGTGGAAATAGCGAATTTTTAGCAAAACAAGAAATGGCAAAAAATAAAGTATCACACGAATTAATTGAAGAAGCTGATACTTATTATGAAACAGACAATACTGAAATTTTAAAAGCAAGAGAAGATTTTAGAAACTTAGTAAAAAAATACAATGAACAAATAAAAGAAGAAAAAGAAAAAGTAATTGCAGCTGGTGGGTTAAAAATTATTGGAACAGAAAGACATGAATCAAGAAGAATTGATAATCAGCTACGTGGACGTTCTGGACGTCAAGGAGATATTGGTGAATCGAAATTTTATATTGGATTAGATGATGATTTAATGAAAATTTTCGGGGGAGATGCTATTACTCGTGTTTACAATACCTTAGGTGCTGATGAAAATATGCCAATTGATTCTAGAATGATTTCAAATGCTGTTGAAAATGCTCAAAAGAAAGTAGAAGGTAGAAACTTTAGCATTCGTAAAAATGTTTTAAAATATGATGATGTTATGAATGCACAAAGAGAAATAATTTATAAACAAAGAAGACAAGTATTAGATGGAGAAAATATTCATGACAATATTGTTTCTATGATAGATTTTGTAGCTGATAATATAGTTAATATGTTTATAAATGTAGAAAATTCAGAATTAAATGAAGAATCCTTAAATACTGAAATTATTAATATTTTTGGAATAGACATGTTAGATTATATACAAGCAAATAAAACTAACACTATTGCTATTTCAGAAGAATTAAAGAAAAGAGCAATGGAAATTTATACATCAAAAGAACAAGAAATCGGAACTGAAGAAATGAGAGAATTAGAAAGAGTGGTTATGCTAAAAGTAGTAGACGAAAAATGGATGAACCACATTGATAGTATGGATGAATTAAAAAATGGTATTGGTCTTCGTGCTTATGGACAAAAAGATCCAGTTGTACAATATCGTTTGGAAGGCTTTGATATGTTTGATGAAATGATAAATGATATCAAAGTAGATGTAACTAAAATTTTAATGCATATTAGACAACAAGGAGAGACCAAAAGACAAGAAACAGTTAAAATTACAGGTGCAGCATTAGAAGCTATTCACAGTGTAGATGGAGGAGCAAAAATAGGAACAGATGTTGATAAAACTATTCGAAATGAAGGTCCTAAAATTGGTAGAAATGATCCTTGTCCATGTGGTTCGGGAAAAAAATATAAACAATGCTGTGGAAAGTAGCATAAAATAAGGAAAAACGAGAAATTATAAAAAAATTAATTGGTTCGAATTTTATTAACTTGTCCACAACAAATAAAAAAATGCAGACAAAATAAGGATGTAGACAATGATTTATTTGTTTACATCCTTTTAATTTAGAAAAAAGGAGGTTTTTAATGGAAGAAAAAAATAATATAGTAATATATCAACTAGAAGATGGTAAAACAAAAATAGACGTAAAACTTGAAGATGAAACAGTATGGCTATCACAACAACAAATGGCAGATTTATATGATACGACTAAACAAAATATAAGTTTGCATATTAAAAATATCTTTGATGAAGAAGAATTAGCCATAAATTCAACTGTCAAGGAATTCTTGACAGTTCAAAAAGAAGGAAATCGAAAAGTCGAAAGAAAAGTTAAATATTACAATTTAGATATGATTATATCTTTAGGATATAGAATAAAATCAAAAGTTGCTACTAATTTTAGAAGATGGGCGACTGAAAGATTAAAAGAATATATGATTAAAGGCTTCACTATAGATGATGAAAGACTTAAAGGCAACGGTGGCGGTAATTATTGGAAAGAATTGCTTGCTAGAATTAAAGATATAAGATCATCTGAAAAGGTATTATATAGGCAAGTCCTTGATTTGTATGCGACTGCTGTAGATTATAATCCTAAAGACAGTAAATCAATTGAATTTTTTAAAATTGTTCAAAATAAACTTCACTTTGCTGCCCACGGACATACAGCACCTGAAGTAATATATGAAAGGGCAGATTCTGATAAACCTTTTATGGGATTAACTACTTTTAAAGGTGATTTGCCAGTAATGAGTGATGTTATAATTGCTAAAAATTATTTAACAGAAGAAGAACTAAAAATTTTAAATAATTTAGTATCCGGATATTTTGATTTTGCCGAAATACAAGCAATTAGGCATAATCCAATGCATATGGACGATTATATTAAACAACTGGATACAATCCTTTCTAGTACTGGAGAAAAGCTACTTGTTGGTGCAGGCGCAATTAGTCATAATAAAGCAATAGAAAAAGCAAAAGATGAATATAAGAAATATCAAGTAAAAACAATAAGTCCAGTGGAAAAAGTGTATTTAGAAACTTTAAAAGCAATAAGTAATAAAATTGATGATAAAGCAAAGAGTGAATAGAGTGCATTATGTAGGTATACTCTATTTTTATATGTATATCAAAGATAAGGAGAGTGATAGAAAGAAAATTAGGAAATTTAAAAGAATTAGGAGAATTTATGAAAGATAAACGTACAAGAGATCCTTCACAAGAGCAACTGTTAGATAGGACATTTAGAACATCTGATGGAGAAAGTGCAGAGCAAACTAGAGAGAGAATGAATAAATTTTTCGATAAAATACTTAGAAAATATAAAGGAAAAAGAATTGCAGTAATTAGTCATGGAGGTTCAATAAAGTTCTTTCTATTAAATTGGTGTACAGTAAATGAAAATGTTAAACTTGTCTATAACAAAAATAAAATATTAAACATAAAATCACCATGTTTGTTAAAGCTGACTTTTAGAAAAAATGAATTGATTAATTTAGAACAAATAGATTAATTAAAAGCCATAAAATCGATTTTATTATAAATTCGTTTTATGGCTTTTGCTTATTTGAGAATCTGTTTTGCAATATCAGATTCTGACTTGAGAGGATATTGAAAAAAAATAAAAAACATGATATAATTGAAAAGATAACTATAAATGGCATAGAAAGGAGTATAATATGCTAGAAAAAACAATTTTAGAACTAGAACAAGATAAGGGGCGGTTGCAAATCTTTGTAAAAATGAAAAAAAATGATTTTTCGTTTTTACAAGATTTATCTCCAACAGATATCAGAAAGATAACTTTTGGAGACAATGAAGAAGGTATTATAGACAAAGATGTCTTTAATATCTATATAAAAACGACTGCAAAGTCGTTTAATAAAGTTCTAAAAGCTTTAGAAGCAAGAATTTAACCTTTCCCCCTGTAGTCGACTTATTTGACTACGGGGGATTGCCTTTTTATTTAGTATTTGATATTATATACAAGTAAGGAGAGTGATAATATGTTAGAATTAGAAGAAAATACAAAGTTACTACGAACATTAAAAGAAAAATTGCATGAATTGGGTGAATCTCTTTGACATCGCTAACTTGAGCAAGCAATTACTTGAATTAGAAAAAGAAACTGCTAAAGAAAATTTTTGGAGTGATAGCAAAAATTCTAATAAAATACTATCTAAAATAAAAACAATAAAAAATAAAACAACACAATACGAAAAATTAGAAAAAGAATGTCAAGATTTAGAAGAACTAACTGAACTAATAGAAATAGAATTTGAAGAAGAAGTCGCAAAAGAAATTTTAAAAAATACTAAAAAATTAGAAATCGAAATTGAAAAATTTGAAGTTAGCACTTTTTTATCTGGTAAATATGACAGTAACAATGCATTAGTAACAATTCATCCTGGTGCTGGTGGAACAGAATCACAAGATTGGGCAGAAATGTTATACCGTATGTATAGCAGATGGGCAAATAAAAACAATTATCAATTGAAAGAGTTGGATTATTTAGAAGGAGAAGAAGCAGGTATAAAAAGTGTAACTTTTGAAATTATAGGTGAAAATGCTTATGGATACATGAAATGTGAAATGGGTGTGCATAGATTAGTTAGAATTTCACCTTTTGATAGTGGAGGAAGAAGACATACATCATTTGCTTCTATTGAAGTTCTACCAGAAATTACAGATGACATACAAATAGAAATAAATCCAGATGATTTAAGAATTGATACATATAGAGCTTCTGGAGCAGGAGGACAACATATTAATAAAACTTCTTCTGCTATTAGAATTACACATATTCCAACTAATATTGTAGTTGCTTGCCAATCTGAACGTTCTCAAATTCAAAACAGAGAGACTGCCATGAGAATGCTAAAATCAAAATTATTAGATTTAAAAGAAAAAGAACATAAAGAAAAAATTGAGGATTTAAAAGGCGTACAAATGGATATTGCTTGGGGAAGTCAGATTCGTTCTTATGTTTTTTGTCCGTATACTATGGTAAAAGACCATAGAACAAATTTTGAAGTGGGAAATGTGCAAGCTGTTATGGATGGTGAAATTGACAAATTTATGGAAAGTTATTTAAAAAAGAAAGAATAAGCAAATCAGATATTTTAACATATAATATAGAGAGTAGATTTAAATTAAAATCAACTCCCTATATTTTTTTACAAAAGGTGATATTTAAAATGGATACCATAGTTTTAAAATTTGGAGGAAGTTCTGTTGCAGATAAAGAAAAATTAAAATTAGTAGCTGATAAAATTATAAATTTGCATAAAAAAAATCATCAAATTGTTGTGGTAGTTTCTGCACAAGGAAAAACAACAGATCAACTAATCTCTGAAGCAAATGAATTATCTGAAGAAACAAATGAAAGGGAGATGGATGTTTTACTTAGCAGCGGAGAACAAATATCAAGTGCAAAATTAAGTATTTTATTAAATTCATTAGGCTATCCATCTATTTCTTTAACTGGTTGGCAAGCAGGAATATTAACAAATTTATCTAATCAAAATGCCACAATTATAAATATTGATACATCTCGTATAATAAAAGAACTAAAAAATGGAAAAATAGTTGTAGTAGCAGGATTTCAAGGTTTAAACGAAAATAAAGACATTACTACTCTAGGAAGAGGAGGATCTGATACAACAGCAGTTGCATTAGCAGCAGCATTAGAAGCTAAAAATTGCTATATTTTTTCTGATGTTGATGGTGTATATACAACAGATCCTAAAAAATTAAAAGAAGCTAAAAAAATATCAGCTCTTTCCTATAATGAAATGTCAGAAATATCAAGCGAAGGAGCAAGAGTACTCCATAATCGTTGTGTAGAAATAGGAGAAAAGTTCAAAATACCAATTATAACAAAATCAACCTTTAATAATAAACCAGGAACAGTTATATCTGATATAATAGAAGAAAACACTGTCAAAAGTATCATAAAAAAAGATGTTTCTAGAATTTCTATTATAGGAAATGGAATAATTAGAAATATTAAAAATATGAAAACAATTTTAAATTTGATAGAAAAAAATAAGTTAGATATGTTAGAATTACATGTATCAGAATCAAAAATTTCTATTACTTTTAAAGAAACAATAGCAGATAAAATTTTAGAAGAAATTCATAAAAAGCTAATCAACAAAGAATAGTAATCTGAGAAAACTTGAAAATATAAATCAAGTTTTCTTTTTTTCGTTCTAAATAAGACAAACTATGAATATATATATTTTAGCAAGCAAATAAGGAGGTAGGGGACATGACAATAGATGAAAGAAAAACCATGTCTACTGGAGTGATTCAAAATCTTATTTTAGAAAACAGAGGAAAATTAAGTATTTCTGGAGTATTAGATGTACTTAGTTTTGATGACCAAGTTGTTATTTTAGAAACAGAACTAGGATTATTAACAGTAAAAGGAGAAAATATACGTATCAATAAATTAAGTATCGATACTTCAGAAGTAATTGTAGAAGGAGATATTTCATCTCTAGCTTATACTGATAAAGAAACAGAAAAAAGTAAAAGCACTAGTATTATTAGCAAAATTTTCAAATAAAAAAGGAAAGGAGTCAAATAATGGTTACCAATCAAGCATATTTATTTTTAATTTTTATTATAACAGGAATAATAATTGGACTATTGTTTGATTTTTTTAGAATTTATAGAAAAATAGTAAAAACAAGTGATTTTGTAACATATTTACAAGATATGATGTTTTGGATTTTATCAGGAATGATAGTTTTATATGCTGTTTTTATTTTTAATAATGGAGAATTACGTTTATTTATGTTTTTAGGAATCTTATTAGGAACTATTATTTATATGATATTTATTAGCACATATATTATAAAAATTAATGTTAAAATAATAAACATGATAATAAAATTCTTAAAAATCATAATAATCCCTTTTAATTTTATCTATGGAATAATACATAAAATTATTTTTAAGCCAATTACTTTTTTATTTATAAATGTAAATAAAAGTTTTAATAATTTTTTAAAAAAAGCACAAAAAATAAAAAATATTGTAAAAAATTGAAAATAAAAGAAGGAATTTTAAAAAAAATGTAGAATATATAAAATGAAGTATCCGTAAGGATTCAATAATAAAATTGGAGAGATTACTGATGAAAAAACATAAAAAAATCTATAGAAATTTATTAATTATAGGAATTGCCATATATGTCATATTCACTTTATTAAATCAACAAAAAGCTTTAAATCAATACGCACAAGACAGTTCTGAATTAGCTTCAAAAATTCAGATTGAAAAAGAAAATAAAGAAGAACTAGCCAAGAAAAAAGATGATGTTACATCACCAGAATTTATTGAAAAAATGGCAAGAGAAAAATTAGATATGTATTATCCAAATGAAAGAGTTTATATTGATAAAGGAATGTAATTAAAATTATATTCCTTTTTTTGGAAAAAATATTTCTTTTTATCAAAATTTATGTTATAATAACAATATTATTATTTCTATTTTATTTTCCCCATAAAAATTAATATAAAAAATAGTAAAACAAGGAGGACTTTTATGTCAAAATTAGAAGCATTAACTTTACTAGAATTAAAAGAGTTAGCCAAACAATACAATATCAGAAATATTTCAAAATTAAAAAAAGATGAACTAATCACTATTTTAACTCAAGTTCAACCAAAAACTGATTCAATAGATGAAACTGTAAATAACATAGAAGAAAAAGAATTAGTAGAAAGACAATATGACGCAAATGGAGAACCAATTGTAGATTATAAATTAACCAATGATGGAGATGAAATAGTTGAAGGAATTTTAGACATCTTACCAGATGGTTACGGATTTTTAAGAGGAGAAAATTTCTTATCTAGTGATAAAGATGTCTATATTTCAATGATACAAATTAGAAGATTTCACTTAGATACAGGAGATATTATTAAAGGTATTTCTAGATTTCGTGAAGGAGAAAAATTTCCATCTTTAATATTTGTAGGAGAAGTAAATGGAGAACATCCAGAAAAAGCAATGAAAAGAAAAAGATTCGATGAATTAACTCCAATTTTTCCAAATGAAAGATTAAAATTAGAAACAAATTCTAAAGATTATGCCACACGAATTATAGATTTAATGTCACCAATAGGAAAAGGTCAGAGAGGAATGATTGTTGCACAACCAAAAGTTGGAAAAACAACTCTATTAAAAAATGTAGCTAATAGTATTTCAACCAACAATCCAGAAGCCGAATTAATTGTTTTATTAATTGACGAAAGACCAGAAGAAGTTACAGACATGAAACGTTCTATAAAAGGTCAAGTAATCCATTCAACATTTGATGAATTGCCTGAACATCATGTAAAAGTAGCTGAAATGGTATTAGAACGTGCTAAAAGGCTAGTAGAACATGGTAAAGATGTTGTAATATTATTAGATAGTATTACAAGATTAACAAGAGCCTATAATCTAGTAATACCTTCTTCAGGAAGAACATTATCAGGTGGTATTGATCCAGCAGCTTTGCATAAACCAAAAAAATTCTTTGGAGCAGCAAGAAATATTGAATTTGGTGGAAGTTTAACCATTTTAGCAACTGCATTAATTGATACAGGAAGTAGAATGGATGATGTTATTTTTGAAGAATTTAAAGGAACAGGTAATATGGAAGTTCACTTAGATAGAAAACTATCAGAAAGAAGAATTTTCCCTGCAATTGATATAAATAAATCTGGTACAAGAAGAGAAGATTTATTATTGACACCAAAAGAAAAAGATACTGTTTTTGCTTTAAGAAAAGCATTAAATAGCATGCCTGTTGCTGATGTAACCGAACAAGTTATTAGTCAAATGACACAAACAAAAAATAATGAAGAATTTATTGAAAAAATGGAAAACTATTTAAGAAGATTTAAGTAAAAGAAGTAGTTTAGAATCTACTTCTTTTAAATTTAATTAACATAAAGTATTGCAAAAGACCTATAAAATATGATATAATATAAATTAATATTTATGAAAGTGAGGAGAAAAAAGGTGATAAATAAGTTTTATTTAGACAAAGAAAAAGATATAATTGTAAATTTAATCAAAACAAATCCAGATGAAATAACTTATATTTTAGAAACTCCAAACCATAATACAGGAAACTTAATTACAAATTTAGCTAAAATATGTAATATAGAAACCGTAAAAAACGAAAAAGACATGAAAATTATAACAGGGAAAATACCAGCAAGCATAAACAGCAATAATGAAGAAGTATATATTTTTAGACTAGGTGGAATAAAAATAGCAAATATATATGAAGATAGAATAGAGATAAAAGCTAAAATTCCAGCAATTACAAAAACATTAATGTCACAAACAAAAAAATACAAATTACCAATTGAAAAAACAATAGTAAAAACATATATACTAAAAAAATCAAAATTTAGAACCGACTTACATACACATGCTAACGCTAATTTATCACCAGATTGTTTAATAGCATTAGGAATAGCACATCAAGTAAGATATCCATTATACTATATTAAAAAGTTAAATCTAAGATTAAGCCAAAAACAAGAAGAAAAAATATATAAACAAAGAGAAGAAATAGAAAAACAATTTATAAATTCTCCACTACAAGGAAAATATAAAACAAGAAAAATAGATGACAATACATTTATAAATTTTGCAGACTTTATATTAAACAATAAAGAAGATGCTCAATATAATATAGAAAAAATAAGAACAAGTTTAGCAATATTAAAAGATGGTCAAGCAGTTTTTACTAATTTAGAAAAATGCTATATATATAGATATGTATTTGCAAAAGGAATAACATCAGAAAAAAAGATAAAAATAACAAATGAATTAATAAAAAATATACCAGAACAAGATATTCTAAAAATTGTACAAAAAATGTTAGAAGATAAAAAAGAAAACAGTCCATATAAAAATAATACATTAAGACAAGACAAATTATTATGGACAGCAAGACAATATCAAACACAAGGAATAAAATATGTAGAAATAGCAGACACAGAATTAGCAAAAACCGGTGAACCTGCTATAAAATTATTAGAAGAAATACACTCATTATTACCACAAATTGAAAAAGAAACAGGAGTAAAAATTAGATATTTATTTGCAATTAGAAGAATTCCATTAACAATTATAAAAGACCAAAAAACAAGTAATACATATTTAAAAGAAAATATTAATGTATTAAGAGCAGTTGCTAAAAGTCCATATGTAGTTGGAAGTGACTTCATAGGAGAAGAAATAAATGATATATCAGATTTACAACCTGCAATTAAAGAAATCGTAAAATATGTTAATAATGAAGATAAAAATTTTACAATAAGAATACATGCAGGAGAAAATGATAGTTTAAGAGATAATGTAAGAAAATCAATTTTATGTGTAAAAGAATCACTAGAAGAAGGACAAAAAATGCCAAAAGTTAGAATTGGTCATGGTTTGTATTCAGAAGACTTTGATAGCGAATCTGGACGTGAATTAATAAGACTAATGAAAGATACGGGAACAGTTATAGAATTTCAACTAACTTCTAATGTAAGACTAAACAATTTAAGTGATTTAACACATCATCCTATAAAAACATTTTTAGAAAATGGAATAAAATGCGTACAGGGAACTGATGGATGTGGATTTTATGGTTCTGATACATTTGATGAACAACTAGCACTTCAAAATTTATTAGACTTAACAGATGCTAACTTTGCTAAAATGAGAGAAGTCGAAGATGAAATTATTAATAATAGTGAAAAATATTTTGAAGAAAAAAGTAAAAAATTCGAAAAATTTTTAAACGGTAGAACAATTAGAGAAGCAATACTTGAGTTGGAAGAAAAGAATTTTAAAGAAACTGAAAATCAAGAAGAATTAAGAATCTCAAATAATATAGAAACCGAAAAAGAATTAAAAGAAAAAATAAAAACATTACCTACTGACAAAATTCCAATTATAATCGCTGGAGGAAGTTTTAATACAAAGGGAAGAGAAACTGTACCAACACAAGAAGGATTAAAATTGTTGAAAAATTTTATAAAAAAAGTGGATAGTAATAATGTTTATTTTGTAATTGGACACAAAATGCAAGGATATGAAAAAGCAATAGTAGATATTTCAAAAGAAATGAATAAGAAAATCGAAATCGATGCAATTGTTCCTAAGATGGTTACTGAAAAAGTTAAGAATAGATTATTAGATGAAAATGTAGACGGTATATGCATATCACCTGAATCTGAAGAATTAGGAATTTATAAAAGTTTCAATTATGAAATTTTTGAAAGAAGAAAAGCAATAGTTATTGCATTTGACGGAAATTCACCTGTATCAAATTTAGTTCAAGAAGCTAAAAACGGAAAAGGTAAATCTAAAATATATGTAAATCAAGAAAATGAGTTATTGCGTAATAAAGCAGAAATTTTAGAAGGCTATGTTGTTCCATTTGAAATGAAAGAGAATGATAATATAGTTGAAAGAATTTTTGAAGATAATCCTGAAATTTCAAATAAAATATACAAAAAGTTTACAATTTAATTGATTGAAAGACACAAAGGGAGGAGCTAAAATATAGCTCTTCTATTTGTTTTATTAAATATGTAACATTGCGCAAAACCAAAGTTTTGTGCAAAAAGGAGTAGGAGTAAAATATAGAACCATGCAAAATGGTC
>CAUWKC010000028.1:0-17680 GCA_963559365.1 uncultured Clostridia bacterium | reverse complement strand
GATTCTTCTTCACTTTGAGATTTGTTTGTTTTTTCTTTCGCTTTACTTGCTTGTGCTAATATTCCATTTTCTCCTGTTAGCATTGCTATTGTTACTCCTGCTAGGATTAAAAGTACGATTATTGTGATTACTAATGCTATTAATGTGATCCCTTTACTATTTGTTATTTTGGTTTTCATTTAAAAATTCCCCTTTCTTCATTTGTTTATTAAAGTGTTTCCTTTTATATTGTATAAATAATAATGAATTAAGTCAATATGTCATAGATAATTATTTCAGTTACTTATTAACATAATTTTTTATATACATAAAAAAGAAAACAAATACTTCATTTTGTATCTGTTTTCTTACAATTTATTTTATTTTTAATAATTTTCTGCTTTAATTTCAAAATATGCTTTTGGATGGTTACATACTGGACAAATTTCTGGTGCTTCTTTTCCTATTACAATATGTCCACAGTTTCTACATTTCCAAATTTTATCTCCATCACGGCTAAATACAATTCCATCTTCTACATTTTCTAATAATTTTTTATATCTTTCTTCATGCTCTTTTTCTATTTTTGCAACTTCTTCAAATAAATAAGCTATATGGTCAAATCCTTCTTCTTTTGCTTCTTTTGCCATTCTGTCATACATATCTGTCCATTCGTAATTTTCTCCTTCTGCTGCTGCTTTTAAGTTTTCTGTTGTGGCTTTAATATCTCCACCTTGTAATAATTTAAACCAGATTTTTGCATGTTCTTTTTCGTTATCTGCTGTTTCTTGAAAAATAGCAGCTATTTGTTCATATCCTTCTTTTTTTGCTTTGCTTGCAAAATAAGTATATTTATTTCTTGCTTGTGATTCTCCTGCAAATGCTTCCATTAGATTTTGTTCTGTTTTACTTCCTCTTAGTTCCATAATTTTATTCCTCCTTATTTTCCTATTTTAGAAAAGTTTAGTATATGTCTACTAAACTTGTGGTACCGATGGTGGGACTCGAACCCACATGGTTTCCCGCTGGATTTTGAATCCAGTGCGTCTACCAATTCCGCCACATCGGCATAAGAAATTATGTACTTTTGTATCTTAGCACATAATTTTTACATTGTCAATTGTTTTTTGTTTTTAAGTATTATATTCAAAAACATGAACAGTTTTTATATTAATTGGTGAGAAATCATCCTTATCATTTTCAAATTCCACCATTTTGAAAGAAAATTTTTCTTTTATTTCCATAGTTAATTTAGAAACATCTACTAATATCTTAGTAGATATATCTTGTCCTACTGGTAGTGTTTTATTTTGATTATCATAAAAAATACAATTTGTAAAACTAATACCATTTGCCCCTTGTTTTAAATTAATTTTATAAAAATTAATTTCTTTAGAAGTATTTTTTATATTTGCATAATTAATTTCCGCTTCTGCATTCATATCAAATATATTAAATTCTTTTTCATCTAATAAATTTCCATTAATTGCTTTATAAACTGGTAAATCTTCTGCTATTGTAACTTTAGCTAAAGAATTTTTAATGTTCTCAATTATATTCTCTAAAGATAATTTATATCCTATTTGTTTTGTATTTTTGTTAATCTCCAAAATAGTAAATTTATCTTTTGCAATTTCTCTATGAGTTTTATTATTAAGTTTAGATGTTTTTGATAAATCTTGTGCCATTCCACCAAAAATATCAAATTCTTCCTTTTCACTTAATGTTTTTTCTTCTATTGCTTGTTTTTTTAATTCTCTCAAACTAGCTGTTATATCTTTTGGTGCTACTTCATTATTTTTTACTTTATTTAATATTTCAATCAAATCTGTAGAAGCAATATATATACTATCTAATTCTTGCTTTGCTAATGATTTTCTCTGGATATTATCCATCGTCTTTCCAAATTTTTCAATATCTTCTTCATAATCAAAAACTTTAGTGATTTTTTTAATAATATTTACTTCTTCTTCTTCACCTTCTGGTAATGTTGCTATTTCATCTTTATTACTATATTTCCAAAATTCAAAAATACTTTTTTTATGATTATCAATTTCCTGAATAAATGAAGTAGCATTTTCAATTTTTTTAGACATGTTTTTATTTTTTAATTTTAAACTATTTATATCTAATAAAATATTCCTTAACTCTTTTTCTAATTTTTCAAATTCAGAATACATTTCTACTAATTCTTCAATAGTATGATTTAATTTGCCTTTTTCTTTTTTCTTTATTTGCTTTATTTCTTTTTGGTCTTTTTCTTCTCCGTCCCCAAAATTGTCTTTTTGAACTAATCCTTTATTTCTTTTTTTACTATATTTAAAATAATATTTAAATTTTCCAAAAAATGATTTTTTACAAGCTAAAAATGTTGATATTTGCTTTTCTTTTGCAAGGTATTCAATTTCTTGGGCTGCTACTTCTATTTTTAGTTTTTCTAATTTGTTTCGATTTATTTCTATTTGCTCTTTTGCTACAAATATTCTATCTTCTCCTAATTGATATTCATCATTCATCCAAGATACAATATTTTCATATTCGATTTTTCTATCTTCGTTATAAAATTCGATTTCTCCTTTTTTCCCAATGTCAGTTCTAAAATGAAAATAGTGTGGTAGCTCTGTTTGTAATATAAACATAGCTTTGATTAATTTATAAAATTGCCTTGCTTGCTCTTTATCTTCTAATTTTATTTTATAAGAACTTTTTATCTTTTCATATACTTCTGTTTCTCCTACGATTTGAATACTTAAATTTCCTGATTTATCATATACTTCATATACTAATGGCCAGTCTTTAGTAAATAACCATAAATAATTTTCAATGTCCTCAAATTCAGATTTTTTTAAAAATTCTTTACTATATCCTACATTTCTTATAGGTACAAAAATTTTACCTGTTCTTTTTCTTTCTAATTGTTTTTTTAATAAATAAAAAAATGTTGAATAATCTGAATCTTCTGTTGGTACTAACATAAAATATTTATCTGTATTTTCTGAATAGTAAATTTGCCATAAGTAGTTTCCTTCAAATTTAACTTTAAAAGGTATTTTTTTATTTAAATTTTCTTGTTCTTGTTCTATTTTTTCAATATCTTCTATTTTTACTTGCTTTAACATATTTAAGAATGTAGTGTATTTCAAAATATTTTTTTCGTTTTTACTATCTAAATAATCAATTAAAGGACTTGCTTTTTTATATTTTTCTTCGATTTCGTCTAGTCGATTAGTTGGTGTTAATAAAATTTGTATTTCTTTAATTGGAATATATTTATATTGTCTATATTGTTTTTCGTCATAAAATTTGGGAACTCTAAATTCTAATGGTTCATTTTTTTTGATATTTGCTGGTATTTTGTCTAAATTTAATCCTAAATATTCTAATTTTTCTTCTATTGTATGGGACAATTTTTTTTCCTCCTATTTTATAATTTCATAAAAATTTTTAAATTCATAACCATTTTCTCGTAACCAAGAAATAATTTGTGGTAAAGCTTCTGCAGTTACTTTTTTTGCTTGTGCATCATGCATTAGTATAACAACGCTATTTTTATTAGATACTGTGTCTATAATTCTATTCATTTCAAACTCTATAGTTGGTTCTCCTGTTTCTGCATCTCCTGATAAAGCATTCCAATCAATATTTAATATGTCGTTTTGCGATAATAATTCTTTTGCTTGCAATTTTATATCTGCATAAGGACCTCCTGGTAATCCTCCTGGAAAACGAAATAAATGAGAATTATATTCTGGTACACCTATAGCATTCTTAACAGCATTATTGCATTGGTTATATTCATTTAATACTGATTCTGGCGAAGTATAAATTGTAGAATATACATGACTATAACCATGGTTAGCTATATAATGTCCTTCTTCATAAATTCTTTTCACTGTTTCTGGCATAACTTCTACTCTATTACCTAACACAAAAAATGTTGCCTTGACATTTTCTTGTTTCAAAATATCTAAAATAGAACCTGTTACAGAAGATGGACCATCATCAAATGTTAAAAATACTCTTTTATTTTCTGAATGATAAATATTATTTAAGTTATCTCTACCGCTGTTGCGTTAATTTTGGTATTTTTTCTTGCCTCTTTTTTTCTAATTCTATTTGTTTTTCTTTTTCTTGTTGCTGCAAAGTTGCTAGTTGTGCTTGATATTGTTCATATACTTTATGTTGTTTTATTAAATTGATTGAATTTTCTGCAATAATAAATAAACCAATAATAATTAAAAAAATGAAAAACATAATAATTATTTTTTTCTTATTGATTGGTACATTTATTGATATTTTATAGATATCCATATCATCTTCTTTATCTTTTACCATTTTTTACATCCTTTTTCATTTTTTTCTATTATATACTATTTTTTTATTTTTTAGTAGCCTATTTATTAAAAAATATAAAATAAAAGTAGAATTTAATTTAATCCTACTTTATATTGTTACTTTGTTTTTATCCAATAATTCCTTTTAAATAAGTAGCATACATTATAACAGCAATAAAGAAAATAGCAACTATGACTAAAACTCTAAATAATACATCTCCTAAAGTTGCTTTTTCTTTATGTTTTCCTTTTTTTACTTTTTTATTATCTTTTGTTTTCCCCATTAGTTTTTCCTCCATTTCATATTTTATTTTTTCATAATGTTTTTCAAAAATTCAATTTCTTCTTCTGCATTTAATCTCATAAAAATTGGTTCACCTTTTTCTATTACTTTTACTTTTTCAAGTTTATTATATACTTTCAAGTTTTCCCATGTTTTCATTTCTTCTTTTTCAATTCCTATTTGCCTAAAAATATTTTCTGCAGTTTCATTCATGAATGGTTTAATTAAAATTGCTATTTTTCTTAAATTTTCTATCAAATGATATAAACAACTTTTCAACTTTTCTGTTTGTTCTTCTTTTACTAAAACCCAAGGCATAGTTTCATCAATATATTTATTAGTTCTAGCAATCAAATTCCAAATTTCTTGAATACTATTGGCAATTTCATATTCATTCCATTTTTTATCAAATTTTTCAATTTGTTCCAGAGTATAATTTTCAAATTCTTCATCTACTTCATTAGGTGTTCCATTATAAGAAGGCACATTTCCATTAAAATATTTATTTACCATAGATACAGTTCTATTTAATAGATTACTTAAATCATTACATAAATCAAAATTATATCTTTCTACAAATGCCTCTGGTGAAAAAATACCATCTTGGGAAACTGGCATTTCTCGTAACAAGAAATAACGTACACTATCCAAACCATAACGATCTATTAATGTTTCTGGATAAATTACATTTCCCTTTGATTTTGACATTTTTCCATCTTTCATCATAATCCAATTATGAACCAAAATTGTTTTTGGCAAAGGCAAATCAAGTGCCATCAAAAAAATTGGCCAATAAATCAAATGAAATCTTGCAATATCTTTACCCACAATTTGTAAATCCGCTGGCCAGTATTTTTGAAATAATGTATCATCTTCAGACAAATATCCCAAAGCTGTAAGATAATTTGTTAAAGCATCTAGCCATACATAAATAACATGTTTCGGATCTCTTAAAACTTTAATTCCCCAATCAAAAGAAGTTCTAGTAACACATAAATCTTCTAACCCTGGTTTAATAAAATTATTAATCATTTCATTTTTTCGATAATCTGGTTTAATAAAATCTGGATGTTCCTCATAATATTTCAACAATCTATTTGCATATTTTTTCATATTAAAAAAATACGCTTCTTCCTTCATCAATTTTACTTCTCTACCACAATCCGGACATTTACCATCAACCAACTGTGTTTCAGTAAAAAAAGTCTCACAAGGAATACAATACCACCCTTCATACTCACCTTTATAAATATCACCTTGATCCATAAAACGATCAAAAATCCTCTGCACAACTTTCTCATGCCTTAGCTCTGTAGTTTGAATATAATCATCATATTCAATTTTCATCTTTGCCCATAAATCCTTTGCCATAGCTGCCATTTCATCAACATAAACCTTTGGAGTTTTCCCTACTTCCCTAGCTTTCTCCTCTATTTTCTGTCCATGCTCATCAGTTCCTGTTAAAAGATAAGTATCCTCACCTTTTAATTTATGATATCTCTTCATACTATCTGCCAAAACTGTTGTATATGCTGTTCCAATATGAAATTTTCCACTTGGATAATAAATTGGTGTTGTAACATAAAATTTTTCACTCATCTGTCTCATCTCCTATCGACCTTATCTTATCATATTTTATAAAATGAAACAAGAGGGACAGTTCAAATTTGTATCACTTTTTTTGGGGATTTATGGCGAAAAATAATGGTTTATGTCGTTCGACATTTTCCGCCATAAATCCCCAAAAAAAGTGATACAAATTTGAACTGTCCCTGATGTCTCATTCGTCTTTGGCTGTATTTATTTTTAATAATTTAAATAATTCTACTATTACTAATGGAGCAAATACTAAACATATTAATTCTATAATATTTTTGGTTGGTAATATTGGTATGCTGAAAATGCTTCTTAATACTGGTACAGTTAAAATAACAAGCATTAGAACAGCAGATCCAATGACTGCCCAAATTAATTTGCTGTTGTTGAATATTTTTGTTTTGAATAATGATTTTTTGTTGTTTCTTACGTTGAATACATGGACTAGTTCTGATAGTGCAAGTGTTACAAATGCCATTGTTTGTCCTACTTCTATTTTTGATTCGTCTAATGTTAGTCCTTCTATTGGTGTGGTTGTTGTTGCTAATCCTATCATAAATGCTGCTAATGTTAATAATCCTATCATGACTCCTTGATAAATTACTCTCCATGTCATTCCTCTTGTAAAGACTCCTTTTCCCGGTTTTGCTGGTTTACGATTCATGATATCACTGTTTGCTGGATCAAATGCTAATGCTAATGCTGGTAATGAGTCGGTTACTAGGTTAATCCATAAAATATGGATTGGTAATAGGATTTCTAAATGAGAAATGTCTGTAATTCCAAACCATTGAGCAAATATTGGTGTTGCTAATGTTGCTAATAATAATACTACAATTTCTCCTACATTACTTGATAATAAAAATTGTATTACTTTTAGTATGTTATCATAAATTCTTCTTCCTTCTTCTACTGCTGATACTATTGTAGCAAAGTTATCATCGGTTAATATAACATCTGCTGCTTCTTTAGCTACATCGGTTCCTACTATTCCCATAGCACATCCGATATCAGATGTTTTTAATGCTGGACTGTCATTAACTCCATCACCTGTCATGGCTACAATTTCTCCATTTTTTTGCCATGCTTTGACAATACGAACTTTATGTTCTGGTGATACTCTAGCATAAACTGAATATTTTCTGATATTTTTTTCTAGTTCTTCATCTGACATTTTTTCTAGGTCTAATCCAGTAATAGCTTCTTCTTCTTTTTCTAAAATTCCTAATTTTTTAGCAATTGCTGTTGCTGTAATTTTATGATCCCCTGTTATCATAACTGTTTTTATTCCAGCTGTTTTACATTTTTCTACTGCTTTTTTTGCTTCTTCTCTTGGTGGATCTATCATTCCAACCATTCCGATAAAAATTAAATCATTTTCAATGTTTTCCATTTCTTCGTCTGTTGGTTTATGGTCAATTTCTTTATATGCACATGCTAATACTCTTAAAGCTTCTTTTGCCATATTCTCGTTGTGTTTATGAATTACTTGTATATAGTCATTTAAGTTTTGTTTTATTTCTCCATTTGCTATATAAGCATTACATCTTTTTAATAATTCATCAACTCCACCTTTAGTGTATACAATATATTTTCCATCTTGTTCATTTACTGTTGTCATTAATTTTCTGTCAGAATCAAATGGCACTTCGTTTAAACGTGGTGTTTTATCATAAATACTTTTGTCAAAATTTAATTTGAAAGCCATATCTACTAAAGCTGTTTCTGTTGGATCTCCTGCTAATGTTCCATCTTTTGTTATTTTAGTATCATTACATAACATATTAGCATAAACTAATTTTTTCAAATCTTCGTTTTCATCAGTTACTTTTTCTATTTCTTGTGTTTCACCATTTATAAATATTTTTTCTACTGTCATTTTATTTTGCGTTAAAGTACCTGTTTTATCAGAACATATAACAGTTGCACTTCCTAATGTTTCTACTGCTGGTAAACGTTTCACAATAGCGTTTTTCTTTACCATTTTTTGTACACCTATAGCTAGCACAATAGTTGATACTGCTACTAGTCCTTCTGGAATAGCTGCTACTGCTAAACTTACTGCTGTCATAAACATATGGATTGGTTCTTTACCTTGTATTAAACCAACTATAAAAATTAAAATACAAATGGCTAATGCTGCTATTCCTAATGTTTTTCCTAACTTATTTAGTTTTTGCTGTAATGGTGTTTCTTGCTTTTCTGAACTGTTTATCATTCCTGCAATTTTTCCAACTTCTGTTGTCATTCCTGTTTCTACAACAATTCCTTTTCCTCTTCCATATGTTACTAAACTAGAAGAAAATAACATATTAATTCTATCACCAATTCCAATTTCTTGTTCTTCAATTTTTTCTATATTTTTTTCTACTGGTACAGATTCTCCTGTTAAAGAAGCTTCTTGTGATTTTAAATTAACGGCTTCTATAATTCTTAAATCTGCTGGAATGTAATCTCCTGTATCTAATACTACAATATCTCCTGGTACTAATTCTTTGGCTGGTATTACAACTACTTCTCCATTTCTCATTACTTTAGAAGCATGGTCTGTTAATTTCTGTAAAGCTTCTAATGATTTTTCTGCTTTGGCTTCTTGTGAAACTCCTATAATAGCATTTACTAATACTACTATTAAAATAATAATGGTATCTGTAATCCCCTCTCCTTCTGCAATTCCTACAATACCAGACACTATAGCTGCTATTATTAAAACAATAATAGAAAAGTCTTTGAATTGATCTAAAAATCTTTGCAATAAAGTTTTTTTACTTGCTGCTTTCAACTCATTAAGCCCATACTTTTCTTGCCTTGCTTTCACTTCTTCTTTAGATAATCCTTTTTCTAAATTGGTTGCTAGTTCTTCCTCCACTTCTTTGATTTCTTTGTTAAACCACTTTTTACTGTTTTCCAACTTAAATCAACTCCTTTGTTATTAATATTTGCAATAAAAAAACTTTTAAAAGGATTTTGTGTTTTTTCCTTTTAAAAGTCTTGCTTACTATGTTTTAGCTTACTAACCAGATATATTAAATATCGCGACTGTTGATTAGTAACGGAAAGCTACTCCCTTTTAATATTTATTTTACTAAATTTTGGTGACCCCTACGGGAATCGAACCCATGATTCCACCTTGAGAGGGTGGCGTCTTAACCGCTTGACCAAGGGGCCTTTTTGATACTTTATATTTATATCATTTTTTCACAGATTCGTCAACTATTATATTCATTTAGATAAAATTTCTTTTAATCGTTTCCATTTTTTAGTTAAATATAGATACCCTATTAAAGCTTCAAATGCAGTTGCATGATGATATTCTTGTACATTTGAATTTTTTGGCAAATGATGATTTTCTGCATTTCTCCCTCTTCTTACAATATCTTTTTCTTCTTCTGTTAAATCATCATAAATTTTTGCTAATAACTCTGCTTGACTTTTCGCTTTAACATAATTAATAGCTTCTATATGTAATTTATGTGGCTTTAAATTTGTAGTACTAACAAGATGAGTTCTAATATATAATTCATAAACACAATCTCCTACATATGCCCATGTTAATGGTGAAAGCAAATTAATTTCTTCTTCTGGTCTATTCAATTCTAATAATTCTTCCATTTTTTACCTCACTTGCTCAATAGTAATTCTTCCCATAATTCCATTTTTAAATTCATCTAATAATATTCTTGCTGTTTTTTCCTCATCTACTCTACCACCAGAAATAAGACATCCTCTTTTTCGTCCAATTTCTAGCATAATTTCGTAAATATTTTCATTTTCCGCTTGTTCTTGTTCTAATTTTTGTTTTATCAAATCTTTTGAAATTTTATATCTTTCACATATAATTTCTGGTTTATTTTCAATTAAAAATTTTGTTAGATAATATGCAATATCAATTCTTTCTAAAATATCTTCCTTAATTGTACCAGTAAAAGCCAAATGTAAAGCTACTTTTTCATTTTCAAATTTTGGCCATAAAACACCTGGAGTATCTAATAATTCTATTTTTTCATTTATACGAATCCATTGCTTTTGTTTTGTTACTCCTGGCTTATTACCTACTCCTGCTGTTGTTCTTTTTGAAATTCGATTAATAAAAGATGATTTTCCTACATTAGGAATCCCTAATATCATAGCTCTTATTTTTCTTCCTATTCTCCCTTTGTTAGCTTGCTCTTGCAATTGTTTACTCATAATCTCCTCAATTTTTCGAATACATTGTTCAATTCCTTTTCCTGAATTAGAATCTGTTAAAACAGCTGGTATTCCTTCTTTTTCAAAATAGCTTACCCATTTTTGATTCTGTTTTTCATCTGCTAAATCACATTTGTTTAATACCATTACTTTCTTTTTCCCTCTTGTAATGCTAGCTATATCTGGATTCTGACTAGAAATTGGAATACGCGCATCTAACAATTCAATTACTATATCTACCATTTTTAAATCTTGCTCTATCTGTCTTCTAGTTTTTGCCATATGACCAGGATACCAGTTAATATTAGTTTTTGTCATATTTTCGTCATTCATCATTTTCACCCACTTTTTACAATATTTTTCTTCAATTTATTATAAATTACTACATGGTTCTATAATTATTTTTATCAGCTCTTTCATCCAATTTTCTATCAAATTGTTTATTATTATAAAACCAATCTGTTTGCTTATGCTTTGGATTTGCTTTTCTATTTTTATCTACTAATAAATCAAACATTACAGCAACTGGTAATAAAATACCTAAAAAAGATATAAAAAGGTTTAAATATGCTCCTGCGCTTAAACTATTCACTTCTGAACTAGCATTTAATAATGTATTAATACCTGTTACTAAATCTCCTCCAAAATACATGCCATAAACTAATAAATAAATTAAAGCTCCTATCATTTTTCTTTTGACAATAAATATCATACATATTAACACAACAAATAATAAAATAATTTCCATAGTTTTGTTAAATGGTACTATTCCTCCTAAATCAATTCCTAATTCATAAGAAAATGCTACTACTACTCTAAATATCCAAAACATAGCTACAAAAACAAGTATCATCCATGTAGAAAAATTTTTCATTTGCTTTCCTCCTTTTATCCTCTAAAAAATGAAAGACGGAAAAATCCGTCTTATTATTTTTTAATCTACAAAATCAAAATCATCTTTGAATTTTTCTTTAAATATTTCAAATACTTTATTTAAAATTTCTTCATCTTCAATACTTACATAAGATTCTTCATCAGATTCTTCGTCTGTATCTTCTACTTTTAAAATAACAACTTCTCCTTCTTCTTCTTCGCCTTCTTCTGTAACTGGTAATAATACTACATATTCTTCTTCATCTAATTCTACTAAATCTAAGAATTCGAATTTTACTTCATTTCCTTCTTCATCATTTAATACTACTATATTATCTAATTCTTCTCCTTCAAAATTTTCTTCCATTATCTTTCTCCTTTCTATTTTTATTATTATAGTTTTTATAATAACCTATTTTTAATTATTTTGCAATGAATTTTTATATTTATTTAAGTAAGTTTCTAAAATATAAACTGCTGATATAGTATCTACAATATTTCTTTTTTTATTCTTGTTGATATCTAAAAAATTCATTGTTTTATGGGCTTCCACAGTTGTTAGTCTTTCATCTATAGTTTCAATATTAATTTTGTTATATTTACATTTTAATTTATGAATAAAAGCATTTGTTACTTCTGCTCTTTGAGATATATCCCCATTCATATGAAATGGCATTCCCACTACTATTGTTTCTACTTCATATTTTGCCAAAATCTCGTCTAAACGCTTTAATACAACTTTATCAGACCCATTTCTTTGTATAGTTTCTAATCCCTGTACTGTAATATTTAAAGCATCTGTTATAGCAATTCCTACTCGTGCTTCTCCATAATCAATTCCTAACATTCTCATTTTATTTTTCATCTAATCCTATATAATCTTTTACCATTTTTTCTAATAATTCGTCTCTTTCGATAACTCTAATTTTGTTTCTAGCATCTTTATGACTTGTTATGTAAGTTGGGTCTCCTGATAAGATATAACCAACAATTTGATTTATTGGGTTATATCCTTTTTCTACTAATGCTTCATATACTTCCTTTAGGATTTCTCTACATTTTACATTTTCTTCTCTTTCAACTTTAAAATGCATTGTTTTGTCAAATTCCATAATATTATCCTCCTTTATATATTGGTTATATCACTTTCTTGGCAATCTGCATGATCTAAGTATTCTTCTAATTTTTTTAACACTTCTTCTAATCCTGTTCCTTTGTAGTAAGATGATATAACAAAATTTAATTTTGGTATAGCTATTTCTCTGCAGTCTACATTTTTTTTGTCTTTTACTACTGGTTTTACTTCTAAGGTAGTATTTTGTCTTTCTTCTTCTGTTAGTTCTATTTGCATAGTTTCAACTTTTTCTTTGATTTCGTTTAAAAAGTCAGCTACTCCATTCGCTTCTACCCCTGAAAAAGCAATTACAAATTTAGGTCCCATATAGCGAACAAATACATAATCTTTTGCAATATTTTCTGTTATATATTCACTGATTTTAGTAATAACTTTATTTCCTAGTTCTCTACAATATTTTTTATTAATTTCTTGTAAATTAATAATTTTAAACATACAAATTGTAGATATTGTATACTGGTCTATAATTTTCTTTCCTTCTCCATATAGATATTCTTCTGAATATAACCCAGTAAATAGGTCTTTTCTTACAATTGATTCTAAAGTTTTTTGATGAACAACTGTCTTTAAAACAGATACAATATTTTCTTTAATAACTTCTAATACTGTTGTATCTACATTATCAAAATCATGTGGTGTTCCACTTTCTATAATCCAATATCCAATATAAACATTGTCAATATAAAGAGGAAAGAAAATAGCTGATTTTGCTCTACCAAATTCCATTTCTTGATAAGGTAGTCTTTCATTTTCATTGTTTACTGTTACATATTTAGGTGTTGCTGATTCTATACTATCTTTGAACATATCTATATTTTGCAAAGCTTTCAAAGAATTCCAATGTTTTTTATCAACATTAGATGCTTTAACTTGATATTCTGCTCCGTCAAACACAACAATTGTAGAATATTTTATTTCATATCTTTCAATTAAAATATCATTAATTTTCTTTATTTTTTGTTCAACTGTTGATGTTTCTCCTATCGCATTCATAAAATCTTGTACTACATATAAATTTGTAATCTTTTGATTCATGTTTTTGAATTTTTGTATTTTTTTGTGAATAGTTACATTATAAGCAATTAATCCAAACACTATTAATACTAAGATTACTACTACTGCTATTATCACGATTTTGTTTCCTCCTCTTTCTTATGTTTTAATAACCTCTTTTCATTCTATCTAAAGTATTATTCATACTAGAAGAAAAATTATTTCCTTGATTATTATATGCTGATGGTGGTTGATAATTTTGGTTATTTCTTGTTCCTGTATTAACAATTGGATATATCATATTTCCTAATTCTCTTAATGTTTGTATAAATATTTTTGAATAACCTTTTAATGAGATTTCACATTCGATGATTCCTTCTAAGTAACGTATATAAGTTTCTTCTTCAAATGGGATAGATACATATTTTATCCTATCTTTGTCAAATAGTTCTGTCATAAAAGACATTGCTGGGTCATTATAAAATGCCATTCCTCCAATAATAACTTCATCTCGAATTCCTCTAATTTTCACCATTTTATTTAGAACAATTTTTAATTTTCTTTCATCCAATATATTTTTCATTTTTAATTCTTTTAAAAATGCTGTTAATGGTTGAATAGTTAAAATATCCATACTTTGTACTAAATAAGTTTCTTGTGATTGTTTAAAATAACCAAATGGTGTTTCAAAATCAGTATCTATTAAAATTAAAGAATGATTTCTTAATAATGTTTCTAATATTTTGTCTACATGATTTACACTATCTGTTTCATCTGGTAAAGAAGTATAAACAGTTAAATTTTTATTAACTGTAATTCCTCTTGCTATTCCTTTTGCTAAGCCTGCAATACTATGGGTTGCAATTTCTCTTAGTGGTTCTTCATTTTTTGTATAAATATAATAAGAATTTCTATTTTTTGTAGTATCTAAAATAGCAGTATTTATTCCAATTGATGACATTAATTCTGCTATATTATTAACAATAAATGAAGTTCCATTTTTACTTGTTCCTACAAAAGTAGCTATTTTTTTATCTGGTGTTAATAAATTTGATAAATCTATTTGTTCATAATCATCTTCTACTTGTAATGGCTGTACTGGTTGGATTGGCTGTGGCTGATACATAGGCTGTTGTGGTTGATAAATTGGTTCTTCTTCTTCCTCAAATCCTGGTAAAAATACTTCTTGTTCTGTTTGTGTAACTGGTGTTTCTTGTTCTGTTTCTTGATAATTTTCTAATCCTGGTAGCATAAAATCTTCTTCTGGTTCTTGTTCTGGTTGCTCTATTATTTGCTCAGGAATAGGATTTTTTCTTGGTCTTCCTCTTCCACGTTTTGTTGGTTGTTCTACTTCTGTTGTTGAAACAGAAACAGGATTTTTTCTTGGTCTTCCTCTTCCACGTTTTACTGGTTGTACTACTTCTTCTACTTCTTGTATATCTTCTACATCAGTAGTTATAGGTTCAAAATCTTCTAATTCTTCAATAATTGGTTCTGGTTGCATTTGTATTTGTTGTACTGGTTGTTGTGTTACTTTTTTTCTAGCTAATTTTTGTGTTCCGTTCATATTAACAGCAGATGGAATAACTACTGGTTTAGATAATATAGTTTCTCTGTTTTTTGATTTTAATAGAACTTGACTTGGTCCTTCATCTTTGTCATTTTTATTTTTTCTTAAAGTATCAGAAACACTATTATTAAAAGACATTATTTGTTGATATTTAGTTGATTTTTCTTCCAATACTGCACGTACATTTAATGGCAAAAATTTTGTTATAATTCTTAATTGAGTGTCATTATATTGTGCTGCTATATTATTAAAACTATCAACATAACGGTCTTCATTTTTTCCTAATCTTTTATAATGTGCTACAATATTTTGTATTTCCATTTCACTGACATCGTTTTCATTTTCTGCTTGATAGTTTACTTCTTCTGTATCAATTTTATAATAAGATTTTGCTTCTTTTTTTACACGAGGTCTATTAATTAAACGGCATACTTCATCAACGCTTCTATCATTTCCTATGATTGCATTATAAATTCCTATTCCAAATAATTTTACTAGCATAGATTCTGATTTTGTTCTTCTGTCTGAACAAATTAATATAATTGGTGTATCATTTCCTCTTACATTAGAAGCTTCATCACTTATACTGTCTAATTTTTCAAAAATAAATTTGTCAATTTGATCATATTGCGTATGAGTAAAAGCTTCTAAGTCCTCACTTATAACAATTCTATCATACGTTTTGTCTTTTTGTAATTCTTTTAATATTGCATTAAAGTAATAGACGTTTTTATATGAAATAATTTGTTTATATTCTTTTTGATATTTTTTTACGATAGATTCTGATATTTCTTCATTACTTACAGCAAATAAAACTTTCATTGGTTACCCCCTTCCAAATTTTACGAATATTGCAAAAGCTAATGGTAAAATTTGGCATATTATTAAAAGTGTGACACATGTTACTATTAACGCCATTCCTTTTTCTAATGTGTCCAATTTTCTAACTCCTATTATATATTGATGAATTGCTCCTATTGCAATTCCTAAAAAAGCTAATGGTATACTATAGATTCTAACAAGATTTAAAATATAAGCAACAGTACCATATACATCTGACCCATATTTTACTTTATAATCTTCAATAGATTTAAGTTCTTGTTCTTTTAGTTCGATAATTTTACTTTCTGTTTTTTCGTCTATTGCATTTCCTTCTGCATAAACTGGATTTGCTATGCAAAATATTCCAATAATTAGCATCATAATAGTAATACTTATAATTCCTTTTTTCATTATTTATGCCCCTTTCTAAATCTCTTTTGGCAAATTTTCCTAAATCTCACACTTGCCATTATATCATACAATAAATTGTAAAAAATAGCAAGAATTTTTTACAATTTATTATATAAATATTTCATATGATTATAAACTCCATTTGCCCAATTTTTATCAGTTGCATATCGTGTATTAATTCCACTTAATGTTGGTCCATTATAATAAGTTCCTGCTGCTTTCTCACCTCCATAAATATTGGTTCCTTTAGGATTAATATAATATTTAACAAATACCCTTGCAATCAAATCAATACTTTCAGAATATTCAGAAAAATTATATGCTCCATTATATGGATTCGAATCATAAGCACCATATCCAAACAAATTATTTTTCTCTTTTGCTATTTTTGAAGTTCCCCAAGCACTTTCATGAATTCCTACTGCTGCTATAAAGACCCCATTAATATTATATTGTTTTTCTATGTAATAAAAATATTCTGCATTATTTTCAAATATTTTATTTTTATCTTTACCATCTGACAATACTTTTTTAAATTGTTCCAAAGTTAATCCACTTGGTTTATTTAATGCCATTCCAAAATTCAAATTAGCAATTAGTTCATTTTTACTCTTTGTTGTTTTCACATCATTTTGTGTCTCTTGCTTTACACTACTATCTATATAAGTTGTACTTTCAGACTTCACATAACCAACTGTACTACCACAAGAAATTCGATACCATTCATTTTGTATTTGTAATACCTTTAACTTCGAATCTTTAGTTAATGTAGCTATTTTCTGTGCCTGTTCGTTTGGTTCCACCATAACCGACAATCTATCAGATGTAACATACACATTATCGCCAACTTTTACACGATAGTAACTTGTCCTATTTCCTGTCCCCACCTCTACAATTTTGTTAACAGAAGCCTTAGTCACTTTACTAGAAACCTGTTCTTCCCCTATAAGTTCCTCATTCTGATAAGTTTTTTTCATTGTAATCTCTTGTTTTCCCTGTCTGCCTTCCTGCACAACCTGTATTTGCCCTTTAGGCAAACTAGCATTATTTCGATATTTTGTAATATATTCCAAAGTAGTTTCCTGCACACTATATTCTTCTTTTCTTCCATCCTTAGCATTAGCTTCCAAAATCTCTTCCAAATTAACTCTTTTTGCTTCACTTATATCAACATTTTTCCCATCCGAAAAAGCCTCTACTGCATATACTTGACCCCTTTCGAAATAATAATTATAAAAAATAACCAAATATAATAATCCAAGAATAAAAGCCAAAAAGCTTATTATACCTTTCAGCGTAACCCTAACATAAAATTTCTTCCCACTCAATTTCTCTTTTGTCTTCATATTATCACCTAATATCATTTTACCGTTTATTATTTTTTTTGTCAATCGCTATGAGACAATAGGGACGGTTCTTTTTTTCCCTTTTGGTCTTTGGAGTCTTTTTGGGGAAGGGAGAAGAACGCTTTTGGGTCTTTTTGGGGACGGAGAAGG
>CAUWKC010000027.1:0-17743 GCA_963559365.1 uncultured Clostridia bacterium | reverse complement strand
ATAATCAATTTGTGTGGATACCAGTAAAAGATGAAGCTAGTTATCAAAGAGATTTAAGTTATCCAAGTAATTATACCTCTACTTCAGAAAATACATTTACAGATACAGGATATTTACCAGAAGGAATAAATCAAGGAGAAGATAATGCAGAAAATAATGAAAATGCAGAAAGAGAAAGTGTGTTAAAATATAATGGATTTTATATAGGAAGATATGAAGCAGGAAAAGATGCAGATGGAACAACAGTAGTAAGTAAGCAAAATGCAACAGTATATACAAGTAAATCCCAAACAGAGTTTAAAGAAATAGCAAAAACAAAAATGTATAATAATAATATAGTAAAAAGTGCAATGAGTTCAGGAATCCAATGGGATATGGTAATGCACTTTGTTGATGGAAAATATGATGCAACAGGAAAAAACGTATTTGATGTAAAAGTATATAATGGAGAAAGACATACAGGAAGTAAAGCAAATTCAGGAAAAAATAATAATGATAAAGTGCAAAACATATATGATTTAGAAGGTAATTGTTGGGAATATGTAGCAGAAAAAAATAATACTAGTACTAGCGCTCAGTTTGTTTATCGTGGAGGCTATTATGGCAGGTACAGCGGCGACAGAGCTAGCGGACGTTTTAGATACTCTGACGAAGACAACGGCAACGGTACTTTCCGCCCAATACTTTACATAATGTAAAACTAAATACTGTAAAAAACAAAAATCCGACTAATTAGACGCCAAATGTGGCGTTTTTTTAATTTCAAATATTGTTATTTCTATAAAAATATGATAAAATTAAAACATTCTAGGAAAAGAGGAAAATAAATGAAACTAGCAAGTAACTGGAAAGAATATAAAATATTAGATATGGCAGAAGGTCAAAAATTAGAAAAATGGGGAGACGTAATACTAGCAAGACCAGACCCACAAATTATTTGGAAAAATAAAAGTTTCCCAGGAAAATGGAAAGAAATCAATGCCACCTATCATAGAAGCAAAACAGGTGGAGGAGCATGGGAATTTAAGAAAAAAATGCCAAATAGTTGGCAAATACATTATAAAAATTTAACATTTAATATTAAACCAATGGGATTTAAACATACAGGACTTTTTCCAGAACAAGCGGTCAATTGGGATTGGATGATACAAAAAATAAAATCAGCCAAACGAGAAATAAAAGTATTAAACTTATTTGCCTATACAGGAGGAGCAACTGTTGCATGCCTATCAGCAGGTGCTTCAGTATGTCATGTAGATAGTTCAAAGGGAATGACAACTTGGGCAAAAGAGAATGTAACCTCATCTGGACTACAAAACAGACCAGTTAGATTTATTATTGATGATGTAGTAAAATTTGTAAATAGAGAAATTAGAAGAGGAAACAAATATGATGCTATTATTATGGATCCACCATCTTATGGAAGAGGAGCAAAAGGGAAAGTATGGCAATTTGAGGAAAACATTTATGATTTAGTAGAATTGTGTTCACAAGTATTATCCGAAAATCCATTATTTTTCCTAATTAACTCTTATACAACAGGAATATCTAGCACAGTTTTACAAAACATATTAAATGTAACAGTAGAAAGAAAATATAAGGGAAAACTAGAATCAGGAGAAATAGGAATTCCTATGGAAAATTCAAAACTAGTTTTACCATGTGGAATTTATGGAAGATGGGAAAAATAAATGCAAAATTTAAAGATATTGTTTGAAGATAATCATATTATAGTAGTAGAGAAAAAACCGAATATACCATCACAAGCAGATAAAACAAATGACAATGACTTGCTGACAGAAGTAAAAAAATACATAAAAGAAAAATATCATAAACCAGGAAATGTATATATAGGACTAGTTCATAGATTAGATAGACCAGTAGGAGGAATTATGGTATTTGCAAAAACTTCAAAAGCAGCAAGTAGATTAAGCAACCAAATAAGAGAAAAAGTTTTTAAGAAAAAATATTTAGCTGTAGTAGATGGAAAAATAATACCAGAACAAGGAAGTTTAGAAGATTATTTATATAAAGAAGAAAGAACCAATACAAGTAGAGTTGTAAAAAAAGAAAAGAAAAATGCTAAATTAGCCAAATTAGATTATAAAGTAAAAAAATATAATAAAGTAAAAGATTTAAGTTTATTAGAAATTGATTTACATACAGGAAGACACCATCAAATAAGAGTCCAATTAGCTAATTTTGGTCATAGTATTTTTGGAGACCAAAAATATGGTACAAGAGGAAAAGGAAAACAAATTGCTTTGTGGGCATATGAATTAACAATTCAGCATCCAATTACAAACGAAAAATTAACATTTACAGATTTGCCAGAGCCAATTGGAACTTGGTGTATTTTAAAAGAGTGATATATACAGCACGGATAAGATTTAAATCTATCCGTGCTTATACAAATTAGAAAAAAATTAAAGATAGGAATAAAAATGAAAAAAATAATAGATAAAATAAAGAAATTTGGTATAATAGAAACAATAGTAATTAGTATTTACATTATAATAGTTTTAGTAATAGCTATTAACCATGAATGTTATGAAGACGAAGCACAAAGTTGGTTAATCGCTAGAGATTTGAATTTTATTGAAATAATACAACAAATGAAATATGAAGGACATTCATTTTTATGGTATTTCATAATAGCACCATTTGCTAAATTAGGATTCCCAGTAGGAATGCAAAATTACATATCATGTTGTTTTGCTATAATCACAGTATATTTAATTTTAAAAAAGTCGCCATTTAATAGAACACTGAAAATATTACTAACTTTTAGTTCTGGAATGATATATTTTTACAGTGTAATAGCAAGGCCATATTGCATGATACCATTTTTTCTTGTATGTATAGCAATACTATATAAAGATAGAAAAAAACATCCTTATATATATGCTACATTAATAGGATTGTTAGCCCAAACACATTTAGTAATGATTCCAACATCAATAATGTTAATGATAACATTTTGGGGAGATGAATTATTACTAAAAAGAAAAATGCAATCAAAAGAAGATAAAGCAAAATTAATAAAAAGTTTATTAATTTGTATAATGGGTATATTAATATATATTATTATTATGTTACAAGCATTAGGAAATTGCGAAATTGTTAATAATTTTAATAATATAGGAAGCATGTCTAAAATAGAAACAGTATTTAACACAATTAAAAATACAAGTATTAATACAATATCTTATATTTATGGAGAAAACGAAGTTCCACTTTACTATAAAATGCTAATAGGTTTATGTACAATATTGTGCATAATAGGAAGCAAAAATAATTTAAAACAAGCATCAATATTTTGGAGTCAGCTAATATTTACAATACTAGTACACTCATTCTTTTGGTTTATTTTAGCAACAAGAGTATTTATTGTTTTATATACATTAATGTTTTGGTTATGGATTGACAAAGAAGAACAACAAGGCAAGATAAATAATAAAGATAATAAATATATAGAATTAGCCATTATTATTTTAATATTAATTTCAAATCCAAGTGCATATAAACTAGCCTACCAAGATATAACAGATCAATTTTCAACAGGAAAAATAACAGCAAACTATATAAAAGAAAATATTCCAGAAGGAGCTTGCTTCATATGTACTAATCAAGAACTACAACAATCTGTAATAGCCTATTTGGAAAAAGATTCTTATAAATTTTACATGCCAAATCAAGAGAAGTTTATAACTTATATAACTTGGGATAAAGAATGGAATAGTGGAATTGATAAAAAAGAAATAGCTACATCAATTGAAAAATTAAAAAAAGAATATGAAAATTTATATATAATAAGTGCATTTCCAACTCAAATAGAAAATAATAAAGAATTATTTAATACAGATAAACAAATTATTAACAGTATATATGTAAGAAGAGAAGTATATTATATTTATGAAATATAATATTTATAAGGAGAATAAATGAAAAAACAATTAGTAATTATTGGTGCAGGTCCAGCAGGATTAACAGCAGCATATGAAATGTTAAGAAATAGTAAAGAATATGAAGTAACTTTGCTAGAAGCAGAAGATATAGTTGGTGGAATATCAAAAACAATAACATTTAGTGGATACAAAGTAGATACTGGAATTCATAGATTTTTCACTAAAAATGATGAAATTAAAAAAATATGGGAAGAATTATTACCACTACAAAATAGACCAGCCTATGATGATATAAAAATAAACAGACAAAGAAATTATAGAGAAAAAGGTTCAGACCCAGAAAAAGAAGAAAAATCAATGCTAATAAGAGATAGAATAACTAGAATTTATTATGGAAAGAAATTTTATGATTATCCAATTAGTTTGAAATTTTCAACATTAAAAAATATGGGGTTTATTAATATAATAAAAGTAGGATGTAGTTACCTAAAATCATGTATTATCAAAAAAGAAGAAACAACATTGGAAAATTTTTTTATAAATAGATTTGGAAAAGTATTATATAATATGTTCTTTGAAAATTACACAGAAAAGGTTTGGGGAAGGCATCCAAAAGATATTTCAGCCGATTGGGGAGCACAAAGAGTAAAAGGAATATCCATATCTGAAATTATAAAAGATGTAATTAATAAATTATTGGGAAGAAAAAACGAAAAAAATACAGAAACATCTTTAATAGAACAGTTTGTATATCCTAAACTAGGAGCAGGACAAATTTGGGAAGAAATGGCAAAAGAAATAAAAAAATTAGGTGGAACTATTTTATTAAAATCAAAAGTAAATAGAATAATTATAGAAGAAAATAAAATTATACAACTAGAGTATGAAACAGAAGGAAAGCGTAAAACAATTGACGTAGATGTATGTATTTCTTCTATGCCATTAAAAGACCTAATAGCAGGAATAGAAAATGAAAAAGTGCCAGAAGAAATCAAAAATATTGCCAAAGGATTACCTTATCGAGAATTTATGTCTGTTTGTATGCTCGTAGATAAATTAAATTTTAAAAATAATACCAAAATAAAAACATTAGGAGATATTATTCCAGATTCTTGGATTTATATACAAGAACCAAAAGTAAAAATGGGAAGATTACAAATATTTAACAACTGGTCTCCATACATATTTAAAAATAAAGAAAAAATGGAAAATGAAGTATTAATAGGGATAGAATATTTTTGCTCAGAAAATGATGAATACTGGAATATGAGTGATGAAGATTTTATAGAATTTGCTAAAAAAGATGCTGAATCAATTGGATTAATAGAGAAAAATAGTATAAAAGAAGCTGTTAGAATAAAAATTCCAAAAGCATATCCAGCATATTTTGATACATATGCAGAAATAGATAAATTGAAAAACTATTTAAACAAATATGAAAATTTATATTGTATAGGAAGAAATGGACAACATAGATATAATAATATGGATCATTCTATGTTAACAGGAATAGAAACTATCAAAAATATAATAAATGGAAAAAAAGATAAAGAAAATATATGGAATATCAATACAGAACAAAAATACCATGAAGAAAAGTGAAAGGAATATATAATAATGAAAACAATAAAATTATTTGTGCCAGGTAGAGTTAGCTTATTAGGAGGACTAAGTGATTTAGTAAGTCCATATTTAGGACAAAATAAAAATTTAATTCCAGGAACAGCTATTTCAGTATGTATTAACAAAGGAATTTATGCTACTGTAAGTAAATCAGAATTTTTAGAATTTGAAATGGAAAACAGAAAATTAAAAATAAATATGAATGAAAATGAATTGGAAGAACAAATAAAACACAATACATTTTATTCTTATATTTGTGGTGTAGTTTTATGTATGAAGAAAAAATATAAAATTAATGGTATTAAAATAAAAATAACAAAAATGGATTTACCAATGAAAAAAGGATTGGCATCTAGTGCTGCAATATGTGTTTTAACAGTTAAAGCATTTAATCAATTATACAATTTAAAATTAACAAAAGAACAAGAAAAAGAATTAGCATATCAAGGAGAACATCTAGCAGGTTCAGAATGTGGAAGGCTAGACCAATTAAGTGTATCTGAAGAAAAAATGCAAAAAATAACATTTTTTGAAAATCATGCTGAAGCGGAAGAAATAAAAATAAAAGAAAAACTTAATATGGTTATAGCAGATTTAAAAGCTTTTAAAGATACAAAAAAAATATTAACAGATTTAAGTGGATGTTTTCCATTTCCACATAATAAGGAAGAAGAAATAGTACATGAGATATTGGGATTAAAAAATAAGGAATTAGTAGAAGAAGCCAAAAGATGTATAGAAAATGGAGATAAACCAAAATTAGGGAAAGTACTAAGTGAAGCACAAAAATTATTAGATAGGGCAAGTATAGTTTGTGATGAATTAGAAGCGAAAGTATTGCACAAAGTATTAGAGGATGAAATAATAAAAAAATATTCCTATGGAGGAAAGGGAATTGGCTCTGGGGGAGATGGCAGTGTTCAAATTCTTGCTAAAGACAAGCCGGCACAAAGTATTTTGATAGAATATTTTAATAATGAATTAAAGATGGAAGCTTTTGGAGTAGATTTATTTTAAAATAATATAATATTGACTTAATTTATATTTTTGTATAAAATAAAATCACAATAAAACAAATGAAAAGAAGGGAGAATGAAAAATGAATACAAAGTTAAGAAATAGTAATGGAATTACATTAATAGCATTAGCAATAACAATAATTATATTAATGATATTAGCAGGAGTAACTATTTCAAATATAACAGGAGATAAAGGAATAATAACACAAGCAAATGAAGCCAAAAAAGTAACTGAAATTTCAGAAGCAAAAGAAAGAGCAGAAAAAGATATTTTGGATTGGCAACAAGACCAAATGAATCGTAATGAAAGTTCAGATTTAAATGACACAATAGTACAAGGAATTTTACAGGGAAAAGAATATGTAAAAGAAGCAAAAGAAAATAGTTTTATTTCTAAAAAAGGAAATCATGAAATATTATATTCTGAATTATATGAAAACAAGGGTGGAATTTTAGACGGACCAACATTAGGAACTATAACAGGATATGAAACAACAAATACAACTGTAAAAGATAATTTAGGTAATGAAATAACCATACCAGCAGGATTTAAAGTATTAAATCCTTACGATGATGTAACAGATGGAATAATAATACAAGATATAAGCCATGGAGCAACAGCAGGAAGTGAATTTGTGTGGATACCAGTTGGAGAAGTAATAAAAAAAGATAAAACTAAAGTAACAATAACATTAGGAAGATATGATTTTGATTCTTCAACAGGAAATGAAAGCACATACTCAGGGTCAGCTATAGAGACAGCAGTAAGAGATTCTAGCAATATGGAAATTGCTAAAGACATAGAAGACTTTAAAAGAAAAGCAAGTAAAGGATATTATATAGGAAGATATGAAGCAAGAACACCATATAAAAGGACAGAATCAACTGGTGGATTGGGACAAATAACAGTAAAATCACATGATTATGTATATAATTATGTAACACAACCTCAAGCTGCAGAAAAATCTAGAAACATGTACCAAAATAAACCATTTACAAGTGACTTAATAAATAGTTATGCATGGGATACAGCTATTGTGTTTGCACAAACATTTGACAATAGAACAGTAGATAAAAAAGGAACTCCATATTCATATCAAAGTAGTTTAAATGAAAACAACTTAGCTGAAAAAGGAACAAACCAATTTACTAATATATCTGAACAAGATAGAATATGTAATATTTGGGATATGTCAAGTAATAATAAAGAATTGACAACAGAAACTGGTGGCTGGCTAGGACATAATGGTAGATATTGTATCGCAAGAGGAGGTACTTTCAAACCAGGAATATTGAGTCATAGTGCAAATTTTTATTATTACACAAGCTATAGAGAAGATAAAAATCCAGGAGATTGTAGATATGACTATATAGGATTCCGTGTGATTTTATATTTATAAAAACAAAAAATCAGGAAAATTTTTCAAAATATTTGCATTTTAGAAAAAACTATGTTACAATATCAAAAGTATAAAAGAGAGAAACCGTAGGGAGGAAAATAAATGGAAATAGCAAAAGGAATACTAATTGTAATTTACTTTATAGTAGCATTAGTTCTAATAATATTAACATTAATACAATCAAAAGAAGATGCAGGATTATCATCTACTATAACAGGTTCATCAACAAACAATTTCTTTGAAAAAAACAAAGGAAGAACCAAAGAAGGAAAACAAAAAAAATGGACTATTATATTAGCAGTAGTATTTGCAATATTAACAATAGCATTAGGAATTATTTACATGGCATAAAACAAGAAAAAAGAAGGGCGGTTTAAATAAAAACTCGCTCTTTTTGAATTTAAAAGAAAGGAAAAAATAAAAATATATGGAAGAACAAGAGCAGAAAATCTTAGAACTTATGAAAGAAAAGGACTATGTACCAATGAAAGCCAAAGAATTGGCAATGATAATGAGAGTGCCTAAAACAGAATATAGAGACTTTTTAGAAGTATTAGGAAACTTAGAATTAAACTTTAAAATTCAAAAAAACAGAAAAAATAGATATAGAATAGCAGAAAAAACTTACTATGATGGTATTTATAGAAAAAATCAAAAAGGATTTGGATTTGTGCGATTAGAAGACCAAGAAGACGAAATCTATATCAGCAAAGAAAATTCCATGAATGCTTTAAATGGAGATAGAGTTTTGATTGAAATTTTAGAAGAAGCAAATAAAGTAAAAAGTGCAGAAGCTAAAGTAGTAAAAATTCTAAAACATGAAAAAGATACTATAGTAGGAATTTTTCAAAACAATAGAAACTTTGGTTTCGTTGTACCAGATGATAAAAACTTTGGAACAGATATATTTATTGCAAAAAAAGATATGGGTAAAGCAAGAGAAAATCATAAAGTATTAGTTAAAATAACAAAATATCCACAAAATGGGAAAAAAGCAGAAGGAAAAATTATTGAAGTATTAGGAAATGTAAACGAAGCAGGAGTTGATATGCTATCACTTATTAAAGAACACAATTTGCCATCAACATTTCCAGAACCAGTAATACAAGAAGCAAAAAAAGTCAGCAACAAGATAGATAAAAAAGATATCCCAAATAGAGTGGATTTTAGAGAAAAAGAGATTTTTACAATTGATGGAGAAGATGCCAAAGATTTAGATGATGCAATACATGTAGAAAAATTAGAAAATGGAAATTATAAATTAGAGGTACATATAGCTGATGTTAGCTATTATGTACGAGAAAATAGTTTATTAGACCAAGAAGCATATTTAAGAGGAACAAGTATTTATATGTTAGGAAGAGTAATTCCCATGTTACCAAGAGAATTATCAAATGGTATCTGTAGCCTAAATGCAGGAGAAGATAGATTTACTTTATCTTGTATTATGGAAATAGATGAAAAAGGGAAAGTAGTATATTCTGAAATTGTAAAAGGAATTATACAAGTTACTGAAAGAATGAGTTATAATGAAATACAAAGTATTTTAGATAAAACAGATAAAAAAATAATCGAGAGATATAAAAAATATGTACCACAGTTTAAATTAATGGAAGAATTAGCCCATATTTTAAAAAATAAAAGAATAGAACAAGGGTATTTAAATTTAGATATTCCAGAAAGTAAGATTGATTTAGACATAGATGGGAAAGTAATAAATATTGGAAAATATGAAACTACATTTGCTAATGAAATCATTGAACAATTCATGCTAATTGCAAATGAGACTGTAGCTGAAAAATTTTTTTGGTTAGAAGCACCATTTATATATCGAGTACATGAAAAACCAGATATTGAAAAAGTACAAGAATTAAATAAATTTTTATTCAATTTTGGATTAAAAATAAAAGCAAGCAAAGAAGCTATTTATCCAAAAGAATTTGCAAAAATATTAGAAGACGTAAAAGGAAAAGAAGAAGAAAAAATAGTATCTAACTTAGTTTTAAGAACTTTAAAAGTAGCAAGATATGAAGCAGAAAATAAGGGACATTTTGGAATTGCAAGCAAATATTATTGCCATTTTACATCACCAATTAGAAGATACCCAGACTTGTTCATTCATAGAATAATATCAAACTATTTAGAAAATAATTATGATGTTCCAGAAAAATGGTTAAATACAAATGTTACACAAGCAGAAGAAAAAGCAAAACAATCTTCAGAAAGAGAAAAAATTGCAACTAAAGTAGAAAGAGAAGCACAAGACTTAAAAAAAGCAGAATATATGGAAAAAAGAATTGGAGAAGAATACGAAGGTATAGTATCATCTGTTACTTCTTTTGGAATATTTGTAGAATTAGAAAATACAGTAGAAGGACTTATTCGATTTGAAGACCTAGGAAATGAATATTTTATTTATGATGATGATAGAAAAAGATTAATAGGAGAAAAAACTAATGTAACTTATCAGATAGGAGATAAAGTAACAATTAGAGTAAAAAATGCAAATAAATTGCTAAGACAAATTGATTTTGAAATAGTTAAATAATTAAAGAGGGGGTACACCCTCTTTAATAGTACAACCAAGCAACAACATTAGAAAAAATAATAACCAAACATGAAAAAATAATTGTTACAATACCACCTATTTTATTATGAAGAGTATTAATTTCATATAAAGCATAACCAATTATCTTTAATAAAATAAAAATACTAGAAATTAAGAATAATACAAGAAAAAGAGTTATAGTCATAAAAAACCTCCCTTTAGACTTTATGTTTCTGTCATTAACATTCCAGATTTAATAGAAGTATCTACAGAAACATCAAAAAAAGAATTTTTGTAATTATCTAACCAGTTATAATTAGAAACTTGCTCAGTTGTAAAAAAATTACCTAAAGCATATACCCCAAAGTCATTTATATCAGATTTGAATTCTTTTGCAGTTTTATATAAATAATCAGAAAGTATAGATTCTAAATATCTGTTACAAGAATGAGAAATTGTATCCAAAACAGTAGGGTCTAAATATTTTGAATTTTCTGACATAGAGTAAATTCTTCCTGTGAATTGAGTATTTACTTTAATATAAGGAGAAGAATTTGAAGTATCTATTTTAACTTTAGTAGAACCATTAGGTGAAATGTAAATATCCAGATAGTGATTATGGTCATATGGATCAGGAACAGAAATTAGAAAACGATTAATTTTATTATTAATGGTTAAAAAAGAAATAGTCTCCATAGCAGATAGTTCACCAACTAATTTATCATTCTTAAAAACAGCCATACCAATATTTTCAGATTGATTTTTTCCTTCAATAGGAGCTTCATTAGCTTTTATATTATAATTTTCTTGTCTGTCATTATCAGCTTGATTTATTGATTTTTCTTCAGTAAGTCCACCTAAAATAGCATAAGGTTGGCTTGTTTCAGATATTAGTGCATTAAAAAAATCACCAATTGTAGAGTTAGGGATAAATCCGGAATATTGGCTTGAATTAGTAAAATTCTCATAGTATTTAGAAATTAAATTTTCAAGTTCAGGTGAAGTTTTTTTCATATATTGTTTAGCTGTACATTTGCTTACCACTAGATTAGCAGATGGCCTTATTTCAGTGTCATTAATCAAAGTATATATTTCTTCTGAAATTCCTTCAGAAGCTAATTCCTCCGAAAAGATTATTATTTTACAATGAGACATATTTAATTCTTTTCCTAAATAACTATTCATTAAATTAATTGCAGTACTAATAGATGAAGCTGTAACTGAATTAAGAACAGTTGGTGTTTTTTCCATTGACCCAGATTCTGTTGCTTTGCTGGTAGTAGAAAATTCAAAACTAACTTGTAACATATTTTCTTCTGATTTATCAATTCCAATTGCAAGAACATAGGCTAAATTATCCATACTTAGTGATAAATAGGAACTAGAAAAAGCAATAATAAAAACTACAATACAAATAAAAATCCATATATTTCGTATCCATTTTTTCATATAAAATTTCATTCCTTTCTTATCTTAAATTAATGTTAATTTTATCACGTTTTCTTTTAGCAATATTTGCTAAAATTAAAATACTTAAACCTAAAACAAAAGCAATACCTAAAACTAAATAAGGATAAATTCGTGTTTCGAATATTTCACAAATAGTATAATTTTTTGGAATCAATGAAATTCCAAGAATTAGAATACCAAAAATATCAATTAAAGGTTTTTTAGTTTCAATATTAGTCAATTTTTTAAATATTTGCATAGAAAATTTTATTACAATACTTAAATAGCAAGCAAAAGCTAAAATCCATATTAAAAGAAATATTGACTCTAATCTCTGAAAAAAGTTGCCAAATTCAATATAACGAGTTGCATTATATAAAGGTGTGATTTCATTTGTTTCAAGAAAAAAAGAAAACATAAATAATAATGTAGAAACACATAAGATAAGATAACAAGCAGATAAACCAATGGAAATTAGAGCTATCTTTTTCATTTTTTCAGGTTGTTTTAAAAAAGGTGGTAAAAAATACAGATAAGCAATACCTCCAAAAGAGGCTAAATTTGTAATACCAAGTACAAAAGTATCAAATAAACTATCACCAAAGATAGGGAAAATTTTTTCTGGTGTAAATTTGTTCATATTGGCAAAAAATAAAAAGATAATACTAGCTAAAACAAGAGGTAAAATCAATAAGTTTGTTTTTAGAGAAGCATTAAAATCAAATCTATTAACTATACAAACAGCGATAATAAATAAGAGAAGTATAAAAGCAATGTCTGTCATTGGATAATAAATAATTTTAAGACTTTCACAAAAACTTCTAAACAAAATGCTAGAAGTAATTAAAAAATAAGCCATGAAAATAATACCAATAATAGTTTTAAAAACTTTGCCTCCTAAATATTCGGAAATATCTATAATATCTAATCCAGGAAATGATTTTAGTAATTTAACAATTAGATAAGAAATAACAATAGCTAAAATACTAACAAAAATTAGATTAAGAATAGTAGCAGATTTAGTAGAAACCAATAATTCTCTTGGCAAAGAAGAAATGGTACGAGTAACAATAATTGTAAGAATTAACATGATGGCTTCTAAAGTGCCAATTTTTGATTTTGTCATAATAAACTCCTTTCTCGTTTATTTTGGATATTTCCATTTCATAGAATATTTATTTTGTTCTTTTTCTCTTGTGGAAGCAATGTAAGAAGGTCGATATTCTCTTTTCCAAATTGGAGAAAGCAAATATCCATTTCCTTTGGAATTTGTAGCTGGAGCAAAAGGAGTTGTGTAAGAAACACCAAAAGAACGTAAACTGCAAATTAAACTAATATACACAAAAAATCCTAAAGCAATTCCTAAAAATCCAGCCATAAAACCAAGCAAAATAAATACGAAGCGGAAATAACGTAAATGGAATCCAAAAGAATAATCAGGTATGGCAAAAGATGCAATACCAGTAATAGCTACAATTATAATTAAAATTGGACTAACAATACCAGCACTAACAGCAGCTTGCCCTAAAACTAAAGCACCAACAATACCAATTGTAGGACCAATTGGAGAGGGCACTCTAAGTCCTGCTTCACGAATTAATTCAAAAGAAATTTCCATCAATAAAATTTCAAGAATTACAGGGAATGGCACATTTTCTCGAGAAGCTAAAATAGAGTAAAGCAATGAAGTTGGCATGATTTCTTGATGAAAACTAGTAATGGCAACATATAATCCAGGTAATAATAAAGTAATAAAAGAAGCCAAAAAACGAAGCAAACGTAAAAAATTTGCAAAACTTACTTTTAAATTGGTATCTTCAGGAGAAGTTAAAAAGTCAATTAAAATAGAAGGCATGATAATGCCATAAGGAGTTCCATTAACAATAACAACAACACGACCATTTAATAAATATTTAGAGGCTTTATCAGGTCGCTCTGTAGATATAGTTTGAGGAATACCAAGGGCATTAGAATCAGAAATTAATTGATCTAATTCACCAGCAGAAAGCAAAGAATCAATATCTAAGTTATTTAAACGATATTTTACTTCATTTACTAAATCATTATTGGTAATATTTTTAATATAGCAAACTGCACATTTTGTTTTTGTGATTTTACCAACTTCAATATTTTCAATAATTAAATTTTCATTATTAATAATCCTTCTTAGCAAAGAGGTATTTGTTCTAATATTTTCAACAAAAGCTTCATGAGGTCCTTTTATAACAATTTCATTATTAGGTGTATCAACACTTCTTTGTTTAAATCCTTTAACTTCAATATTGAAAGCTAAGTTTAAAGTATCAACAAATAAAATACAATTACCAGAATTAATACCATTTGCTACTTCATCAAAATCTGTAACTTCCTTAACTGCATTTTGAGGAATTAAACATCCCATTAAGTAATTAGATAAATCAAATTTTTTTACTTTTCTTACAGTAATATTATTAGATACTGCCTCAGAAATAACTTTAGCTTGTCCGCCATCAAACAGATTATTTTTATTGCGTAACATAAGAGGCTCTAAAATAAATTGATCCATAATTTGAGAATCAACCATACCATCGATATAAATTAAAAATGCGTTATATTGCTTTCCTCTAGCATTAATTGTAAATTCTCTTAAAATTATATCACTGTTAATCAAGATGTTATATTTACTTCTTAAATACTCTATATTAATATTCAAACTAGGAAAAACTTTTACTTTTTCTTGAAAGTAGTTTTCGGAATTAGTAGTTTCATAAGCAGAAGAAGTAGAAGAACTTTCAGGTAGACTAAAGTTATATTCTACAGGAGGGTTATAAGCAAAAATTGAATTAAATAAATTTTTAAAATTCATATTATTCTCCTTAATTTTTTAAAATTAGTATTTGTAAAAAAGAGAAAAATATACTAGTTTTTAACACAAAAAAATGTTATAATAAATTAGAAATAAAAACAAAGGAGAACAAAAAATGAAAAGTAAATTAGCTACTATAATTATAACAATTGTAATTTTTTTAATTATAGCTGTTTTTGCATTATTTGGTGTTATTTTATGGAACGAATTTGTACAGCTAGAAACAGGAGCAGAACCACAAAATATAACAACTGTTGTTTCAGAAAATAGAAATACAGTTGATAAAGATATTAAAGCACCAAAAATTTTAGAAAATCCATTAGATGAGATACAAGATGGAGATCAAGCTAGTATAAATGTAGATTATTCTCATATTACAATTAATAAATATTTTTATAACCAATTAGAAGAACCAGCAAAGACCATTTATAAAGCCTTTGAAAGCAATAAAGAAGAAATGAAAACAGGAAATCATAAAGTCGAATTAGGAAATTCTTTTACATCTTTGTTAAACGAAAATGATGGACAAGAACAACTAGGAAGATATTATCAATCAGCTATTGAAGCATATACATATGATAATCCAGAAGTATTTTATTTAAGTCCAAACAAAATGTATTTAAACATTGAAACAACTACACAAGGAGATAAAGTATGGTATCATGTTTACGTAAATAGTGGAAAAGAAGCAAATTATTTAATTGATGAATTTTCTTCTAAACAAGAAATTGAACAAGCAATAAACCAAATTGAGCAGAAAAAAAATCAGATTTTACAAAATAGAAAATCAAGTACTTATGATAACATCAAAATGGTACATGATTATTTAGTAGAATCAATAAAATATGATACAAGTATATCTAAGAAAAATATTTACAATATTTATGGGGCTATGATAAATGGGGAAGCAGTATGTGAAGGATATGCAAGAAGTTTCAAATATATGATGGATGCTTTAGGTATTCCATGTACTTTAGTAATTGGAAAAGGAACAAATTCAGAAGGGAAAACTGAAAATCATGCTTGGAATTATGTACAAATAGATGACTATTGGTATGCCTTAGATGCTACTTGGGATGATCCAATATCTACAACAGGACAAGTAAGTGAATCTGCTAAATATCGCTATTTTTTGAAAGGGTCAACAGATATGATAAAAGATCATACACCAAGTGGACAATTTACAGAGGGAGGAAAGATGTTTAGTTATCCAGCTCTAAGTACACACAATTTTGCAAGATAATATATTTTTATATAAAGAACTAAAGGATGATACAAATCAATCCACCACTACCTTCATTTACAATACGTTCTAAGGTTTCTTGTAATTTTAATTGAGCATCTTCTGGCATTTTAGAAAGTTTGGTTTGTAAACCTTCGTTAACAAGTTCATGCAAACTTTTTCCAAAAATATTAGACTTCCAAATTTCCTTTGGATTACTTTCAAATTCAGAAAGTAAATAATTAACTAATTCTTCTGATTGCTTTTCAGAGCCAACAATTGGGGAGACTTCTGTTTCTACATTTGTTTTAATCAAATGTATAGAAGGAGCTGTGGCTTTTAATTTAACACCAAATCTGGAACCTTGTTTAATCATTTCTGGTTCTGCTAATTCTAAATCATCAATAGATGGTGTTACAATACCATAGCCTTTTGCATCTACTTCTTCTAAAGCATAAGCAATTCTATCAAATTTCTTTTTTGTTTTTGATAAATCAGAGATTATGCTAAACAAGTCTCCTTCATTAGTAACATTGACATTAGTGATTTCAGAAAGAATTTGATAAAACAATTCTTCTTTTAACATGATTTCTACATTTACATTACCAGAACCTAATTGTATGTCTGAAATATCAGTTTTAGCAATGATTTCTGTTTGCCTAATATGTTCTATGCAATTAGAAACATCTTTTAAAACACTAACATCTAAGAAAGCATTTTTGATTTCTTCTAATAATTGAATTTTTAAAGGGTGGTTAGAATCTAAACCATCAATCCAACGTGGAAATTTAATGCAAATTTGTTCAACAGGAAATTCATATAAAACTTTTGCAAACATTTCATTAATATCATTTATAGTTAAATATTCACAATTAATTGGCATAACAGTTGTGTTATATTTTTCGCTTAAAGTTTTAGCTAATTCTTGTGCATAACTAGAATTAGGATCATCTGAATTTAATAAAATAATAAAAGGTTTGTTTAATGCTTTTAGTTCATTTACAACTCGTTCTTCTGCTTGAATGTAATCCTCTCTTGGAATGTCAGTAACAGAACCATCTGTAGTAACTAAGATACCAATGGTAGAATGTTCTTCAATTACTTTTTTAGTTCCGATTTCAGCTGCTGTTTCAAAAGGGATTTCTTCTTCAGACCATGGGGTTTTTACCATTCTTGGCATATCATCTTCTAAATAACCAATTGCATTATCAACTAAATAACCAACACAATCAACTAATCTGGTTTTAAATTTTAAATTATTATTTAATTTAATTTCAATGGCTTCATTAGGAATAAATTTTGGTTCTGTTGTCATTATGGTTTTTCCACCAGCACTTTGAGGAAGTTCGTCTCTTGCACGTTGTTTTTTGAATTCATTATCTATATTAGGAATAACTAATAAATCCATGAATTTTTTTATAAAAGTAGATTTACCAGTTCTAACAGGTCCCACCACTCCTACATAGATGTCACCATCTGTCCTTTTTGCGATGTCTTCATACAATCTTGTATTTTCCATCTATATACCTCCTTTAATTCGTAATCGAAATGTTTGTACTAAATTACTTTAGTTAATATATATGGAAGATTTTTTAAAATATGACAAGTTTAATTCAAATTTAAGTTCCAGTTTATTATATAGTAACAAACTGAAACTTAAATTAATTCAAAAACTGTCAATCATTTTTGAAAATGTCTCAAAATTTTTTAAACATTAGCACTAATTTTT
>CAUWKC010000026.1:0-17783 GCA_963559365.1 uncultured Clostridia bacterium | reverse complement strand
TATTTGTTTAATAATTTTATTTTTATAAAAAATATTTATTATTAATATTTTTTTATTAATTATTTTAAACAATTTATTCTTTTATTTATTTTATTTTTTTATCTTTTAAATATTTTTTATTATTTATTTTTATTATTTAAGATTTTTCTTTTTATTTTTTATAATAAATTTATAATAATAAAAAATAAATAAATTTTATTCTTTTTTATTTTTTTAATTTAGAAATTATATATTTATTTATAAAATTATTTTTCTTTTTATTCTAATTAATTTAAAAATTATTTTCTAAATTATATTAAATCTTTTATTTGATTTTTCTGCACTATGTAAACTATTTTTATTAATATTTGATTCATTTTAATATTTTCTAAAAATTCTTTATAATTCTTTTATGCCTAATAAATTTTATCTTATTATAAATAAAATTACGATTAAAATGTTATGTGATTTAAATTAAATTTATTTTTCATACATTTATTATTATAAAATAAATTTTTAACTTTTCCTTTTTATAATTTACAAATTATCTATCTATATAATTTTTTATTATTATATTTGTTTAATAATTTTATTTTTATAAAAAATATTTATTATTAATATTTTTTTAATTAATTATTTTAAATAAATTATTTTTTTATTTAATTTATTTTATATCTTTTAAATATTTTTTATTATTTGTTTTTATTATTTTTAATATTTTATATATATCTCTTTTTATTTTTTTATTTTTCAAAAATATTTTTCTTTTAAATTTTGAATAAATTAAAAATATATAAATTTTATTTTCCTCTATTTCATTAATTTTATTTTTTAATTTAAGAATTTTATAAATTAAATTTTTATTTATTGACACTCTTGTTTTTTTATTCGAAATAATATATAAATTATTATTATCTATATTCCATTCTTTTGTATATTTTTTTATAGTTCTTTCTATTTCTTTTACGCCTAATAAATTTGGTTCTATTACCAAAAAATTAATATTGCTTTTTTCTAATAATGTTTTATTATTTACATTAAAATTGTTTTTTGATATATCTATTATAATAAAATCAAAATTCAAATTTTCTTTTTTAAAAAAATTATAAATTATTTTTTTTATATTATTTTCTTTTTTTAATAATTTATCTTTTAAATAAAAATTAAATTTATTATTAAAATATAAATTATTATTTATTTTTTTATAATTTACTTTATAATTTTTATTTTTATTAAAAATATTTTCTATTTTTATTTTATTTTTTAATTTAATAAAATTATTTTTTTGTTTTTTTAAATATTTTATTTTATTATTTTTAAAAAAAATTTTTTCTTTATTTGTTTTTTGTTTTCTTCTTTTTTCTTTTTTTAATAAAAAACTTAAATCTTGTTTTTCAAAATCTGCATCTACTAATAAAACTTTTTTATTTTCTTGTGCTAAATAATAACTAGCTATTAGGGCTAAAGTTGTTTTTCCACTTTTACTGTTTCCTGAAAAAGTTATTATTTTAGGAAACATAATTATATTTTCTTTCTTATTTATATTTTTATTTCTTTTCGTATTTTCTTTTTCTATTATTTCAATTAATTCTTTTTTATTTATTTTTTCTGAATAATAAATACTTTTTATTTTATTTTTTTTTAATATTTTTTCTAATATTTTATTTTCTTTTTCTATAATAAATATTATTTTTATTTTCTTATTTATTATTTTTATTTTTTTAATTAATTTTTCAAAATTAATTTCTCCTGGTATTTTTTCATGTAAAATAATAAAATTAATTTTATTATTTTTTTCTAATATTTCTATAATTGCTTCACGATATTGAATATCTTTTCCTATTATTTCAAAATTAATTTCCTTTTTTAATTCTTCATTTATTTTTGGATTACCAATAGCTGTTATTATTTTTTTCAGTTCTATCACCTTCTATTATTTTCTTTTCTTTTTCCGAACTTTCTATTTTAGTTAAAATATGATTTTCTCCTACAAACATTAAACACTCTCCTCTTTTTAAAGATTTTATTTCTACCTTTTCTTTTTCTGATAAATTAGCAAATTCTGCTAATATTTTTATATTCTCTTCTTCTAAGGCAAAAAATGTTTTTATACTTGAATTATTTAAAATACTTTTTCCATAAATTCCATTTTCTAAACTAAAAATATCTGAAATATCTTGTGTTATAGCTACACTACTTCCTGCATATTTTCGAATTGTTTTAAATATTTTATAAATAAAACTAGCTACTTCTTTATTTGAAGTTACACCTATTAGTCTCCAAATTTCATCTAAATAAATTGCTTTTTTTTCTTTTCTATTTTCCTTAATTTTATCCCAAAAAATATCAGTAAATAAATACATACCATATTTTAAATTATCTTCCCCTAAATCATATACATCTGCTATAATTAAATGACTGTTTAATTCAATATTTGTATATTGATTGAAAAATTTCATAGACCCTTTTACAAAAGGGATTAATTTAATTTGAAATTTTTTTGTTTTTTCATCGTTTCCTAATATTTCATATAAATCTTCTAATATAGGCATATCTTTTGAATTTTTAAATTCTTTTTCTTTGTATAGACTTTCATCTTCAAATGTAATATCTTTATTTTTGTATGTTTTAATTAGTTTTTCTTCCATAAGTGCTTTTTCTTCTTCATTTAATTCTCCAAAAACAAGATTGAAAAATCCAATTAATTTTCCTATTTTTGTTGCTAAATAACCACTTTCTCCTTCTTCTATACTTTCTTTTCTAATATCTAAAATATTTATATATGTATTTGAATTTGGTCCAATTTTTATCTGTGTTCCTTTTAATTCTTTACATAAATTACAATATTCACGTTCTGGATCAATAATATATTGTTTAATTCCTAATAATGTATATCGTAAAATTAGCAATTTAGTATAAAAAGATTTTCCTGCACCACTTGTTCCAAAAATACACATATTAGCATTTTTATATTGATTTGTATTATATCGATCTATGAAAACTAAAGAATTATTGTAAATATTAGTCCCAATAAATATTCCTCCTTCATCAAAAATACTTGAAGAAATAAAAGGATATGTGGAAACTAATCCTGATGTTAAAATATTTCTTTTGCTTCCTTCTTTTATTGTAAGTGGATTTTCCATAAATGGTAAACAAGAAATAAAAGTTTCTTCTTGCCTAAAGTTTGTCCTTCTTGTTTGCATCCCTTTACTTTGAGTAATTCCTTCGATTTTATTTAAATAATATTCTAGTTCTTTTTTATCTTCAGAATACACATTTATATAAATATATAAAAAATAAATATCTTCATTATTTACTTGTATCTCTTTTCTAATATATTTTGCATCTTCATAAGTAAAAGCTGCAATATCCATGTCTTGCCTATTTTGATTTTTTTCTTTTAATTCTACTCCTACATTTCCTATATGATAAGTTAATTCTTGTATTGTTTTATAACTATCTTGTTTTTCATAAAAAATCGAAATATTCATATTTATATTTGTTTCTATTAATGTTTTTAATAAAATATCAGTTTGTTCTCTATAATAATTTGTAATCATTAGTCCAGCATAATATAAATTATCAATTTCAAAATATTTAGGATTTTCCATATTAATATAAGCTGGTGCTATTTTATCTTTATCTGTTATAGTACCTGCTATAAATTCTAATTTTTTTGATTTATTTTTTTTAATCTTAATTTTCCTCCTTTTTTATATTTTTTAAATTTAATTCTTTTCTGGTATTTAAAAATGAATTTAAAATTTGGATAATTTCTTGTTTTGTATTTACTTCATATACTGAATTTCCACAGCGTGATAAACATTCCTTGATTTTAAAATATTTTTCTTTTAAATCATTCTTAATAATTTCAAATGATTCTTTCCATTCTTCTTCTTTTGATATTTTTTTAGAAATAATAAGATAAAAATTTTTTGAAGATGATTTTTTATTAATATTCATTTGATTGATATATTCGATATAATTTTCTGCTATTTCTTTTAAATATTTATTTTCTTTTTTTTGGATATTTTTTTTAATTGAAAAAATATTTTTTTCTAGATTTTCTTTACTACTTTGAATTAAAATTTGGATATCAAAATTACAGGTTTTTAAAAAAATTTTATAAGAATTTAAAATTGCTTGCTTTTCTAAATCTGATTTTAAATTATAATTAATTGGAATTATTTTTAATATTTTTATATATTGATTTTTCGTTTGTATTATTCCATTTTGAAAAATACTTTCTATTGGAATCCAGTTTTGTGTGGATAACTTTTTTATTTTTTTCGCCTCCTTTTTATTAACAGATTTTATCTCATTTTATGTTACTTGTCAAGAAAAACTTATCGACTCTAATCGACAAACTTCGTCAAAAAAGTGAGACAAATTTGAACTGTCCCCATTGTTTCATTTTTTTTATTTATGAATATTTTTTTGTTTTTTGTTTATAATATTATTATAAGGTTGATAATAGTTGAGCCAAGAGTTGCTATGGATTTTTATTGGTTTATGGTGATTCGGACAAAGATGTGTTATGGTGTATTTTTTATATCATAATGGGTCGGCGATAAGAGTATTCTATTTGTTTGTAGGCTTTATTGTTTTATTTTTTTCTTTTGTTGATAAGGTCAAATGATAGGTGGTTTATTCGAGCTAAGATTATTTTTATATCTAGTGTATGTTTTTTATGAAGTGATTATTAGTAGTCCTTTCGGGATGAATATAGTTATTTGTGGTGTATTAATGGTCGAGTGAATGATTGGTTCATTTGGTATTGGGCTTATTTATATAGTAATATATATTAGGTTTTTCTATTAGGTGGATTGGTTTTAACTAAGATTATTATTGGCTTTATGATTAATGGCAGATACTAAATTAGTATCTGCCATTAAATTTTTAAATTTTGTTTTTTGGTCTTTTTTGTCTCCGTCCCAAAAACGACCATTTTTAAATGTCTAGGTTTTTTACGTATTTTGCGTTTGCTTGTATGAAGTTTCTTCTTGGTTCTACTTCGTCTCCCATTAGTAATGTGAATATTTCGTCTGCTTTTATGGCATCTTCCATTGTTACTTTTACTAATGTTCTGGTTTCTGGATTCATTGTTGTTTCCCATAATTGCTCTGGATTCATTTCTCCAAGTCCTTTGTAACGTTGTAGTCCTAGTTGTTCTCTTGCAATTCCTTTTTCTTCTAATTCTTTGTAAGCTATTTCTAAGTCTTCGTCTGTATAACAGTATCTATCTTCCATTCCTTTTTTTGATAATTTGTATAGTGGTGGCTGTGCTAAATATACATTTCCATTTTCTACTAGTGGTCTCATATAACGGAAGAAAAATGTTAATAATAAAGTTCTTATGTGGGCTCCATCAACATCAGCATCTGCCATTATTATTACTTTTCCATATCTGATTTTTGTTACATCAAAGTCACTACCAATTCCTGCTCCTACTGCTAATATAACAGGATTTAGTTTGTCGTTTCCATATATTTTGTCTGCTCTTGATTTTTCTACATTTAACATTTTTCCCCATAGTGGTAAAATGGCTTGGAATTTTCTGTCTCTTCCTTGTTTTGCACTTCCTCCAGCAGAGTCCCCTTCTACTATATATACTTCACATTCGTCTGGATTTTTACTACTACAGTCTGCTAATTTTCCTGGTAAAGTAGATGTTTCAAGGGAATTTTTCTTTCTTGCTAATTCTCTAGCTTTTCTTGCTGCTTCTCTAGCTCTTGATGCACTTATACATTTTTCTAACACTGCTTTGGCAACAGATGGATTTTCTTCTAAAAATGTAGATAAAGCTTCATTTACCATACTTTGTACAACACCTGTTACTTCACTATTTCCTAATTTTGTTTTAGTTTGTCCTTCAAATTGTGGTTCTTTTACTTTTACTGATACAACTGCTGTAATTCCTTCTCTAATATCTTCTCCTTGTAAGTTGTTATCTTTTTCTTTTAAAATATTATGACTTCTTGCATAATCATTAAATACTTTTGTTAATGATCTTTTGAATCCTTCTAAGTGAGTTCCTCCTTCTATTGTATTAATATTATTAACAAATGTATAAATATTTTCTGAATAGCTTGTTGTATATTGAATTGCTATTTCAACTGGAACTTCTCCTATTTTTTCTATATAAATTGGGTTTTTATGTAACTTTTCTTTATTTTTATTTAAGAATTCTACAAAAGAAATTAATCCACCTTCATAACAAAATTCTGCTTTTTTTGGAGTTTCTTCCCTTTTGTCTTCAATTGTTATTTTTAAACCTTTTGTTAAAAATGCAATTTCTCTAAACCTTTTTTCTAATACTTCATATTCATATTGTACAGTTTCAAAAATAGTATTGTCTGCTAAAAATCTTACTTGTGTTCCTGTTCCTTTTGCATTTCCTATTTTTTCTAATTTTTGCACTGTTTTTCCTTTTTCAAATTTCATTTGATATAAAAATCCATCTCTTTTTATAGTTACTTCTGTCCATTCAGATAATGCATTAACAACAGATGCTCCTACTCCATGAAGTCCTCCTGATACTTTATATCCACTATCTCCACCAAATTTTCCACCAGCATGTAATATAGTATAAACAGTTTCTGCAGTAGAAATTCCTGTTTTTGGATGAATTTCTACTGGAATTCCTCTTCCATTATCTGTAACACTAATAACATTTCCTGGTTCAATAACTACATTTATTTCTGTACAATAACCTGCTAATGCTTCATCTACTCCATTATCTACAATTTCATATACTAAATGATGTAATCCTCTTACAGATGTACTTCCTATATACATACCTGGTCTTTTTCTTACAGGATCTAGTCCTTCTAATACTTGAATTTGATCTGCTCCATAATTATTATTGACTTTTTCCATTTATTTTCCTCCTTATTGAATGCTTCCTTCTTTCACATTATATATTAAAATTTCTTTATTTTCAATACTTATTTTTTCTGTACAAGTAATAATTACTTGAGTATCATTTATTTTTTCTAAAAAACTTTTTATTCTTGTTTCATCTAATTCAGACATAAAATCATCTAATAATAAAATTGGATTTTCACCTATTTCTTCCCTTACAATATTAAGTTCTGCTAATTTCAAAGAAAGAATTGCAGTTCTGTGTTGTCCTTGTGAACCATAAATTTCTAATTGTTTCTTATTAATATATATAATAAAATCATCTCTGTGTATCCCTTTTGTAGTATAACCTTTTATAATATCTAATTTTCTTCTTTCTTTTAATAAATTTCTATAAATTTCTTTACTTGTACATTCTGACACATATTCAATTTCAATTTCTTCTTTTTTATTAGTTATTTCAGAATGAATTTTTTTTATTTTTTCTTGTATTTTTTCTATATATTCTTTTCTATATTCATATATTATTTCTGCATGTTCTATTAATTTTTCATCCCAAATTTCTAATAATTTTTCATCTTTTTTTTCTTCTCTTATTTGTCTAATATAATGATTTCTTTGTTCTAATGTTTTTTTGTATAAATTAAGATGATACATATAATTAGGTTTTAATTGACTAATCATAATATCTAAAAAACGTCTTCTATTTTGAGGACCATTTTTTAAAATATTAATATCGTCTGGTGTAAAAATAACAATATTTATTTTTCCTAATAATTCACTTAATTTTTTTAATTTAATTCCATTATAATAAATATTTTTTTTCTGATTTAATTCTATTTTTATTTTTCCTTCTCTATCAGATTTTTTATATTCTATTTCTACTTGTGCATTATTAGAATTTAAATTTATCATTTCACTATCTTTTTTAGCACGAAATGACTTTCCCATACTCCCTAAAAAAATTGCTTCTATTATATTAGTTTTTCCTTGAGCATTTTCTCCATAAAATAAATTAATATTTTTATCTAAATTAATTTCTTCTTGTTTATAATTTCTAAAATTGTTTATTTTTATTTTATTTATCCACATATTATACCCCATTTGTGTATTATTTTATCTTTTTTTATCTTTTTTTTTCTATTTTTTTCTAATTTATTCTATTTTATTCTATTTTATTCTATTTTTTTTAGCATTAAATTATATTAATAAAAAATAAAAACGTCTTATTTTTGATTCTCGTGCGTCGTTTTTTTATTTATTATAAATAATACAATTTATTTTCTAAATTCAGCCAAATATATTTATTTAGATTTTTTAAAAATCATATAAAATCATTTATAACTATTTATATTGTAATTACTCTTTTTTTCTTTTTATATCTTTTTTTTACTATTTTTTGCTATTTTTTCCTTATTGTTTTCCACAACAAAATCACACTTTGTGGATAACTTTTTCTGTATAAACATGAAAGGCAGAATTTCTTCTACCTTTCTTTTTTACTCTTCTTTTAATCTAATTGGTAAAATCATATATGTATAGTTATTATCTTCTATAGATTTTATTAAACATGGTGAAATACTACTTCCAAATTCAATATATACTTCTTCATCTTCAATAGCTTTTAAACTATCTAAAAAATATTTTGGATTAAATCCTGCTTCTAGATTTTTTCCTTCAGTTGAAACATATAATTCTTCTTTTGCATCTCCAGTTTGATTAGTGCAAGAAATAATTACTTTTCCAATATCCACTTGTACCTTTACAGGATATTTTTTTTCTTTTTCAATTGTTGATGCTGATATTAAACTAATTCTTTCAAAACTGTTTTGTATATTATTTTTATTTACTCTTATTCTTGTTTCCCAATTGCTTGGAATTACGTTTTTATAATTTAAAAATTCTCCGTCTAAAATTCTAGTTACAACTTTACAATTGTCCATTTCAAATAATGCTTGATTTTTTGCAACTCCTATCTTTACTGGTTCAAAGGAATCAGATATAATTTTATTTACTTCATTTAATGTTTTTCCTGGTATAACAGCTTTAAAATTATTACTTTGTTTGTTTAAGAAAATAGAACGTAAAGCTAATCTAAAACCATCAACTGATACTAATGTTAATTTATTGTTTTCGATTTCAAATAAACATCCTGTAAAAATTGGTCTACTTTCTTCTGAGCTAACAGCAAAAATTGTTTTTCTAATCATATTTTTTAATACATTTTGGTCTACTTCAATTGAATTTTCTATTTCTATTTTTGGAAGTTCTGGAAATTCTTCTGGATTCATAGTAGCTAGTTTATATAAAGAACCTTCGCATTCAATTTCTAATAAATTTTTGTCATTAACAGAAATATGAATTTCTGTATCTGGTAATTTTCTAATAATTTCACTAAACATTATTGCATTTACTACAATACTTCCTTGTTCTTTTACTTCACATTCCATTATATATTCAATTCCTATTTCTAAATCATAGGTAGTTAATTTTATTTCATTATCATTAGTTTGTATTAGTATTCCTTCTAGTATTGGCATTGTTGTTTTAGAAGCAACACCTTTTACTACGGAATTAATCGCTTTTAAGATAGTATCTTTGTAACAAACGATTTTCATTTTACTTCCTCCTTTATTATTTTATAATATATATAAATATTATTAGTAGTAATAGTATTAGGTCCTGTGGAAACTGTGGAAAACTATGTTGAAAGTTAGAATCCCTAAGAAAATTGATGTTTATAACTTAGTGGATAACTTTGAAAGTTATCCACAGTTTTAATTTTGAATTGTGTAAAATTGAGATATACACAGTTTATACACAGGTTATTCACATATGGGTGTGGATATCCAATGTATTGTTTCCGTAGGAATAGATTGAATATTGTTTTCCCAAACAATCATTTTTCAAACATAAATTTTAAAAAAGTTTTGTTTTCTTTTATTTTATTATTGTTTTCCATTTATGATAATGTTTTTCACACTATCCACAATTAACTTGGTATTTGTTTTTTCTTTCATTTCTTTTTCTATTTTTTTACATCCATGCATAACAGTAGAATGATCTCTTCCTCCAAAGTCTACTCCTATCTGAGGATAAGACATATTGGCTACTTCTCTACATAGGTACATAGCAATTTGTCTTGGAAAAGCTATGTCATTAGAACGCTTATTTCCAGATAGATCCTCTTTATTTATACTAAAATATTTAGCAACAGTTTCTTTTATAAAGTCACAAGATATTACTTTTTCACTTTCGTATTTAAATTCGTTGATGATTTTTTCAGCTAATTCAATAGTTATAGGACTATGAATTAAAGAGGCTCTTGCTACTACTTTATTAAAGACACCTTCTAATTCTCGAATGTTAGAATCAATTTTGTTAGCAATGTTTGAAAGTATGTAATCATCAATTACTACATTTTCATCTTGTGCTTTTTTTCTTAAAATTGCAAAACGTGTTTCGTAGTCAGGGCAAGATATATCAGCTAATAATCCCCATTCAAATCTTGATTTTAAACGGTCTTCCAAAAATGGAATATCTCTTGGTGGTTTATCACTAGAAATTATAATTTGTTTTTGGTCTTCATATAAAGAGTTGAATGTGTGGAAAAATTCTTCTTGAATTCTTTCTTTTCCTGCAATAAATTGAATGTCATCAATCAAAAGAACGTCAATTGAACGATATTTATTTCTGAAAATTTCGTTTTTGTTATCTTTTATTGCATTTATTAATTGATTTGTAAATTTTTCTGAAGTAACGTATAAAATATTGCAGTTTCGATTGTTTTCTAAAATTCGATTTCCAATAGCATGCATTAAATGTGTTTTTCCTAATCCTACTCCCCCATATAAAAATAATGGATTGTAAGATTTTGCAGGTTCAGTTCCAACTGCTAAAGCTGCGGCATGAGCAAACTTATTGTTATCTCCTACAACAAATGTTTCAAATGTGTATTTTGGGTTTAGTGTAGAACGATTTGATACTATTTCAGGTGAATCAGTTTTTGTTGTATAACTTTCTTCGTTTTCTAATGCCATTTCGCCTTCTTCCATTTCTTTTGATAAATCAATAACAGAAAAAGTCCAGTCTTTATTTGTTATAAAGCGCAAAGTATTGATTAATAAAGGCTTATATTTGGTTTCAATAAAATCTTTTTGATATTCAGAAGTTGTAGTAAATACAATATGACTACCATCAATACTTCTAATATCTAATGGCAAAATCCAAGTATCATAAGATATTTTAGTTACTTCTGGGCGTAATTCACTCTTTATTTTTTCAATTAGTTCTTCTTTTTCGATTGCCATGTAAATATTCATCCTTTCTGATTAAGTTATCCACATAATTATCCACAGGTGTTGATAACTTTGTCATTTTTTTGTAAAAAAAGAAGAGATTATTACGAACAAAAATTCCTTATTTTTCAACAAAAATCTCCTATTATTTTTTACTCCCCAATCATAACAGATTTTTAGATAAGAAGTCAACTAAATTGTGGAAAAAATTTTTTTTCTGTGGATAAAGTGAAAAAAAACTGTGGAAAACTCAAAAAATATTACAAAAAAAATACAAAAATTTAATAAAAAGTTACATAACAACATAAAAAAAGTAACCAATAAAAAAAATAAGCAAATCCTTATTTCCTTAAGAAAATTTACAAAAAATTTTAAAATTACTTGACTTTTTCTATTCTATTGCTGTATAATCGATATACTTGTTGATTATCAGTAGGAGGTGTAAGAAAATGAAAAGAACATTTCAACCAAAAAACAGACAAGAAAAAAAAGAACACGGATTTATGAAAAGAATGAAAACTAGAGCAGGAAGAAATATAATAAAAGCAAGAAGAGCAAAAGGTAGAAAAAAATTAACTGCGTAATTATGTGTAAAATAACATAAAAAGGCCGCAAAAGCGAGCCTTTTAAGCATAATTATAAGGGTAAGAAAACATGAAAAAAATAAAAATGATGAAAAAAAATTATGAATTTAAAGCTGTTTTATCAAAAGGCAAATATTATTCAGGAAATTGTATAGAAGCCTTTATTCAAAAGCAAAACAAAGCAGAAATAAACACTTTGGGAATAGCAATTGGAGTGAAAATAGGCAAAGCAGTTACAAGAAATCATATCAAAAGACTAATAAGAGAAAATTATAGATTACAAGAAGAAACCATAAAAACAGGTTATCGAATTGTTTTTTTATGGAAAAAGAAAGTAGAAGTAAACCAAGCCACATTTCAATCAATACAAAAAGATATGAAAAAAATTTTTGATAAAGCAAAATTAATTGAGGAAAACCATGAAAAAATTACTAATAAAGCTAATTGAGATATACCAAAACCATATCTCACTATGGTTTGAAAGTAAAAATATTCATTGTAAATATTATCCAACTTGCTCAGAATACACAAAACAGGCAATTCAAAAATATGGAGCAGGAAAAGGACTTTGGAAAGGAATGAAAAGAATACTTCGCTGTCATCCCTTTGCAAAAGGAGGATACGATCCTTTAAAATAGAGCTAGGAGGAAATCAAATGTTTGAATTTTTTGCCAGTATTTTTGGATATTTACTATCTTTTTTATATAATCTAGTAAACAATTATGGAATTGCAATTATTTTATTTACAATAATTATAAAAGTAGCATTATTACCATTATCGATAAAACAACAAAGAACAATGAAAAAAAGTGCAAAATTACAAGAAAAAATGAAAATAATACAATTTAAATACAAAAATGACCCAGAAAAAATGAATCAAGAAATGATGAACTTATACAAAACAGAAAATATGAGTCCATTTAGTGGGTGTTTAACAGCAATTGTACAATTATTATTATTATTATCCATTTTTTACTTAGTAAGAAGCCCTATAACTTTTATGGAAAAAGTACCAGCAGATAAAATTAATCACTATATAAGCCAATTACAAGAAGATGGAAAAGAAATAAGTAAAGTATATCCAGAAATCGATTTAATTAGAGAATATAACTGGTTAAAAGAAAAAAATCCAGAAGATTCAGAAGTCGAAAAACTAAATGTACAAATGAATTTTTTAGGATTAGATTTAAGTAAAGTACCACAACAAAACATGGCAGACTACACAGTTTATATTATACCAATTTTATATATTATTTCATCTTTTATCTCAATAAGATTAACAACAGTAATGCAACAAAAGCAAAACCAAAAGAAAAAAGAAGCAGTAATAGACGGAAAAACAGGAGAAGAGGTAGAAGAGAAAAAAGAAGAAAACGAGATGGATGCTGTTATGCAAACCAATAAAATGATGTCTTGGATGATGCCAATAATGTCAATTTCAATAGCATTTGTTGCACCATTAGGATTAGCTTTATATTGGTTAGTAAGCAATATACTTATGATTTTAGAAAGATTAATATTAGATAAAGCTATAAAGACAGAAGCTGAGGAGGAATAATCCATGGAAAAAACAATCATAGCAGAAGGAAAAACAACTAATGAAGCCATAGAAAACGGACTAAAAAAATTAAATGTTTCAAAAGATTGTGTAGAAATAAAAATACTAGAAAACGAAGATAAAAGAAGCTTTTTTAGTATTTTAGCACCAAGAATTGTAAAAATAGAAATGACATTAAAAGAAAAGAAAAAAGAAGAAAAAAATGAAGAAATAAAACCAAAAAAAGAAATTATTTTAACAGAACAAGAACAACAAAAAGCAAAAGAAAACTTAGAAAAATTTTTAAAAGAATTTGTTGATAAATTATCAGAAGAAATAACATATAAAATAGAAACATCAGCTAATTACATTAATGTTGACTTAGAAAATGAAAACTTAGGATACTTAATAGGGCATAGGGGAGAAACCTTATATGGATTACAAAATATATTATCTGCTATTGCTGGAAAAGGAATTGAAAATCGTGTAAGAGTTATATTAGACATTGAAGGATATAAAGCAAAAAGAGAAAAAACATTAGAAGAATTAGCAGAAAAAGTAGCAAGAACAGTTATCAGAACAAAAAAATCTGTTAAATTAGAACCAATGCAGGCCTATGAAAGAAAAATAATTCATAGCAAATTACAAAAAAATAATCGAATTGATACAACAAGCGTAGGAGAAGAGCCATATAGAAGAATTGTTGTATCACTTAAAAATAAAAAAAGATAAAATCGGAGGTCAAAGGTCGGATTTTACAAAGAATTTGTAATATCACCTTTGACTTTTTTTTATTAAAAAAAGGAGGAAAAATAAATGAGTACAATAGCGTCTATCTCTACGGCTCCTCGGAATTGGTGGAATCGGAATAATTAGAATGAGTGGAGAAAATAGCTTTACTATTTTAGAAAAAATCTTTCAACCTAAAAAAAAGCAAAACATAGATGAAATAAAAGGATATACCATAAAATATGGTAATATTGTAGAAAATGGAGAAATTATAGATGAGGTATTAGTATCTTATTTTAAGGCACCAAAGAGTTATACAACAGAGAATATGTGTGAAATAAATTCACATGGAGGAAATATTTTAGTAAAAAAAATATTAGAACTTTGTTTAAAAAATGGTGCAGAATTGGCAGAACCTGGAGAATTTACCAAAAGAGCTTTTTTAAATGGAAGAATGGATTTGTTACAAGCAGAATCAGTAATAGATGTAATTCATGCTAAATCACAAAGAGAAGCAAAAACGAGTATGAAACAGTTAGAGGGAGCTTTATCTAAGGAAATAGCAAAAATAAAACAAGAAATTTTAGATGTGATGGTTAATATAGAAGTAGCAATTGACTACCCAGAATATGATGTTGAAGATGTTACGAACCAGCAAATCTTAAACATGTTACAAAAAGTAGAAAATAATTTAGTTAAGCTAGAAAAAAGCTTTGATAATGGAAAAAGGATAAAAGAAGGAATAAAAACAGCTATTATTGGGAAGCCAAATGCAGGAAAATCATCACTTTTAAATGCTATTTTAAAAGAAGAAAGAGCAATAGTAACAGAATATGAAGGAACAACAAGAGATACAATAGAAGAATTTGTTAATATAAATGGAATTCCTTTAAAACTAATAGATACAGCAGGAATTAGGCAAGCTAAAGATGAAGTGGAAAAAATAGGGATTGCTAAGGCAAAAGAAATAGCAAAAGAGGCAGATTTAGTAATTGCTATATTTGATAGTACAAAGGAACTAACACAAGAAGATTTAGATATTTTAGATTTAGCAAAAACAAAAAAATCTATTTTATTATTAAATAAAATGGATTTAAAACCAATATTGGATGAAAAAGATGAACGTTTACAGAAAACGAGTAAACATATTTTAAAAATTTCTGCTTTAGAAGAAAAAGGAATGGATGAATTAGAACAACAAATAACAGAATTATTTCAATTAAATGAAATTAATTTGGATAATGAAGTAATAATCACTAATATAAGACATAAAAATTTAATTTCAAAAGCTATTGAAAATGTAAAAAAGACAAAAGAGACCGTAGAAAATAAAATGCCATTAGACATTATTGCTATTTTTATAAAAGATATTTTAGAAGATTTAGGAAATATAACAGGAGAAGTAGTTAGTGAAAATATTATTAATGAAATTTTTTCTAAGTTTTGTTTAGGAAAATAACAATAAGATATAAGCGTGAGAATTAAAAATAAACCGATTTAATACAAAAACAATATAATTACATCAAATAAAAATAAAAACGAAATAATAGGCATTTAAATTGAAATAAAAGCAGATTATAAAAATAAATAAAAAAACAGAAAACAATAAACCGAACAAAAAAACTTAGGTTACATAACATATAAACCAAAAAGTTAAAATTAATCTAAAAAACATTATATATAGGTCGAAACCTTGCAAATAGATAAATACAAGAAAAAAAGTGGGAATAAATCAAATACTAATAAGTTAAACGTTATTCTGAAAGTAAAAAAACAGCGATTTTTGTTTCACAAGGAAGGGAACAATTTTGCGGAACACATATATAAAAAAGAGGAGGAGAAAATGGAATATCAAGCAGGAGAATATGATGTAGCAGTAGTAGGAGCAGGCCATGCAGGATGTGAAGCAGCATTAGCAGCAGCAAGATTAGGAATGAAAACTATAATATTTTCTATTAGTTTAGAAGCTGTTGCTAATATGCCATGTAATCCTCATATAGGAGGAAGCTCAAAAGGACACTTAGTAAGAGAAATAGATGCTCTAGGTGGAGAAATGGGAAAAAATATTGATAAAACTATGATACAAATAAAAATGTTAAATACTTCTAAAGGTCCGGCTGTTCATTCTTTAAGAGCACAAGCAGACAGAAAAAGATATCAAGCAGAAATGAAACATATTTTAGAAAAGCAAGAAAATTTAGAAGTTAAACAGGGAGAAATTGTGGATATCCAAACAGAAAATGGCAAAATAAAGGCAATTAAAACTGATATGGGAGCAATTTATCAAGTAAAAACTTTAATATTAGCAACAGGTACATATTTAAGAGGAAAAATATTTGTTGGAGATTATGAAAAAGAAAGTGGACCAGACGGAGTAGCAGCTGCAAATGAATTGTCAGATTGCTTAAAGAAATTGGGAATCAAATTAGTTAGATTTAAAACTGGTACACCAGCTAGAATAAATAGAAGAAGTATTGACTTTAGCAAAATGGAAATACAAAAAGGAGACCAAGGAATAGAAGCTTTTTCTTTTGAAAATGAACCTAAAGAATTTGAGCAAGTAGATTGTTATTTAACGTATACAAACGAAAAAACTCACGACATAATTCGACAAAATTTGCATCGTTCACCATTGTTTTCTGGAAATATAGAAGGAACAGGTCCTAGATATTGTCCTTCCATAGAGGATAAAGTAGTTCGTTTTAGTGAAAAGCCTTGTCATCAAGCATTTGTAGAGCCAGTAGGATTAGATACAGAAGAAATGTATATACAAGGAATGAGTTCTTCTTTGCCAGAAGATGTACAAATTGCTTTGTATCATACTATTCCAGGTTTAGAAAAAGCAGAATTTACAAGACCAGCATATGCTATAGAGTATGATTGTATAGATCCATCAAATTTAAAACTTTCATTAGAATATAAAGGAATAGAAGGATTATTTATGGCAGGTCAAATCAATGGAACTTCAGGATATGAAGAAGCTGCATGTCAAGGTTTAATGGCAGGAATTAATGCGGTTCAAAAAATAAAAGGAAGAGAACCATTAATTTTGGATAGAACACAAGGTTATATAGGAGTCCTTATTGATGATATTGTTACAAAAGGAACAAATGAACCATATAGAATGATGACATCAAGAGCAGAATACAGGCTTTTGTTAAGACAAGACAATGCAGATTTAAGATTAACAGAAATCGGACATGAAATTGGTTTAATTTCAGACGAAAGATATGAAAAATTCAGAAAAAAGAAAGAAAATATACAAAAAGAAATTGAAAGATTACGTCAAACCATTGTCAAACCAAGTGAAAAAGTAAACAAATTATTAAGAGAAAATAATACAACAGAACTATCAACTGGAACAAAAATGGTAGAATTATTGAAGAGAACAGAATTAAATTATGAAAAATTAGCAATTATTGATGAAGAAAGACCAGAATTAAGTAGACAAGAAAAACAAGAAGTAGAAATTCAGGTAAAATATGAAGGTTATATTAAAATGCAAGAAGCTCAAGTAGAAAAATTTAAAAAATTGGAGAAAAAAATATTGCCAGAAGATATAGATTATGAAAAAATCAAGGGAATTAGCTTGGAAGGTAGACAAAAATTAAACCAATATAAACCACGCTCAATTGGGCAAGCTTCAAGAATTTCAGGAGTTTCACCAGCTGATATAGCCGTTTTATTAGTTACATGTAGGCAAATATAAAAAATAACAGTAAAAAATACCTTGGGAAAGACTAACTATATGAAGTCAATAGAAAAATGAAAAAAGTTAAAAATATTTTA
>CAUWKC010000025.1:0-18126 GCA_963559365.1 uncultured Clostridia bacterium | reverse complement strand
TAATTGTTTTACTAATTTTAGCAGGAGTAACAATAGCAATGCTAACAGGAGAAAACGGAATATTAAACCAAGCAACTACTGCAAAAGAGAAAACAGAAAGAGCAGAAATAATAGAAAGAGCACAAACAGATATATTAGGAGAGCAAACTAAAACAACAGATGGACAAATAACAAAGCAAATTTTAAAAGTGGTACAAGATAAATACTTTAATAATGTACCAGAAGCAGATTCAATAGAATTAAATACAGAATTAATATCTAAAAAAGGAAATCATAAGATAAAAGTATCAGAAATTTATAATGGAACCTTTGAAACAGGAGAAATTCCAAGCGACAAACCAGCAATACCAACAACAGAAAGTTATGTAGGATATTATGCAGACATAGATGGGAAAGATGGAGTAGATGGAATAATATATGCAGATTTAGCAAAAGGAAATACTAAAAGTGGAAAATGGGGTGGAGATTCAGATGGAGCATATACAATACCAATAAAAACAGGATTAAAAGAATATGAAATAAGTGAAACAGAATATGCAGGAAAATTTGGAAAAAAAGATGTAATTAAACTAAAAAGTGGGACAACAGGAAAAGAAAGATTCTATGTTATGTCATTGGAAGATTTAGGAGAAAATACCGCGTATACTTGGTATAACGCAGCTTATAATAATATGAAAGATTATGCTACTGCAACATCAAAATATTTTGAAAAGGGAAAAACTAATACTAGTACAATGATAAGTAAATGGAATAATATAGAGTATGGAGGAAAAAATACAAATCCAACTTATAAAGATGTATGGGGACAAATAACAACAGAAGTAGCAAAAGGATGGTTTGTACCATCAAAAGCAGAATGGGCAGCATTCGCAGAAGAATTAGGAATAACAAAAGATAATCATAAAAATTTTGGGCTTAGCGATTGGTATTGGACTTCTTCACAAAATAGTACTAATCTTGTGTGGCGTATAGACTTTAGCACGGGATATTTAGATGTCAATGATGTAAATGGTTTTCGTTGTGTTCGATTGAGTGTGATTTTCTAATAATGCAAGGAAAAAGAGTTATTAATAAAAAGCAAAACATGAATTCAAAGATAAACATAAAGAAGAACAAATAATTAATGAAAAACATATAATATAAAAAAAGAGTGGAGGTAATAAAAAGATGCTTAAATTATTTAGAAAAACACTTGCAATTTGTTTAATTGGTTTAGGATTAGGAATCTTGTTGGTATTATTACTTCCAATAACAGGCTGGCTTTTTATAATTGGATTAGCAGTAATTTGTGTAGGGTTTATGTGGCTTGCATGTTAGATTAAATAAGGAGGGATACATATGACAGTAGTTGTGAAAAAAGTACCTAAGTTTTTGCGAGGCTTTGTAAAATTAATTTTTGGAATAAAGGAATAAAAACGGTAAACATAAAACTTGTAAAAAGTAAACATTTATGCTATAATAATTACAGTAGTGGGGGTTCCACTCAAAAAAATAATAAAAGGAGGATACACAATATGTGTAAAGACATCAGAATGGAGAAAAACCGGTTAAAAGAAGGAGTTAAGATTGATGCGCCATTTCCACAGAATATGGAATTAGCATATGAAATCTTAAAAAAGGAGGGAGAGTATAAGCAAACTGATTATATCCATATAGGAAATCAGTACGAGAATCAAATAACGACAGTTCGTTATGTAAAGACAACTCGTGAAGAAGGAAAAGAACGTAGGCACTTTATGATTATTGTGCCAGACCGTTATATACCACTCCCGGAAGCACACGAAGATTTACCGGAGGAAGCTGTTCGAAGTGTAAATGACATCTAAAAAAAGGAAGCGTTCTGCTTCCTTTTTTTATTAATTTGGTTAAGCTCTCTTTACTTTACCATCTTTTAAACATTTTGCACATACATATATTCTTTTGTTTTCACCGTTCATTTCCACTTTTACTCTTCTTAAGTTTGGTTTCCAAGTACGTGGAGATCTTTTACTTATATGAGAACGAGTGATACTAAGTTTATTTCCATGATTTGCTGTTTTTTGACAAATTTCACATACTGCCATTCTTAATTGCACCTCCTAAATTCTTTAATAAATTGACTACTAACAAGTTTAACACAAATAAAAAAAAAAAACAAGTATTTTTTGAAAAATATCAAAAATTCCTTGCAAAATAGGAAAAATGTGGTATAATATATGAGCTATTAGGAGTATTAGATAAGAAAGGATTGAAAAAAATGAATTGTAAAGTAGAAAAAACAAAAAACGCAAATGAAGTAAAATTAGAAATAACCATTGAGGCTCAAAAATTTGAAGAAGCCATCAAAAAAGTATACTTTAAAAGTGCAAAATACTTCAATATACCAGGATTTAGAAAAGGAAAAGCACCAATACAAATCGTAGAAAAATATTATGGAAAAGAAATTTTCTATGAAGACGCTTTCAATGAAGTAGCACAAGACGCTTTAGAAGAAGCAGTAAAAGAAAACAAACTAGAAATTGTAAGTAGACCTGATATAGAAGTAACACAAATCGAAAAAGGAAAAGACTTAATATTTACAGCTAGCATGCAAACAAAACCAGAAGCAAAATTAGGAAAATATAAAGGAATAGAAATCAAAAAAATAGAGTATACTGTAACCGATGAAGATATCAACCACGAATTAGGACATATGCAAGAACACAATAGTAGACTAATAACAATAGAAGATAGACCAGTAGAAAATGGAGACATTGCAAACATCGACTTCGAAGGATTTGTAGACGGAAAAGCATTTGAAGGAGGAAAAGCAGAAGGACACGACTTAGAAATAGGAAGCAACACATTTATTCCAGGATTTGAAGACCAAGTAATCGGAATGAAAATAGACGAAGAAAAAGACATCAAAGTAAAATTCCCAGACGAATACTTCTCAAAAGACCTAGCAGGAAAAGATGCAACATTTAAAGTAAAAGTACATGAAATCAAGAAAAAAGAATTACCAAAATTAGACGATGAATTTGCAAAAGACGTAAGCGAATATGACACATTAAAAGAATTAAAAGCAAGCATCAAAGAAAAACAACAAAAACAAAACGACGAAAAAGCAAAATACGAAACACAAGAAGCAGTAATGAAAGCAGTATGTGAAAAAGTAGAAGTAGAAATCCCATCTGGTATGATAGAAATTGAAGTTGATAATATGTTAAGAGATATCGAACAAAGATTATCATATCAAGGATTAAAATTAGAACAATATCTTCAAATGATGAAAAAAACAGAAGAAGATATAAGAAAAGAATACGAGCCTCAAGCAATCGAAGCAATTAAATCAAGATTAGCACTAGAAGCAGTAATAAAAGCAGAAAAAATCGAAGCAACAGAAGAAGAAATAGATGAAAAATTAAAAGAAATGGCAAAAAATTATGGAAAAGAAAAAGATGAAGAATTCATAAAAAATGAAAATGTAAGAAATTACATAAAAGAAGGATTAGCATCTGAAAAAGCCATGAATTTCTTAGTAGAAAATGCAAAAATAAAATAATAAAAAACGAAAGGTTGGGGATTAAAAAGCAATAACTTAAGTTAAATTTTAACCCCCAGCTTTTTGGATTTTATATAAGTTTTTATTTAAAATAAAAACAAAACAACAAAAGGAGGAAAATTATGTTAGAAAAAAATAGTTTAGTACCATATGTTATCGAACAAACAAGCAAAGGAGAAAGATCTTATGATATTTTCTCAAGATTATTAAAAGATAGAATCATATTTTTAGGAGAAGATGTAAATCCAACAACATCTAGTCTAATAATAGCACAGTTGTTATTCTTAGAATCAGAAGATCCAGATAAAGATATATATTTATATATAAATTCACCAGGAGGTTCTATAACAGACGGAATGGGGATAATTGATACTATGAATTATATAAAATGTCCAGTATCTACAATTTGTGTAGGAATGGCAGCAAGTATGGGAGCAGCTTTATTAGCAGCAGGAGAAAAAGGAAAAAGATTTGCTACACCAAATGCAGAAATTTTAATTCACCAACCATTAATCGGAGGTGGAGGAATTTCAGGTCAAGCAACAGAAGTAAAAATTCATGCTGATCATTTAGTAAAAACCAGAGAAAAATTAAATAAATTTTTAAGTGAAAGAACAGGTCAAACAATTGAAACCATCCAAAAGGATACAGAAAGAGATAATTATATGACAGCAGAAGAAGCCTTAAAATATGGATTAATTGATGGAATTATGGACAAAAGAAAATAACTTGTGAGAAAGGAATGAAAATAAAAATGGCAAAAAACGATACACCTAGAAGTGTAAGATGCTCTTTTTGTGGAAAAGCACAAGAAAATGTAAAAAAAATAGTTGCAGGGCCAGGAGTTTATATTTGTGATGAATGTGTAGAACTTTGTACAAATATAATTGAAGCAGAACTATATGAAGATGAAAAATCAGGATATACATTAAATGAATTAAGTAATATTCCAAGTCCAAAAGAAATCAAACAAATTTTAGATGATTATGTAATAGGGCAAGAAGAAGCAAAAAAAACCTTATCAGTAGCGGTATATAACCACTACAAAAGAGTAGCACATGGAGAAAATGCAACAAAAGATGATGTAGAAATTCAAAAAAGTAATATTTTGTTATTAGGACCAACTGGTTGTGGAAAAACTTTGTTAGCAAGAACATTAGCAAAAATATTAAATGTACCATTTGCAATAGCAGATGCCACAACACTAACAGAAGCAGGCTATGTAGGAGAAGATGTAGAAAACATCTTGTTAAAATTAATTCAAGCAGCAGATGGAGATATCCAAAAAGCAGAAAAAGGAATAATCTATATAGATGAAATTGATAAAATAACAAGAAAGTCAGAAAATCCATCAATCACCAGAGATGTTAGTGGGGAAGGAGTACAACAAGCTTTATTAAAAATTATAGAAGGAACAGTTGCATCAGTACCACCACAAGGAGGAAGAAAGCATCCAAATCAAGAATTAATTCAAATTAATACAGAAAACATTTTAATAATATGTGGAGGAGCTTTTGAAGGATTAGAAGATATTATAAAAGATAGAACAGGAGAGAAAGCCATAGGATTTGGTAGTCAAATAAAAAGTAAAAGTGAAATGAAATCTTACGAAATTTTTCAAGAATTATTGCCACAAGATTTATTAAAATTTGGATTAATTCCTGAATTTATAGGAAGATTACCAATTATAGCAACATTAAGAGAATTAGACAAAGAAGCATTAATAAAAATACTAGTAGAGCCAAAAAATGCTTTAGTAAAACAATATCAAAAATTATTCCAAATAGATGGAGTAGAATTATCATTCAAACAAGAAGCATTAGAAGCAATAGTAGAAAAAGCAATAGAAAGAAAAACAGGAGCAAGGGGACTTCGTTCTATCATTGAAGAAATCATGAGAGACATCATGTATGAAATACCATCTAATCCTAACATAGAAAAATGTATTATAACAAAAGATACAGTTGCAAATAATAAAGGACCAGAAACAATAATAAATGAAAATAAAACTGTTCGTAAGCCAGCAATAAAGAAAAAAAGACAAACACCAGAAGAACAAGACGAAAAAGAAACAGCATAATAAAAATTGAAGTGAGACAAAAGGGAAAAAAGGAACCGTCCCTGATGTCTCACTTTTGTTTTAGTTAAGAGAAAATTAATATTTTCTCTATTTTTTATTAATAAAAAATATGGTATACTATGAACATGAAAGAGGGATGAGAAAATGTATCAAATTTTAGTGGCAGATGATGATAAGGAAATTGTGGATGCAATTGAGATTTATTTGAAAAAAGAGGGGTATCATATTCTGAAAGCATATGATGGTGAACAGGCTTTAAAAATATTGAGGGATAATGAAATTCATTTGATAATATTGGATATTATGATGCCATATAAGGATGGGATAGAGACATTAGAGGAAATAAGAAAATTTAAAACTATTCCGGTTATTTTGTTGTCTGCTAAGTCAGAGGATTATGATAAAATAGGTGGGTTAAATGCTGGGGCAGATGATTATATTACTAAACCATTTAATCCGTTGGAATTGATTGCTAGAGTGAATTCACAGTTGAGAAGATATGTTACTTTAGGATCTTTGAACAAAATGGAAAATGAAAAGATTTATCAAACTGGACAATTGATAGTTAATGATGAGACTAAAAAAGTAACTGTGGATGGAAAAGATGTAAAATTAACAGCAACGGAATTTAATATTTTGAAGTTTTTATTGAAAAATAAAGGAAAAGTTTATTCTATTTCAGAAATTTATGAATCTGTATGGAAAGAAGAGGGATTTGGAGCAGAAAATATTATTGCAGTACATATTAGACATATTAGAGAAAAAATTGAAATTAATCCAAAGGATCCAAAATATTTAAAAGTAATTTGGGGAATTGGCTATAAAATAGAAAAAGATTTATAAGTTTGTAAAAAAGGGAGTTGATCGATGTGGAAAAAATAAGAAATTCGGCTATTTTAAAAATATTAAGTTATATAATGATTCCTGTATTAGTGGCAATATTAGGCCTAAGTTTGTTTCATATGGCATATATAAGTCAATTTAATAAAGATGATGAAACAAAATACTATCAAACTGAAAAATTTTCTAATGAATATATTAATTTTTTAAGAAATGAAATTATTAGATGGGAAAATAAAGATATTAATAATTATTTTATTCCATTAGAAAGAGAAGGAATTACTTATTATTACACTGAACAAAATGATAATTATTATTTTGATAGATTTAGATCTAACATTTATTATGTTATAGTAGATAAAGAAACCGGAAAAATATTTACTAATGTAAGAAATGAAAATTACCAAGAATTAATGAAAAATATAAATAAGCAAAATATTTATTGGAACAGAGTAGATGAAAAAATTGATACAAATTTAAAGTATATAAATGAAGAAAATATAGTATATCATTTTTATAATACAGACTTTAATGCACAGCAAAAACAAGAATATGATATTTATAGTTTTTATGAAGGTACAAATACAAATTTAATTGTTGATTTTTTTATGCAACATAAAATATTACCAATCTATACAGCAAGTATAAGTGTAATATTACTTTTAATTATAGCAAGTTATTTATTCTGGGCTATTGGATATAAAAAAGGAAAAAAAGATATACAATTAAATACATTAGACAAAATACCTTATGAAATAATTTGTATAGTAGGATTTAATATTTTATTATTAGGATTATTTATATTAGCTAATTTTTATACAGTATTTACAAACTCAATTTATATATTTATATTAATTTTTGGTTACCTAATAGCTTATCTACCATGCTGTTTATGGGGAATAACAACAATTAAAAGAATAAAAGCAGGCACTTTTTGGAAAAGTTTTTTAACATATAAAATAGTAAAATGGAGTTACAATAAAGTTAAAAAAATAGGAAACGAATTAGAAAATAGAACAGATAGTTCAAGAAAATTTTTTTGGTACTACTGGGGATTTATTATAATAAGTTTAATATTAGGTTGTTTTTTTGCAACAGGGACAGCAACACTACTATTAATAATATTTTGGATATGGACATTTTATAAAATAAGAAAAAATATATTGAAACAAGAAAAAATAAAACAAGCATTAAAACAAATTTATGAAGGAAAAACAGATATTAAGCTAGATGAAGAAGAACTAAAAGGTGTATTAAAAGAAATGGCACACTATGTTAATGATATAGCAGGAGGTTTTTCAAATGCAATAAAAGAAAATTTAAAATCAGAAAGACTAAAAACAGAATTAATTACAAATGTATCACATGATATAAAAACACCATTAACATCAATTATCAACTATGTAGACTTATTAAAAAAAGAAATTGAAAAAAAAGAAGAAACAAAAAGCACAACACCAAATGTTACACTCATGAAAGAATATATAGAAGTTTTAGACAAAAAATCACAAAGACTAAAAAAATTAATAGAAGACTTAGTAGAAGCATCAAAAGCATCCTCTGGAAACTTAAAATTACACATAGAAGAAATCAACTTAAAAGAACTAATACACCAAAGCATAGGAGAATTCAAAGACAAATTTGAATCAAAACAGCTAAAAATAGAAGTAAACATGCCAAACGAAGAAATAAAAATTAAAGCAGACAGTAGATATTTATATCGAGTAATAGAAAACTTATTTAACAATATTAGCAAATATGCATTAGACAATTCAAGAGTATACATTGATGTAAAAAAAGAAAACAATAAAATTGAAATGAGTATAAAAAACATTTCAAAAGACAAACTAAACATTAGCAGTGATGAACTAATGCAACGATTTGTAAGAGGAGACAAAGCAAGACATACAGAAGGAAGCGGACTAGGCTTATCAATAGCAAAAAGTTTAGTAGAATTACAAGGTGGAAAATTCAATATCATAATAGATGGAGATTTATTCAAAGCAGTTATGATATGGTGAGACAATAGGGACGGTTCTTCTCCCTCCCTAAAAAAGACCAAAAAGGGGAAAAAAAGAACCGTCCCTATTGTCTCACCACTTGTTTAAAGAAAATAAATATGATAGAATAAAAATACAAAAATTGTGAAGGCTAAAATGGGGGAAGAATAATGAAAAAATTTGTCATCATTATAATAATATTAAGCATCATTTTAGCAGGAATGATGGTAGCAAGAAAAGCGAAAATTCAAAAAGATACTATTAATGTACAGGAAATTGAAGGAATTGAAGCTTATATTAATCAAATTTATATGTGGGAAGAAGTGACAGGAGAAGCTTTACCGAATTTTGAAATAATTAACCAAGCTCCAGAAAAATGGATTTGGGAAACGATTAAGAAAAATTTAGAAGAGGATAAACCAACAAAACAACAAATTGAGGAAAAAGGAAAAGAGTTATTTGGACAAAATTTTGATAAAGAATTACCAAATGAAGGTAATGAATCTTTTAAATGGAATCAAGAAATAAATCAATATGAACCAATAGAACCACAAATGGCAGAACAAGGAGATTTGTTTTTATTAGATAATATAAAAAGAATAAAAAATGGGTATGAAGTTGAGATTATAGAATATATTGAGGATTATTCTCCAATGCTACAAGAAGAACCAGAAGATTATACTATTATAAGAAATAATAATAAAGAAGAAATTGGCAAAATCAATGCAAATGAAGATGGTAGAGCAACAGAGTTAGTAAAAGAAAATAAAGAACGCTTTTCAAAAAAGAAGATTCAATTAAAAAAAGAAAATGATAAATTATATGTAGAAAGAGTGTATAAATAAATGATAACTTTAGAAGAATGCAATTTATGTCCACACGAATGCAAAATTAATCGAAGTCAAGGAAAAACAGGAAGATGTCATACAACAGATAAAATAAAAATAGCATTATATAATACACATAATTTTGAAGAACCATGTATTAGTGGAGAAAAAGGTTCAGGCACTGTATTTTTTTCTAATTGTAATTTAAATTGTGTATATTGTCAAAATTATGAAATTAGTCAATTAGGAAGAGGAAAAGAAATAACTATAGAAGAATTAGCCGATATTTTTATAAAACAACAAGAAAAAGAAGTAGAAAATATCAACTTAGTAACACCAACAAGTTATGCTTTACAGATTATAGAAGCAATAAAATTAGCGAAAAAAAAAGGATTAAAAATCCCAATTATATATAATACAAATGCCTATGAAAAAATAGAAACCTTAAAAGCATTAGAAGGATACATAGACATTTATTTACCAGATTTTAAATATGCAGAAAATGAATTAGGAAAACAATATTCTAAAATTGAAAATTATTTTGAAATAGCAACAAAGGCAATACAAGAAATGATAAGACAAGTAGGAACACCAAAATTCAATAAAAAAGGAATCATGCAAAAAGGAGTAATAGTAAGACATCTCGTATTACCGAACCATATTGAAAACAGCAAAAAAGCATTAAAATGGTTAAAAACAAATTTACCAAAAGGAACATACATTAGTATCATGGCACAATACTTTCCAACCTATAAAGCAAAACACATAGAAAAACTAAATCGAAAATTAACACAAGAAGAATGGGAAAAAATTGAAAATTACATACAAGAATTAAAAATCGAAAATGGTTATATACAAGAATTAGGAGAACATGAAGAAGAATATGTACCTAAATGGGAAGAATGAGACAATAGGGACAGGTTGAAAGTGTCTCATAAAATGTGTTGAAAAAAATCGAAAAAAGTAGAAATAAAAAATATAATATGATATACTTTGAAAAAAGTAAAAAAGGGAGGATATAAAAATGACACAGGCTGATAAACATTTTATAGAAACATGCAAAGAAATTATTAAAAATGGATATTCTTCAGAAGGCACAAATGTAAGAACAAGATGGGAAGATGGAACAGAAGCAAATTATATTTCCATTTTAGGAGTATCTAATAAATATGATGTTGAAAAAGAATTTCCAATGATAACTTTAAGAAATAATAGCAAAACTATAAAAAGAGCTATTGATGAAGTTTTATGGATATGGCAAAAAAAATCAAATAATATTCATGAACTTGATTCTCATATTTGGGATCAATGGGCAGATGAACAAGGAACAATAGGAAAAGCATATGGATATCAAATGGGAAAAAAATATGAATTTAAAACTAAAGAAGGAATTAAAGAGATGGATCAAGTAGACTTTGTATTATACTTATTAAAAAATGATCAATCTAGTCGTCGAATTATGACAAATATTTTTAACCATGCAGAATTAAAAGATATGGCATTGGAACCATGTGTATATGGAACACAATGGCTTGTAAAAGAAGGAAAATTGCACTTAATTTTAAATCAACGTTCTCAAGATATGCTAGCAGCGAATGGATGGAATGTAATGCAATATGCTGCTTTGCAATGTATGTTTGCTCAAGTATCAGGATTAGAAGTAGGAACTTTAACACATAACATAGGAGATTGCCATATTTATGATAGACATATTCCATTAGTAAAAAAATTAATTGAAGCGGAAAGTATGGATGTATGTCCAAAATTAATTATAAACAATCCAACAAAAAATTTCTATGATTTCAAGGTAGAGGATTTTGAAATCGAAGGATATGATTACAATAAAAGTATTAAGTTAGGAAAAATACCAGTAGCAGAATAAGAAAAAAGGAGAGAAAATAAAATGTTAAGCATTATTGTAGCTAAAGCAAAAAATAATATTATAGGAAAAGAAAATCAATTAATTTGGCATTTGCCAGCAGATTTAAAACACTTTAAAGAAATTACATCAGGGCATACTATTATAATGGGCAGAAAAACTTTTGAATCATTGGGAAGAGTATTACCAAATAGAAAGCATATTGTATTTAGTCAAAATCCTGATTTTAAAGTAAATGATGAAAATGTACAAATTGTGCATTCTATGTTAGAAATACAACAATACATAGAAAGTGAAGAAGAAAATTTTGTTATTGGTGGGGCAATGATTTATAATTTATTAATGCCACATGTGACAAAGATGTATGTAACAGAAATAGAAGAGGAATTTGAAGGAGATGCCTTTTTTCCAAGAGTTAATCCTGAAATATGGGAAGAAACTAGCCGAGAAAAAGGAATTAAAGATGAAAAGAATAACTTAGACTATTATTATGTAACATATAGGAGAAAATAATGAAAATTATTGGTATAACGGGAAAATCAGGAAGTGGAAAATCAACATTAACAGCAGAACTAGTAAAAGAATTGAAGTGTCAAAGTGTTAATATAGACAAAATAGGACATAAAGCAACGAGTAATGAAATTATATCTGAACAGCTATATAAAGTCTTTGGAAAACAGATTTTAGGAAAAGAAGGAAAAATTGACCGAAAAAAATTAGGAAACATTGTATTTTCAGATAAAGAAAAGATGAATATTTTAACAGATATAACATGGGATTATATGCAAAAAGAATTAGACGAAATATTAGAAAAAGAAAAAAAATCAGGAGCTAAAAATATAGTACTAGAATGGGCTTTATTACCAATTAGTAAATATTGGAAAGCATGTGACATTAAAATTTGTATGCAAGCAGAAGAAGAACAAAGAAAAAGCAAAGTAATAGAAAGAGATGGAATTTCAGAAGAATATTTCGAAAAACGAGAATCAGGAGGATTAAATTATCAAATTTACAAATTTGATTTTATTTTTCAAAATGATTATAAAATAGAAACTATACAAAAAATTGTGAGACAGTGGGGACAGTCCTAAATGTCTCATTTTTTGTTGAATATGAAAAATTATTTTTGGTTAGAATAAAAAAGAAAGGAGATACAACAATGTTCAAACCAAAAGCAATTTATTTTGAAAAAGAAATTATTAATTATCAATTAGGAAAAGAATTGCTAGAAAAATATTCAGAAATTCCTAAAATAGAAATTGAAAATCATAACAATATAGAAGAAATGAGAAAAAAATCAAATAAAGAATTCGCTGAAATGAAAAGAAATCTCATTATTGGGGTTAGAAAAACACATAAATTTGTAGAGAACCATAAAACATCTGACTATTTAGTACCTTATACATCTTCTGGCTGCACAGCTTCATGTATGTATTGTTATTTAGTATGCAATTATAATAAATGTGCATATCTAAGATTATTTGTAAACCGAGAAAAAATGTTAGAAAAAATCATAAAAACATCAGAAGAAGCTGATAAAGAATTAACATTTGAAATAGGAAGTAATAGTGATTTAATCTTAGAAAATACAATTACCAATAATTTAGTATGGACAATTGAAAATTTTAAAGATGCAAAAAAAGGAAAACTAACTTTTCCTACTAAATTTGATATGGTAGACAATATTTTACCACTTAATCATCAAGGAAAAATAACAATTAGAATGAGTGTAAATCCAGAAGAAATTATTAACAAAGTAGAATTTGGAACATCTCGTTTAAAAGGAAGAATAGAAGCAATAAACAAACTAAAAGAAGCGGGATACACAATAGGAATTCTAATTGCACCAGTTATTCTAGTAAAAAACTGGAAAGAACTCTATGGAGAATTAATCAATCAATTAAAAATAGGATTATCTGAAAAAGTAAAAAAAGATGTATTCTTTGAAATAATCTTTATGACTTATAGTTACATTCATACCAAAATTAATGAAGAAGCCTTTCCAAATGCTATTTCCTTATATAATAAAGAAATTATGACAGGAAGAGGACGAGGAAAATATTGGTATAAAAACGATATAAGAAGTGAAGCAGAGATATTTTTAAGAGAAAAAATGAAAAAATATTTTCCAAATAACAAAATTGAATATATCGTGTGAGACGGTAGGGACAGTTCTAATTTGTCTCACTTTTTTGTCGTTTTTTATCGAATAATAGATAATATTTTTTTGTTTTGACATTTTTCGACTTTTTTGTGAGACAAATTAGGACCGTCCCTAAAATCCCAAAATCTCTTTTAAAATAAAAAAAGATGTGATATAATTCAATTGTAAAAAATATCCTTATAAAAGGAGTGAAGAAAATGTCTTATATTGAATTTAAAAATGTAAATAAAGAATATAAAATGGGAGAAATTACAATCAAAGCTTTGAATAATGCGAATTTTAAAATTGATAAAGGAGAATTAGTTGTTATAGTAGGGCCGTCAGGTGCAGGAAAAACAACAGCACTTAATATTTTGGGAGGAATGGATACAGCAACTTCTGGAGAAGTTATTGTGGATGGAAAAAAGGTTACTCAATTAAAAAATAGAGAATTAATTCAATATCGTAGAGAAGATATTGGGTTTGTTTTTCAATTTTATAATTTAGTGCAAAACTTAACTGCTAAAGAGAATGTTGAATTAGCTACAGAAATTTGCAAAAATTTTTTAGATCCAGAGGAAGTAATGGAAAAGGTTGGTTTAAAGGAAAGAATGAATAATTTTCCTTCTCAACTATCAGGTGGAGAACAACAAAGAGTAGCCATTGCAAGAGCTATTGCAAAAAATCCAAAATTATTGCTATGCGATGAACCAACACGGAGCATTAGATTATAAAACGGGAAAACAGATTTTAAGTTTATTGCAAGAAACGGCAAGAAAAGAGAATATGACAGTTTTAATTATTACACACAACAGTGCTTTAGCACCTATGGCAGATAAGGTAATTAATTTTAAAAATGGAACAGCAGAGAATATCGTGATTAATGAAAATCCTATGCCAATAGAACAAATTGAATGGTAAAAGTACATAAAAAAACAAAAATCGACACAAAAATGAGACAATTTGGAACTGTCCCTACTGTCTCAGGAAGGGGAAAAAATGAAAAAATCCTTATTAAAAGATAGTTTGAAAGAAATTAAAAATACTTATAAACGTTTTATTTCGATTATGTTGATGGCTTTTTTGGGTGTGGGCTTTTTTGCTGGTATAAGGGCTACTTCGCCTGATATGATTGATACGATAGATAATTATTATAGGGATAATAAGGTGTATGATGTTCAAGTGTTGTCTACTTTAGGGTTGACTGAGGATGATGTTACGGAGATTTCTGCATTGGAGAATGTTGAAAAGGTTGTCGGCACTTTTGAGATGGATGGAAAAGTGAAGTTGGATAATAAGGAAGTTATTACTAGGATTATGTGCGTGGAAGATGTTAATAGGCCAGTTCTAGTAGAAGGTGAGATGCCAAAGAATGAGTCAGAGTGTGTGGTGGAACAGAATTTTTTGAAATTTCAAAATAAAAAGATTGGTGATATGATACAACTTGAAGTCGAAGATTTTAAGAATGATGATGGAGATGATGTTCCTTATTTGAAAGAAAAAAATTTAAAAATTGTTGGAACTGTGAAGAGTCCATTGTATATTGCAAGGGATAGGGGGACTAGTCAGCTAGGGGCTGGTAAAATTGATTATTATTTATACATATCAAAAGAAAATATACAAGCTAATGATGTATATACTACTTTATATTTGAAGGTTAGTGGAGCTGAACAATATAAAACAGATAGTAAAAAATATGAAGATAAGGTTGAACAAGTAGAAAATGAAATAAATGCAATTAAAGATAAAAGAGAAAAAGCAAGACATGATGATTTGGTTAATTCAGCTAAAAAGAAAGTAGATGATGCTGAAAAAACTTTAAATATAGAAAAACAAAATGCACAACAAAAGATAGATGAGGCACAACAAAAGATAAATGATGGAAAAAAAGAAGTTGAAACATCAGAAGCACAGATAAAAGAAAATGAAAAAAAAGCAGATACAGAATTTGCAAATGCCTATCGTCAAATACAATCAGCTAAAACAACTATTACGCAAAGTGAAAAAGATTTACAAATAGAAGAACAAAAAGCAAATAATCAGTTTGCAACATTAGAAACAAAAAAACAAGAATTACAATCAAAATTACAAATTGTAAATGTTACATTAAATGGATTGGAAGCACAGTATCAACAAATAAAAAACAATCCAGATATTCCAGAAGAACAAAAACAAAATTTATTAAAACAAATAGAGGGGATAAGGAAAAACAAACAAGATATAGAAGTAGGAATTAAACAGATTGAAACAGGTATCGAACAAGGAAAGCAAAAAATTGAAAGTGGAAAACAACAAATTCAAAGTGCTAAAAGAGAGTTAAAAAAACAAGAGAGTCAATATACATCTAAGAAAAAAACTACTTATCAGCAAATAGAAAATGGAAAGGCACAACTAGAAAAAGCAAAACAAGAGATAAAAGTAGGAGAAGAAGAATTAGCAAGAAATAAGCAAGAATTTGATGAAAAAGTAGCAGAAGCAGAAAAAAAATTAATGGATGCTAAAGCAAAGATTGAAGAAATTGAAAATCCAGAGTGGTATATTTTAAATCGATACAGCAATAGTGGATACAATAGCTTTATACAAGATACAAAAAGTGTAAAAAATATTGCAACAATTTTTCCTATTGTATTTTTCTTAGTAGCAGCTCTAATTTCTTTAACATCAATGACAAGAATGGTAGAAGAACAAAGAACACAAATTGGTACTTTAAAAGCATTAGGATACAAAAAACGTCATATTGCTAGCAAATATATTTTATATGCAACTTTAGCCTGTGTAATCGGTGGCATATTAGGAATGACAGTAGGATTTTATTTATTACCAAGTATTATATGGAAAATGTATGAAATGATGTATGACATAACAGACATATCGCTAAGCTTTAATTTTGAAATGGGAGCATTAGGATTGATTTGCATTAGTATATGCATCATTGGAGCAACAATTTATACCATTTTAAAAGAATTAGTTCATACACCAGCTGTATTAATGAGACCAAAAGCACCTAAAATAGGGAAAAGGGTATTATTAGAAAGAATCAAACCTATTTGGAAAAGATTAAAATTTTCGCAAAAAGTAACAGTAAGAAATGTATTTCGTTATAAAAAAAGATTTTTAATGACAATTATTGGTATCATGGGCTGTACAGCTTTAATTGTTGTTGGATTCGGATTAAGAGATTCAATTCGTTCTATTATGCCAGACCAATTTGAAAAAGTATTTCAATATGATTTACAAATTAGTTTAAAAAATGGACTAGAAGATGAACAAATACAAAAATATAAAACTGATTTGAAAAAAAAAGATGAAATTGATAAAAGCATGGAAACCTATATGGCAGCCAATACAGTAATAAATAAAGAAAAGGAAGAAGAAGTACAAATTATAGTACCAAAAGAAGAAAAAGAATTAGAAGGAATGATACAATTAACAGACACCAAAACAAAAGAAAAAGTTACATTACAAGAAAACAAAATCTGTTTAACAGATAAAGCAGCAGAATTATTAGGAGTAAAAGCAGGAGACAGTATTATTTTAAAAGACACAAAAGAAAAAGAAATAAAAGTAACAATATCAAATGTAGTAGAAAACTATGTATACCATTATGTATACATGTCAAAAACAACATATGAAAACCTATATGGAAAAACCTATGAAACAAATATACTATTCACTAAAAATGCAGACATATCTTCAGAACAAGAAGAACAATTAGTAACTGACATAATAAACCAAAAAGAAGTATCAGGTGTTAGCAGAATTTCTACAATGATGAACATGATGGATGACACAATGAAATCTTTAAATTATGTTGTTATAATTTTAATCGTATCAGCAGGATTATTAGCATTTGTAGTATTATATAATCTATCAAATGTTAATATCAGTGAAAGAATACGAGAACTAGCAACAATAAAAGTATTAGGATTCTATGACAAAGAAGTATATGCCTATGTAACAAGAGAAACCGTAATCCTAACAATCATAGGAATTGCATTAGGATTAATAGCTGGTTACTTCTTAAACTACTTCATAATCGGAACATGTGAAATAAATATGTTGCGATTCCGAAAAGTAATTGAACCAGTAAGCTATTTATACTCAATTCTAATAACAGTTGCATTTACACTAATCGTAAACTTTGTAACATATTTCGCTCTAAAGAAAATCAATATGATAGAAAGCTTAAAAAGTGTAGAATGAGACAACAGGGACAGGTTAAAATTGTCTCACAATTTTGATGGATTATGTCGAATATAGTAAAAAAATTGATTTTAAAATAAAGATTGTAATATAAGTAAAGTTATAATGTCATGAAAGCAAATATTAAAAAAATAATATTTGTTTTCTTTTTTGAATTAAATTTTTAATTCAGTGTCATCATAGATGTCGATATTTTGATATTGTTTTAAATCCATTTGATCTAAAGAATTTTGAATGCAACTAACAATTACATTATTGAAACTCATAGATTCTTTTTTTGCAATTTTTCTCAAAGTTTCATTCATAGTTTCTGGTAAACGAATTGAAATTTTAACATTGCTCTTCTTATATTTAGAGATTTCAAACATTTTGTCACCTCCAATACTAAAGGTATTTTCCCATATTGTCACATAAAAATAAATATAAAAATACCATACATAAGTATTGCATTTCTTAAAACGAAATGATAAAATAAAAAAGAAATGAATAAAAAAATTACAACTGGAAAAAGTAGTAACAAAAGGGGGAACAAAAGAAGTGTTAAAAATAAAAGAAAGAGGAATAACTTTAATTGCCTTAGTAATAACAATAGTACTAAATTGCTCGTACCTCGCAATGGTATAAATGAATA
>CAUWKC010000024.1:0-18633 GCA_963559365.1 uncultured Clostridia bacterium | reverse complement strand
TTTATGCTAGTCTGATTTTCTATAGCCTAACCATCGATAACATACTAAACATAATCGTACTTTTAATCCTAGCAGGAGTAACAATAGCAATGCTAACAGGAGAAAATGGAATATTAACACAAGCGAGTGAAGCAAAAATAAAAACAGCAATAGGAGCAGTGAAAGAAGGATTAAAACTAGAACAAGGAGAAAAAGTAATAAACAAAGAAAAAGTAACACCAGAAACATTATTAGCAGAAGGAAAAGTAGTAAGAACAGTACAACAAGGAGAAGATGGAAAATACTATATGAATTATGCATTAAAAGAAAAAGCATATGAAGGAATGCAAGGACTAGGAAAAGGAAATGCAACAAGTCTAAAAGATATATTTTTAATAGATGATAAATTAAATGTAAAATATATAACAGATAATGGAAAAGAATATGGAGATGATATAGAAGAGAAAATATTAGAAGATGAAACAGATATAAGATTTTCAAGTAAAGCATTTAGTGAATATGTATCAACAATAGCAGGAGTATCAGGCGAAAACATGAAATTCAAATGGATGAAAGAGCTAACTAGTTTAACAATAACAGATCCAAATGTAGATAGTTTACAAGATTTAGTGTTTTTTCCAAATTTAACAAGTTTACAATTAGGTACAAATGCTAATGATAGTCCAAAAGTAACAAAAATGGATGGAATAGAAAATTGTACTAAATTAAGAGCGTTGAGTATAAATTTTGGTCCAGATAAAGATTATACAGCATTAAAAAAATTAAATAATCTCAAAACATTTTATAAATTATCGGGAAGTGATTATGATAATATAATAGATGCTTTAAAACATTGTAAAACATTAGAAAGCTTAGATATACGTAACTTTACAGAAAATATAAAAACAACAAAAAGGATATCAGAGTTAGGAAATATAAAAAAATTAACTATGAATGCTTCAGGATTAGAGAAAATAGAAGGTTTAGAAAATAAAACAAATTTAGAATTTTTAGAATTAACTGGAAATAAAATAACAAATATAGAAGGATTAACAAATTTAATTAATTTAAGTACATTATATTTGAGCCATAATAAAATAATAGATATAACACCATTAGCGACAAATGAAAAATTAATAAAATTATATTTAAAGGGAAATAGTGGAATAGATGGAAATAGAAATAACTATACAGGTGAAAGATTAGAAAAATTAAATAAGATAGGAAAGATATTAGATAATAATGGAATCATAGTTTTAGATATTGATAAAATAAATTTATTTAATAATTATAAAAAATTAGAATTAAGTGGTCAAAATTTAAGTACATTAGATTTTTTAGAGGGAGTAACAGAATTAATTTCATTAGATTTAAATAGTAATAATATAACTTTAGAAGATAAAAAATCAAAAGAAATATTACAAAATATGCAATATTTGACTAAATTAAATTTATCAAATAATAAAATAACAGATATAACAGCGATAAATCATTTATCAAATTTACGTAGTTTATATATAACTGGAAATAAAAATCAAGTTAATTTAAAGCAGATAGAAGATATTATATCAAATTTAGATTACTTTACAGTATCAACAGATAGTTTTAAAACAATAAAAAATTGTACTATAAGCAAAATTACTAATTTAAATTTGATAGGAAGTCAATTAACAGAAATACCAGATTTATCTACTTTTACAAGTTTAACAAAACTTAATTTAGAAAGTAATCTAAATATTTCAAATATTAAAGAGGTCGCTAAAATATCTAATCTTAAAGTATTAAACCTGAAAAACACTAATTTACATGAAAGGATGATAGATTTTTCAAAACTAACAAATTTAACAGAACTTAATTTAGACAATAATACATTGTGGGATGAAGATTTAGTAAACTTGAAACAATTAAAAAACAATACAAATTTAACAATTTATTTAAGAAATAATGCGATAACAAATGCGACATCATTATTAGAATTAGATAGAAGTACTAAAATATATTTAAGTGGAAATGTAAATTTAACAAGAGATGCTCAAAATAAATTAAGGGAAAGATTTGGAAATAATGTAATATTTTAAAATTAAGTAAAAAGTAAAAAATTAAAACACTATGTTTAAATTTTTTACTTTTTTTATATTGATATCTTTATCTCAAAACAAAAAACCGAAACTTAAATTCTAAATCACTTGAAAAAAAGTAAAAAAAATCATATAATAATAACAATATAAAAAAAGGAAAAATAAGGAGAAACAAATGCCTAAATTTTTTATAAAAAATGAAGCAATATATGATAACTATATAGAAATAACAGGAGAAGATATAAATCACATAAAAAATGTATTAAGAAAAAAAGTAGGAGATCAGTTAATTATTTGTAATGCAGACATAAAAAAAGACTATCTATGTGAAATTGCTAAATTTGAAGAAGAAGCAATAAAATGTAATATATTAAAACAACTAGAGAGTAATTCAGAATCTAATATAAAAATAAGTATATGGCAAGGATTGCCAAAGGCAGATAAAATGGAATTAATAATTCAAAAAGCAGTAGAATTGGGAGCACAAGACATTGTACCAATAGAAATGAAAAGATGTGTAGTAAAATTAACTGAAAAAGATAAAAAAAAGAAATTAGAAAGATGGCAAAAAATATCGGAAGTAGCAGCTAAACAAAGTGGAAGAAATCAAATTCCAGAAATAAAAACAATAACTTCTATTGAAAACATTTGTAATTTAATAGATGAATATGATATAGTAATAGTAGCTTATGAAAAAGAGAAAGAAAATACATTAAAACACGAACTAAAAAAATTATCTAAAAAGGAAAATTTAAAAATTGCAGTGATAATCGGGCCAGAAGGCGGAATAGAAGAAACAGAAGTAAAAAAATTGAAAGAAAATGGAGCAAAAATAGTTACCCTAGGAAATAGAATATTAAGAACAGAAACAGTAGCATTAGCGATATTAAGTATGATTTTGTATGAATTTTCAGAATAAATAGTAAAAAAGGAAGGAAATAAAATGGAAAAAGACACAATAGACAAATGTGAAAATAAAGAAAAAGAAAAAAAGAAAGAGAAAAAAATACCAAAAGAAATATCACAAGAAATTTTGAAGAAGATGTTTGGTAGTTTATTAAAAGCAGTTGGAGTTTTGGCTTATTTTATGATTTTAAATTTAGCACAAAGTGCAATGAAACAAGAAAGGCTAGTAGGAGATATTGAGATATTTGCAGGTGCGTTTTTAATAATAGGAATTATATTTTTAGAAAGAGCTTACAAAAATGATAGTGGAAGTATAGCAATAAATGGAATTGAATTTTTAGTTTTGTCAATACATAGTTTGTCTATTATGCATGTAATCAAACTATTTCAATACGACTTTAGATTTTATTTATTAACTTCCTCTTATGTATTTTCTATATATTATGTATTAAAAGCAATTGTATTATATACAAAAGGAAGAAAAGATTATTACAATAGTTTAAGTGATATTTCAGAAATTGTTAAAAAAGAGGAACCAATAAAAAAAGAAGCAAAAAAAAACGAGGTAAGTAAAAAATGATTAAAAGTATGACAGGATACGGAAAAGCGAATGTATCTATAGAAAAAAGAGAATATCAAGTAGAAATAAAAAGTGTTAATCATCGTTATTTAGATATTTCTGTAAAGATGCCAAGAATATTAAGTTACTTGGAAGAAGAAGTGAAAAAGCAAATTGCTACTAAAATAAAAAGAGGAAAAATTGATGTTTTTATTACATTACAAGATGAAGGAACAGAAAATAAGAACATAAAAATCAATACAGAAATTGCTAAAATTTATATTAATGAATTAAAACAATTGGCACAAAATGAAGGTCTTTTAACAAATATTGAAGTTACAGAAATTGCAAGATTACCAGATGTATTGACTATTCAAAATAAACAAGAAGATGAAAGATTAAAAAAAGAACTATTAAGTGTTGTAAATAAAGCAGTAGATGGATTAGTAGAGATGAGAACAATAGAAGGAGAAAAAATAGCGGAAGATTTATTACAAAGGATAAAAGTTATTCAAGAAAAAGTAAAAGAAATATCTGAACTTTCTACTGGACTTATTGAAGAATATGTAGTAAAATTAAAAGGAAGAATAAAAGAATTATTAAAAGAAGAAAATATTGATGAAAATAGATTAGAACAAGAAGTCGTAATTTATGCTGATAAATGTTCTGTAGAAGAAGAAGTAATTAGGCTAAAAAGTCATATTTCTCAATTACAAGAGTTAATAAAAACAGATGGAGCAATTGGAAAAAAATTAGATTTTATAATACAAGAGATGAATCGCGAAACAAATACCATTGGTTCAAAAGCAAATCATTTAGGAATTACGAATTATGTTGTTGATGTTAAAACAGAGTTAGAAAACATCCGTGAACAAATACAAAATATAGAATAATTATAAAAAAGTTAGGAGGAATAGATATGCAATTAGTCAATATAGGTTTTGGAAACATAGTTTCATCAGAAAGGATTGTAGCCATTGTTAGCCCAGAGTCAGCACCAATTAAAAGAATGGTGCAAGAAGCAAAGGACAATAAAACAGCAGTAGATGCTACTTATGGGAGAAGAACAAGAGCAGTATTAATTATGGATTCAGGTCATATTATTTTATCAGCAGTTCAACCAGAAACAGTAGGAGGAAGAATAGATAAAACTATGTCACAGGAAGAAAATAAATAAGGAGGATAAAAAAATGATAGTAAAACCAACAGTAGGTCAATTATTAACTAAAGCAAAAAATAGATATGAACTAGTAATTATGACAGCAAGGAGAGCAAGACAAATAGCAGCAGGTGATGAAGTAAGAACAAAGGTAAAGGAAGAATCACCAGTAACTTTAGCTGCTAACGAAATAGCGGAAGGGAAAGTAAGTATATGTTAGTAATATTATCAGGAGTAGCAGGAGCAGGAAAAGATACAATAAAAAAAGAATTAATTAAAAGGATGGAAAAAGTAGAATCACTTCCATCTTTTACTTCTCGTCCTATGAGAGAAGGAGATATAGCAGGACAAACTTATCACTTTGTAAGTAGAGAAGAATTTGAGGAAATGATTAGAAACGAAGAATTTTATGAATATGACATACATCATAATCAATATTATGGAACTTCAAGGAAATTATTAAATGAAAAAATAAAAAGTGGTAAAGTTATTGTAAAAGATATTGATGTAAATGGAACAGAACATTTGAAAGAATTATTAGGACAAGATACAAGAATTGTTACTGTTTTTTTAAGAGTGGAAAAAGAAGAATTAAGAAAAAGATTAGAAGAAAGAATTGACCAACCAAGTCCACAAGAAATCATGTTAAGATTAAACCGTTTTGATTATGAAGAATCAAAAATTGGATTATATGATTATGTATTAAAAAATGATGATTTAGAAAAAACTGTACAAATTATACAGACTATTATAAATAATGAATTAAGAATGGAAAAAGAGCACTATTTAAATAAGGAGAAATAATGATAGCAGAAGTTATTGTAAATAGAAATGCTAAAAAATTAAATAGAACTTTTGATTATCAGGTCCCTAAAAAATTAGAGGACCTTATTTTTGTTGGAAGTAAGATTTTAGTGCCTTTTGGAAAAGGAGAAAAATTAGAAGAAGCTTTTGTAGTAAGATTAAAGGAAAAAAGTAAGTATCAAAATGAAATAAAGGAAATTGCTAAATTAGAGGAACAATTAAAAAAAGAGCAAATTGAATTGGCGGAATGGATGTCAAAACGATATTTTTGTAATGTATCAGATTGTATTCAATTAATGTTAACACCAGGAACACGAACCAAAAATAAGGAAAATCGTATACAAGATAGGACAATAAATAAAATATATTTGGCAAAAGAAATAGAAGAAATTGAATTTGATATTGAAACAGGAAAAATTAAATCTGAAAAACATAAAAAAATTCTTCGTTTTGTGAAAGATAATGAAGGAGTTACAATACCTGAAGTTGAAATGCTTTTAGATTGTTCAAGAGCAATTGTTATGACTTTGGTAAGAAATAATTATTTAGATATTGTACAAGAGAAACTAGAAAGAAATCCACTTGGAGAAAAAGATAGTGAAACTATTAGAAAAATAGAAAATGCTAAAAAATTAGTATTGACAGAAGAACAAAATAAAGCTTATGAAATAGTTTCAGAAAAGATAGAAAAAGAGGAATATCAAGATTTCTTGTTATATGGTGTAACAGGTTCAGGTAAAACAGAAGTTTATTTGCAATTAATTGAAAAGACATTAAAAAATAATAAATCTGCTATTTTATTAGTACCAGAAATTTCGCTGACACCACAAATGTTAAATAGATTTATTGCTCGTTTTGGAAAAGAAGAAATTGCTGTATTACATAGTAAGTTATCAATAGGAGAAAGACACGATGAATGGATTCGTATAAAAGAAGGGAAAGCTAAAATTATAATTGGAGCAAGGTCTGCTATTTTTGCACCAGTTGAAAAAATAGGAATTATTATTTTAGATGAAGAGCATGATAGTTCATATAAATCAGAATCAAATCCAAAATATCATGCTAAAGAAGTTGCACGAAAAATTGCTAAACAGAGTAATTGTCCTATTTTATTTGGAAGTGCAACACCAGATATGACAACATATTATTCTGGTATAAAAATCTTACCATTAACTAAAAGAGCTAATAAATCTGCTTTACCAAAAGTTGAAATAGTGGATTTAAAGCAAGAATTGGCAAATGGAAATCATTCTATGTTAAGTATGGAATTATATGCAGCTATTGAAGAAAATTTAAAACAAAAAAGACAAACTATCTTATTTTTAAATAGAAGAGGATATTCTACATTTATCATGTGTAGAGAATGTGGGCATACTGTAAAATGTAAGAATTGTGATATTAGTATGACATATCATAGTTATGAAAATAAGTTGAAATGCCATTACTGTGGTGAAGAACAAAAAGTAGTAACAATTTGTCCTGAATGTCATAGCAGTAAAATACGTTATTTTGGTACAGGCACACAAAAGTTAGAACAAGAAATAAAAAAACAATTTCCAAAAGCCAAAACAATTAGAATGGATGTAGATACAGTAACCAAGAAAAATTCTCATGAAATTATATTAAATAAATTTAGAAATGAGAATATTGATATTTTAATTGGAACGCAAATGGTAGTAAAAGGACATCATTTTCCTAATGTTACTTTAGTAGGGGTAATTGCAGCAGACAGTTCATTAAATATTGATGACTATAGAGCAAATGAAAGGACATTTCAAATTTTAACACAGGTAGCACGGTAGAGCAGGAAGAGGAGAAATTCCTGGTAAAGTAATTATACAAACCTATAATCCAGAAAATTTTGCTATTCAATGTGCAAAAGAACAAAATTATGACAAATTTTATGAAACAGAAATTGCTTTGCGTAAGCAGTTGAAATATCCACCATTTTGCGATATAATAGTAGTGAATTTCAATAGTTTATTAGAAGCAGAAATTAAAAAAGTAAGCCAATGGGTATATGAATATTTAAAGAAAAAATTAGATGATGAAATGTTTAAAATTTTTAAACCAATGCCATCACCAATTGATAAAATACAAAATAGACTTCGTTTTAGAATTATTATAAAAGGAAATATGAATAAAGAAGCAAACGAAATTTTCAATACTTGTTTAAAAGAAATTTATGAAAAAAATTTAAAATCAACAAGAATAACAGTTGAGATAAATCCTAATAATATGATGTAAGAGAGGAGAAAGAAAATGGCAATTCGAAATATAAGATATAAAGGAGACGAAATATTAACTAAAAAATCAAGAGAAGTTGAAGTAATTGATGAAAAAATCCAAACCTTAATAAATGATATGATAGAAACCATGCACAAATATAATGGAGTAGGATTAGCTGCTGTCCAAGTAGGAATATTGAAAAGAGTCATTACAATTGACTTATATGATGATAATGGACCAATAGTATTAATAAATCCAGTAATCATCAAAACAAAAGGAGAACAAGAAGTTGATGAAGGATGTCTTAGTTTTCCAAACGAATTTGCTAAAGTAATAAGACCAGCAGAAGTAATAGCAGAATATACAGATAGAGAAGGAAAAAGAATGAAAGTAAAAGCAAAAGAACTATTAGCACAAGCAATTTGTCATGAAGTAGACCATCTAAATGGAGAAGTATTTATAGATAAAATAATTCCAGGAACATTAGAATTCATAGAACAAGAAGGGTAATTTTTTGGACGGAGAAAAAACATGTAGGAGGAAGTTAATGAAAATTGTATTTATGGGAACACCAGATTTTGCAAGCGAATCTTTAAAAGCAATAGATGAAGCGGGATATGAAATTTTAGGTGTTGTTACAAATCCAGATAGACCGCAAGGGCGTGGCATGAAATTAACACCATCACCAGTTAAAAAATATGCAATTGAAAAAAATATACCGGTATATCAACCAGAAAAAATAAAAAATAATCAAGAATTTAAAGATCAAATTAAAAAATTACAACCAGACGTAATTTGTGTAGTAGCTTATGGGAAAATATTACCAAAAGAAATATTAGAAATACCGAAAAATGGTTGCATTAATGTGCATGCATCTTTATTACCAAAATATAGAGGAGCAGCACCAATCCAATGGTCTGTATTGAATGGAGACAAAAAAACAGGAGTTACCACCATGTATATGGATGTTGGAATGGACACAGGAGATATGATTTTAAAAGAAGAAGTAACAATTGGAGAAGATGAAACAACAGGTGAGTTGTGGGAAAGATTATCTAAAATAGGTGGAAATTTGTTAGTAGAAACCTTAAAACAAATAGAAAAAGGAGTTGCACCAAGAAAAAAACAAGGAGAAAACTTTTCAGTGGCACCAATGCTTTCGAAAGAAATGGCAAAAATTGACTGGGAAAAACAAACAGCGCAACAAATTAAAAATCTAGTAAGAGGATTAAATCCTATAATGGGTGCTTACACATATTTAAATGGAAAAAAAATAAAATTCTGGAAAGTAGACATAGCAAAAGAGGAAATTGCAGCAGAAGGAATGATAAACATTATAAAAAATGGTACAGTAATAGTTTCAGATTTAAAAGATGGAATTTTTGTAAAAACCAAAGATGGAATTTTGAAAATATTAGAAATTCAAGGAGAAAATGCAAAAAAAATGTCAATTCAAGATTTTCTAAGAGGAAATCCAATTCAAGAATTTGATATATTTGAGTAAAAATGATACAACAGGGACAGTCCTAAATTGTCTCACATTTTTGTCGAAATTTGTTTTCGGCAAATTTCGACAAAAATGTGAGACAATTTAGGACTGTCCCTGTTGTATCATTTTTTTTTTTGGAAAAATAGTTGTAAAAAAAGGAAAAAATTGATATACTTATAATGTGAATTTTAAGTCTATCAATCTTTGTTTATGAAGATGTGGATGGAGGAAGGAGATTTTTATATGAGTGAAGAAAATCAAGAAAAGGAAGAAGTAGTGGAATTAGAGGAAGAAATAAAAACAGAAAATGATGGTATTCAAATTTCTAATGATGTAGTGGCTGTTATTGCTGGAGTTGCTGCTTCTGAAGTGACAGGTGTGGCTGGAATGGCCGGAAGTTTTGCAGGTGGTATTTCAGAAGTTTTTAGCGGAAAGAAAAATTTGGCTAAGGGTATTAAAGTGGAAATATTGGAAACTAAGGCTAAGATTGATGTTAATATTATTGTAGAGTATGGAACAAGAATACCAGATGTTGCTTATGAAATTCAAAATCGAGTAAAAAAAGCAGTAGAGAGTATGACAGGTTTGAAGGTAGAGGAAGTTAATGTTCATGTTCAAGGTGTAAATACAGATACGGCAAAAGGAGAAATAGTAGAAGAGTCTACAGATAGTGAAGAATAGAATAAAAAAGTAAATAAAATAGAAAAATAAAAGTAGGAGGAAATGAAATGAAAATTTTAGAAAAAATTACATTAATTATTTATTCAAACATTATGTTGATATTATCAATCATCTTATGTTTATTAGTATTTGGATGGTTAGATATAGGTTTGGTAGGAGATATTATACAAAAAATAATAATAGGAGAAACATCAAGCAAAATATTACTTGGGGTAAGTGTTTTATTTATTTTATTGTCTATTAAATGTATCTTTTTTGATGCTACATCAAAGGAACAAATAAAAGAAAGACAAGGAGTTTTATTAGAAAACGAAAGTGGAAAATTAATGATTTCTAAGGAAACAATAGAAAATTTAGTGAATTCAGTAGCTTTACATTTTCAAAGTGCAGAGGATGTGACAACAAGAGTAGAACTAGATAGAGATAATAATGTAAAAGTATTTGTTAATTTAATTGTAAATGAAGAAGCTATTATTAAAGACTTATCTGCTAATTTGCAATCACAAATTAAAGAAAAAGTAAAAGTAGCAACTGATTTAGAAGTTAAAGAAGTAAATATAACAGTAAAAAAAGTTGCCCCAAAAAAAGAAGCTGAATAAAAACAAAATAAGTGAGAAAGGAATGTGATAAATATGAACCTAAAAGATATATGGAATAACTATAAAGGGGCAATTATTGGAGTTATAATCGCTATTTTAATTTTAGTAACTAGACTACATGACTTAATATTAGCTATTGTAGTATTAGTATTGGGTGCTTTAATTGGAAATTATGTACAACAAAATAAAGAAGAAGTAAAAACCAAATTAAAAGGTTTTATTGATAAAATGTAGGAAGGAATGAAATATGAATCGAACAGCAATTAGAGAGCAAACATTTAAACTACTTTATAGTTTAGAAATACAAAAACAAGAAAACATTGTAGAGGCAATTGAACTTTATATTGAAAGTAATGAATTGACAGACAAAAATGTGAAAACTTATATGAAAGATACTGTTTGTGGAATTGAAAAAAATAAAAAAGAAATTATAAACCAAATTGAAACAAATTTAAAATCTGATTGGAAATTAGAAAGAATTTCTAAAGTAGATTTAGCAATTTTAAAATTAGCTATATATGAATTAAAATATACTGAAATACCATTTAAAGTAGTTATTAATGAAGCAGTTGAATTAGCAAAAAAATATGGAGAAGATAATTCTAAAAATTTTGTAAATGGTATTTTAGCAAGTGTAGTAAAAGAATAAGAGGTAAGCTATGAAATATGCAGAAATGGCTATTACTGTTTCCGAATTAAATCAATATATGAAAAATAAAATAGCAGAAGATGAATATTTAAATAATATTTTAGTAAAAGGTGAAATATCTAATTTCAAAAACCATTATACAGGTCATATGTATTTCACCTTAAAAGATGAAAAATCTTTAATTAAATGTATCATGTTTAAATCGTATGCACAAAAATTGAACTTCATGCCAAAAGATGGAATGAAAGTTTTTCTTTATGGAGGAGTTTCTGTTTTTGAAAGAGATGGTGTATATCAAATTTATGTCAAGGCAATGGAAGAAGATGGATTAGGTGATTTATATACAAAATATCAAAAATTAAAAAATCAGTTAGAAGAACAAGGCCTTTTTGATGAAATACATAAAAAACAAATTCCTAAAATGCCAAATGTAATTGGTGTATTAACTTCACAAACAGGTTCTGTTATTCGTGATATAATTAATGTAGCAACTAGAAGAAATCCAAATGTTATAATTCGTTTATTGCCAGTTCCTGTACAAGGAGAAGGTGCAGCAGAAAAAATAGCAGATGGAATTGAAATAATGAATCAAAATCAATTAGCAGATGTTTTAATTTTAGCTAGAGGCGGAGGTTCGTTAGAAGATTTATGGCCATTTAATGAAGAAATAGTAGCACAGGCTATTTATAACTCCGAAATTCCAATTATATCAGCAGTAGGACATGAAACTGACTTTACAATAGCTGATTTTGTAGCAGACTTGAGAGCACCAACACCTTCAGCAGCAGCAGAATTAGCAGTGCCAGATATTTATGAAGTAAAACAAAAAATAATAAATTATCAAAACCGTTTTAGAGTATCTTTATTAAAAAAAGTTGAACTTATGAAATTGCGTTACGCAAAAAGTATGTCAAGTTTTGTTTTTAAAGAACCAACAAGAAGAATACAAGAAAATTATATTCAAATTGATCATCAAATTAAGCAATTAGTAACAAATATAGAAAAAATACAGGAAAGAGAAAAAACAAGATATGGGAAATTAGTAGCTAAATTAGATGCCTATAGTCCATTAAAAACGTTAATAAGAGGTTATAGTATTACTGAAAAAGATGGAAAAGTAATAAAAACTCAAGCAGAATTGCAATCTGGTGACAATATTACAATACGATTTATTGATGGAAAAAGGAATGCTAAGATTCAGTAAAAGGATAAAGGGGGATAAAAATGAGTAAAAATTTTGAAGAACAAATGGAACAATTAGAAAAAATTGTGCAAGAACTAGAAAAAGGAGAATTAAGTTTAGAAGATTCTGTTTCAAAATTTGAAGAAGGAATTAAAATTTCGCAAGAATGTAATAAAACTTTAGAAGAAGCAGAGAAAAAAATAACCATATTAGTAAATCAGAATGGAGATATGAAGGAGGAAAACTTCGAAAATGAATGATTTTATAGCTTTTGTACAAAATAAATATATATACATACCATTCTTTTTATGGTTTGGAATTCAATTATTTAAATTAATTTATGATTTATGCACAACTAAAAAATTCAATTTTAAAAGAATTATGGGAGCAGGTGGAATGCCAAGCTCACATTCAGCAGTTGTTGTAGGACTTGCTACATTAATAGGAAAATACGAAGGAGTTGATACACCATTATTTGCATTAGCTTTTTTAATGGCATTTGTTGTTATGTATGATGCTTGTGGTGTAAGAAGAGCAGCAGGTAAACAAGCAAGTTTGTTAAATAAATTGATTGAAACACCTGGATTAACAGGAATACAAGTATCAGAGAAATTAGTAGAAGTATTAGGACATACACCTGTACAAGTATTTGTAGGAGCAGTGATTGGTTTTGTAGTAGGGTTAATAGCTTAAAAAGGAAATAATTAAGGAGGGGTTGAAATGACAGATATTGAAATTGCAAGAAACACTAAGTTAGAAAAAATTGTAGAGATAGCTAAAAAAGCAGGAATCGACGAAGAGTATATAGAACCGTATGGAAAATACAAAGCAAAAATTTCTGATAAAGTGTATGAAAATATGCAAGAAAAAAAAGATGGAAAACTTATTTTAGTTACTGCAATTAGTCCGACGCCATTGGGAGAAGGAAAAACAACTATATCTATTGCTGTTGCAGATGGACTAAGAAGAATAGGAAAAAATTCTATTTTAGCTTTAAGAGAGCCATCTTTAGGACCCGTATTTGGAATAAAAGGAGGAGCAACAGGAGGAGGAAAAGTACAAGTAGCTCCAATGGAAGATATTAACTTACATTTTACAGGAGATATTCATGCTATTACAGCTGCTAACAATTTATTAGCTAGTTTAATAGACAATCATATTTATTTTGGAAATGAATTAGGATTTGAAAAAGTAGTTTGGAAACGATGTGTAGATTTAAATGATAGACAATTAAGAGAGGTAGAAACAGGTTTATCAAGTGAAAAGAATATTGTTCCAAGACATGATAAATTTGATATAACAGTTGCTTCTGAAATTATGGCAATAATATGTTTAGCAAAAGATATAAATGATCTAAAAGAAAAATTAGGAAATATTTTAATCGGATATAATAAACAATCAGAACCAATTTTTGCAAAACAATTAAATGCTCAAGGAGCAATGACAGTTTTATTAAAAGATGCTATAAAACCAAATTTAGTACAAACATTAGAAAATACACCAGCAATTATACATGGAGGACCATTTGCTAATATTGCACATGGATGTAATAGTATTGTTGCAACTAAATTAGCATTAAAATTGGGAGATTATGTTGTAACTGAAGCAGGATTTGGGGCAGACTTAGGAGCCGAAAAATTCTTAGATATAAAATGCAGAAAAGCAGAAATTAAACCAAGTGCTGTTGTATTAGTAGCAACTATCAAAGCTATTAAATATCATGGTGGTGTTGAAAAATCAAAAATTCAAGAAGAAAACATTGAAGGAATTGAAAAAGGAATTGATAATCTATATCGTCATATAGATAATTTGAAAAACAAATTTGGATTAAATGTAATAGTAGCTTTAAATAGATATTTACAAGATACTGAAAAAGAAATTGAATTTTTAAAGGAAAAATTAGCAGAAAAAGGTGTTGAATTGAGTTTAGTAGAAGGTTGGGCAAAAGGAGGAGAAGGAGCAATTGATATTGCTGAAAAATTAGTAGACTTAACAGAAAAAGAAAATAATTTTAAACCTATATATGATTTAGAAGATTCAATTCAAGAAAAAATTGAAAAAGTAGCGATAAATATTTATGGAGCAAAAGGAGTTGAATATTCAGAACAAGCATTACAGGAAATTAAAAAAATAGAAGAATTAGGATATGGAAATTTTCCAGTTTGTATTGCTAAAACACAATATTCATTCTCTGATGATCCTAAAAATTTAGAATGTAAAAATGATTATAATATAACTATTAAAGAAATAAACTTAAAGACAGGAGCTGGATTTGTAGTAGCCTTAGCAGGAAAAATAATGACAATGCCAGGACTTCCAAAAGTACCAGCAGCAGAAGAAATTGATATTGATGAAAAAGGAGAAATTGTAGGAATATTCTAAAATGAAAGATAAAATTATAATTAAGGGAGCGAAAGAGCATAATTTAAAAAATATAAATATAGAAATACCAAGGGATAAATTGGTTGTAATTACTGGACTTTCTGGTTCAGGAAAATCTAGTTTAGCATTTGATACTTTATATGCGGAAGGACAAAGAAGATATGTAGAAAGTTTATCTTCTTATGCTAGACAATTTTTGGGATTGATGGAAAAGCCAGATGTAGAAAGAATTGATGGATTATCACCAGCTATTTCTATTGACCAAAAAACAACTTCTAAAAATCCACGTTCTACGGTAGGAACAGTAACAGAGATTTATGATTATATTCGTTTATTATATGCTAGAATTGGAGTACCATATTGCCCTAATTGTCATAAAAAGATAGAAAAACAAACTATTGACCAAATTATTGATAATATTATGACATTGCCAGAAGGAACGAAAATACAAGTATTAGCACCAGTAGTTAGAGGTAGAAAGGGAGAATTTACTAAGCAATTAGAATCTTATCAAAAAGAAGGATTTGTACGTGTTAAAATTGACGGAGAAATGTATGAACTTTCTGATGATATTGAATTAGATAGAAAAAAGAAACACAATGTTGAATTAATTGTAGATAGATTAGTTATAAAGCCGGAAATTATAAGTCGTTTAACAGAATCTGTAGAAGTAGCATTAAAACATGCTAGTAATTTGGTTTTAATTGATATTGTAGGTGATAAACCAATTTTATATAGTTGTAATTATGCTTGTCCAGATTGTGGATTTAGTTTTCCAGAATTGACACCAAGAATGTTTTCTTTTAATAATCCATTTGGAGCCTGTCCAACTTGTACAGGAATTGGTTATTTAATGAAAATGGACGAAGACTTAATTATTCCAGATAAAAATAAAACATTATATGATGGGATTAAAGCTTTTGGAGCAAGCACTATGAAAAAAGGTGATACTATGGCAAAAATGTATTTTGAAAGTATTGCTAAACATTATGGAGTAGAAATTAAAAACAAAAAAATAAAAGATTTACCAAGATGGTTTTTAGAAAAAATTTTATATGGTACAGGAGAAGAAAAAATTGATTTTGAATATGAATCTTATGCTGGAACAAGAAAATTCACAACACCATTTGAGGGTGTTTTACCAACTTTAGATAGGAGACATAATGAAACAAAATCACAAGGAATGAGAGACTTTTATGAAATGTATATGAGTAATTCACCTTGTTATTCATGTAATGGAGCCAGATTGAAAAAAGAAATTTTATCAATCAAAGTAGGAGATAAAAACATTAATGAATTAACTGAAATGTCTATAGGTAAAATTAAAGATTATTTAGAAAATTTAAAATTAAATAAAACACAAGCTATGATTTCTGAATTAATATTAAAAGAAATCAAACAAAGATTACAATTTTTAATGGATGTAGGATTAGAATATTTAACTTTATCAAGAAATGCAGGTTCTTTATCAGGGGGAGAAGCTCAAAGAATTCGTTTAGCAACACAAATTGGTTCTGGTTTAACAGGTGTATTATATATTTTAGATGAACCAAGTATAGGATTACATCAAAGAGATAATGATAAATTATTAGCTACTCTTAAAAAATTAAGGGACTTAGGGAATACACTTTTAGTAGTAGAACATGATGAAGATACTATGTATGCAGCAGATCAAATTATTGATATTGGTCCAGGAGCTGGCGTTCATGGTGGAAGAGTTATGGCACAGGGGACAGCAGAAGAAATAAAACAAGTAGAAGAATCAGTAACTGGTCAATATTTAAGCGGAAAAAAACAAATTCCAGTACCAAAAAATAGAAGAAAACAAGTAAAATCCAAAGTAATAGAAGTACAAGGTGCTACTGAAAACAACTTAAAAAACATAAGTGTCAAGTTTCCATTAGGATTATTTAACTGTGTAACAGGAGTTTCAGGTTCACGGAAAATCAACATTAGTTAATGAAGTTTTATATAAAACTATCGCAAAAGAATTAAATGGTTCTAATGAAAAACCCGGAAAATGCAAAGCAGTAAAAGGGATAAAAAACATTGATAAAATAATTAATATCGATCAATCACCAATAGGAAGAACTCCTCGTTCCAATCCAGCTACTTATACAGGAGTATTTGATTTTATAAGAGACATTTTTGCAGCTACAGAAGAAGCCAAAATGCGTGGATATCAAAAAGGACGATTTAGCTTTAATGTTGCAGGAGGAAGATGTGAAAGCTGTAATGGAGATGGTGTTCATAAAATAGAAATGCATTTTTTACCAGACATTTATGTACCATGTGAAGTATGTAAAGGAAAAAGATATAATAGAGAAACCTTAGAAGTCAAATATAAAGGAAAGACCATAGCGGACGTATTAGATATGACAGTAGAAGAAGCATTAATCTTTTTTGATAAAATCCCAAAAATCAAGCAAAAAATACAAACTTTATATGACGTAGGACTTGGATACATTAAACTAGGACAACCATCTACAACCCTATCAGGAGGAGAAGCCCAAAGAGTAAAACTAGCAACAGAACTATCAAAAAGAGCAACAGGAAAAACATTATATATATTAGACGAACCAACCACAGGATTGCATATTGCCGATGTCCATAAACTAGTAGACATCTTGCAAAGACTAGTTGACACAGGAAACACAATAATAGTAATCGAACATAATTTAGATTTAATAAAAACCTGTGATCACATAATTGACTTAGGTCCAGAAGGAGGAGACAATGGAGGAGAAGTCGTAGCAATCGGAACCCCAGAACAAATATGTAACAACGAAAGAAGTTACACAGGAAAATTTTTAATGAGACACTTGGGACAGTTCTAATTTGTCTCACGAATTTTGCTGAATAAAGTCGAAAAAAGAATGAATAAATAAGAAAAAATTCACTCATACTAGAAATAAAACTAGTAAGGAGTGAATTTTTATGTATAACTTTAGAACTGATTTAGCGTCAGAGAGAAAAGAAATTTATCAAAAAGCAAATCAATTAAGTGAAATTGATGGAGTTGAGACTAATAAAGAAGAAATTAATGAAAATTTAAAAGTAGAAAGAGTTAAAATAATAAATGAAAATGGAGAAAAAGCAATAGGAAAACCGATAGGAAATTATATTACAATTGATATTAAAAAATTAAAAATTGCTCAAGAAGAAGAAATACAAAAAGCAGCTGAAGTACTAAGTAAAGAATTGAAAGAGATAATAAAAATCCATATAAATGCTCAAGATGAAATTTTAGTAGTAGGACTTGGTAATATTTATGTTACTCCAGATGCTTTAGGACCAAAAGTTATTAATGAAATTGAAGTAACAAGACATATTATTAATTATTTACCACAATATGTAGAAGAAGGAACAAGAATGGTAAGTGCCATTGCACCAGGTGTATTAGGAACAACAGGAATTGAGACTGTTGAAATTTTGAAAGGAATTGTAGAAAATATTAAACCAAAATTGGTTATTGTTATTGATGCTTTAGCTTCACGTAGTATAGAAAGAATTAGTAGTACGGTGCAGCTATCAGATACAGGGATTGTACCAGGAGCAGGGGTAGGCAATACGAGGAGTGAGATTAGTCAAAAATCATTAGGAATTCCAGTTGTTGCTATTGGAATTCCAACAGTAGTTGAAACGGCGGTTTTAGTTAATGATTGTTTAGATTTATTTATTGGGAAGTTACAGGATGAAGCAAAGTCAAATGATTATTTGAATAAACTTAAAGAAGATGATAATTATGAAGAAATAAAAGAAGCACTTATTCCTAAGGAATATAATTTAATTGTTACTCCTAAGGAAATAGATGATTTGATTGAAAATATGAAAGATATTGTAGCAACTGGAATTAATGGAGCTATGTGAGGTCTTTTTGGGTCTTTTGGGGACGGAGAAGGAAACTGTTGGTCTTTTTGGGGACGGAGAAAAAAA
>CAUWKC010000023.1:0-19272 GCA_963559365.1 uncultured Clostridia bacterium | reverse complement strand
ATGCTAGTCTGATTTTCTATAGCCTAACCATCGATAACATACTAAACATAATTGTGCTTTTAATCCTTGCAGGAGTAACAATAGCAATGCTAACAGGAGAAAATGGCATATTAGCACAAGCAAGTAAAGCAAAAATAGAAACAAGAGGAGCAAGTGTACAAGAGGCACGAGATTTATGGTTTACAGATAAAAAATTAAAGACAGCAAAAAGCTTAGACGAGGTATTAAATGAATTAAAAGAACAAAGTCTTTTAACAGATAAGGAAATCGCAGAAATAAAAGAAACTGGACAAGTAACGATAGGGAGCAGAACCATTGTGTTTGGAAAGGAGCAAAATGTAGAATTAGCAGCGAGAGTTATATATAATGATCATAATAAACAGTATTCCATATTAGTAGGATTTAAAAAGTATCAAGTTAATTCAGATCTACCTAAAAACGTAACAGATACGACAGTCAAAGAATATTTAAGAAATTGTACAGAAAAAGACAAAGAAAATATTTTTGTAGAAATATATAATTTACAAAATAATACAAATATTAGTAAAGCAAGTGAAATTTTTAAGATAGCATATGAACAAAAAGAAACCAATAAACTTTGTACAACCTTAGATGAATTTGCTTTAGATGTAGGATATGAAAATGCAGATGAATTCTTGGTGACTGCCGGAGACGAAGTATTTTGGGAAGGAAAAATTGGAGAAGTTGGACATATAACAGGAGAATTGATTGATCCTAGTGGAAATAAAAGTACACTATCAACATTTAATATGAACGCTGGTAAATATGGAGATTACTTATTTGAATCATATGCATATAAATACGAAATAACTAAGAACGGAAGTTATACATTTAACTTTATGAGCAACAATGGACAGGCAGAAAGCATTACTATTGTAATAGATGAAAATCATCCATGTATTGTATTGTCTGATAATATGTGCAATATGACAATAATGAATGGAATTGATAATTTTGTAACTCCTGAGAGAGCAAGAGCAGAAAATGTAATATATAGAGAAGGAGAAACTGGACCAGAAAATTTTGATATGACAGAATTCATTGAAAATATAAGAAATTTCCCAGAAGGAACAAAAGGTTTAAGTTTATTATTAGGATATTTTGATGCAAATATTATTTTAACATATAAAGGTAAAGAATATAGCATAAGGTTGGATTCTGTAATAGCTAAGTAAAAAATACCAATATTAGATTTTTAATTATTATCTAATATTGGTATTTAAATATTTAAAACAAACCTATACTGCTATTGCAAAAACAAGAAAATAGAAAAATTTGATTAATAATAATGAAAAAAAATAAAAACAATGATATAATACAAGCAGTAAAAAATAGGAGAAAAAATATGAAAGATTATTGGGAAGAACCAACACAAAAAAAAGTAAATAAAAAAAAGATTATCTTTGTAAGCATAACTGTAATTGCTTTAATAGCAATAATTACAGTAGCACTAATATATTACAACCATAAACCAGTCAGAGAATGGATAGATAAATACATTTTCAGAAAAGAAGTTATGCAAGATAAAGTAAGTACAATTGAATTAAAAGAAAATGAAAATACTAATATACATGCTTTTAATAAATACATAGGAGTCTTAAATAAAAATCAATTTATCATTTATGGAAATACTGGAAACGAAGAAAAAAAATTAGAAGTACAAATTTCTAGTCCAATTTTTGACTCTGCAAATCGATTTTTAGTTATGGCAGAAAAAAAAGGAAAAAAAGCATATTTAATAACAGATAAAGATATTACATGGGAAACAGAAGTAGAAGGAAACATTGCTCAAGTACATGTTAATAAAAATGGATATGTAGCAATTGTAATTACAGATACTAGTCATAAAACCGTAATTGCTATGTATAATCCAGAAGGAAAAGAGATGTTTAAAACTTATTTAGCATCTACAAGAACAGCAGATGTAGCAATATCAAACGATAACAAGCACTTAGCAATTGCAGAAGTAGATACATCAGGAACTATGATACAATCAAATATAAAAATTATTTCCATTGAAAAAGCAAGTTCAGACCCAACAAATTCATTAGAAAATACTTATAAAGGAGAAGCAGATAAGTTAATAACAAATATTACTTATCAAGATAGAAACAAACTAGTATGTATGTATACTGATTGCTTACATATTATAGAAAACAAAGAAGATAAGTTATTAATGGACAATGAAAACAAAAAAATGATTTTTCAATCAGTTGAATTAACAAATAATGCTATAGGAATTGAAGAAAAATCATCTGGACTATTTACAGCTGATTCTGTTGTTACAATTATTAACACTGAAAATAAAAATACAAAACAATATACAGTAAATGCAGTAGCAAAAGAAATTTATACATATGGAAATAGAATTGCTTTAAATTTAGGAACTGAAATAGAATTTATTAGTACAGATGGATGGTTAGTAAAACGATATGTAGCTAATCAAGAAATTACCAATATTGTCATGTCAGAAAATATGGCAGGAATTATTTATCGTGATAAAATAGAAATTATTAATTTATAGGGGGAATTATGGGGATTTTAGTAGATACAATTATCATAGTATTTGTCGCATTATCAGCATTTTTAGCTTATAGAAAAGGATTAGTAAAATTAGCAATTCAATTATGTGCTTTCATTATAGCAATAGCGATAACTTTTGTTTTATACCAACCAATTTCTAATTTTGTAATTTATAATACTAATATGGATGAAACAATTGAAAATGCCATTTATGAAAAAGCAAATGAAATTATGCAAAAAGATAAAGCTGCATCAGAAAATGGAATTATGCAAGTGGCAGAAAAAGGAATGTTACCACAAACTGCGAGAACATTGGCTGTTAATATAGTAAGAGGAGGAGTTATACTTTTATTATATTTAGCTATTCAAATTGCTTTACGATTTATTACTGCATTAGCTAATTTTGTATCAAAATTACCAATAATAAATCAATTAAACAAAGCAGGAGGCTTGATTTATGGATTGGTAAGAGGAATATTAATTATTTATATAGTACTTCTAATATTAAATGTAGTAGGTCAAATAAATCCAGCAAATCAAGTAAAACAAAGTATTGACCAATCATACCTAGGAAAAATAATGTATGAAAATAATATTTTACAAGTATTTTTCTATAAATAAATAAGGATTTGTTGATTTTTAATAGTAAATTTGCTATACTAATACCATGAAAAATTAGGAGTGAAAAATTTTGGAAAATAAACAAATGAAACATAAAAATGTAAAAAAAGAAAAAAAGAAAAAAAGAAAAAATAAAACATGGAAAAAAGTATTATTAATATTTTTAGCTATATTACTAATTGCAGGAGGAGTTTTTGCTTATCGTGTACACATTAATGGTGGAGGGTTATCTGGAATGTTAGCAACAGTGGTAGGACACAACGAAAATACTAAGAAAAATTTAGGAGAATTTAGAACACTTATATTAGGGATTAGCACAGATCAAAATGGAGTAGACTTAACAGATACAATTATGGTAGCATCATATAATCCAAATACACAAAAAGCAACATTATTATCTATACCAAGAGACACCTATACAGGAAAAAATCCATCAAAAGCAACCTCTTATGAAAAAATAAATTCATTATATAGCAGAAAACATAGACCAGACGAAACATTAAAAGCAGTAAATGAAATAACAGGACTAAACATTGAATACTATGTAGTTGTAAAAACAGAAGCATTAATCAAACTAGTTGATGTAATAGGAGGAATCAATTTTAATGTGCCAATCGATATGGATTATGATGACACATCACAAGATTTACACATTCATCTAAAAGCTGGAGAACAAAAATTAGATGGAGATAAAGCAGAACAATTAGTACGTTTCAGGCACAATAATGATGGAACTTCATATCCAGAAGAATATGGAGATAATGACACTGGAAGAATGAGAACACAAAGAGAATTCATAATGCAAGTAGTAAAACAAACAGCAAAACCAGAAAACATTTTTAAATTAGGCGAAATTTTAGAAGTAGCAAAAGAATATGTAATAACAAATATTGATTTTAATATAGCAAAAGATTACATTCCTTATGTAGTAGAATTCAATACAGATAACCTATTAACTGATACATTACCAGGAAAAAATACTAACAAAAATACTAGTCAAACATGGATATTCATCCATGACAAAGAAGAAACAGAAGCTCTAGTACAAGAACTATTTTTTGAAAGAGACATAGAAGAAACAGAAGAAACAACTGAAGGAAATACAACATCAAATGAAACAACAGAAAGTAAAACAAGTAAATCTGATATTACTTTAGAAGTTTTAAATGGTAGTGGAGACAGTAAAAAACTACAACAAGTAGTTAATCAGTTAAAAGGTGCAGGATTTAAAGTAACAAGGACAGGAAGCACTAGTACAATTTCTAAAACAACAATTACAAACAAAAAGAATGTAAAAGAAGCTTTATTAAAAAATATAAAAGACGTAATGGGAACAGGAACTATAACAACAAGTGAATCTAGTTCAAGTAAAGTAGATGTAACAATCATTATTGGAAGAGATTATTAAAATAAGGCAGATTTTATATCTGCCTTTCAAATTATTAATATCTATATGATTTTTTTCTTTTCTTTTTCTTTCTTTTTTTATTAAAAAATATTGTATAAAAAACAAGTAAAATTAAAAATATCAATCCAATTTTTAAAATCAAACTAAGAATTTTAGATTCCTCTACGGAGTGTGAAGCAACTAAGGAGGCTTCATAAACAATACCATCAATATTATAAGAAACACTTCCGATAATATCACCTTGATTTATAGGAGCCTTAATAGTATCTGGTAAATTTATTTTTGCTGATAAAGTATTTTTATCAATAGTATTTTCTAATAAAGCTTGAAGAGGAGTATTTGTCAATAAATCTAACTGTCTTGTCTCTTTTGTTCCATTTTGAACCTCAATTTCTGTTACCTTATCATTTTCGTTCAATAATGTTTGTAATCCATAATTATTGTATCCATATTCGTATAAAGTTTTTGTTTCAGAAAATCTGGTAGAAACACCATTTACTGTTTTACCACCTAGAATAACACAAATTAATTCCAAATCATTTTTATAAGCACAAGAAACTAAACAGTCACCAGCTTGAGAAGTATATCCAGTTTTACCAGCTGTAAGATAACGGTAATAATTGTTATTATTAGGAACAATTAATTCATTAGTAGAAGTATATTTTCTAGGACCATATTCATTAGTAGCAGGAAGAACACAAACTGAACTACCAGCTAATTTTCTAAAATTTTCATTTTTAAGACAATATTGCATAATCTTAGCTAAATCCTGTGCTGTTGTGTAATGATTATCATCATGCATACCAAAAGCATTAGTGAAATGAGTATTTTGTAAACCAAGTTCGTTCATTTTAGTATTCATCATAGAAATAAAACTTTCAATTGAGCCACCAACATATTCAGCTAAAACATTGGCAGCATCATTAGCAGAATGAATTAACAAAAGTTGTAATAATTGTTCAACAGTTAATTGTTCACCTACTTGAAGAGAAGCAGAAGAGTAACCATCTGGAATTGAAGTAGCAGCATCATAGCTAACAGTTACAATATCATTTAATTGACAATGCTCTAGTGCCAAAATAGCAGTTACAATTTTAGTAGTACTAGCAGGATATTTTTTCTCGCCAGCATTTTTTTGATATAAAATTTTTTCAGTTTTATTATCTATTAAAATAGCTGCTTCTGAAACAAGGTTTGGCTTTTCAGAAGTAGCAGTTACAAAAGAAATCTGATATGGTAATAGTACAAATATTATAGTAAAAAATATAATAGTTAATTTTTTCATTTTTTAATTCTCCTAATTAATATATATTATCATATCTTATTTTTAAAAAAAATTCAATTATATAAGGAGGTTTTTTTATGGAATCATTAAATAAAAAACAAAAAATCATAATAGGAATTATATTATCTATTTTAATAGGATTTCTTTTCTATTATGTATATGCAAGAGAAGATAATACTAATACTGATTTAACAGTAGAAAATGAATTAACTATAGAAAATAAAACAAAAGAAGAGGTTTATAGTGATACAACTATTTTTGTACATATTTCTGGAGCTGTAAATAAAGAAGGTATGTATGAATTAAAAGCAAATAGTCGTATTTCAGATGTTATTGAAAAAGCACGGAGGAGTAAGAGAGGATGCATATACAGAAGATATAAATTTGGCTTTTTTATTAGAAGATGGGATGAAGATTCATATACCAACTAAACAAGAAAAAGAGGAAGAGAAAAAATTAATAACAAAAGAAAGTGGTGTTTCTGTAAATGAGCAGTCAAAAGTTGTTGAAGAGGAAAATACTAAAAATAATGCTAATGGTAAAATTAATATTAATAAAGCAACTCAAACACAATTGGAAACATTACCAGGAATAGGTCCGTCTACATCAAGTAAAATATTGTCTTATAGGAAAGAAGTTGGAAAGTTTAAATCGATTGATGAAATTAAAGAAGTAAGTGGTATTGGAGAAGCAAAATTTAATAAAATTAAGGATCTCATAGAAATATAAGTATTTTTTAAGTTTCGGTTTTTTGTTTTACGATTTCACCTGCTATGTTATAATGTTATAATACAGAATGTATTTGTTCATTGCATTCGTTAAAAATTTATAATTGCTTATCTTAAGGCGTTTTCACTCAGGCCTACAATGCATATAGTTCTATTTTTATAACTTTTCGAATGTGATTGGAGCAACATTAGAAATTTTTAAATAGTTTTATGGAAAGAGTTCACTTTTAGTGGAAGGGTGCCATAAAACTATTTTAAAATTTCTTATTTTGCGTATTGAGCCGAGAAAATTATAAAAATATAACTATATTCATTGTATCCGTGAACATTACTCAAGATAAGCAATAACAAATTTTAAAACTCATTACATTCAAGCATACATTCTGTATTATAACATTATAACATAGCAGGTGAAATCGTAAAACAAAAAACCGAAACTTAATAAGTATTTAAGTTGACAAAGAGAAGAAAAAATAGTAAAATGTTAGCGAAGTCTAACAAAAGGAGAAACAAATGAAATTAACTAGCTCACAAGAAGAATATTTAAAAACAATATATATATTAGAAAAAAATAAGAAAAAAGTAAGGGTAACAGATATAGCATTAAAATTGAAAATTACTAAACCTAGTGTAAACAAAGGGATTAATGTTTTAAAAGAGATGGAATTAGTAAATTATCAAGCTTATGGAAATATCATGCTAACAGAACAAGGAAAAAATTATGCTAGAGAAATAATCAAAAAGCAAGGAATTTTAGAAATGTTTCTTGTTGAAATTTTAAATATTGAAAAAAAACAAGCAGAAGAAGAAGCAACAGCAATGAAACATGTTATATCTGAAAAAACCATTCAAAGATTAAATCAATATATTACGCAAGTTATGAATTTAGAAGATTTAGATTGCGATTATGATGAAACAAGTGAGAAATGTAGAAATTGTGCAAAAATAAAAGCCAAAAAACGATTAGAACAACAAAAATAGGAGGAAATAAGATGTTATTAGAACTAAAAGATATAAATTTTGAAAGAGAAAACAAAAAAATTCTAAATAATATTAATTTAAATATTGAACTAGGAAAATTTATTGCAATTACAGGACCTAACGGTTCTGGAAAATCTACACTAGTAAAAATTATTATGGGAATTGAAAAGCCAGATAGTGGTAAAATTTTATTAAATGGAAAAGATATAACTAATTTAACAATTGATAAAAGAGCAAACTTAGGAATTGGATTTGCTTTTCAACAACCAGTGAAATTCAAAGGAATTACAGTATATGATTTATTAAAAATGGCAGCAAAAAAAGAAATGAACAAAGCAGAAGCATGCGAAATTTTATCAAAAGTTGGATTATGTGCAAAAGAATACGTAGATAGAGAAGTAAATAGTTCTTTATCAGGAGGAGAATTAAAAAGAATTGAAATTGCAACAGTTGCTTTAAAAGGAGCAAAATTAACAATATTTGATGAACCAGAAGCTGGAATTGATTTATGGAGTTTTAGTAATTTAATTGATGTATTTGAAAATATGAGAGAATTAATAAAAGGAACAACTATTATTATTTCACATCAAGAAAGAATATTAAATATAGCAGATGAAATTATTTTAATGAAAGCAGGAGAAATTGAAGAAATAGGAGAGGGAAAAGAAATTTTGAATAAAACTTTAGCTAAAACAGCATGTTTTAGAATGAAACAATAAAAAGGAGAGAACTATGGAAAAGAAATTAAACAAAATGGATGAAGAACTTTTAAATGAAGTTTCTAATGTAGAAAATCTAAAAAAAGGTGCGTACAATATTAGAAAAAATGGAGAAGGAATTGAAAGGAAAATAACAGAAAATATAAATATTATAACTAAAACAGATAAACAAGGAATTGATATATATGTAAAGGAAAATACAAAATTTGAATTTATTCATATACCAGTTATCATAACAGAAAGTGGATTAAAAGAAGTAGTTTATAATGACTTTTACATTGGAAAAAATGCCAATGTAATTATAATAGCAGGATGTGGAATTCATAATGACCACGACAAAGAGAGTAGACATGATGGAATTCACCGTTTCTTTTTAGAAGAAGGTGCAAAAGTAAAATATATCGAAAAACACTATGGTGAAGGAAAAGGAGATGGAAAAAGAGTATTAAATCCTGTAACAGAAGTTTATTTAAAAGAAGGAAGCAGTTTGGAAATGCAAAGCAGTCAAATTAAAGGAGTAGATTCTACTATTAGAGAAACAAAAGGAGAATTAGAAGCAAATACCAATTTTGTTGTATCAGAAAAAATTATGACACATGGTAATCAATATGCAAAAACAATATTTGACGTCAAATTAAATGGTAAAAATGCTAGTACTCATGTTATATCTAGGTCAGTTGCAACTGAAAATTCAGAGCAATTATTTATTTCAAAAATTTATGGAAATGATAAATGTTTTGCTCACAGTGAATGTGATGCAATTATTAAAGATAATGCTAAGGTAACGGCAACTCCAGAAATTACAGCTAATAATGTTGAAGCTAATTTGATTCATGAAGCAGCAATAGGAAAGATTGCTGGAGAGCAATTAATTAAATTAATGACATTAGGACTTTCTGAAAAAGAAGCAGAGGCAGAAATTATAAATGGATTTTTGAGATAGGAGAATAAAAATGAAATATTTAATTAAAGACACAACAAAAGAGGAGAGAAAACAAATAGCTAAAAGAGCATTAGGAATTTCAGTTGCAAGTAATGAAATGCCATCAAAAGATGTTATTGAATTAGTAAAACAATATATAGAAGGAAAGATGGAATTAGAAGAAATTCAAAAAAAAGTAATAGAAAGGTATAGAAAGTAAGAAAAATGAAAGATCCTTATATATTAGAAGATGGAACACTAAAGAATTTACTAGGAATCACAAATCATGAAGAATTAAAAGAAGCGGAAACAAATATAGCATATATTAAATTATTAAATGCTGAAAACAATGTAAAACAAGAATTTGATTCCAATATGTTTAAAAGTATTCATAAACATATTTTTGAAGATATTTTTGAATGGGCAGGAGAATTCAGAAAAACACCAATTTACAAAGAAGAAATTGTTATTCCAGGAATTAGCTTAGAATATTCTAGCCCAGAAAATATAGAAAAAGAATTAGAACAACAAATAGAACAACTTAACCAATGTAAGTGGGATAAAATGGGAATAGATGAAATTAGTGAACAGTTTACTAAACATTTAGCAAAAATTTGGAGAGTTCATCCATTTAGAGACGGAAATACGAGAACTACTTTAACATTTGCAAATTTATTTGCAAAACAACATGGATTTGAAATGGATTTAGGAATGTTGTTAGATGAGTTAGGGAGAATTGAAGATAAAAATACAGGAAAAATATTAAGGTATAGTGTAAGAGATAAATTTGTATTAGCAGCTTTAGATGAAAAAGATTATCCAGAACCAGAAGCGTTAAAGAGAATTATTAAATTATCAATTGAAAAAGGAATAAGTCAAAAAATTAAAAATTTAAATGAAATAATGGAAAGATAAAAAATTAAAGAAAAACTATTGACAAAAATGGTATATAAGATGTATAATAAGCAATGTTAATACATCGCGGGATGGAGCAGCTGGCAGCTCGCAGGGCTCATAACCCTGAGGTCGTAGGTTCGAATCCTACTCCCGCAACCAATGAAACAATCATATTAAATAGCTTGTATCTAAAGATATGAGCTATTTTTTTATATATAAAAAATGCAACCAAATGAAAAAAAGTGGTAATATATAAATGAAAGATATCTAAAAAGGAGTTTATATTTAAATTGGAAAAAGTAAATGATAAAATATATAACTATATAAAAAACAATGAATTAGAAATAGAAGAAATTATGAAAAACTACAATAATTATATTTATACTATAATAAAGCGATCTACTATTATGTTTTCAAAAGAAGACGAAGAAGAAATCACATTAGATGTATATCTTACTTTATGGAATAATAAAGAAAAGTTAGATATAAACAAAAGTATGACAGCATATATAGCAGGAATAACTAAAAATTTAATTTTAAAAAAGATAAGGCAACAAAAACATATAGAAAATATAGAAGATTATCAAGAAAAATTAACAAGCATACAAAATATAGAATTAGATTATGTAGAAAGTCAAAAAAACAAATTGATTATTAATGAATTAGATAAAATGAAAAAAGAAGACAAAGAAATTTTTATATCTTATTATTATAAAGAAAGAAAAGTAAAAGAAATAGCAATAATCTTCAAAATGTCAGAAAGTAAAGTAAAATCAAAATTATTTAGAATAAGAAACAAATTAAAAAAAATTTTAAAAAAAGGAGGGTATGAAGTAAATGGATAGTAATAAACTATTAGAAAAATTCAAATTAAATATTGCTATAGAGCAATTTAAAAATGAGAATACTCTAAAAGAAGAAACTAAATGGAAGAGATATGCTATGAAAAGAAAGTTAGTAGTAGGATTATGTGGAGGTATTATATTAGTATCAGGAGTGACATTTGCAGCTAATTATAATAAAATTATAAGAACATTTTTCTTAGGAAAAGGACTTGATGATGCGGCACAAAATGGATATATAGAAAATCCTGATATGAATTATGTGAATTCTAATACAACAGCAACTGATAAAATAACAGATATTACTCTGGATAATATTAATGTAAATGCTAAAATAGAAGATTTTTTAATGGATGACTTAAATATTAGCACTCATTTTACTTTTGAAATGGACACGAAAATAAATGAAACATTCAATCTGGATAAAATACATCATATAGAATTAAAAGATTTAATAATAACAGATGAAGAAAATAAAATTTTATATTGTATGAATCAAGAAGCATTAGAAAAATACTGCAAAGAAAATAATTTAGATGAGAAATATTTAGAATTTAGTGATAATTATTATAATTGTGGTTTAAATGTTGTTATAGAAAATCATAATAAACAGAATGGAATTGTAAACTTTACTTATAATATATATACAGGAGATAAAAGCTTTCCTAAAAGTAAAAAATTAAATTTTAAGTTTACTGAAATACAATTAAAAAGAGAAGAATGGTTAGAAAATGAAAATAGCATAGTAAACTTAAAAGGAAATTGGAATATAGATGTGAATGTACCAGAAAAAATGTACAATAGACAATCTATAGCATATAAAGTTGTAAATTGTGAAAATTCGGATTTTCAAATAACTAATGCAATACTTACTAATACAGGATTTGAATTTGGAATGATTATATCTAATATAAAAGAACCAGAACAACCACAAATATTGAATGATTTATGGAAAGAATATTCAGATGGAAAAATTGATATTGATGAATTAAATAGAAGACAAAATGAAGATGAAGAAATAAGAAAAGCTTATGGAGATTATTTTAGAGAAAGACAAGTAGTTGCAATTACTGATTGGGAATGTAAATCAGGACATAAAGATATAGAAAAGGTAACCTATGTAGAAAATGAAAAAGGAGAAAAATTTGAATCTACTATGAGTCCAAGTAGAAGGGCAGATGGTAATTTTATCGATGGAAATAAATATAGTTTTTATGAGACTTTTGGTTTAACTACTTATACAGCAACAGATAAATTAAAAGTAAGAGTATTATTTAAAGATAAGCCATATATAGTAGAACTAGAGAAAATGCATAATTAATATATAAAATTGAGTGAGAAGGGAAACCTTCTTCTTTTTTATAAAAATTTTAAAAAACTATTGACAAAAAATGGAAATTGATTTATAATAAAAACAATTAATATCAAAATTATTATTTTCAAATTTTTAAATCTAATATTCAAATCTTATATAGTTTAAATATCTGAGGTCATTATCATAGCAAACCAAATAAAAGTATAATTTATTATTTTAAATCAAATACAATCCCATAATTTATATTCAAGTTGATAAATAACTCCACAACCCCAATTTATCCTTAGATATGGCCTCAGATATTTAAGCTATATAAGTAGAAAGGAAATACATGCTAGCTATTACTAAAAGTATGGCATTACAAGGACTAGAAGGATATTTAGTATCTATTCAAGTAGACATATCAAATGGAATGCCAGACTTTCAAATTGTTGGTTTACCTGATACCAGTGTAAAAGAAGCAAAAGAAAGAGTTAAAACAGCAATCAAAAATTCAAATATAGAACTATTAAGTAGAAAAATTATCATAAATTTATCACCTGCCAATACCAGAAAAGAAGGCTCATTATTTGACTTAGCAATTGCAATTGGAATCTTAATTGCAAATCAAAACATCAAAAACATATATTTAGAAAACATATTAAAACAAACTATTTTTATCGGAGAACTATCATTAAACGGAAATATCGAGAAAGTCAGAGGAATCTTACCAATTTGTATTGAAGCAAAAAAATTAGGAATAAGAAAAATTATTTTACCAAAACAAAACATAGAAGAAGCCATAGGAATAGAAGGAATAGAATTATTGCCAGTAAATAATTTAAAAGAAGTAATCGAATATCTTAATGGAAAAAAACAATTAAACGCAGAAAAAAGTAAACCATTTATATTTTCAGAAAAAACAAATTATGAAGTAGACTTTTCTGAAGTCAAAGGACAAGAAGAAGTAAAAAGAGCATTAGAAGTAGCAACAGCAGGAGGACACAATTGTCTTATGATTGGTTCACCAGGAACAGGAAAAACCATGTTAGCACAACGTTTGATAACAATTTTACCAGATATAAAGCAAGAAGAAATATTAGAAGTAACCAAGATTTACAGTATTTGTGGTTTAACTTCAAAAGAGAAACCATTTATTTCAAAAAGACCTTTTAGAGCTCCACATCATACTATTACACGAGCATCATTAATAGGAGGAGGAAAAAATCCAAAACCACGGAGAAGTTAGTTTATCTCATTTAGGAGTTTTATTTCTTGACGAATTACCAGAATATAATAAAGACGTTTTAGAATCATTAAGAGTCCCATTAGAAGAAAAAAGAGTAACAATTAATCGCTTACAAACAACTGTTACTTATCCATGCCAATTCATGTTAATTGCTAGCATGAATCCATGTCAATGTGGATATTATGGAAGTAAAGAAAAACAATGCAATTGTAAACCAGAACAAATAAAAAAATATATAAATCGTATAAGTGGACCGCTAATAGATAGAATGGATATACATATAGAAGTAAACAATATACATTATAAAGAATTAAGAAAAAAAGAAAAAATAGAAAAATCAGAAATAATAAGAAAAAGAGTAAATAAAGCAAGAGAAATACAAAGAGAAAGATACAAACACGAAAATATATTTACAAATGCAGAATTAACACCTAGTTTAATTGAAAAATATTGTGAACTAGATAGTGTAAATAAAAAGACACTAGAAAAAGCGTTTGAAAGATTAGGATTAAGTATTAGAGCATATAATAGAATTTTAAAAGTATCAAGAACAATTGCAGATTTAGAAAACAGTAATCAAATAAAGGAAGAGCATTTAGCAGAAGCAATACAATATAGAAGTTTAGATAGAAAATACTGGAATCATAAATAAGGAAGTGATAATATTCAAATTATAGAAATAAATGACAATTTATATCCAGAACAATTAAGAAATATTGAAAACCCACCAAAACAGCTATATATTAAAGGCAATGTAGAATTATTAAAAACAAATATAATTTCTATTATTGGTTCAAGAGCATGTTCAGAAAATGGAATTAAATTAACTAAGAAATTCACTCAAGAATTGGTATACCAAGGAATAACAATTACAAGCGGAATGGCAAAAGGAATTGATGCAATAGCACATCAAACCACATTAGAAGAAAAAGGGAAAACTATAGCAGTTTTAGGAAATGGATTTAACCACATTTTTCCACCTAAAAATAAACCACTTTATCAACAGATTATAAAAAAAGGTGGATTAGTAATAACAGAATATCCTCCAGAAGAAAAAGCAAAATCTGAAAACTTTTTGCAAAGAAATCGAATTATAAGTGGATTAGCATTAGGAATTTTAGTAATAGAAGCTGCACATAGAAGTGGAACAAGTGTAACAGCTAAACTAGCAAAACAGCAAGGGAGAAAAATTTTTACAATACCACATGAAATCAGCGATTTTCATGGTGTAGGAACTAATCGTTTAATTCAAGAAGGTGCTTATATGGTAACAGAAGTAAAAGATATAATAAAAGAGTTCCCAAATTTAAATTATAAAGAGATGCCAAAAGAAAAAATAATTTCGAAAAGCACAAGGAAAATATGTAAAATAAAAAAGTATAATGAAATATATAAATGGATAACAGAAGAAACCACTTCATTAAATGAAATTTATCAAAAATCCAAAAAAAATATTTCAGAAATTAATCATATATTATTCATGTTAGAGATAGAAGGATACATAAAAAAAGTAGCAGGAGGATATGTATGCATTTTAGACAAGAAATAGGTAAATGGGGAGAAAAATTAGCTTGCCAATATCTAAAAGAAAATAATTATAATATAATAGAGAAAAATTTTTTTTGTAGACAAGGAGAAATTGATATTATTGCCAAAGATAATCAAAAACAAGAATTAGTATTTGTTGAGGTAAAAACACGTTCTAATTTGAGATATGGAAATCCTATTGATTCAGTAAATAAACAAAAACAAAGACATATTAAACGAGTAGCTAATTATTATTTATATAAAACTAATTCATATAAATTAGCAGTTAGAGTAGATGTGATAGAAATTTATTTACAACCAACTAGTTATAAAATAAATCATATAAAACAAATTTTTTAATGTGCATGAAATAAAACAAAAATAGAAGACCTTGCAAATAATAAATACACAGTATATAATAGCAATAAAAAAGAAAGGGGAAATTAAAATGTTTAACTTAATAAAAGACAAATTTGACGAAAATTCAGATGACATACTAAATACAATAAATAAAATGTTAGAAAACAAAGAAAATAAAAAAGGAAAATTATTCGTTATAGATGGAACCGACGGAAGTGGTAAACAAACACAATTTGATAAACTAAAAGAAGCACTTACAAGAGATGGAATTGAATATAAAATAGTAAGTTTCCCAAATTATGATAGTCCAAGTTCTTCTTTAGTAAAAATGTATTTATCAGGAGAATTTGGAAAAGATGCTAAGAAAATAAGTCCTTATATAGCATCTACTTTTTATGCTGTTGATAGATATGCTACTTTTCAAACAGGATATAGAGAATATTATGAAAATGGTGGTATTATATTAGCAGACAGATATACAACTGCTAATATGGTGCATCAAGCAGGAAAAATAGAAGATAAGGTAGAAAGAAAAAAATTTTTAGATTGGTTATGGGATTTTGAATTTAATTTATATGGATTACCAGTTCCAACAGAAGTATTTTTCTTAAATATGCCAGTAGAAAAATCATTAGAACTAATGAAAAATAGAGAAAATAAATTCACACACAATAACAAAAAAGATATCCATGAAAGTGATGAAAAGCACCTATTAGATGCACATAAAGCTGCTTGTGAAGTTGCAAAAGATTATAATTGGTATGAAGTAAAATGTGTTAAAGATAATAATATTAGAAGCATTGAAGATATACATAAAGAAATTTATCAAGAAATAAAAAAACACATATAAATTTAATATAAGATGTAAATACAAGAAAAACAAAGATAAAATTAGAAATAATGAGAAATAAGATAAAAGTAAACAATTAAATTAACCATCAAACTAAATTAAGACAAAAACAAACCAAGAACAAATTTGGAATATTTATCCAAAAACAGTATAATATATATCGATGGTGCATTATTCTAGTCATACAAACTTTATGAGGGTGGGGCTAAAAATCCACTAAAGGGCACATCGTTGAAGTTTCTTGTTTGTGCGCGAAATGCCAGTTTTGTGTGTATCCAGGGAGTAAAGGAGTTAGGGTATTATGTAGTGGCATATATAAGATTCCCTAATTTCGCGGAGACTTAATTAATTTTAAGTGTAACCTATGTTGAGTGCCAAGACACAAAATACATAGTGTAGCCTGTCTTGAGTGAAAGTATTGGGATTATCTTAAACAAAAATAAAAATTATTTTGGCCAAATGATTTTATTTTTAGATTATGAAATTGCTTTTGCAAAAAAGACTAATAAAGTTATCATGTATGTTAAGGAAAACTTCTAGAATGTTTGCTATGAAAAATAGCTAAGGAAGTCTAGGGATTAAGGTACAGATTTAAGTGGCGATCTGGTGTCTATGTAATCTATTAGATATTTCCCTTAAACGGAAACGGCTAAAGCAGTAATGCTAAGCGGGAAATAGAGAAATTCAACCAGACCTAAACTGTAAAATTTACTTAGGCTTTTACCATCTAACAACCGAAAATAATTTTTAAATTAGGCAGATTTTATCTGCCTAAAATAATATAAAAAAGGAGAAAAAAGAATAAAAATGGGCAATAAGCGAGAAAATAAAAAAGAGCACTCGGAAATAAAATGGTTCATACAAGTTTTTATAACTACATTTATACTATCAATTATATTTTCTTATATATCTACAAATGGTGTATCACATCTTAATTTAATATCAGCCATATTAATCTTAATATTAGTTATTGCAATAGGTATATTTTTTGATATTATAGGTGTTGCTGTGACTGTAGCTAATGAACAAGAATTTCATGCAAAAGCAACAAAAAAAGTAAAAGGCTCAAAAGATTCTATAAAATTAATCAGAAATGCACCTAAAGTAGCTAATATTTGTGCTGATGTTATTGGAGATATTTGTGGAGTATTAAGTGGTGCTATTAGTGCTTTAATTGCTATGAAAGTGACTGAACAATTTGGAATTCAGTTTGAAATTCAATTTTTATTAAGTGCCTTAGTAGCTGCACTAACAGTAGGAGGAAAGGCTATAGGGAAAGGAATTGCCAACAAAAATTCAACGCCAATCGTACATGCAGTTGGTATTATCTTAAATAAATTTTCAAAAAATCAAAAATAAAGGAGTGATTTTGTGAAAACATTAATCACAGGAGCTTCTTCTGGAATTGGAAGAGATATGGCAAGGATATTAGCAAAAAAAGGGTATAATTTAGTTTTAGTAGCTAGAAATAAAGAAGAATTAGAAAAATTATCAAAAGAATTAAAAAAAGAAAATCAAATAGAAATTGAAACTATAGCAATGGATTTATCAATTCCAGAAAATTGCGAAAATCTCCACAAAAAAGTAAAAAATGTGGATATCTTAATAAATAATGCAGGATTTGGAGATTGTGGGGATTTTGCAAAAACATCATTAGAAAAAGAAATTAAAATGATAAATACCAATATAACTGCTTATCATATTTTAATGAAATTATATCTTATTGATATGAAAGCAAAAGGAAAAGGTAAAATATTAAATGTAGCTTCCATAGCAGGTTTTATACCTGGACCACTGATGGCAACATATTATGCTACAAAAGCATATATTGTGAGAATATCTGAAAGTATTAGAGAAGAACTAAAAAAGGAAAAATCAAATGTAAAAATTAGTATTTTATGTCCAGGACCAGTTAATACAAATTTTAACAAAGTAGCAAATGTGAAATTTCATATGAGAGAAGCTAATAGTATGTCAGTTGCTAAATATGCAATAAAAAAGATGGAACAAGGAAAATTTTATATTATTCCAGGTATAGATGTAAAATTGGCAAAAATAGGAGCAAAATTAGCTCCAAGCAATTTTGTTAGTAAAATAACTTATATGATACAGAAAAGAAAATTGGAAAGATGATTAACTTAATCTTAGAAAACTGTTGACAAATGTAAAAAAAATGTATAATATAAAATTGTGAAAAAATAATAAACAAAAGAGGATGAAGAGTATGAAAGAAAAAACTGGTGTAAGCCTGATGGCTGTAAGAGAGAGAGAGAGAGAGAGAGCTATACTTTATAAAATAAGAATAGCTTTAATAGAAATGTATATAATAAACGAAATAGCAAATAAACCTGAAAAATCAGGTCTATATTGCTATTTTTTTGTTACACATAATAGTCATTAAATTTTTAAATTTGATATAAAAAACATAAACGAAAGGGGAATAAAAAAACATGAAAGAAAAGCTAAGAGAAAAAAAGGGGATTACATTAATTGCGCTTGTAATTACGATAATTGTACTTTTAATATTAGCAGGAGTAACAATAGCAATGCTAACAGGAGAAAACGGAATATTAGCACAAGCAAGTAAAGCAAAAGAAAAAACAAATAAATCTCAAAATGAAGAAGAATCAATGTTAAATTCTATGTCAAACTTAATAGACAATTATACTGTATCATCAGAGGGGTTTGATAGTGAGGCTAATGCTAATAAACCGAAACTAGCAGAAGGAATGATACCAGTAAAATATGAAGGAAATAAATGGGTAAAAGCAGATAGTCAAAATGCAAATAAAAGTTGGTATGAATATGGAAACACAGCAGAAACAAAAAGATGGGCAAATGTAGTAACAGTAAAAGAAAAAGGAACAAAGACAAGAGAAGATTATAGCAAAGCAGCAGAAGGAACAGAAATTAACATGGAAGATGTAACAACCATGTTTGTATGGATACCAAGATATAGCTATAATATTGTAGGAGAAAAAAATATAGAAGTAAGCTTTTTAAAAGGAAATACTAATCAAGAAGCAAATGGACAAGTAACAAGCA
>CAUWKC010000022.1:0-20458 GCA_963559365.1 uncultured Clostridia bacterium | reverse complement strand
CGGGCCCCCGTCAATTCCTTTGAGTTTCAACCTTGCGGCCGTACTCCCCAGGTGGGATACTTACTGCGTTTGCGACGGCACAGAAGATTATTCATCCCCTACACCTAGTATCCATCGTTTACGGTGTGGACTACCAGGGTATCTAATCCTGTTTGCTCCCCACACTTTCGTGCCTCAACGTCAGTTACTGTCCAGAAAGTCGCCTTCGCCACTGGTGTTCCTCCTAATATCTACGCATTTCACCGCTACACTAGGAATTCCACTTTCCTCTCCAGCACTCAAGAAAAATAGTTTTAGTTGCAGTTCCTCAGTTAAGCCGAGGGATTTCACAACTAACTTGCTTTCCCGTCTACGCACCCTTTACACCCAATAAATCCGGATAACGCTTGCTCCCTACGTATTACCGCGGCTGCTGGCACGTAGTTAGCCGGAGCTTATTCTACAGGTACTGTCTTGTTTCTTCCCTGTCTAAAGCAGTTTACAATCCGAAAACCTTCTTCCTGCACGCGGCGTCACTGCGTCAGAGTTTCCTCCATTGCGCAATATTCCCGACTGCTGCCTCCCGTAGGAGTCTGGGCCGTATCTCAGTCCCAATGTGGCCGTTCAACCTCTCAGTCCGGCTACTGATCGTCGACTTGGTAGGCCGTTACCCCACCAACTATCTAATCAGACGCAAGCCCATCTATCAGCGGATTGCTCCTTTCCCTATTGCACCATGTGGTTCTTAGGTATATGCGGTATTAGCAGTCATTTCTAACTGTTGTTCCCCTCTGATAGGCAGGTTGCTTACGTGTTACTCACCAGTCCGCCACTAACCGCTCCAAAAGTAAACTTTCGGTTAAGTCCGTTCGACTTGCATGTCTTATGTGCGCCGCCAGCGTTTATCCTGAGCCAGGATCAAACTCTCTTGTTTTGGTATCTATATTATAAAATATAAATCTTAATTTAAAAAAGTTTTTTCAAGCTCTTTTAAACTTCTTGTTTTTTTGTTTCAAAAAATTTTTAAAAAATTTACTTGTTCGGTACATTTTATGCACCGCTTCGGTTTATTCTCTAAAGGATTTTATTGTTTACTTTTCAATGTACTTTTTTGTTCCTATTGTGTGGAACGAGTTTCATTATACGATAGTTTTTTTTATTTGTCAACACCTTTTTTAAATTTTTTTAAAAATTTTTTTTAAAATATAAAAAAGAGAAAAAATATTCTTATAAAACTACTGATTTTTTCCCTTTTTCCTCATTTTTTTATCTTTCCAATATTGTTAATAAAATAGCATTTATTAAACCTGTTTTTTCATCATATTCTACTTTTACATTATATTTTCTATTTTTATCCTTTTCTACAAATGTTCTTATCTTTGAAACTTCTTCTTCATTTTTATTAAATCTATCTAATTTTAATCTTATTTCTGTATTAGATACTACTTCTATTCCTATTAAATTTTCCTCTACAGCATCTACTACTTTTGCAATTGATTTTTCTTCTAATTTTTCACCTTGCAAAATTTCAAATTTAGAATTAAAACGATTTTTTTCTGTTTCTGTTATCCCCGTAGATTCTAACACTTGCTTTTCTTCCACCAATTTTGTTGCTTTTATAACTTCCCATATATCTTCTTTTTTAATTGTATTATTAGTTATTTCATCTATTTTTGCAGTAACACCTTCTTTTACTCTATCAAAAATTGCTTTTGCTTGTTCTGCTTCCAATTCACTTAAATTAATAGAATTCTTGTCGTCTAATTTTTCTTGATTTTGTAATTGAGTTGTTGTTATTTTTTCTGTAATTGTTGCTTCCACTCTATTTGTTTTATCTTCAAATTTTATAGTACTACTTCTATTTCCGTTATTTTCTTCAACTTTATCATTGTTTAGTAAACTATATTGTGTAGTTTCTCCATTTTTTATATTTTTCAAAACAATACTTAGCTCATTCTCTGTATTTTTATAAGTAAGACTTTTTTCTTCTTCTTTTCCTTCTGTAATATTTCGATAAGCTATTTTTGCATAGTCTTGTCCTTGATAAAATAAAGTATCCATAACGATTTCATATGTATTAGTTTGAATCATTGTTTTAATTGTAGTGTAATTACTTTCATAAACTATTATTTTTGTTTGTTCTTTTCCTATGTTATTTTTACTGATATCTGTAATAGTTTCTTCCACATATTTTTGGAATTGTTCCTTCAAGTTATTTTTTTCTAAAGATAGTGTACTAAAAGTATTTTGAATTTTTTCTAATCTCGATAAAATTATTTGATCTTGTTTCATTTCTTCTAATATTTTTATGTATATATCATTTAATTGTTCTTTTGTTATTGCTAAAATGTATGCATTAGTATTAATTTTTTTGCCATCAATTTCGATTAATTGATTGCTTTGTTTTGAAAAATTATCTTTTGATACATTAGCATTTATTATATTAATATATTTTGCTTCTATTAGTTGCTTTTCTTCTTCTGTTAATTGAAAAATATTAGTAAACTCATTATTCCATTCTAATTTATCTGGTATATTAGATATTTGTTCTTCTGTATATCCTAATTTTTGAAGTAATGTTTTTATATTTTCATTATTAGCTAATACATATTGACTAAAAATATCTGAAAAACGAATTCCATAAGTGTTTCCATTTTGAATATATTCTACTTCTGCCACTTTTTCTTCATCATTTAATAATTTGATATCTTGATAATCATATTGTTGTTTTTTATCAGTTTGCCCCTTTATATCTACTTTTAAATGATTAATAGAATTTTGCGTACTTTCTGAACTTGTTCCTATATTTTCTGCATAATTAACTTTTATCTGAGTTTCTGAAGTATAAGGATTTTCTTTTAAAACTTCATAATTAGACGATTCTGTTTGCATGGAAAGTATCTGAATGTTTTCAACATTTTGTCCCATATATTTAGCAAATAAAGTAGCATTTGATTTAAACATATCTGTTGTTAAATATAGTAAAACTAAAGTAATTGCTATAATTAATATTATTAAAACAATTGATACAATAAGTATAGTCCTTCTTTTCTTTCTTGGCATCATCATTTTTTCATTCCTCCCATTATTTTTTGTTTAAGTGCTTCAAACACTATTATTCCTGTAGAAACTGATGCGTTCAACGAATCCACTTTTCCTCTCATTGGAATTTTAACTAAAAAATCACAATTTTTCTTTACTTTTTCACTTATTCCTGAGCCTTCATTTCCAATTACAATACCAATTGGTCCGTGTTAAATTTTGGTCATAATAATATTTATCTGTTTTTAAATCTGTTCCACATATCCACAATCCATCTTTTTTAAGCTTATTTATTGCATCTGTTATATTATTTACTCTCGCTATTTTCATGTGTTCTACTGCACCCACTGAAACTTTATTTACTGTACTATTTACAGCTGCCGCTCTTCTTTTAGGTATTATAACTCCATGTACACCTGCTGTTTCTGCTGTTCTTATTATTGAACCTAAATTATGTGGGTCTTCTATGCCATCCAATATTATTATAAATGGATCCTCATTTAATTTTCTTGCTTTTTCTAATATATCTTCTATCTCACAATATTCAAATGGAGGAATAATAGCAATTACTCCTTGACAATTTTGAGTTTGAGCTATTTCATTCATTTGTTTTCTATCTTTTTCTACTATTATTATCTTTTTTTCTTTAGCTTTAGATATTATCTTATTTATAGAGCCATGTTTTTCTCCTTTTGTAATAAAAATTTTATTTATATCTTTTCCACTTTCTAATAATTCTAAAACAGCATTTCTTCCTTCTACTTGGTCTTCGTACATTTTCTCCTCCTATTTCCTATTCATCGTCTAATTTCAAAACAGATAAAAAGGCTTCTTGCGGTATTTCTACATTTCCAATTTCACGCATCTTCTTTTTACCACGTTTTTGTTTTTCTAACAATTTCTTTTTTCTTGTAATATCTCCACCATAACATTTTGCTAACACATCTTTTCTCATTGCAGATATTGTTTCTCTTGCAATAATTTGTCCTCCAACGGCTGCTTGGATAGGAATTTTAAATAATTTTCTTGGAATAACAGTTTTTAATTTTTCTACCATCTTTTTGCCTCTTTCATAACTACTATCTTTATGAACAATAAAACTTAAAGCATCAACTGGTTCTCCATTTATATGAATATCTAATTTCACCAAATTTGATTTTCTATATTCCTTAAATTCATAATCTAAAGAAGCATATCCTTTGGTTTTTGATTTTAAGTTATCAAAAAAGTCATAAATTATTTCATTAAGTGGCATTTCATATACTAAAGTAACACGATTTTCATCCAAATATTTCATATCTATATAAACACCACGTCTTTTTTGGCATAACTCCATAATATTTCCTACATAATCTCTTGGTGTTAAAATATTAGCTGTTACAAATGGCTCTTCAATATAAGATATTTCTTGTGGTTTCGGTAAATCTTCTGGATTATATAATTCTATAACTTCGCCATCGGTTTTATATACTTTATAAATTACAGACGGTGCTGTTGTAATTAATCCTAAATCAAATTCTCTATCTAATCTTTCTTCAATAATTTCTAAATGTAACAATCCTAAAAATCCACAACGAAATCCAAATCCTAAAGCAGCAGAAGTTTCAGCCTCATATTCTAATGCTGCATCATTTAATTTCAATTTTTCTAATGCTTCTTTTAATGCTTCATATTGACTTCCATCAATTGGATATAATCCACAATATACCATTGGAGTTACTTTTTTATATCCTTGCAATGGCTCTTCTGCTGGATTATTTTTCAAAGTAACAGTATCTCCTACATGAATATCAGATAAATTTTTTATACTTGCTGCTATATAACCGACTTCTCCTGCTTTAATTTCTTGTGTTGGCATGTATGAACCTGGTACAAAATATCCTACTTCTGTTACTGTAAATATTTTGTTTGTTGCCATCAGTCTAATTTCGTCTCCTACTTTTACTTTTCCATCCACAACTCTTACATAAGCCACTGCCCCTTTATAGTTATCATAATAAGAGTCAAATATTAAACATTTTGTTTTTTCTTCTTCATTTCCTTTCGGTGCTGGCAAATCTGATACGATTCTTTCTAATACTTCTTCTACATTTAATCCTGATTTAGCTGAAATACATGGTGCATCTTCTGCTGGTATTCCAATAATATCTTCTATTTCTTGTTTAACTTCTTCTACTCTTGCATTTGGTAAATCTATTTTATTTAGCACTGGTAATATTTCTAAGTTATTGTCAATTGCTAAATAAACATTTGCTAATGTTTGAGCTTCTACTCCTTGGCTAGAGTCTACAACTAAAATAGCTCCATCACAAGCTGCTAGGCTCCTAGATACTTCATAATTAAAATCAACATGACCTGGAGTATCAATTAAATTTAAAGTATACTCTTGTCCATCTTTTGCTTTATAAATCATTCTGACAGCTTGTGATTTTATGGTAATTCCTCTTTCTTTTTCTATTTCCATATTATCTAATACTTGACTTTCCATTTCTCTTTTAGATAATACTCCTGTCATTTCAATTAATCTATCTGCTAATGTTGATTTCCCATGGTCAATATGTGCAATTATGCTAAAATTTCTAATGTGTTCTTGTCTATGATTCATATTTCCTCCTATATGCTTGCTAACTTATATTTCGTATTTTACCATACAAATCTAAAAAACTCAATATTAATTTGAAGAACGTTTTCTTCTCCGTCCCAAAAAACGTTCTTCAAATATTATATACTTTTTCATATCCAAGTTCCTTTAATATTTTTTGTGCTTTTCTACTTCTATATCCACTGCTACAATAAACAATAATAGTTTTAGATTTATCCTTTAAAATTTGTTTTGCTTTTTTCTTAATTTCATAACTTGGTATTAACACTGCTCCTTTCAAATGTCCTTCTGCAAATTCTTGTGGACTTCTTACATCTAATAATATAGCTCCCTGTTTCTGCATTTTCTCTAATTGTAATTTATCTATTTCAATGTCACAATATGACCTATTTCTACAAAATATTCTTTTTAACTGATTTAACATATAATTCTCTCCTTTCCTTTATTATATGCTAATTATCTACTTTTCGCCATTTTTATGGTTTTCAAAAAGATTACAACTATATTTCTATAGCATTACAATTATGTCTTCTTTGTCGTTTTATGTCTCCTGCTTTTTCTTATCTTATTCTTTTATCAACTTCATTTTTAAATTGTGGAAACTGTGGATAACTTTGTGAATAACTCAAATTACTCATTTTTTCTTTGTAAGTTATTCACATTTCATTTTGGTTGCTATAATATTTTTTATTGTTACTTACTTTTTGTTACTTTTTATGTGTACTTATTTTGTATTTTTTATTTTATAAAAAAATAGTACAAAATCCCTTGTTTAAAGGTTTTTGCACTATTTCTCTTTTTGATTTCTTTACATAATTTTTATTACTAAATTTATTTTTTTCTGATTACATCACCAAAAAATAAATTAATCCAATAATCTCTAATATCGTAATAAACGGAAATCCAATAACAAAATTAAGCTTTTGCGTCTTATGTCGAAAAGTATACATACCTGCTATTGTTCCAATTCCTCCGCCTAAAGCTGTTATAATAAATAATGTTTTTTCTGGTATTCTCCAAGAACCTTTTCTAGCTTTTCTTTTATCTAACCACATAATAAAAAATCCAAAAATATTTATAACTATTAAATATAATATTACATTTTGTATTGTAAAAATTTGTTCTATTTTAATTATATTTGTTTCTTGAAACATTTTTCCTCCTAACCAAATAAACTCATTTGATTGCTTTGACTCATTCCTTCTAAACAACCAAATTTTTTTAATAAATCAGTAACTGATACACCTACTTTAGAACGAATTTTCAAATCATCAATCGACATAAATTTTCCATCTTTTCTAGCTTTTTCAATTCCTTGAGCTGCAACAGTTCCTAATCCTGGAATACTATTTAATGGTGGTCTAATTCCCCCATCTTCCACTAAAAATTTAGTAGAAGATGATTTATATAAATCAATTGGCAAAAATTCAAAACCTCTTTCATACATTTCTAGTACTAATTCCAAAATAGCATACATATTCTTATCTTTTACAGTTGCAGCATTTCCTTGTAGATCAATTTCTTTCATTTTATTTTTAACTTTTTCTTTTCCAAATATCATATATTCACTGTCAAATTCATCTGCTCTAATAGAGAAATAAGCAGCATAATATGCTAATGGTTCATGTACTTTAAACCAAGCGATTCTAAAAGCATTTGTTACATAGGCTGCAGCATGAGCTTTAGGAAACATATATTTAATTTTTTCACATGATTTTATATACCAATCTGGTACATTATGTTCTTTCATTAAATTTACATATTCTGCCCACTTTTCTGGATCCTTTAATGCTTTTCCTTTACGCACTGTTTCCATAATTTTGAAGGCTGGATTTGGTGGTAATCCTTGCTTTATTAAATAAATCATAATATCGTCACGACAACAAATAGCATCTTGTAAAGTAACAGTTCCTGCTTCAATTAAACTTTGTGCATTTCCTAACCATACATCAGTACCATGTGATAATCCTGAAATTCGAATTAATTCATCAAAAGTAGTTGGCCTTGTATCTACTAACATTCCCCTTACAAATTTTGTTCCAAACTCTGGTACACCATAACTTCCTACTTCTGAATGAATTTGCTCTGGTGTAACCCCTAATGCTTTAGTTGAACTAAAAATTGACATGGTTTCTTTATCATCTAATGGTACTTTTGTTGGATCTTTTCCTGTAATATCTTGTAACATCCTTATCATAGTTGGATCATCATGTCCTAAAATATCCAATTTTAATAGATTTTGGTCTATAGAATGATAATCAAAATGAGTTGTTATAATATCTGAATTTGGATCATCTGCTGGATGTTGAACTGGACAAAATTCATAAATCTCTCTTCCTTTTGGTACAACTATAATTCCTCCTGGATGTTGTCCTGTTGTTCTTTTAATTCCTGTACATCCAGTTGCTAGCCTTTGTGTTTCAGCACGATTAATTGGAATATTTCTTTCTTCAAAATATTTTTTTACGTAACCAAATGCCGTTTTATCAGCTATAGTTCCAATGGTTCCAGCTTTAAATGTAGTTCCTTTTCCAAATATAACCTCAGTGTATTTATGAGCTTTAGCTTGATATTCTCCTGAAAAGTTTAAATCTATATCTGGTTCTTTATCTCCATTAAAACCTAAAAATGTTTCAAATGGAATATCCATTCCATCTTTATCTAGTAAATGACCACATTTAGGACATGATTTATCAGGTAAATCAAAACCATTTTTATAACCATAATCTGTAAAATCAGAATATTTACAATTAGGACATCTATAATGTGGTGGTAAAGAATTCACTTCTGTAATTCCTGTCATATTAGCAGCAAAAGAAGAACCAACTGATCCTCTGGAACCAACAATATAACCATCTTCATTTGATTTCCATACTAATTTTTGAGCTATTATATACATAACGGAAAATCCGTTACGTATAATAGAATCTAGTTCTTTGTCAAGTCTTTCTTGTACAATTTCTGGTAATGGATCCCCATATAATTCATGTGCTTTTTTATATGCAATATCTTTAATAGTTTGCTCACATCCTGGTATATGTGGAGGACATTTCTCTGGAGAAATCGGACTAATTTGATCACACATATCAGAAATCAAATTTGTATTTGTTACCACTACTTCATATGCTTTTTCTTTTCCTAAATAACTAAATTCTTCTAACATTTCTTCTGTTGTTCTTAAATACAAAGGTGCTTGATTATCAGCATCATCATATCCTTGCCCTGCTTCTAAAATACGTCTATAAACTTCATCTTGTGGGTCCATAAAGTGAACATCACAAGTAGCTACAACTGGCTTGTTTAATTTTTCTCCTAAACTAACAATTTTTCGATTTATATCTCTTAATGCTTCTTGATCCTTTACAATTTCATTTCGTATCATAAATTGGTTATTACCAATTGGTTGAATTTCTAAATAATCATAATCATTTGCAATTTCTTCGATTTCTTCTTCTGTTTTTCCTAACTCAATAGCTTGATACAGCTCTCCTGCCTCACAAGCACTTCCTAGCAATAAACCTTCTGAATATTTTTTATATAAACTTTTCAAAATTCTAGGTCTACGATAAAAATAATGCAAATGAGATAAAGATACCAAACGATATAAGTTTCTTAATCCTACATAATTTTTAGCTAATATAATAGCATGATATGTTTTTAACTTTTTATATTCATCTCTTTTAGCTTCTTCTGTACAACTTACCTCATCTATATCTTCTACTTTTTTAGCTCCACGCTTTTTTAACATATCTAACATCACTTTAAATACTTTAACTGTAGTATCTACATCATCTAAAGCACGGTGCGCTACTTCTACTTTTATACCTAAATTTTCTGCAATTTTTCCTAATTTATATTTTTTGTAATCAGGAAATAAATCTTTTGCTAGACTCAATGTATCAATATATGTAAAATCAAATTCATATCCTAAACGTTTAGCATTTTGTTTCAAAAATCCAATATCAAATGGTGCATTATGTGCTACTAAAACAGTATCTTGAATAAAAGCTAAAAGTTTTGGAAATACTTTTTCAATAGTTTCTGCATCTTTTACCATATCATCTGTTATATTTGTAACTTCTGTAACTCTTCTTGGTATATGTTTTTCCGGATTAACGAAACAGCTAAATTGATCAATAACTTCTCCATCTTTTATTTTCATAACACCAATTTCTGTTATTTTTTCATTCACTGCTGAAAATCCTGTTGTTTCTAAGTCTAAAACACAATAAGTTGTATCTATTTTTTGTTGTTTTCCATTTGTAACCACTGGATTTTTGTCTGGTGCTAAATATGCTTCTACTCCATACAAAATTTTCATATTAGGATTATCATATCCTAACATTTTATGTGCTTCTGGAAAAGCCTGCACTACTCCATGATCTGTAATAGCAATTGATTTCATTCCCCAATCCATAGCTCTTTTTATTAAATCTTTGGCTGATGTCATAGCATCCATTTGGCTCATTTGTGTATGCATATGAAGTTCTACTCTTTTTACTTCACTATTGTCTTTTCTAGTTACTTTTTGCAAACCTTCTGTTTCTATTATAGTATTAGCCATAACAGTCATTTCATTAGAAAACGAATCCATTTGCACTGTTCCAGCTACTTTTACACCTTTTGATTTTTGGATTCTTTTCATGCTTCTTTTTGCCTTTGCTTTATCTAAAAAAGCTTTACAAGTGATAGTACTTGTACCATCATAAACATCAAAACTAAAAAGTGTTTTTCCCGATTTTAAAGTTCTGTCTTCTGAAAAAATAACTTCTCCTTGTATTGCTATTTTTCCATCATCTACTCCTAAATCTTCTACTTTTACTAATGGCTCTGTTATATTTTGTGTGTTACCTAAAATAACTGGTGTATTTTCTTGTTCATCTTCAGTTGGTAACTCTGGTAATTCTGCATTTGTTTCCATAATTATATTAGCAATTACTGTAATATCTCCTGCATATGCATCTAATCCTGCTTTTCCTATTGTCTTTATAGCTTTTGCTGTTTTTATTTTCTCAACAATTGCTTGACCTTCTGCATAATCTTTTGCAAAAGATTTACAAGTTATTACTCCTGTTCCATCATATAATTCAAAAATTATCATTCCTTTACCAGATTTTGTTTCTCTTACATCTGTTGTAACAATTCTTCCTTCTAATGTAACTCTTCCATCTTCTGCTGTTATTTCTTTTATTTTGACATGTTTTTCTTTAGCTTTGGATGGTTTTCCCATAATATATTGTTGCTCTATTTCTTCCATAATTTCTGTTTCTTCAGGTGGGATATAACCTTCTAAATCTGTTGGTGGTGCATAATCTAAGTCATTATATTCTGGTACATAATTTTCTTCTTGTTTATGTCTATTTTCTTCAATCTTTGCTATTGTTTCAGCTTCTTGATTTTCTATTTTTTCACGTAATTCTTTTATTTCCTTTTCTGATAAATTTTCTGTTATATCAATAATATAATCTTTTCCAAATAAATTCTTAATTGTTTTTTTCAATTCTTGATCTGTTTTTTTAGCTTTTAAAAAATCTGCTCCTTTGATGTGCATTTTTACTTTAATTATATTATCCTCTACCTCTATATCACTTTTTAATAATAACATTGGCTTTGCTAATGGATATTTATGTGACATATAAGCAATAATATTTTTCCATTCTTCTAAAATTGGCTTTTGTTCTACATTTTCATGATATTCAATTTTAATATCCACTTGTTCAAATTGAAATCTTTGTTTTAAAAAATTTTCAAAATACCATATTTCTTTAATTTCTATATATTCGTCTAAATACAAGACTACTTGCAAAGTATTTGTCTTTTTAATAACATTTAAACTTTTTACTTCAGCATAAATTATATTAGAATTAGTTTTATAATCACTAAATATTTCTCCCACATTTTTTGCTTTCATCTTTTCTTCTCTCCTTCTAACTTTGGTATTGTATCATACTTTCTCATTTAAGAAAAGCGAACAACAAATTTTTTACTATTTTGTAACACATTTTTTCTTACCACATATGATATATCATACAAAGGAAAACAAACAAAAGAAAAACAATATAAAACATATTCTTACAATGGAAGGAGGTCTAGACTATGCCAGAAAATAGAGGATGCGGCGGATTCGGATTTGGTGATGATTGTTGCTGGATTATAATCCTTATTTTATTAATCTGCTGTTGCTGTGGTGGTAACAGAGGAGGATGTTGCTAAATTTTAAAAGCCTTCCAAAAAAGTAGAAAGACCTGTTTACGTCTTTCTACTTTTTTACATTTTGTCTCATTTGAATCTTTTTCCTTTATGTTTTTTTCTTTTTGGCTCTTTGTATTCTTCTTCATATTCTTCTTCATGATTTCCATAATTTTTTAAGAATCTCTCTTTTAAGGTTTCTTTTGGTATGTTTTCTATTTCTTCCTCTTCTTGTTCGTATTGCTCATCATATTCTTCATATTCATCTTCTTCATATTCGTCTTCATCTTCTTTATTTTTATAAAAAGGAATTCCAGAAAATTCTTCTGCATATCTACGATTTCGTCTACTTCTTATGATAAAAAATATGATTATACCAATTACTACTACTGCTATTATGATTCCTATTATTATTTTTTTTTGTTTTTCTTGCTTTTCTGCTTGTTCTCTTGCTATGGCTTCTTCGTCTACTAGACTTTTTTCTACTGCTATTTGATATGTTGCTACATTATCACCATCTTTTTCAGATACTAATATTGTAATAATGTTTTCTCCTTCTTTTAATTCTTCATTTCCTGTTATTTCTACTACATATGCTTCATTGGTTGGCTTAGTATTAATTGATAATTTGGTAGCTTCTCCAATATATTTAGCTTTATATTCATATATGTTAGTTTTAAATTCTGGAGTTATTGATACCCCTTCTATTACTAAAGATGATAATCCAGTTGCTTTTTCTGCAATATTTCCCTCTTTTTCTGCTATGTCCTCATTTTCATCTTCTTGATTTTCTTGCACTATTTCACGGATAATATTAATTGTATATGTTTTTTTAGTTCCATCTTCTGCAGTAACAACTACTTCTACTTTGTTTTCACCTTTTTCTAATTTCTTTTTACCTGTTCCTGTTAATTTAGCTCCTTCATGTTGCGCTTTAGCATAAACTTCTACACTTTCTGTTTCCTCTGGTACTGCTACTTCATAATAAGTTGTCCCATACTTAAATCCTTTAAAGTCATGTGGTGTTATTCCTAAATCAGCCAAATTAGCATTACTTGATTTTGTAGCTTTTGTTGTTGTCTCATTTGTTGTATTAGTTGTGTTTTGTGCTACATTTTGCTTCTTACTAGTATTAACTTCATTTGTCTTATTAGTAGCTTCACTTTTAACTGTTAGAAAATTAAACATGATAAGCATACTAATTGCTAACATCATTACTATTTTTTTTGCTAAATTTCTTTGTTCCATAATCTTTTCCCCCTCATAAATTTTAGATTTCACGGTTTAAATTTCCATTAGTATATTGTTTCCCCTCTAATCTTTTTCCAAGTTTTACTGTCTCTACTATATCATTAATCTCTGAAATATTTTCTTCCAAAATATCAATTCTCGCAAAATTTACAAGAAAATCCTTTGGAGAAATTGAAGTTATTTTGCTATTAAAAATAGTAGTTACTGTTTGTATATTATCTGGCATAATTGGAAATTTCATATTCATTCTATCTTTTAAATAATAATTATTTTGTGTTTGACACCTTGCTTTACAATTAGGATAACACTTATCTGTTTCACCTAATAAACAATAATTCATATTCATTAAAGGAATTCTGCCATAAACTATACACTCTTTTTCCAAATATCCATAATCACATAAAGAATTTATAGTATTTTTATCTAATTCTGGTGATATGGTAAAACGGCTTACTCCCAATTCTTTTAGTGCTAAAACTGTATGAGAATTAAATACATTAAAAGTATAGTTAGTAACAATTTTAAAGTATTTATCTAAATCATCAAATAATTCATTTAATAATTTTATATTACAAATATTTGATATAACAAATCCTTTGATATCATATTTACTTACTGTTGCTTCTGCATTAGCATAAAACAAATTTTTATAGTTTCCTTTTACGATTGTTGGCATATAAATATATAAATCATAATTTTTACTTATTGTTTTTAATATATTTTCATATTTCTTTATTGTAAAAAATTTTAATGGTACATATACTGTATTTATTTCACTACTTAATTGATTATAATCAAACTCTAAATTTAAACTATTTAATAAAACAGAAATCTTAGGTATTTGTATTTTATTTAATGTTTGTTTATTTTTTACATAAGTTCTCATATCTGATAATACTGTATCCTTCATATCATATTTTGACTTTTCTTCTTTTGATGTTTCAGAATAGTTACGAGAACATTGACTAATAGCATAATCTTCAACTTGCGAAATAGAATTTCTACGAAGCTCATTTAATATACTTAATTTTGGAATAAAAATATTATCATCCATTTTTATATTTATATTTTTAAACTCATATGGAGTAGATGCTGTTTTACTAATTTGTCGAATAACAGTTTCTTTATCTAATGGTTTGTTTTTCGCTTCTATTGGTACTTCTGGCAATTCATACTTTAAGTTTAAATTTTTATACAATTTATTAGGATTAACTGGTGTAATATGTATACTAATCGGTTTATTTTTGTTTAAACAAATTTCACAATTCAATAAAATTTTTCTTTTTTCTTTTTGGTAACTTTGTTTTATCTCTGTTGATAATTCTTTAGATGATAATTTATAAATCATATCATTACAAGAAATATTTCCTTTCATTCTTCCTATAGTTACTATTTGCCCAACTTTTGTTTTAGTTATATTTTTTCCATTTTCCATTAATTCTGAAACTGTATAACTTCCTTGCTCTTTTTCCAAAGAGATTGTATCACCTATATTAATTGGCTCTTTTAATTTAACTGTTATTAAACCTTTATTCTTTTGATAGTTTTGCACTTTACCTAAAATCAGTCCCATATTATTAGGCTTCTCTTTAAATACCAAGTTTTTATTTGGTTCATTATCTAAATGTCCTGATGATGACATTCCTCTATTAAATACTTGCATCAATGTTTTTCTATCTGCTTTATCAACCACATATGGTTTATTAGATTGTGCTAAATCAATATATTTTTTATAAATACGTGTAACAATTGCTACATATTCAGAAGATTTCATCCTTCCTTCTATTTTCAAACATTTTACACCTGCTTCTACAAATGCAGGAATATAATCTAAACTGCACAAATCACGCGTACTTAATAAATGTCCTTGATTAATTTTTTTATCATTTTCAATTAATTCATATGGTAAACGACAAGGTTGAGCACATTTACCACGATTTCCAGAACGTCCACCTAACATGCTTGATAACAAACATTGTCCTGAATAAGAAATACATAAAGCTCCATGAGCAAAACATTCAATTTCAATATCTGTATTTTTACATATATATGAAATTTCATTTATAGAAAGCTCTCTAGCTAACACTACTCTTTTAAAACCAAGTTTTTGTAATTCTAATGCTCCATTTAAATTATGTACTGTCATTTGTGTGCTTCCATGAATTGGCAAATCTGGAAATAATTCAATCAATTTTGTTGCTAAACCTAAATCTTGTACAATAATTGCATCAATTCCAAACTGATAAGCTGATTTAGCTAATTCAATAGCCATTTCAAATTCTTCATCTTTTATTAATGTATTTAATGTTAAATTAGTTTTTACACCTCGAATTTTAGCATAATAAATAGCTTGTTTTAAATTTTCCATATTAAAGTTATGAGCAAATGCCCTTGCATTAAACAGATTCGAGCCAAAATAAACACTGTCTGCTCCATTTTGAACAGCTGCTTTTAAACTTTCAAAATCACCAACAGGTGAAAGTAATTCTATCATAATTAGAAATCTCCTTTCGTTTCTAACTTACTTTTTTAAATTTGTTTACTACTCAAATCAATGATTAAATCCATATTATCATCTTTTGCTGCTTTATTCTTTCGAATTGCACCACATTTTTTACAACGAAAAACAATTACATATCCTTTTTTCCCATCTATTTCTAAACTAACTGGCTCTAAATCTCCTTGACAACTTTCAGCTCTATCTCCTGGATTTTTATCAACATGCTTAGAATGTAAACAATAAGGACAATGGTTTCGACAAGAATATCCTAAAGGAGTTACCTCTTTTCCACAATTCTGACATATAAATGCTTCATCAATTTCTACAAAATTTCTTGATTCCATATAACCTCCATTAATACTTAAAGTCTCCTCCTCCTAAAAATTCTTTTAATAAAGAATTACTTGGAACATACTTTGTTGGTATTGTTTCAAAATATTTTAGCATATTAATTATTCGCCTTGCTTCTGCATATTCTGGTTCTTCTTGTTTAATTTCTTCTAATAAAGGCATTACAACTCCTTTTAACACTCCTAACTCATAAATCAATGATGTATTAAATATACTGTCTGCTTCTTCTTGATAAGGAAAAATATTTTTTTCTTCTCCTAAATTTACTTTGTGCCATGTTCCTAAAGTATGTTTTGCATCATAACTTCTAAATTGATAATCTCTTATAATTCTTCTAATTAATCTAGTATCTGTTGTTGATATTCTATTATAACGATCCATGTTTAAAACTGTTAAAGCACTAATATAAATTTTATATTTCTGATCTTTTGATATTTTACTTGTTAATTTATCATTTAAACAATGAATTCCTTCAATTACTAGAATTTCATCTGGTTCTAATTTCATTTTTTTTCCACAATATCTTTTAGTTCCTACATGAAAATCAAATTGTGGCACTTCTACTTCTTCTCCATTTAATAATTTTGTCAAATGGTCATTAAATAAATCTAAATCAATTGCCTCAATACATTCAAAATCATAGTCACCATTTTCGTCTCTTGGTGTATCTTCTCTTTCTACAAAATAATTATCTACTGAAATAGTTACTGGTTTTATACGATTAATTCTTAATTGAATACCTAATCTTTGGGCAAATGTCGTTTTCCCTGAAGATGATGGTCCTGCAATTAATACCATTTTTATATTTCTATCTTTTGCTATTTTATCAGCAATATTAGCAATTTTCTTTTCATGTAATGCTTCATCTAGCATAATAATATCTTTTATATTACCTTCTTCTACTGCTGTATTTAATTTAAAAACTGTATTCACATTTAGAATTTTATGAATATCATCATATTCATTTAAAGCCCAAGCTAATTTTTTAGTTTCTATTAATTGCGGTAATTGCCCTGGCTTATCTGAACTTGGATAACGTACTAAAAAGCCATCATCATATTTCATAATTTCAAATACATTTGCTATTCCTGTTCTATTGGCTAATGTTCCATAACAATAATTATAATAATCATCACAATAATACATGAAAATTTCTTGATTATCTTTTAAATCTAATTGTAATCTACCTTTAGATGTATCATGCTTTTGGTAAAATTTTTCTGCTTCTTCACGATTCATAACAACCTGTTTAATTGGTAAATCTGCTTTTACTATCTCTCTCATTTTTTCATTTAATTTTTGTACAAATTCTTCTGTAATTTCCATTTCTTCTATTTCACAAAACATGGAATTTGGTAATTGGTAATTAACTATTACTTTTTTGTCTGGACATAATTCTTCTACTGCTTTTCCTAAAATATATATTATAGTTCTTCTATAAATTTTGCTTCCTTCTTTTGATGCAATATCAATTAATTTTATTTCTCCTGGTTCTTTAATTTCACATCCTAAATTTACATATTGGTTATTAAAAATCGCCCCAATTACTGGATACTTACTATTTTCTATTTCTTCTTTTTTATATTCTTGTATAGTCATAACATACTTCCTCCTCTTTTGACTTTTGTATTTATTTTCAAAATTATTTTACCTTAAATAAAAATATAAGTCAATTATATTAATAATTTATTTTTTTATGGATATACTGTTATTAAGCAGTTTTATACATACAAATATAAAGGAGGTTATTTATATGAATTTAGAAAGAGTTAATACTATTTTAAATCAAAATGAAAAATCTGATATTTATTATGATGAAAGAGCTGTATGGGTACAAGAAATTAATCAATCTGAACAAACAGCTAAAATTGGATTTGTAGACAATTTTGAAGAAAAAGACGTTTTTATTAAAGATTTATATGAACGAACTTTTTAATTTAGTAAAAAAAGCATATAAAAAATTTTAGTTTTTATATGCTTTTTATTTAATTCTTTTTTTGATTATATTTTTCTAATCCTGATTTGATTGCAATATTAATTATTTTTGAAATAGAAATACCATATTTTTCTCTTAAATCTTCTAATTTTTTATAAACAGATTCTCTTACAATAATTGATCTAGCTACATTAATTTCATTTTTTTCTTTTTGATAAATTACTACTTTATCTTCTAGTTTTAAATCATCCACACAAGCATCAATGATTTTATTAATAGAAGCATCCAATTCTTTCCCTGCTATTTCTTTTAATCTATCATATAAGCTTCCTTCTATTTCAGCAGATTTTTTAACCCATTTTTCTTTTGTATAAAATCGCTCATACCACTCCATAATTCGCCTCTCCTAAAACTATCTTTTTTCTTGTTTATTATACAACAACTACTTCCTACTTTTAATTACCTTATATTTCCAGTTTTTTAACCTTAAAGGGTTGATTTTTTATTTTTTTTAGTTTATAATATCCTAAAAACTGGAAGAAAGGATTTCATATTATGAGCAAATTATACGAAAGATATTTGGAATTAAAAAAACAAGACTCTTCTATTTTATATTTATTCAAAAGTGGAATTTTTTATATTTTTTTAGATGAAGATGCTAAAAAAATGTCTTATATTCTAAATTTAAAATTAAGTAATTTAAATGAATCAATATTAAAATGCGGATTTCCTGTTAATAATTTATCAAAATATTCTTCTTTAATTAAATCTGCCGGATATCAAATTAATATTATTGACTCTGTTACTCAAAAACCTCATAGTAGTTCAGAATATATTTTAAATGATGATATTAAAAATTTTATTCAAAAATTATCTCAAATGGATTGTAATAATTTATCTATACGTGAAGCATATTCTTTTATAGAGTCTACCATAGAGCAGGCAAAAACATTTGTAAAGGAGATGAAATTTTGAGTACTACTACACAAAAAAATAAAGATAGTAATTTGAAAATTTATCAAAAATATTTAGAACTAATTTACTATTCTAACGATATTGTCAGAAAATATCCTAAAAGCGAAAACTTTGCTTTAGTTAATGAAATAAAAAATGCTTTATATCTTGGATTACGAAACCTTATGTATGCAATCAAACATTATCAAAAGCAAGAAAAATTACGTTATCTTAATGAACTAGACACAAATTTAAATTTGCTAAAAGTTCATATACGTTTATCATATAAATATAAATATATTAATTTACAAAATTACCAAACTTGGAGTGGTTTAATTACTGACATTTGTAATATGTTAGGAGGTTGGATTAGTTCATGTATAAAAAGATAAAAAATTTATATTTTGAAAATTTAACATTTGAAAAATTATTGCAAGCTCATCAAAGAGCTAGAAAGCATAAAGCTTATAAAAGTGAAGTTATTAAATATGAAATAAATTTAGAAAATAATCTTGTTAACTTAATGAACAACCTGAAAAATGGAACTTATCGCTTGGGTAAATATTTTACTTTTAAAGTATATGAACCAAAAGAAAGATACATACAAGCCTTACCTTACAAAGATAGAATAGTTCATCAATGGTATGTTGAAGAATTTATAAAACCTTATATACTACCCAAATTTATTTCTACAACTTTTGCCTGTCTACCTGATAAAGGAACACATAAAGCAGTAGATGAAGTACAAAAACATATGCGTATTTGTAAAAGAAATTGGAAAGATTTTTGGATTTTAAAATGTGATATAAAAAAATTCTTTTATTCTATCAACCCTTATATTTTATTTGATATCATGAAAAAATATATTTCTGATAAACATTTACTTTATCTAACACAAATTCTTATTTTTAACGGTCCTATTACCCCTAATCAAGTTCGGTATTCCAATTGGAAATTATACTAGCCAATTTTTTGCTAATATTTATCTAAATGAATTGGACCAATATATAAAACGTGAATTAAAAGTCAAGTATTATACAAGATATATGGATGATTTTATTCTTATTTTAAAAACAAAAGCAGATTGTATTTCTATCAAAAAAAAGATAGAAATTTTTATAAAAGAAAAGCTAGATATTGAATTAAATGATAAATCTCGTTATTATCCTTGTAAGATGGGTGTTAATTTTTGTGGATATCGCATTTTTCCTACTCATCGATTATTGCGAACTTCTAGTAAAAAAAAGATAAAAAGAAAAATAAAAAAGTGGAATCAACAATATGCCAAAAATATTCTTGATTATACTTATACTTTGCAAAGTATTAATTCATGGTTAGGACATTGCAGTCATTGTAATTCTTACCTTTTAAAACAAAAAATACTACAAAGTTGCGATTTTCTTTTATCAGCTCATAGTTACCAAGAAATAGAAAAAAATATACTTTTTGATATGAGTCATTATGAAAGCATCGAATCAGATTGTTTCCCCTCAATCTAACTCGATGCTTTATTTATTATTTCTATTGCGTAATTTTGGATTTTCATTTCTTACTCAAACAAAATTACTGTTTATGTATTTATGACATAAAAACAAGTTTATGCCAAAGGAATTAAACTTCTTTGATACAAATCTAGTTGTTTTATTTTCCTTTT
>CAUWKC010000021.1:0-22474 GCA_963559365.1 uncultured Clostridia bacterium | reverse complement strand
TTTACCAATTATTTCATTTTAATAGATTTATTCTTGCAAAAAACCGAAACTTAAAGTTGACAACATATTGACTTAATTCATGATTATTATATACAATATAAATAACGAATTAAAATTATGAAAAAATAAAATACTGTAATAACAAATGAAGAAAGGGGAATTTTTAAATGAAAACCAAAATAGCAAATAGTAATGGTATTACATTAATAGCATTAGCGATAACAATAATTATATTAATGATATTAGCAGGAGTAACTATTTCAAATTTAACAGGAGACAAGGGATTATTAACACAAGCAAAGGAAGCCAAAAAAGTAACTGAAATTTCAGAAGCAAAAGAAAGAGCAGAAAAAGACATTTTAGATTGGCAACAAGAACAAATAAGAAATAGTGAAAGTTCAGATTTAAATGACACAATAATTCAAGGAATTTTACAGGGTAAGGAATATGTAAAAGAAGCAAAGACAAATAGTTTTATTTCTAAAAAAGGAAATCACGAAATAGCTTATTCAGATTTATATAAAAGTGAACAAACAGATGAAGATGAAAAACCAGCTCCTATAGGACTAGAAGTAGGTTCGAAAATAACATATACACCAAGAGGAACATATAATTGGAAGAGTGAATATAGTTCATTAAATCCAGATCTAGAAAAAACATTAAATAGTGCAGATTATATGTATAAAATAAATGAATGGAAAGTATTGGACATACAAGATGAAAAAGTAACATTAGTGCCAACAACAATGACAATAGGAAATGTGTATTTGGGAGGGGCGCAGGGATATAATAATGGAGTAAAATTATTAAATGATGCATGTAGTAGTTTATATGGGAATGAAAGTAAAGGAATATCAGCTAGAAGTATAAATATAGAAGATATAGAAAAATATATGAGTGTTGAAAAATTAGAAATTGCACATAAATATGAAAATGGAGCAAAGTATGGGGAACAAGTTGTAGATCCATATAAATCTCCAGCATTCTATCCAATAATATATGCAAAGGAAAAATTAAGTGTGATAGATGAACGAAAAAATACAGATGGACTAGGAATGAGTGAACAATCAATATTAATTGAAAAAACAGAGAATGGTTCATCAGATGGGACTATGATGGCTACAAGTGTACAGCCATATCAAACATATTGGTATAAAGATAGTGAATTTATGCAAACAGCTTTTAAAACAGCTAATAATGGAACAAATTATTATGATTTAATTATGCCAGAAGGTGAAGGAACAAATTACTGGTTAGCTTCGCGTTGTATTAGCAATGAAAAAGATAAGTCTTATGTGGGTAAATTTGGTATACGTAAAGTAGACAGACGGTGATATGAGTTTTATCCAGTTGTGGGATACGAAGAGGAGAAGTTCTATGCATTCAAGTTCATTATTTCCAATAATTTCTTTGAACTTAAAAATAATAAGTGGAGATAAAACAAATGGATTTATGATACAATAAAAGAGCAATAAAAAATATAAAAGTTTGTTTAAGTGAACAGAACCCAAAAAGTGTTTAACTTTTTGGGTTCTGTTTAAATTGTATGTTGTTTTTTGGGAAAATTTCAAAAAAACCTTTAAAAAAAGCAGAAAATAGTATAAAATAGAATAAAATTTAGAAAAATAGGGAGAGGAATATGAACAAAAAATGGCAAATATATGAGACAGACGAAAACAAAATAAAAGAAATTGAAGAAAAATATCAAATAAATACATTATTGGCCACCATATTAGTTAACCGAGGGATTACACAAGAGGAAGAGATAAGATTGTTTTTAGCACCAACCAGAAACGATTTTCATGATCCATTTTTGATAACAGATATGAAAAAGGCAGTAGATAGAATCATAAAAGCTATTAATGAACAAGAAAAAGTTACAATTTATGGTGATTATGATGTGGATGGAATTACTAGTATTACTGTATTAAAAAGTTTTTTGCAAGATAGAGGATTAGAAGTAGAAACATATATACCAAATCGTATAAATGAGGGATATGGATTAAATAAGCAAGCAATTTGCAAAATTGTAGAACAAGGATGTCAATTAATGATTACTGTAGATTGTGGAATATCTGCAATAGAAGAAATAAAATACGCTAATTCATTAGGAATAGAAACAATTGTTACAGATCACCATGAACCAAGCAATGAATTACCAAATGCTTTTGCTGTTATTGATAATAAAAGAAAAGATAGTAGATATCCTTTTAGAGAGTTGGCTGGAGTTGGTGTAGTTTTTAAATTAATACAAGCTATTGGAATGGCTTTAGAATTAAAAGAAGAAGAATATTTGAAATATTTAGATATTGTTTGTGTAGGGACGATATCAGATATTGTTCCATTAGTAGATGAAAATAGAGTTATTGCTAAATTAGGGTTATTGCTAATTCGCCAAACAAAAAATATAGGATTACGATCTATTATACAATCATCTGGGTATACTAAAATAGACTCAAATAGTATTTCTTTTGGAATTGCACCTAGAATTAATGCATGCGGAAGAATGGGAAAAGCAGAAGAAGCATTAGAATTATTGTTATCTAAAAACTTAAATAAAGTAAATGAATTAACAAAAAAATTAAATGAGCATAATCGTATTAGACAAGAAACTGAAAAAGCAATTTTTGAAAATGCTGTTAAACAAATTGAAAAAAAACACTTAAATGAAAATAGTGCAATTGTAGTAGGTGGAGAAAATTGGCACCATGGTGTTATAGGTATTGTATCTTCTAAAATTACAGAAATGTATTTTAAACCAAGTATTTTATTGAGTTTTGAAGAAGATGGAATTGGAAAAGGTTCTGGAAGAAGTATACCAGGTTTTGATTTGCATGATGCTTTAATGAAATGTACAGATACTATCGAAAAATTTGGAGGACATAGTATGGCTGTAGGAATTACTGTAAATAAAAGCAAATTTTCAAAATTTAGTGAAGCTTTTGAAAAAGTAGCAAAAGAAGCAAAAATTGACGAAATTATGCCAATTATTCAAATTGATAGTAAAATTGAATTAAAAGATATGAATAAAGACATGGTAGAAAGTTTGAAACAATTAGAACCTTTTGGAGAAGCAAATAGAATGCCAGTATTTTTATTTAAAAATTTGAAAATTGATTCAATTCGTGCTTTATCAGAAGGAAAACATTTGAAATTAACTTTAAAAGATAATAACACCATTATTAATGCTATTGGATTTAATTTAGGTAATTTAGCTGAAGAATATAGAATTGGAGATAAAATTGATATTGTAGGTGTTTTAGAAATTAATTGTTTTAATGGTGTGGAAAGCTTACAAATTAATATGAAAGATATGATGAAATCGTTATAAGCATAATAAAAAGGGGGATTTTTGACATATGCAAGAAGCAAAACAAGTAACAATACAAGATGTTATTAATAAAAGAAAAGAACATACAAGAAAAGTAGATACAAAATTAATTATGAAAGCATATAATTATGCTTGCAATCATCATGGTGAACAATGTAGGCGCTCTGGTGAACCTTATATTATTCATCCTCTTAATGTTGCTTATATTTTAGCAGATATTGGATTAGATGATAGTACATTATGTGCAGCCCTTTTGCATGATGTTGTAGAAGATACAGAAGTAACAAATGCTGATATTAAACAAGAATTTGGTATAGAAATTGCTGAAATGGTGCAAGGGGTTACTAAACTTGGAACTGTACAATTTGCTTCTATTGAAGAACAACAAGTGGAAGATTATAGAAAAATGTTTTTAGCAATGGGAAAAGACATTAGAGTTATTTTAATTAAATTAGCAGATAGACTTCATAATATGAGAACTTTGAAATATTTAAAAAGAGATAGACAAATTGCAAATGCTAAAGAAACTATGGAGTTATATGCTCCTTTGGCTAATCGTTTAGGATTATATTCAATTAAATGGGAATTGGAAGATTTAGCATTTAAATATTTGAATCCTGATGAATATCATGATTTGGTAGAAGGAATTAACAAAAAAAGAGAAGAAAGACTTCAATTTATTGAGAAAATTATGGATGATATTCGTATTCAATTGAAAAAACAAAAAATAGAGGCAGAAGTTACTGGAAGAGCGAAACATTTATATAGTATTTATCGAAAAATGAAAAGAGATAATAGAACTCTTGATCAAATTTATGATTTATTTGCTTTACGTATTTTAGTAAATTCAATTAAAGATTGTTATGCCGCTTTAGGTGTTGTACATGAAATGTATAATCCTATGCCAGGTAGATTTAAAGATTATATTGCAGTGCCAAAGCCAAATATGTATCAATCTATTCATACAACTTTGTTAGGTGATAAAGGAACTCCTTTTGAAGTACAAATTCGTACATGGGATATGCATCGTGTTGCAGAATTTGGTATTGCAGCTCATTGGGCTTATAAAGAGGCTAATTATTTTGGAGGAAAAAAGACAACAGTAAAAGTACAAGAAGATAAATTAGCTTGGTTGAGAGAGACCTTAGAATGGCAAAATGAAATGCAAGATCCACAAGAATTTTTGAATACTTTGAAGACAGAATTGTTTGAAGATGAAGTTTATGTTTTTACACCAAAAGGAGCTATAAAGGTATTGCCACGAGGTGCAACACCAATTGATTTTGCTTATACAATTCATGCAGAGATAGGACATCATATGACAGGATGCAAAATTAATAGTAAAATGATGCCAATAATTACTCCATTACAAAGTGGTGATATTGTTGAAATTATTACTTCTGATAATTCTAAAGGACCAAGTAGAGATTGGATAAAATTTGTTAAAAGTTCTAAGGCAAAGAATAAAATTTTAAGTTGGTTTAAAAAAGCACAAAAAGCAGAAAATATTGAAAAAGGAAAGGAATTAATTGAAAAAGAATTAAAAAGAATAGGCTTTTCTTATTCAGATTTATTTAAAAATGAATACATTGAACCAATGTTAAATAAATATAAATATAAAAATTTGGAAGAAATGTATGCAGCTGTTGGCTTTGGTGCTAATTCTGCTATTAAAGTAATTGCTCGTATGTTACAAGAATATCGTAAAGAGCATGAAGAAGAAAATATTGAAGCTAAATTAGAAGAATTACAAAAGGCAAAACAAAAGAAACCAAAACCATCAAATTCTGGTATTATTGTAAAAGGTATTGATAATTGTTTGGTTAAATTGTCAAAATGCTGTAATCCTTTACCAGGAGATGAAATTGTAGGATATATTACTAAAGGAAGAGGAGTATCTGTTCATAGAAAAGATTGTGTCAATATGGAAAATTTATTTTCAGAAGAAAATAGAATGATTGATGTTGAGTGGTATGATGAAAATCAAGCTTCTTATCAAGTAGAAATTGAGATTTATTCTAATGACAGATCTGGTTTATTGATGGATATTTTACGAGAAATTGGAACAACGAAGGCAAAAATTTTGGGAGTAAATACAAAAACGACAAAGGAAAGAATTGCTATTATGAATATAACTTTAGAAGTAGAGAATTTGGAAGAATTAAATAAAGCCCAAAAAGTAATTAGAAAAGTTGATAGTGTATATGAAGTAAGGAGAAAGAAGTAACATGAAATTAAAAGAACTAAAGATAGATACATGGATAGGAGATCCTACTAATTGTTATGTGGTAGTAGATGAAGAATCTAAAGAAACTATGGTAATTGATCCTGCTGGGGATGTGAAAGAAATTATTAATTTAATTACTATTTTAAATGGAAAATTAAAATATATTTATTTAACTCATTGCCATGGAGACCACATTTTAGGTGTTTCAGAATTAAAAAATGCATTAGGAGGTAAAATATTAATTCACCGTGATGATAGTGATGGATTAAATAATCCACAAATTAATTTAACTCCTTATATTGGCGTAGGAGAAATTGAACTAGAAGCGGATTATAGGATAGATGGAGAAGATTTAATACATTTAGGAAATTTAGAATTTAAAGTATTGCATACACCAGGCCATACTCAAGGAAGTACCTGTTTATATTGCGAAAAAGAAAAGTGTTTATTTTCAGGAGATACTATATTCAGAGGAACATGGGGAAGAACTGATTTACCAACTTCTAATAGAGAAGCAATTTTAAAATCAATTGAAGAAAAAATTATGATATTACCAGATGAAACAATTGTCTATCCAGGACATGGTATGATGACAATGTTAAAAGATGAAAAACCAATTTATTTAGAATTAAAACCAAAATTATTTTAGTAAAAGAAAGAAGGTAAAGCCTTATGAAAAAAACAGAACCAAGAACATTAGCAGGATTTATGGAATTGTTACCAGAAGATCAAATTGCGATGGAACAAATGAAGAATAAAATAGAATCAATATATCAAAGATTTGGTTTTTTACCATTAGATACACCAATAATAGAATTATCTGAAGTTTTGTTAGCTAAAGCAGGAGGAGAAACTGAAAAACAAATTTATCGATTCAAAAAAGGAGAAACTGATTTATCATTAAGATTTGACTTAACTGTTCCTCTTTCTAAGTATGTAGCCAAAAACTATGGAAATTTAAGCTTTCCATTTAGAAGATATCAAATAGGAAAGGTATATCGTGGAGAAAAAACACAAAAAGGAAGATATCGTGAATTCTATCAATGTGATATTGATATTATTGGGGACGGAGAATTAGATATTATCCATGATGCAGAAATGCCAAGTGTTATTTATAACATTTTCAAAGAATTAGGATTTGACAATTTTACAATATGCATTAATAATCGTAAAATCTTGAATGGATTATTTGAAGGGTTAGACCAAAAAGAAAATTCAGTAGAAATATTAAGAATAATTGATAAAATTGATAAAATAGGAAAAGAAGCAGTAGAAAAAGAATTTATTAAGTTAGGTATTTCAACCCAAGCTATTGAAACTATTATGAATTTCATTACTATAGAAGGAACATCAGACGAAAAAATAGAAAAATTAGAAAACTTAAAAAGAGAAAGTATAAAAAGTGAAATATATGCAAAAGGAATTGAAGAACTAAAAGAAGTAGTAAAAAATATTCGTCTATTTGGTGTACCAGACAGTAACTTTAAAATTGACCTAACAATAGCAAGAGGATTAGACTATTATACAGGCACCGTTTACGAAACATTCCTAAACGATTATAGAGAACTAGGAAGTGTATGTTCAGGCGGAAGATATGAAAACTTAGCAGAACATTACACAGACAAAAAATTACCAGGAGTTGGAGTTTCCATAGGACTAACCAGACTATTTTACAAACTAAACGAATTAAACCTAATCCAATCAAAGCAAAAATCAATATCACAAGTTTTAATAATACCAATGATAGAAGACCTATCAAAACCAATAGAACTAGCAACTGAATTAAGAAAACAAAAAATAAAAACAGAAATTTATTTAAGCAATAAAAAATTAAAAGCAAAATTCAAATATGCAGACAAACTAAAAATACCATATGTTATAATCCTAGGAGAAGACGAAATAGCTAATAACATTATGACCATTAAAAACATGGAGACAGGCGAAGAAATAAATGAGACACTAGGGACAGTTCCAAAATGTCTCACAAAAATTGACGAAAAAAGAAGATAAAAATTGAAAAATGCCGATTTTGGCATTTTTCTTTGTATTTCGACAATTTTGTGAGACATTTTGGAACTGTCCCTAGTGTCTCATTTATAGACTAAAGTAATGCGTTTGCCATTTTTTTTGATGAAACCATCTTCCTTTAGAAGTTTTAGTTCTCGCATCATAGCACTTCTATCAACACTTAAATAATCGGCTAAATCAGTTAAAGAAAATGGTAATGAAAATGTTTTGTTTAAATTTCTGGTTGATAGCATGTTGAAGTAACCAATTAATTTATCACGGATAGAACGTTTAGTAAGTAGTTCTATTCTCATATTTAGGTTGGTTACTTTGTTTAGTATTAATTCTGGCAAATCTTCAGATAATTCTTGATGAAATTTGCAATTATTTCTACATTTGTTGCGTATATCGTCATAATGATAAAATAATACTTCACATTTTTCGCGTGCTTCTACTAATAGTTCGTTATTTGTGGTGATCATATAAAATACTTCACCAAAGACATCGTTTTTGGAAAAGTGTTCTACAATTGTTCGATTTCCGTTTAGGTCATAACGGACTAAATCGGCGTTTCCTTTTATTAAAATACAAAATTGGTTTCTTTTGTTGATATAACTTGTAATGACTTCATTACGTGAAAATGTTTTTTTTTGTACTTTGTGACAACTATTTTCAAATTTTTTTATAAATTCTTCCATATTAAAGTTGAAATTCATAATAGGCCTCCTAATTTTAGTTTATTATACTAAATAAAAGTTGCAAATGCAACAATAAAATAATTTAAGTTTAGCATATACTTGTAATATTATTGTAATATAAATTTAACAATTTGCAAAATCTTAGATATATGCTTATTAAGTGATTAATAATGAAAAAATGTTGCTTTTGCAACAGAAAAAAATGTTTATTTTTATATAATAAAAGCGTATGAAAAGAATTAATAAGAGGAGGAAATAAATGAAGATAATCAAAAGAGATGGAAGAGCTGTTGATTATGATAGAAAAAAAATCCAAGTTGCTATTGAAAAAGCAAATCAAGAGGTAAGGGCAAAAGAAAGAGCAACTAATGATGATATTAAAGAGATTATTAATTATATTGAAGATTTTGGAAAGAAAAGAATGTTAGTAGAAGATATTCAAGATATTATTGAACAAAAGTTGATGGAAATAGGTAAATATGAGCTTTCTAAAAAATATATTGTATATCGTTATACCAGAGCCTTGGTCAGAAAGCAAAATACAACAGATGAATCTATTTTAGGGTTAATTAGAAATGAAAATAAAGAATTAACAGAACAAAATTCTAATAAAAATACTTTGTTAGCTTCTGCTCAAAGGGATTATATAGCAGGAGAAGTATCAAGAGATTTAACAAGACGTTTATTGTTGCCAGAAAAAATAGTAAAAGCAGATGAAGAAGGTATTTTGCATTTTCATAATGCTGATTATTTTGTACAACCTATTTTTAATTGTTGCTCAATTAATATATCAGATATGCTAGAAAAAGGAACGGTTATAGATGGAAAGTTAATTGAAACACCAGAAAATTTTAGAGAAGCTTGTACTATAGTTACGCAAATTATAGAAACAGCAGCAAGTAATCAATATGGAGGACAGTCCGTAGATTTAAAGCATTTAGGAAAATATTTAAGAAAAAGTTATGAAATATTTAAAGAGAATATGTATAAAAAATATCAAGATAAAATATCAGAAGAAGTTCTGGAAGATATTGTACAAGAACATTTAAAGATAGAATTAAAAGAAGGAGTACAAGCGATTCAATCCCAAAGTAAACTAGTATCTGCTACTTTATTTTTGCATTTAGAAAAGGATGATCCATATTGTAAAGAAAATGCAATGATAATAGAAGAGATTTTAAAACAAAGATTAGAAGGAATTAAAAATGAAAAGGGAATATATGTAACTCCATCTTTTCCTAAATTAGTGTATGTATTAGATGAGTGTAATAATTTAACAGGAGGAGAATATGACTATCTAACAAAATTAGCTGTAAAATGTTCAGCTAAAAGAATATATCCAGATTATATTTCCGCAAAAAAAATGCGTGAAAATAAAGATGAAAAAGGAAACTATAAATTTGAAGGAAGATTTAATCAAGGAGTAGTTAGCATCAATTTACCGCAAATAGGCATTGTAGCAGATAGAAATGAAGAAATTTTTTGGAAAGAACTAGAAGAAAGATTAGAACTTTGTAAAGAAGCTTTAATGTGTCGTCATTATGCATTATTAGGAACAAAATCAGATATTAGTCCAATTCATTGGCAATATGGAGCAATAGCGCGTTTAAAAAAAGATGAATCCATAGATAAATTATTGTATGGAAGTTATTCAACCATATCTTTAGGATATATTGGTGTATATGAAGTAACTAAATTAATGACTGGAGAGTCACATATGACACAAAAAGGACATGAATTTGCTATCAAATTAATGAAATATTTACGTGAAACAGTAGAAAAGTGGAAAAAGGAAACTAATATTAGTTTTACATTATATGCTACACCAGATGAAAGTTTAAGTTACAAATTTGCTAAAATCGATAAAGAAAAATTTGGAACAATAAAAGACATAACAGATAAAGGGTATTATACAAACTCTTATCACATTGATATAAAAGAAAAGATAGACACTTTTGAAAAACTAACACTTGAAAGTGAATTTCAAAAAATATCATCAGGAGATTCCATATCTAAAATAGAAATATCTAGCATTGAAAAAAATATAGAAGAATTAGAAAACATTGTTAAATTTATTTATAATAAATGAGACAGTAGGGACAGTTCCCATTTGTCTCATTTTTTTGTCGTTTTTTGCATTTTTTAGTCTTTTGATAGAAATATACTTAATAATTGTTCACGACATTTATTTTCAAAAGTATCATCTAATGGTTCAAGTGATATTGATTCATTATATTTTCTTTTTAAGCAATATTCGATAATGAAATCTGCAAGTTCTGGGTTTTTTGCAAGGAGAGGACCGTGTAAATAAGTAGCAATCACATTTGGTTTAAAAAATCCTTCTTCATTATCACCAAATTTATTACCATTTCCAGTTAAGACTTTTCCAAAAGAAGAAGTGATTCCATATGTTTGTCCACCATGGTTTTCAAAACCTATTATTTTAGTTGTTTTTTTATTTGGCAAAGTTGTTTCAATAACTATATTACCAATACATCTTTTTTTTCTATCTTCTAATGCTTCTGTATAATAATCAAAAATTTTTAATCCAGGTATAATTTCTCCTTCTACACTTTTATAATATTGACCGAATAATTGGTAAGCACCACAAATTAACAAGAAAAACACACCATTATCGATAGCTTCTTGTATTGAATTTTGATATTTCAACAAATCTTTTGCTAAAATTTCTTGCTCTAAATCAGCTCCGCCACCTGCAAAAACTAAATCATAGCTTTTAAAATCAGGAGGTACATCTCCAATAGAATAAGAATCTATAATTGCTTTAAAGCCACGTTGCTCTAAGCGATAGCGTAATATTTGTATGTTTCCAAAATCTCCATATAGTTCAAGGATATCAGGATATAGGTATAATATTTTTAATTTTTTCATTACATAAACTCCTTTAATACGACATATTTCGACTTAAAAAGTGAGACAAATGGGAACTGTCCCTACTGTTTCATTAATTCTTGTCTGGTTGGTTGTAATGCTGTATAGTTAGCAATGACATATTTTTTTGTGCTGTTTTTATATAGATTTTTAATTGCTTCGTCTAAGTTTAGATATGTTTCTATTTTATCGATTGGAAAACCGGATGTTTTAATGCGAATTGCCATGTCATGGCCACGTGTTCCTGATGTTATGATTCTGTTTACTTTGTTTAGGTTGTCAAAGTTGATGTCCCAAATCCAAGAGACGTCACGACCGTCTGCTAATGCGTCATTTAATACAAAGAGCAATTCTTTTTCTTCTTCATCTTCGTTTAGGATTCTTAGACTGACGTTTGCACCAGTTGGATTTTTTGCTAAGTTGATGATGGTTGGTGTGTTTTTGATAGTTATTTCTTCTAGTCTACCATTGTTTAAAGCAAATGTTGATAATGCTTTTTGCATGGTTTTAGTGTCAATGGAATATATGCTAAGGCAAGTGATAACGGCAACAAAGTTATATATGTTATAAATACTATTAGTTTGAATTTTATATGTAAGATTATCTACTACAAAAGTTTTGTTTTTTAAATCAATGTTTGTTGCTAATTTGTAAATTTTGTTATCTCCATAGTTACATTTTGGACATTTGAATTTACCAATATGGGAATATTGGTAATATTCATATTTGATACGAGTGTTGCAGAAAGGGCAAAATTTACCTTCTCCAGCTTCTTTCATTTCTGTAGTGGCATGGCTATATTTTTCAACACTGAAATAATATAAGTTAGGGTTGTTTGGGTTTGATTGTCCTAGTCTTGATACATTTGGATCATCATTATTTAAGACTAGGTTTCCAGTATAGGTTTTTAAGAATTCATGGATTTTTAAAATTAGTGATTCAACTTCACCATTTCGGTCTAGTTGGTCACGGAAAAAGTCTAAAATAACTAAAGTGTCTAGTTTTAAATCTTTAAAAATTATTGGAACGTATCCTTCGTCAACTTCGAAGACAAGGTAATCTGCTGAAATTTTACCAGTTAATGTGCAATGTTTTAATAGGGTAGATAAGATTCCTGTATCCATATTATTTCCTTCGCTGTTGCTAATTACGGTTTTTCCGGCTGTTTTTAGAACATGTCCAATTGCATTATTAGTCATGGTTTTTCCATTTGTTGCTGTAACAGCAATTACAGGACAATTTATTTTAAAGTATTGAAATAAATTAGGATTCCAATCGTAAGCAATTTTTCCTAAAAAATTACCACCTTTTTTTCTTGCTATTTTTAAAATTAAGTATAAAGCTTTCATAGCTAATACAATTAAAAAGTTTTTCATATTTTATTTCTCCTTTGATTTTGTCACATTATATCATAAAATAAAAATTTTGTGTACTTGTTATTAATAAAAAAATATAGTAAAATTTATTAAGAGGTGAAATATGAAAGAAATAATATCAAAAATTAATAAAAATAATGTCTATGTAATTCTCGATTTTGATCGAACTATAACAGCAGAAGATAGTGCTGACTCATGGGATGCGAGTGGAAAACTACTGGGAAAAGAATTTGCAGAACAATTGAATAAGTTATATAAAATATATCGCCCAATTGAGTTAGATTACTCAATATCAATGAATGAAAAAGAAAAGGCTATGGTTACATGGTATGGAGAGTGTATGGATTTATATCTTAAATATAATTTGACACAACAAAAAGTAAAAGAATCTGTACAGAAAAGCGATTTAATATATAGAAAAGGAGCAAAAGAGTTTTTAGAAAAACTAGCTCAAGAAAAAATACCAGTTATTATATTATCTGCAGGGATTGGTAATGTGATAAAAGAATTCTTGCAAAAAACTAATTGTTATTTTGATAATATGTATATTATTTCAAATTTTTTGGAATTTGATGAAACAGGTAAAATGAAAAAATTTGATAATACTAAAATAATTCATACTTTAAATAAAACTATGAATGGAAAACTGCCAAAAGAATTTCAAAGTAAAATAAAAAATAGAACTTATAAAATTTTGGTAGGAGATTTAATAGAAGACGAAAAAATGGTAGAAAAAGAAGAATGGAACACTACTTTAAAAGTGGCAATGTTGGATAAACCAACTAAAGAAAATATAAATTTATATAAGGAAAATTTTGATTTGGTTTTAATAAAAAAAGAGGCGGATTTTAGAAAAATTTCAGAATTACTCTTTTAAACCGCTTCTTAGAATAACAATACCAACATTTTTTCTTTATAAAAATGGAAAATTCATTTGTGTTGTTTTCTTTAAATTTGGATTTATCAATTAAAAAAGCATGATTTTTATCCAAATATAGATAAAAAAATGTAGAAGTTTCGAAAATTTTGTATAAATTAAAATATTTTAGTTTATAAATTTGTTTATTATCTTCAACTGTGAAAAAATTTGTATAAAATTTAAAAGTATATTCTTTTTGTTGTTTTATTTTTTCACTTTTATATTCTTTTGAAACTTCAGAAATAGGATGTAATAATCGCCAAAGAAGAAAAAAAGTTAAACCACAGCATAATAAAATAGCAATACTGTAATTATGATATTTTACTTGTAAAATAAGCCCTGTAATAACAAAGGCTGTTACAATAATATTATATGTTATATAAGAAAAACGATATTTTTTTTGATGAAAAGTTAAAAAATTCTCATAAATATCTTTGCTATATTTAGTTGTATTTTCAAATAATATTTTCAATTTTATCACCATAATAATTATAGCATAAATTTTTAGAATTACAAACTAAAGAAGTTATTTAAGTTTTGATTTTTTGTTTTAAGGATTAACCTGCTATGTTATGATGTTATAATACAGAATGTATTTGTTCATTGTATCCGTGAACATTACTCAAGATAAACAATAACAAATTTTAAAACTCATTACATTCAAGCATACATTCTGTATTATAACATCATAACATAGCAGGTTAATCCTTAAAACAAAAAACTGCAACTTAAAAAGAAGTTAGTATTTTATTTTGTTTAAAAAAGTGATATACTAACTTTACAAAAAATATTTTTAAATAAAAGGAGAAAAGTAATGTATGATGTTATTATAATTGGTGCTGGGCCAGCAGGTGCGTCTGCTAGTTTATATACACATAGAGCAAATTTAAAAACCCTAATTTTATATCGAGAAGAAGGAGCTTTAGAAAAAACTAATCAAATTGAAAATTACTATGGGTTTGCAGATGGAATTAGTGGAAAAAAATTATATGAAGCTGGAATTCAACAAGCAAAGAATATAGGGGTAGAAGTTAGAAAAGAAGAAGTAACAAATATTCAATTTACAGAAAAAGGATTTAATGTTATTACAGAAAATAGTAGACAAGAGGCGAAAGCTATTATTTTAGCAACAGGAAATAAAAAGAAAAAGCCGAAAATTAAAGGAATTGAAGATTTTGAAGGAAAAGGTGTTAGCTATTGTGCGGTTTGTGATGGATTTTTTTATCGCAATAGAAGTGTATCAGTAATAGGAAATGGAAATTATGCTATTTCAGAGGTAAATGAATTAATTAATTTAGCAGGAGATATAACAATTTTAACAAATGGAGAAAAAGCGCCAGAATTTAGAGCTGATAATGTTGTTATAGATACAAAGGAAATTGATTCGATTGAAGGGGAAAATACTGTACAGTTCATAAAATTCAAGGATGGAAGTGAGATAGAAACTGAAGGTGTATTTATAGCAGAAGGAATGGCAGGAAGTATTGATTTTGCTAAAAAATTAGGAGTGATGGTAGATAGTAATAAAATTATAGTAAATGAAAAAATGGAAACAAATGTAAAAGGGATTTATGCTTGTGGAGATTGTACAGGTGGCTTTTTACAAATTGCGAAAGCTGTATACGAAGGAATGACGGCAGGTACCGAAGTTATTCAATACATAAGAAAATAAAAAATATATAAAATAAAAAGGAAAGTAAGAAATTTTATAGAATATAAAAAATAAGGAGGAATCAAATATGAGTGTATTAAAAATAACAAGTGAAAATTATGAAAAAGAGGTTTTACAAGCTGAAAAACCAGTTCTAATTGATTTTTTTGCTTCATGGTGTGGACCATGTAGAGCTATGTCACCAATTATTGATGAAATTGCAGAAGAAAAATCAGAAGAAGTAATAGTAGGAAAGATAAATGTAGATGATAATCAAGATTTAGCTATGAAATATGGGGTCATGAGTATTCCAACCATTGTTATTTTAAAAGGTGGGGAAGTGAAAAAAACTTTTGTTGGATTACGTGACAAAAGTGAATTATTAAATGCTATTCAAGAAATCTGTTAAAGGACTTTCAAATACTAGTTTTTCTTTTGTTATAGGATGAACACATTCAATTTTATAACTGTGTAATGCTTGGCGAGAAACAATAGAAGAAGGAGTTCCATATAAAGTGTCACCAAGAATTGGATGGCCAATAGCAGCCATATGAACACGAATTTGGTGTGTTCGACCAGTTTCTAGTTGGCATTTTACTAAACTATAATTTTTAAATTCTTGGGCAACCTTATAATGAGTGACAGAAGGTTGTCCTTTTTCGTAATCAATACATCTTTCAATAATACTATTTTGCTTTCTAGCAATTGGCAAATTAATAATTCCAGTTTGTTTTTCTAGTAAACCAGAAACAAGACAATAATATTCTTTTTTAAAGATATTGAGAGCCATTTGACGGGAGAAAGCTTCTTGAATATATTCGCATTTAGCAAAAATAACTATTCCAGAAGTATCTAAATCCAGACGATTGACAGGTCTAATTTTTTTAGATAAACCAATAGAATCAAAATAAAATTTAATACCATTAGATAGAGAATCAGTGTAATGTTTTCTGGAAGGATGAATTGGAAGACCAGCAGGTTTATCAACTACTAATAGCCATTTATCTTCATATAAAATATTTAGGTTAATTGGAGTAGGAATGATATTATGGTTGTCTTCAGGGTAATCAAAATAAATAGTTATTTTATCATTTGCGCTGGCTAATTTTCTAGTGTCGCATAATTTATCATTAATAAATATATTTTTTTGTAATATTAATTTATGTAATAAACGAGTAGAAATTTCTAATTTTTGTAGTATTTGATTAATAGAAGATCCTACATCTTTCTCTTGTACTTTATATTCTAATTTCAATTATAATCACCTTTCTTTATTTTTTGTATTATACAGGATTTTTTAAATAATATCAAACTAAAAAATGATTTTAAGTTTGGTTTTTTGTTTTAAGATTTCACCAGCTATGTTATGATATGATGTTATAATACATAATGTATGCTTGAATGTAATGAGTTTTAAAATTTGTTATTGCTTATCTTGAGTAATGTTCACGGATACAATGAATATAGTTCTATTTTTATAATTTTCTCGGCTCAATACGCAAAATAAGAAATTTTAAAATAGTTTTATGGCACCCTTCCACTAAAAGTGAACTCTTTCCATAAAACTATTTAAAAATTTCTAATGTTGCTCCAATCACATTCGAAAAGTTATAAAAATAGAACTATATGCATTGTAGGCCTGAGTGAAAACGCCTTAAGATAAGCAATTACAAATTTTTAACGAATGCAATGAACAAATACATTATGTATTATAACATCATATCATAACATAGCTGGTGAAATCTTAAAACAAAAAACCGAAACTTAAAAAAATGATTGCTTGAAAAAATTTAAAGAGTACAGTATAATAAAAAAGAAAAATTAAAAGAGAGGAAGTAATCATGAGAATTAGATACAAAAAATGGGCAAGACCAGAACTAGAAGCTTGTGAATTTTATATAGATGAACCAGAAGCAATAAAAGGAAAATGGAAAGAGGAATTTAATAAAAAAGATCAACCATTACATTTAGAACTGGGATGTGGAAAAGGACAGTTTATGGCAAATTTAGCTGTTAAAAATCAAAATATTAATTACATAGCAATTGATTTAGTAGATGCAATGTTAGGATTAGCTAAAAGGAATATTGAACAATCATATAAAGAAAATAAATTAAATCCTGATAATATTAGGATAACACGATTTGATATTGAAAGAATTTTTTTAATATTATCTAAAGAAGATGAAGTAGAAAGAATTTATATCAATTTCTGTAATCCATGGCCAAGAGGAAAACATAGAAAAAAAAGATTAACACATTCTATTCAATTAGAAAAGTATAAACAATTTTTAAAAGAAAAAGGAGAAATTTATTTTAAGACAGATGATGATGAATTATTTGAAGCTACTTTAAATTATTTAGAAGAAAGTGGTTTCGAGGTAATTAAAAAAACTTATGACTTACATCAAAATCCGATTTTTGAAAATAATATCGAAACAGAACATGAAAAAATGTTTTCAGAACAAGGAATTAAAATAAAAGCATGTATAGCGCAACTAAAATAAGAGGTGAAAACGTTGGAAACAGAAGAAATACTAGAACATAATGATGAAAAAGAATATATGTTAAAAGTAGTAAAAGAAAATGGAAAATTTTTAGATTTAGCATCTGAAAAGTTGAAAAATGATAAAGAAATTGTAGAAGAAGCTTTATTACAAGATGCAGAATCTTTAGAATTTGTAAGTGATCGTTTAAAAAACAATAAAAAAATAGTGATGCAAGCAGTTCGTAATGCTCCTTGGACAATTTGTTATGCTTCTGAAGTTTTAAAAGCAGATAAAGAAGTAGTGTTAGCAAGTTGTCAAAACTATGGTCAAGGACTATATTATGCATCAGAAGAATTACGTAATGACAAAGAAGTTGTTATTGCAGCTGTAAAAAATAAAGGCACTATCATTAAGTATGCAAGTGACAGATTACGAGATGATGAAGAGGTAGCTAAAATAGCTTTAGAACAAGACAAACAAGCTTATCATTTCTTATCTTGGCGTTTAAGACAAAAAGCAGAAATCAAAGAATTAAAATAAATTAAAATAATGCTTGTACTTTTTAAAAAATCCTTATATAATAAAAAAGAAAAAATAAAAAGGAGAAATAAAAATGTCATTTATAGAAGAAATAAAACAAAGAGCTAAAAAAGACATTAAAACAATTGTACTTCCAGAAGCAGAGGACATTCGTGTTTTGGAAGCAACACAACAAATCTTACAAGAAAAATATGCAAATATAGTATTAATTGGAAATAAAGAAGCAATAGAACCAAAGGCAAAACAAAATAATTTAAACATTAAAGGAGCTGAAATTATAAATCCAATTATTTCTGAAAAAAGCGAAGAATATGCTAATTGGCTATATGAAATGAGAAAACATAAAGGAATGACTATAGAAAAAGCACAAGAATTAGTAAAAGATCCCGTATATTATGGAATGCTTATGGTAAAAGATGAGGATGTAAAAGCAGATGGATTAGTTTCTGGTGCTATTCATTCTACATCAGACACTTTACGACCAGCATTACAAATCCTAAAAACAGCCCCTAATACCAAACTAGTTTCTGCCTTTTTCGTTATGGTTGTTCCAGATTGCGAATATGGAGAAAAAGGGACATTTATATTTGCCGATAGTGGATTAAACGAAAACCCAGATGCAGACAACTTATCAGAAATAGCACTATCATCTAGTAAAAGTTTTAAACAACTAGTGCAAAAACAACCAAAAGTAGCTATGTTATCTTACTCAACATATGGAAGTGCAAAATCAGAGCTAACAGAAAAAGTAATAAAAGCAACTAAACTAGTAAAACAAAAAGACGAACAATTAATAGTAGACGGTGAATTACAATTAGATGCTGCCATTGTTCCAGAAGTAGCCGCTTTCAAAGCACCAAGCAGTCCTTTAAAAGGAGAAGCCAATGTGCTAATATTTCCAAATTTAGATACTGGTAATATAGGATATAAATTAGTGCAAAGACTAGCCAAAGCTGAAGCATATGGACCACTTTGCCAAGGAATTGCAAAACCAGTTAATGACCTATCAAGAGGTTGTAGTAGTAAAGATATAGCAGGTGTAGTTGCTATAACTGCTGTACAAGCACAATGAGTCAGTGAGACAGTAGGGACGGTTCCCTTTGTCTCAATAATTAAATAATGGGACAAAGGGAACCGTCCCTACTGTCTCAAAGGAGGAATTTATGAAAATTTTAGTTTTAAATTCAGGAAGTTCATCATTAAAATATCAAGTTATTGATATGGAAACAGAAGAAATGTTGGCTAAAGGATATTTTGAGCGAATTGGTCAGCCAAATTCATTTTTAACTCATAAAGTAAAAGGAATTAAGCATAAGTTTGAACATCCAGCAAAAAACCACGAAGAGGCTATTGCTTTTGTGTTAAATCGATTGACTAATATTCATTATGGTGTTATTGAAAGTTTAGAAGAATTGGGAGGAATTGGTCACAGAGTAGTACATGGAGGAGAAAAGTTTAGTGATTCTGTTATTATAACAGATGAGGTTATTGAAGAAATTAAAAAGTGTGTGGATTTAGCACCATTACATAATCCTGCTTGTATTTTGGGAATTGAGGCTTGTAAAAGGATTGTACCAAATATGAAGATGGTGGCTGTGTTTGATACGGCTTTTCATCAAACAATTTCTAAAGAGAAATATATTTATCCTATTCCTTATAAGTATTATAAGAAATATGGGGTGAGAAAATATGGCTTTCATGGAACTTCGCATCAATATGTTTCAAGTAGAGTAGCTGAAATTATGCAAAAAGATATAAAAGATTTAAAAATTATTAATTGTCATTTGGGACAGGGATGTAGTGTATGTGCTATTCAAGATGGAAAATCTGTAGAAACAAGTATGGGATTAACTCCTCTTGGTGGTATTCCAATGGGTAGTAGAAGTGGAGATATTGATCCATCTATTATTACTTATTTGATGCAAAAAGAAGATTTGAAAGCAGATGATATGAATTTTATTTTAAATAAACAATCAGGAGTTTATGGAATATCAGGTGTATCTGTTGATTTTAGAGATATTGAAATAGAAGCTATGTCTGGAGGATATCATGCACAATTAGCCTTAGATGTATACCATTATTTAACAGCTTGTTATATCGCAAGATGTGCTGTAGCTATGGGTGGTGTTGATGTTATAACTTTTACGGCTGGTGTAGGAGAAAAAGGGCCTATGTCAAGAAAGGCAATTTGTAAACAATTAGAATTTTTAGGAGTTAAACTGGATGAAGAAAAAAATGAAATTAGAGGAGAAGAAACTGAAATTTCTAGTTCAGATTCTAGAATTAAAGTTTATATAATTCCAACAAATGAAGAATTGATGATTGCAAGAGAAACTTTAAAATTAGTAAAATAAAAGAAAGGAAGATTTAAAATGAAAATATTAGTATTAAATTGTGGTAGTTCATCATTAAAATACCAATTAATTAATATGGAAACAGAAGAAGTTTTAGCTTCTGGAAAATACGAAAGAATTGGAGAAAAAGAAGCTTTTATTACTCATAAAGTAAATGGACAAAAAATAAAAATAGATAATCCAGTTTATAATCATACAGAGGCTATTGAATTTACATTAAAACAATTAACTAATCCAGATTATAAAGTAATTGATAGTTTAGATGAAATTCATGCAATTGGACATCGTTTAGTACATGGAGGAGAAAAAATAGCAGAGTCTGTTGTAATTGATAGTAATGTAATTGAAGTATTGAAGGAATGTACTGATTTAGCACCACTTCATAATCCTGCTTGTATTTTAGGAATTGAAGCTTGCCAAAAAGTAATGCCAGAAAAACCAATGGTAGGTGTATTTGATACAGCTTTCCATCAATCAATTCCAAAAGAAAGATATATGTACCCGATTCCTTATGAATATTATAAAAAATATGGAGTGAGAAAATATGGATTCCATGGAACATCTCATATGTTTGTATCACAAAGATTAGCTGAAATTGAAAATAAACCAATTGAGGATTTAAAAATTATTACTTGTCATTTAGGGCAAGGTTCTAGTATTTGTGCGGTACAAGGAGGAAAGTCTGTTGATACAAGTATGGGATTAACACCATTGGGAGGAATTCCTATGGTAACAAGAAGTGGAGATTTAGACCCATCTATTTTATTATACTTAATGAAAAAAGAGAAATTATCGACTGAGCAAATGGAAAATATTCTTAATAAGGAGTCAGGTGTACAAGGAATTTCTGGTTTAGCACCAGATTTTAGAGAGATTGAAGCAGCAGCAAATGAAGGAGATGAAAAAGCAAAAATTGCAATGGAAAGCTTCAAATATGCAGTAGCAAGCTATATAGCTAAATATGCAGTAGCTATGAATGGTGTAGACTATATTATATTTACTGGAGGAGTAGGAGAAAATCAAATTAATATCAGAAAAGGAATATGTGAGCAATTACAATTTATGGGGGTTGAAATAGATATAGAAAAAAATAAAGTAAGAAGTGAAGAAACTGTTATTTCAAAACCAGAATCAAAAGTAAAAGTTTATGTAATTCCAACAAATGAAGAATTAATGATTGCAAAAGAAACACAAAGATTAATTTAATCATGAATATTAAGAAAAAAACAGAAATTATTTTAAAAATTTTCTGTTTTTTTCTTGACTTTTTTAAAACCTTATGATTAAATATTAACCATAGCATGTTATAGATTAAAATTTACATATAAATACCAGAACAGCATGCTAGAAAAACAAAGAAAGGTGGTGATAGGATGGAAGATGGAGTTGCTACAATAGTATTGAAAGAATTACGAGAATTTAGAGCAGAAAACAACAAAAGATGGGAAGAAAACGACAAACGTTGGGAACAAAACGAAAAGCGTTGGCAGGAAAATGATAAACGTTGGGAGCAAAACGAAAAGCGTTGGCAGGAAAATGACAAACGTTGGGAACAAAACGAAAGTCGTTGGAAAGAAAATAGCCAGCTTTGGAGAGAAAATACAACAGCCTTACAAGGAATGAACAATCGAATAACAGCACTAGAAGATGCACGAAAAAAAGACAGAAGAGAAATTATCGATGTATTAGACACCATGCAAAAAAGTATTAACAATCAATTTTCAGAAATGAAACAGTACATGGATAATAAATTTGAGAAGATTGATTTACAATTACAAATCAATGCAAAAGAACACGAAGAAATTAAAAAAATATTATATGCTCATGAAAATAGACTTAATTTTCATTCTTCAAGATTAAACTATTTAGAAAACTGGAAAGAACAATTTGATTTAGGAAATTATACAGCTGTTTAGATAAAGTAATAAATATAGAAAAAATTTAAGTTTCGGTTTTTTGCAAGAATAAATCTATTAAAATGAAATAATTGGTA
>CAUWKC010000020.1:0-23016 GCA_963559365.1 uncultured Clostridia bacterium | reverse complement strand
TATCTGGAATAAAGAAAGAACTAAAAGAAACAAAAGTAGAAGTATCTGGAATAAATAAAGAATTAAAAGAAACAAAAGTAGAAGTAGATGAACTAAAAAGTAAGCTAGAAGAAGGAATGACTGACATAAAAAAAGAATTACATAAAATACATACAGTAGACATGACAGCTATGCTTCATGCTATAAGCAATGCAAGAATTGAATTCAACAAAACAGTAAATCAATATATGCACAAAAATGAAGTAGAGCACAAAAAGTATGAATATGAAATTGCAAAATTGCAATGGAAAGATGAAATTACCAATTAGATAACAATAAAAAACATAGATAAATTATAAAAATAAGGAGTAAACAATGAGTAAAAAGAAAAAAGGAATAAAAATATTTGGAACAATAGTATTAGTACTAATTATTTTGCTAGCCATTATAATAGGAGGAACATTTTGGTTTGTACATAGCAAATTTAGCAAAATGCAACAAATAAAAATTGATGAACAAGAATTAGGTATATCAGCACAAGCAGAAGAAAAACTAGCAGATTATAGAAACATTGCAATCTTTGGAATAGATTCCAGAGAAAACACATATGACAAAGGAAATAGAAGTGATTGTATAATAATAGCAAGTATAAACAACAAAACAAAAGAAGTAAAATTAATATCAGTATATAGAGACACATATGTACAAATAGAAGGACATGGCTTAGACAAAATAACACATGCGTATTCTTATGGTTCAGCACCATTAGCAATCAGCACTTTAAATACAAATTTAGATTTAAATATTAAAGAATTCGTAACAGTCAACTTTGATGCAGTAAAAGAAATTATAGATAAAATTGGTGGAATCAATATGCCAATCACAGAAGAAGAAGTATCCCATATATCAGGAATCAACAAAGCTGGAACACATAAATTAACAGGAGAACAAGCATTAGCATATGCAAGAATCAGATATGCAACAGGAGGAGATTACAAAAGAACAGAAAGAATGAGAGATGTTCTAACAGCTGTAATAAATAAAGTAAAAACATTTGATATTAGTCAGCTAAACCAATTAGTTGACACAGTTTTACCCAAATTGTATACAAATATAACAGCAAGTGATGTGTTTAGTATGCTTCCAAGTGCACCAAATTTTAAAATTACACAAAGCTTAGGTTGGCCATATGAAACAAAAGGAATTACATTAGATAGATGGTATGGAGTACCAATAACATTAGAAAGTAATGTCACACAATTCCATAAAGAAGTATTTGGGGAAGTTGACTATCAACCATCTGAAACAGTAAAAACAATAAGTAACCAAATTGAACAAAAAACAGGATATCATAAATAAATAAAAGAAGTGATTGGAATAAAGTTTTGCCAATTACTTCTTTTTTATGTTAATATTTACATAGAAAATATATAATAAAGATGAAATTTGTCTTGCATAAAACGACATAAAATAGTATAATAAATTTGCATGTGATAAAAAATGAAAAGGGGAATAAAAAAATGTATTTGATACTAAAGAAAGTTTTTGATAAAATACTAGCAATCATATTATTAATTATTTTTGCGATACCAATGTTAATAATATCTATTGCTATAAAAATAGAAGATGGAGGAACCATCATATATAAATCAAAACGAATGGGAAAAGGATTAAAAATATTTAGTACATATAAATTTAGATCTATGAAAATGCAAAGAAAAGAATTAGAAGGTAAATTTACCCATGATGAAATGGTTACAAAAGTCGGAAAATTTATTCGAAAAACTAGTTTAGATGAATTACCTCAATTATTTAATATATTAAAAGGTGAAATGAGTTTTATAGGACCAAGACCATGGATACCAGAATATTATGAATGGTTTACAGAAGAACAAAAAAGAAGAGCAGAAGTTTTACCAGGAATTTCAGGATTAGCTCAAGTAAGAGGAAGAAATGGAATTAGTATTTTCCAAAAATTAGAATATGATATAGAATATGTTGATAATATGAGTTTAAAACAAGATGTTAAAATTATTGCAAAGACAATAAAAACAGTTTTTGAAAAGAAAGATGCAGAAATTACGGAAACAGGAATTAAGGAAGAAATTAAAGAACTTAGAGAAAGTCAATTAGTATATGTAAATCAAAACAATGAATATAAACAAGCAATATAGTGAAAGAGGGATGAAATGAAAAAAGTATTATTTACAGCAACAGTAGATTCTCATATAAAACAATTTCATTTGCCATATTTGAAATGGTTTAAAGAACAAGGATATGAAGTGTGTGTTGCAACAAATGGAAAGGAAGAAATTCCATATTGTGATAAAAAATATACTATTTCTTTTGAGAGAAATCCAATTAAAATAAATAATTTAAGAGCAATTAGACAATTAAAAAAAGTAATAGAAAAAGAAAAATTTGATATTATTCATTGCCATACACCAATGGGAAGTGTAGTAACAAGAATTGCTGCAATGAAAGCAAGAAAAAATGGAACTAGAGTAATATATACAGCTCATGGTTTCCACTTTTTTAAAGGAGCACCATTAATCAATTGGATAGTATATTATCCAATTGAATTAATTTTGTCTAAAATAACTGATTGTCTTATTACAATAAATAAAGAAGATTATGATTTAGCTAAGAAAAAATTTAAGACAAAGCATATAGAATTAGTGAATGGTGTTGGAGTTGATGAATCAAAATTCAATTTTGAAATGTCCGAAACAGAAAAAATAGAATTAAGGAAAAGCTTAGGTTTAAAGAAAGATGATTTTGTTATTATTCAAGTGGGAGAACTAAATAAAAATAAAAATCAAATTATGACAATAAAAACAATCAAAGAATTAACTAAAAAACACAATAATTTTAAATTAATGTTAGTAGGTAAAGGAATTTTACAAGAAGAATATAAAAAAATTGTGAAACAGCTAAACTTAGAAAAAAATATTATATTTACAGGATACAGAAAAGATATTCCTAAATTAATGAGAATTTCCAATGTTGCTATTTCAACAAGTTTAAGAGAAGGATTAGGATTAAATTTAGTTGAGGCAATGATATCAAAAGTACCAGTTTTAGCAGTAGAAAATAGAGGACATAAAGAATTAGTAAAAAATAACTACAATGGTTTTTTAGTGAAAAAAGATGATATGGAAACTTTTAAAGAGAAACTTTTAGAATTATATAATAATTCAAAATTAAGAAATAAATATGCTACAAATGCTTTAGAATATTCAAGAAAATTTTTACTAGATAATGTTTCAAAAAAAATAGAAGATATTTATTGTAATATATCAAAAGTTAAAAATATATTATTTGTACATGATGCTTATTTAAAAATGGACAAAGATGGAACATACTATACAATAGGTGGTCTTGGAGGAAAAGAATTTAATCAAAAATATATACTTAATAATAATAGTAGATTAATCTATTATACGCGTTTAGAAAATATAGCAGAAGGAGAAAATAAAGACTATATTCCACTAGACAATTTGGAAACAGAAGTTAGAAGTAGTAATATATATAAAGGACCAATAGATTTATTTATAAATTATTTTAAAATAAAAAATGAAGCCAAAAATATATTATGTGATATTGATTTTGTAGTTTCTAGAATGCCAAGTGTTTTGGGGGCTATAACTTTTTTTGAAGCAAAGAAAAATAATATACCTACATATATAGAAATGGTTGGCTGTCCTTTTCAATCATTAAGATATTATGGTGGAATAAAAGGATATTTGTTTGCACCAGTTATGTGGCACTTAACAAGAAAAGTTGTTAGAAAAGCTAAATATATTCATTATGTTACTCAAAGTTATTTACAAAAAAAATATCCAAATAAAAATGCAAATACTTTAGCTTGTTCTGATGTTGTTTTAGAAAATTTTGATGAAATAATTTTAGAAAATAGAATAAAAAAAATAAAAAATAAAAAAATTACTGATGGATACAAATTAGGAATAGTAGGTTCTTTAGATGTAAACTATAAAGGACACGAAGTTGCTATTAAAGCTATAAGTAAATTAAAAGATAAATATAAACTAGAATTGCATTTTTTAGGAAGTGGTAATAAAGAAAAGTGGATAAAAATAGCTGAAAAATATAAAGTTAAGGATAATATATTTTTTGATGGAGTGCTTAAAAGTGGAAAGCCAGTCATGAACTGGTTAGATGATATAGATATTCATTTAATGATGAGTAAAACAGAAGGACTACCAAGAGTTTTATTAGAAGCCATGAGTAGAGCAAGTGTCTCAATAGCTTCTTGTGTTGGAGGAATTCCAGAATTATTAAACAAAGAAAATTTATTGAATAAAAATGATTATAAGGGATTAGCAAATAAAATAGAAAAATTAATTAATGATAAAGAATTACAAATTAAATTAGCAAAAGAAAATTTTGAAAAATCAAAATTATATAATTATGAAAATATAAATAGTAAAAGAATGCAGTATTATAAAAATATAATGATTAAGGAGAATATATTAAATGATTGAACAAGTAAGAGTCTTACATATTGTATCTGCTCTGAATACTGGTGGAGTTGAAATGATGTTAAAAAATTATTATGAGCATTTAGACAACAACAGAATTCATTTTGATTTCATTGTACATGATATGGAAAAAGGAGAAATGGAAGAATTCTTTTTAAGACAGGGGTCTAATATTTTTCATGTTGCTCCTAAAAAAGAATCTATTATTAAAAACTTTGAGGAAATTAATAAAATAATCAAAAAAAATCATTATGATATAGTTCACTGTCATCAAAATTTTTATTCATTTCCAGGATTGATTTCAGCAAAGATTAATGGAGTAAATAGAAGAATAATACATTCACATGGATGTCAGCCTACGAATAATATTTTGAAAAAAATTTATTTTAAATTATTAAGAAAAATTTGTATTTTATTTGCTACTGATTATTTTGCTTGTGGCGAAGCAGCTGCAAATTGGCTATATGGAACTAACTTTAAAAAGAAAATTTATATAATGAAAAATGCAATTGATTTAGATAAGTTTAAGTTTAATCAAAATTTAAGAGAAGAATATAGAAAAAAATTAAATTTAAAAGATAAACTTGTATTAATTCATGTTGGCAGATTTTCAGAAGAAAAAAATCATTTATTTTTATTAAATTTAATAGAAAAGCTAGATGATAATGTGAAATTATTTTTAGTAGGAGATGGACCATTACAAGATGTTATTGAAAAAGAAATTAAAAAAAGAAATTTAAAAGATAAGGTTATAATGCTTGGGAAAAGAAAAGATATACCAGAATTACTTTGTATGTCTGATATATTTTTACTTCCTTCTAAAAATGAGGGATTTCCTGTATCAGTTATAGAAGCACAAGCAACAAAAATAAATTGTATTCTTTCCAACAATGTTTCTAAAAAGGTCATGGTGTCAAAGTTAGTAGAATTTGCAGATATTAATAAATTGGAACAGTGGAAAGAAAAAATAAACAAAATTGAAATTAATAAAAATCGAAAAAATTTAAAGGTAAATATTAATGAATATGATATAAAATTACAAGCGAAAAAGTACTTAAAGTATATGGAGGAAAAATAGATGTTACTAACTATTTCATGGATTTCAGTAATTGCAATTTTAATAATGACGCTTTTTATATTGATATATAAAGTTAGATTATCTAAAAGTATAAAATTGATAGCCTTTGTTATGTTAGGCTTAGCATTAGGATATATTGCTTATGATACCTTGCCAGGAATAGGAGATGATTTATATAGATATAATATTATATTAGATGATATGTATCTACTTGGAAAAGATTTCTTTGAAAAATATTCATATTTTGGAGAAATTTCTATAATAGAATACTATTTTTTCATATTCTCAAATCCTGTTTTGAAAAGATTTTTACCAGTTGTAACTGTTTTTATTTTTTATTCTATTTTATTTTATATTTTTTATAAAGAAAATATAAAATTAAGGAAAGACGATAATAATTTAAATAAAAACAGTATATTAATGTATATAGTTTTAATAGTTTCATGTATTTTTTTTAGAAAAATAGTTTCATGTATCAGATACTTTTTAGCTTTTGCAATATTAGTATTAGCTTTTTATAGGGATTATGTAGAAGGAAAAACAAATATAACAACTATAATATTATATATAATATCTGGACTTTTACATTATTGTGTAATTCCATTTATTATAATTAGAGTCATATTTAACAAAAAATTTAAATTGTTAAAATATAAATGGATAGTTTTAATAATGCCTATTATAGTAATGTTTATATTAAAAAGTAATATATTTAATGATGTATTATTATTAAATACTATGATTAATAAATTTGAGTTTTATACAAGTAATCAAACAGTTGATGTTAAACTTATGTTTATGCAAATCGTGTTATGGTTTGTTTTATTTGCTTGGACAAACAATATCTTGAAACAAAATTTAAGAAAAACTGAAAAAGACTATATACAATTTTATCAGATAATATTAATAACAATGATAACATTTTTATTTGTTCCGGAGTTTTTTACTAGATATTTCGAATTGATTTGTTTATTGAGTTTCCCAATACTGTGTAGAATTAAGTTGAATAAAAATAATCCTACAAATTTAATTTTTTATAGTACAACAATTTTAATATTTGCTTACCAAATTACAGATATATTAAACAATTGGAAATTTTATTAAGTAAAAAATAAATTTTTATGATAGAGGTGAAAATATGAAATATAGTATAATAATTCCAATATATAATGTAGAAAAGACAATTAGAAGATGTTTAAATTCTGTAATAGGACAAACCTATCAAAATTTAGAAATAATTTGTGTAAATGATGGTTCTACAGATAATTCATTAAATATATTGCAAGAATTTAAAAGCGACAGTAGAATAAAAATAATAACTCAAGCTAATAAAGGATTAGCAGGAGCTAGAAATACAGGAATCAAAATAGCAACAGGAGAATATATAACTTTTATTGATTCAGACGATTGGTATGAATTAGATTATATTGAAACAATGAATAAAATAATATTGCAAAACAATAATATAGAAGTCATTAGAAGTAATTATTTTGTTGATGATGGAAAAAATAAAATAAAACAAAATATGCAAGAATGTTTTTCAAATAAAATAGTTGAAGTAGAAAAAAATAGAAATGAAATTTTAAAAAAAATATTTGATGCTGAAATAAAAAGTTATTCATGGCTTTTGATGATAAAAAGAGAGATTATAGAAAAAAATGATTTATATTTTAATGATGATATAAGATATATGGAAGATATAGAGTTTTTTTCAAGAATGTTGTATGTTGTAAAGAATATTTATTTTTGTAGCGAAAATAAATATAACTATTATTACAATCCAGAAGGACTTAGTAAGTCGATGAGAAATATAAAAAATAAAATTATAAGTTTATATAATGTAAAAAAATTAATTATAAATTTATTAATTGATAACAATGAAAGTAATGATATTATTAGTAGTGCTAATACGATGTATGTGTTTATGATAATGTATATGATATATAAAATGTATGAAAATAATGAAATCACAAAAAAAGAAACAAAGATAGGATTACAAAAATTAAGAGAAAGTGAAAAATACATTGCATTGAAAAATTTTAAATCATCAATTAATAATATGCAAATAAAATTATTCAAAGAAAATAAATTCAATAAATTAATTAACTTTTTTATTATTAAAAAAGCATTCAAAATTTTAAAAGGAAAATATTTTAAAATTGAAAGGAATTAAATAATGAGAATAAAAAGTTCATTTTATAATAGCATTACAGCAGTTATAAGTTCACTAATTACTATGATAATAGGTTTATTAGTTAATAAAATATTTTTACAATATTTAGGAACAGAATATCTTGGATTGAACGGTTTATTCACTAATATAATTTCAATGCTATCTGTTGCAGAAATGGGTATAGGTAGTGCAATTATATTTAGTTTATATAAGCCAATAGCTGAAAATGATGTTCCAAAGATAAAAAGCTTAATGAATTTTTATAAAAAATGTTATATACGAATAGCTATAATCATTGCAGGTATTGGAATACTACTTATTCCAATGCTTAAATTTATAGTTAAAGATTATAACATTCCAATAAATATGTATATAGTATATGCAATGTTCTTAATTGAAAGTGTAGTTTCATATCTACTGATATATAAAAGATCTATAATATATGCAAATCAAAAGAACTATATAATAAATATAGTTCATATAGGTTATTCAATATTAATGAACGTATTTTGTTTATTTGCATTATGCACTACACAAAGTTATTATTTATTTTTAATAATAAAAATAATTTTTAGAATATTAGAGAATCTTATTGTTTCTAAAATAGCAGAAAAAAAATATAGTTATTTAAGAGAAAAAAATGTTGAAAAATTAGATAATGGTACATATAAAGAAATCATGAAAAAAGTAAAAGCTTTAGTTATACATCAAGTAGTTGGATTTACAGTTAAAGGATTAGATAACATTATAATCTCTACATTTTTTGGACTTACTGCTGTAGGTTTATGTTCGAACTATGCAATGTTAACTTCAGCTTGTGCTACAATAGGAGGACAAATACTTGCATCATTAACAGCAAGCATAGGAAATTTATTAGTAGAAAAAAATAAAGAAAAATCATATGATATTTATAAAAAAATATATTTTATGGATTTTTGTTTAGCAACATTTTTTGCAACAGGATTGATGAATGTTGCAAATGATTTTATTACAGTATGGATAGGAAAAGAATATTTATATGCTAATGTAATTGTATTTGTTTTTGTTTTAGAATTTTTCTATAGGCAAATGCGATCTGCAACTGCTATATTTAAAGAAGCAGCTGGAATTTGTTATGAAGATAGATTTGTTCCTATAATAGAAGCATTAGTTAATGCTATTGCATCAATTATATTTTTAAAAATAGCAGGAATAGCAGGTGTATTCATTGGAACAATACTAAGTCTAATGGTTATACATTTATATAGTTATCCTAAGTTTGTATTTAAGAAATTATTTAGCAAAGAATTAAAAGAATATTATAGTATGTTTGTAAAATATTCATTAAGTGCTTTTTCAATAGGCACAATATCATATGTTTTTTGCAGTTTAATTAATATTTCAAATGTATATTTAAACTTAATATTACATGGAATGTTAACAGTATTAATTACTATAATTAGTATATGTTTTGTTTATAGAAAACAAAATGAATATATATTCTTTAAAAGATTAATTATAAAAGCTCTTAATAAAATTATAAAGAAAAAGGTGGTAGCATAATGAGAGAAAAAATTGCAATATGTACTCCAGGATTTGCACCAGTACCAGCATTAAAGGGTGGAGCTGTTGAAACTTTAATTACATATTTAATAGAGGAAAACGAAAAGAAAAATATATTTGATATAGATTTATATACAATATACGATGATTCTATAAAAGATATAAAATATAAAAATACAACATTATATAAAATTTATAAAAATAAATTACAAAGTATAATAGCCCGTATTGTTGGTGGTATTGCTCGTAGAATTCACATTAATGTTTGTTACTTAGATTTTGATAATAACTATTTAAAAGAAATAAATAAGCATAAATATGATAAAATTATTATTGAAAATAATATGCTATTATATAAAAAAATATATAAAAATTATAAATATAAAACTAAGTTTTATTATCATCAACATAACAATATGAATGAACCAGGGAAAACGAAACATTATGCTAAAATTATTGCTAATTCAGCTGAAAAAATAATGTTTGTAAGTAAAAATGTTAAAGAAGCATTCAATAAAGAAACTAAAACAAATGTAGGACAAGTATATTACAATTGTATAGATTTTGATAAATTTAATTATAAATTAAATGAACATAGAGAAGAGTTTATAAAAGAAATAGGATTAAATAAAGATAATTATAATTTTATGTTTTCAGGAAGAATGTGTAATGATAAAGGTGTAGTAGAATTAATAGATACATTTAAAAAAATAAATGAAAAGTATTCAAATACTCATTTAACTATTATTGGAATTCAACCTCAAGATACAAGAAATAAATATCAAAACAAAATAATTAAATTATGCCAAAACGAAAAAATAGATGTATTAAATTTTATGAATACAGAAGAATTAATAAAACATATTATTGCTAATGATTGTGTAGTTATACCATCTATGTATAACGAAGCATTTGGTGTAGTATCACTTGAAGCTATGGCAATGAAAAAAACAATCATAGCAACAAGAGCTGGGGGATTGGTGGAACCTCTATCTGACAATTCAGCAATTATAGTTGATAGAGAAAATATTAGAGAAAATTTATATAATGCTATGGAAAGAGTAATAGTCGATAGAGATTATGCAAATAAATTAGCTGAAAATGCGTATAATAGAGTGCATAGCATGAAAGAATTTGACAGAAAGAACTATTTTGATTCTTTTGTAGATTATATAAAAGGAAGAGAGAATTAAAGGTATGGAAAGAATAGCCATTATAAGCCCGGGAGCTTTACCAGTACCAGCTGTTAAAGGTGGAGCTGTCGAAAATTTGATAACATATTTAGTGGAACTTAACGAGCAAGAAAATAAATATAAAATAGATTTATATACGATATATGATTCAAAAATAAAAAATAAAAAATACAAAAACACGAATATAATATTTGTAAACAAAAACAAAATTAGTATATTAAAAAGTATAATATTAAATAAAATATATAATAAATTTAAAATTAACAAAATGTCAAGTTGGTATGCTGAAAGAGTTACAAAGATTCTAAATAAAAACAATATAAATTATAGTAAAATTATTGTTGAAAATGCAATGGTCATATTTGGAGAAATGTATTTTAAATATAAAAAGTTTAATAATACAGAAGTATATTATCATATGCATAATACAATATATGATGTAGAAAGATCAAAATTTCTTTTTAAAATAATAGGGGAAAATGCAAAAAAAATATTAACAGTTAGTGAATTTATAAAAGAACACTTTAATTCTGTTATCAAGACAGAAAATATTGATGTATATGTTAATTGTGTTGATTTTAAAAAATATAATTATAAATTAAATGATGAGAAATTAAATTTAAGAGAAAAGTTAGACATTTCCAAAAATTCTTATAATTTTATTTTCACAGGAAGATGTACAGAAGAAAAAGGTGTGCTGGAGTTAATAAATGCATATTCAAAATTATATAGAGAAAATCCTAATATATCTTTAACCATATGTGGTGTTAAAGACGATGAGTTTGCTAATGAAGTTAGAAAAGCTACAAAAAATCTTAAGAATATTGAACTTTTAGGTTATACAACACTTGAGAAAATGTCTGAGTATATTGCAACATCGGATAGTGTAGTTATACCATCTAAATGTGATGAAGCTTTTGGAATGGTGATTTTAGAAGCTATGGCAATGGCTAAATGTATTATTTCTAGTGATTCTGGTGGTTTAGCAGAAACTATAGATAATAATTGTGGTATTATTGTTCCTAGAAATGATTTAGAGAAAGAACTGTATGATGCTATGAAAAAAGTTTCATCAGATAAAGAATTATCAAATGACTTGTCAAAAAATGCATTTGATAAAGTACATAGTGAAGAAAAATACAACAAACAAAATTATTTAAAAGAATTAATAAAAATAATAGAGGAGTAAAATTTTATGACAAAAGCAAAAAAGCAAACAAATTTTGAAATGTTAAGAATATTGTCTATGATATTTATAATAACATTACATATTTTAAACCATACAGAAGTTCTGAATAATTGTAAAGATCTAACAACAAAATATTATATATTATGGATAATAAATTCTATAGCATTAACAGGAGTAAATATATATGTGCTTATATCTGGATATTTTTTAGTAGAATCTAAATTTAAAATTTCCAAAGTAATTAAAATATGGAGTGAAGTATTGTTTTATTCTGTTTCAATTTATGTAGCATTAAATTTGTTTGGAATAATAGATTTTAATATTAAAGAGGCGATAAGGGCATTTATGCCAATATTAAGTAAGCAGTACTGGTTTGCTACAGTATATATTTTAATGTATATATTATCTCCATATATGAATAAATTAATTAATAATATGAATCAAAAAGAAAATAAATTATTTATGATATTAATGATAATTTTATGTTGTATTATAAATGTAGTAGCTAATCCTCTTACTAGTGGACAAGTTAAAATATTAGGTGGAAATATAATTACTTTTTTAATGCTATATATAATTGCTGCTAATATAAGAAAATATGACTATAAAATCGATACTGGAAAAGGTATATTGTTATTTATCGTAACAATAGCATGTATATGTTTATCAAAATTTATTCCTACATATTTATATGAAAATGTAATACAAAATGAATTATTTAAAAAAATAGCAATTTTAATGTATAATTATTCTTCTATAGGATATGTAGTAGCAAGTGTGTTAATATTTTTAATATTTAAAAATATTAATATAAAAAATAAGAATATTAATAAATTGATATTAACGTTTTCAGGAGTAACATTTGGTGTATATTTAATACATGATAATAATTTTATTAGAACAATTTTATGGAGAAATATTTTTGAAGACTTGAAATTTCAAAACTTGACAACAATATTATTTGTAGTTTTAATTGCTGTACCAATTATATTTATTGTTTCAGCAAGTATAGAATATTTAAGATTAAAATTATTTGAAAAATTAAATTTTAAAAGAGTAATAGAAAATTTATCAAATAAAATAGAAAAAATTATAGAAAAAATTTAATAATATATTATATTTAAATGTGAAAATGAAAGAAAAAAAGGATTATATGAAGTGCTTTTATAAGGAGAAAGAGAAAAAATGGTAAATATTATAGATAAAAAAAGAAATACAGGTATAGAACTTTTAAAAGTAATAGCTATATTTTTAATTGTTATTTCACATGTTACTCAAACTTTAGGGGAACAAAATGTAATAGTTCAGTTGACAAATCCCATAATACAAGGTGTTGCAAAAAGTGATTTTAGCGAAGTTGTAACTATATTTTTTAGACATTTAGGAGGAATTGGAAATACAATTTTTATAGTATGTTCGGCATATTTCTTATTAAATAGTAAAGAGGTAAAAAAAGAGAAAGTAGTAAAAATGGTGCTGATTAATTTCAGTGTGTCAGTCATTATATTAATGATTACATTATTATTAGGTTTTAATATTTCTATAAAAAATATTTTAACATCATTTTTTCCTACACTAAAAACTTTGAATTGGTTTGTAACATGTTATATATTGTTTTATATGATACATGGTTATTTAAATAATATAATTGAAAATTGCTCTAAAAAGAAGCATTTAGCTATTTGTATGTTTTTAATTACATTTTATTATATTTTAAATATAGCGTTTTTTGCAAATAACTTTTTTTATACTAAAATATGTGATTTTATAACTATTTATTTTATAGTAGCATATTTAAAAAAATATTGTAAGAATTTTATGTGCTCAAATAAAATAAATATTTCATTAGTTACAATTGGAATATTAGTATTGATTACTAATCATTTTTTGAGTAATTATTTAGGACTTAAAATTGAATTTTTTAGTAATAAAGTAATGTTAATATCAGGAGATGTTAGAATATATAATTTATTTATTGGTATAGGTTTATTAAATTTATTTAAAAAAATAGATTTACAATCTAAAATAGTAAAAAATTTATCGTCATTATCATTATTAATATACATCATACATGATAATATATTTGTAAGAGGAATCTTTAGACCAATTGTATGGAATTATATTTATAATATTACCAATTATAAATATTTAGTAGTTACAACAATTATATATGCAATAATTTTATTTGCAATAAGTGCATTATTTGCATACATATATAATAAGATATTTCAAAATATTTTAGATAGTATAACAAATAAAATAATTATATTCTCTAAAAAAGTTTTCGAAAAAATATATAACATATCAAATAAATTATTAAATTAAACAGCATCTCTATAAAAAACTATTATAATATATATATTAGATTTTTTGACCAAAAATATTGAAAAAAAAATAAATTAACGTTATACTATAAAAGATAAAAACAAAAGAAAATGAAAAAAAGAAAGGAAAAAGAAACATGGAAGAACTAGATTTAAAAGAACTATTCACCATATTTTGGAACAAAAAAATACAAATAATATTAATCATTTTAATTTTCATAGTAATTGGAATCATTTACACTGTAGGATTTACCACACCAATGTACAGTTCATCAACCACACTAGTATTAGCATCATCAGGGAACAATACAACAACACATAATACAACAGCAGGAGAAATTTCAACAGATTTAACTGTAAACTCAAAATTAGTAGCTACATATAGTGAATTAGTAAAAAGTAAAAATATATTAAGGCAAGTAATTTCAAATTTAGGATTACCAGTTAATGAAAATACATTGAGAAATAATGTAGCAGTAAGCTCTGTAAAAAACACAGAAATTATACAAATAACAGTTAATAATGAAAATGCAGAATATGCTTCAAAAATTGCAAATGAAATTGCTAAAGTATTTACAGAAAAAGTAAGAGAAATATACAATATTAACAATGTACAAGTAGTTGATGAAGCAGAAATAGCAAAAACACCAGCTAATATTAATCATGCAAAAGATGTAGTTATATTTGCTTTTATAGGAGCTGTAATTGCAATTGGATATGTATTAATTGCTAATATGTTAGATACAACAATAAAAACAGCAGAAGATGTAGAAAAAGGATTTGGTATACCAGTATTAGTGTCTATACCATTAATAGAAAGTTTTGAAAACGAAAGAGGAGGTAGAAGATAATGAGAAAAGAAGTAATAGCACATAAAGATCCAAAATCTCCTATTTCTGAAATTTTCAGAACATTGAGAACCAATATTCAATTCATGAATGCTAGCAAAAAAATGAAAACTATATTAGTTACATCTACCTTTCCAGGAGAAGGGAAAAGTTGGGTAACCGCTAATTTAGCAGTTACTTTTGCACAAGCAGGAAAAAAAGTAGTACTAATAGATGCAGATATGAGAAAAGGAAGACAATATGTTATTTTTGGTGCATCACCAAGACCAGGGTTATCTAATTATTTGTCTCAAATAGAAATGGATGAAAATGAAACTGTATCAGAAAATATAGTAGATTATATTCAAGAAACAGAAGTTGATAATTTATATTTAATGCCAGCAGGAAATATACCACCAAATCCTTCTGAATTATTAGTATCAGCACAAATGGTGCAATTATTGGAAGAGTTAAAAAATATATGTGATGTAGTTATTGTAGATGGAACGCCTTGTGAATTAGTAACAGATTCTGTTATTTTATCAAGAATTGTAGATTCTACTATTATTGTGACAGCTCATAAAATAACTAAAAAAGATGCATTAGAAAGAGTAGTGAAAAACATCCAAAATGTTGGTGGAAATTTGGCAGGAGTTGTTATTAATAAAATGCCAATTTCTGGTAAAAAGTATGAGGAAAAATATTATTACTACGGAGAGACTCAAAATACAAATACTGTTAAAAGAAAAAGTGATTTTAGCAAAACAAATGAATCATTAAGAAGAAATAGAATTGAGGAAACTAATAAACAAAGAGTAGCTAGAACATTAGCAAAAGATAAAGAAGAAATGAAACCAAAAAGAACTAACAGTAGACCTAACAATAGAGTTAATAATAATGTTAATAAAAATAATGTTCATAAAAATGATGAATTGCCAAAAGCAATGAAAAAAAATGCTAATAATATTAATAAAGAAGATGTTATATCATTAGAAAGAACAAATGATATTTTAAAACAAATTAATGAATATTTAGATCAAGAAAAAAAGAACTTAAAGGAATAAGGAGAAAAACAAAATGATTGATATGCATTCACATGTGCTACCTAATTTGGATGATGGTTCTAGAAGTATAGAAGAAACATTTAATTTAATTCAAGAAGCTCAAAATGCAGGATTTGAAGCCATTATTGCAACTTCTCATTATATGGAAGGATATTATGAAACAGCAACAGCGGAAATAGAAGTTTGGGTAAGTGCTATTTATGAAAAATTACAAGAAAAAGGAATTGATTTAAAACTTTATATTGGAAATGAAATTTATTTATCAGAAAACATGATAAAACTATTAGAAGAAGGAAAAGCATCTACTATTAATGATACAAGTTATGTACTTTTTGAAATGCCACTTAATGTAGAACCATTAAATTTATATGATATAATTTATGAAATGTTACAATATAAATTAGTACCAATTCTCGCACATCCAGAAAGATATACTTTTGTACAAAAGGATCCAGAATTGATTTATGATTTAATACAAAAAGGAGTTTTAATGCAAGCTAATTATGCCAGTATCTTAGGATACTATGGGAAAAGAGCGCAAATGACAGTAAAAAAATTCCTGGAAAATAATATGATACATTTTTTGGGAAGTGATGTACATAGGCAAAACACCATATATGTTAGAATGCCTGAAATTTTAGAAAAATTAGAAAGTATAATAGGAAAACAAAAACTAATAGAATTGACAACTATAAATCCAAAACTGGTATTACAAAACAAAAGAATAGATATTGACGAACCAAAGAAACTAAAGGGGACGTTCTTTAAAAATCCCTTTCATAGGGAATAAGGGACAGTCCTTGAATTAATTAAAACATAAAATAGGAAAGGAAAGTAAAAAATGAGAAAATATTTCGGAACTGATGGAATCAGAAGGATTGCCAATACAGAACTAACACCAGAATTAGTTTATAAAGTAGCAAAAGCAGGAGCATATGTTTTATCTAAACATACTGATCATGTACCAACTATTTTAATAGGAAGGGATACTCGTATTTCTGGAACTTTAATAGAAAGTGCTATGCTAGCAGGCTTTTTGAGTTATGGTGCAAATGTAAAATTGTTAGGAGTATTGCCAACACCAGCAGTAGCATATTTAACAAGAAAATTAAAAGCTGATGCAAGTGTAGTTATTTCTGCTTCTCATAATACTTATGAATTTAATGGAATTAAATTTTTTAGTAATAAAGGAACAAAAATATCAGACACACTAGAAGAAGAAATTGAAGAAATAATGGATTCAGGCAAATTAGACGAATTAACAGCAGTAAATGATAAGATAGGTGTTTCTGAATATAGTATGGATTTAGTAGAAGAATATGTATACTTTTTTAGAAAAAATTTTGATGATGTAATAGAAAATAATAAAAAAGAAAATTTTGTAGTAGGAATTGATACTGCAAATGGAGCAACATCTGTTGTAGCAGAAAAAGTCTTTAAAGCATTAAAAATACCATATAAAATTATTAATAATCAACCAGACGGAATAAATATTAATGACAATTGTGGTTCTACACATTTAGAGGGATTAAAGAAATTTGTAATAGAAAATAAATTAAGTTTAGGAATTGCTTATGATGGAGATGGAGACAGATGTTTAGCCATTGATGAAAAAGGAAATGAAATAGATGGTGACAAACTATTAGCAATTATTGCAAGTAATTTAAAAAAACAAGGAAAATTAAAAAATGATACAATTGTAGCAACTGTTATGAGTAATTTGGGATTAAATAAATATGCTAAAGAAAATAATTTTACATTATTACAAACTAAAGTAGGGGACCGATATGTATTAGAAGAAATGCTAAAAGGAGATTATAACCTAGGAGGGGAACAATCTGGGCATGTTATTTTATTAGACTATAACCCTACAGGAGATGGAATTTTAACCTCATTAATGTTAATTAAAACTATGTTAGAAACTAATAAAAATGCATCTGAATTAGCTGATATGGTAAAATTATATCCACAAGTATTAATAAACAGCAAAGTAGATGCTGATAAAAAATATGATTATGAAAAAGATGAAATTATAAAAGAAGCTATTAAAAAACTAGAAGATGAATTTGCAGGAAATGGAAGAGTATTAATTAGACCATCTGGAACAGAACCATTAGTTAGAGTAATGATTGAAGGAGAAAATCAAGAATATATAACCAAAAAAGCAAGAGAAATTGCAGATTTAATTGAAGAGAGATTAAAATAAAAATGTAATAAAACTGTAACTAAAAAGTAATACAAAAATATTGATAAAAAAAACAATTAATGATAATATATAAATATAAAACAAAAGAAAATGGAGGGAATCATATGTTTATTTTTGATATATCAAATCCACTAACACTTATATTAATGTTAGCTGCTACTGTATTATTAATATTTTTAGCACAAGAAGTTAAAAAAAGTTATATTAATGCCATAGCTTTATTTGCATATTTATTAATTCTTGTTATACATGTAGCACAAATAGCAACTTTATCAGAAGAATTTAGATATATGGTAACAACGTTGTCTAGATGTATTGCTATTGACTTTATATTTGTGTTAATCAGCTTCTTCTCTTATTTATGGGTAGATGATATAGAAGCAAAAGCAAATGGAAAGAAAAGTATTGACAATAGTTTAGATTGGTTTTGGAAAAAAGTATAAGATAAATAAATAAAAAGTGCCAAAAAGGATATGCCTTTTGGCATTTTTTTTGTTATATAAATAAAATATTTCATAATTTGGTATGCAGAAGAATATACATATATATAGGATACTTTTGGACAAGGAGAAAAATATGTTTAATGTTACGATATTAAAAATTAAAGATATCAAAAAATATTTATTAGTAATGATTTTCATTATTTTAGTGACTGTACTAATAAGCAAATATTTACCTAAAATAAAAGAACAAAAAAATATAATACCAAATATATTAACAAATAATAGTATGTTGAAATGTTTAGACAAAACTATGCCAACAATATCAAGTGTTGAAAATGTAGAACAAAAAAATAGCCATAAAGTTGAAGAAGATAATATATGGCATGGAATATTAAAAACACAAATTAGTTCTATAAATAATATTCAAGCAGTGGAAGAAGAAAAAAAAGAAGAAAAAATAGAAAAAGTAGAAAAAGTAGAAGAAAATAATAATAAAACAGAAAATATAGAAATAGCACAAACAGGAGTAGCAACAGAAGTAATAACAAACAATCCAATTAAAGAAAGCTACAATACAGAATATGGAAAAGTAAAAATTAAAAATGAAACTGAATATCAATTAACTAATGAAATGCTAACACCAGATATAACAATAAAAAATAAAAACATTGTTTTATTTCATACCCATAGCTGTGAAAGTTACACATCTAGTGAAGCTTATTCGTATACACCAACAGGAACATTTAGAACAACAGATTTAAATTATAGCGTAACAAGAGTAGGAACAGAACTAGAAAATCAATTAAAACAATATAACTATAATGTTGTTCACAATACTTCTTATCATGATTACCCAGCTTATAATGGATCTTATACACGTTCTTTAGCCACGGTAGAAAATATTTTAAAAACAACACCATCTGATATTGTAATTGATGTACATAGAGATGCTATTGGAAGTAGAAGTGATTATGCACCAACTGTAAAAATAGGGGAAAAAGATATAGCTGCTCAAATTATGTTTGTCATTGGAACCAATAATGGAGGTTTATGGCATCCAAACTGGAATCAAAATTTAAAATTTGCTATCAAAATACAAGAAAAGGCAGAAGAAATGTATCCAGGGCTATTTAAACCAATCATGCTAACCAAATCAAGATACAATCAACACACTGCAAAATATGCCAGCATTATCGAAGTAGGAGCAACTGGAAACACCTTAGAACAATGTGTAACCAGCATGAAATATTTAGCCAAAGTTATGGATGAAATAATGAGACAGTCGTGACGGTCTTTTTTTCCTCCGTCCCCAAAAAGACCCAAAAAACATTATGTAAAAAAGTTACCAAATAAATTCGCCAAAAACCTTAACTTATTTCTAATTTATTTATAAAATATATACAAACTTATAAAATCAAAATAGTAATAGATAATTTTATAAATAAACAAAGGAAAAGAAGGGAGAATTCAAAAAATGACAGCGAAAACAATAAAAAATGAAGGAGTAACATTAATAGCACTAATAGTAACAATAATAGTCCTTATAGTACTAGCGCGGAGTAACAATAAGTATGCTGTTTGGAGAAAATGGAATCATAACAAGAGCACAAGAAAGTGCATTTAGAACAGAAATGGCAGAAATAAAAGAAGCAGTAAATTTAAAAGAATCAGAATGTAGGATTAATAATAAATTAATAACAGATGTATTTACAGAACAAATTACAATGGGAGAAATAGAAAAATGGGACATAGACCTAAAAGTAGAGAACCAATAAAAGGAACCATAATAAGAGATGAAAGCAGAATGGTAGAAGTAGATGGAATTTCATATTATGAACCAGACTTATCAGGATTTATATTAGAAAATACTAAATTAGTATATTATAGCCAAGATATGAAAACAACCAAAATTGTATCAGCACAAGAATACATAGAAAATGGAAAACAAAGAATAATAGAAAAAGAAGGAAAAAAATATGAACTATACAATTACAAGCAAAAATTATGGGCAAATATTCTAGTTGAAAATGATAACAAACAAAGTTATTGGGTGTGGGTACCAAGATATAGTTATCAAATAAACAAAGAAAATCATGAAACAGGAATAAAATTCATCAGTTTAGAAGGAGAAGCAGAAGAAGGATATATAATACATAGTAATTTTAAAGATGGTAAAAAAGGAATATGGGCAAGTAAATATGAGCCAGTACAAACAATAAGTACACAAGTAGAAGATTACCCATATTACATACCAGACATGACAGGATTCAATCCAGAAAATACATATATAGAGATATATAATAAAGAAACAAAAAAATTCAGTGAAACAAAATTAAAAGACATAGATAATCTACAAGTATTTGCTAGAAATAATAATTGGTTTGATTATCAAAATAAAATATGGGCAAATATAAAAACAGTAAATCCAAATAATAATACAGAAGCATGGTGGGTATGGATACCAAGATATGCATATAATATAACAGGAAAGCAGACATCAATTATATTTATTGATACAAACAATAATCCACTTACAGGAGGAAGTTTACCAAGTAACTATGTAGTACATCCATCATTTAACAATGATAAAAGAGGAATATGGGTAAGTAAATATGAGCCAGTGCAAAAAATTGGACAACCAGGAACAACAAACCATGTAAATCCACCAGATTTAAGAGGATATAATGTAGATAATACTTATATAGAATGTTTTAATGAAAAAACAAAAAGATTTGAAGAACAAACATTAAGAAGTATATTAAGTAAAAAATCAATAATAAATGGAGAAAATATAGTAGAAAAAGTAGACATAGATTATAGTAAAATAAAAGGTACATGGTATAGTTATGACAAAAAAATATGGGCAAATATAAAAACAGTAAATCCAAATAATAATACAGAATCATGGTGGGTATGGATACCAAGATATGCTTATAATATAACTGGAATAGAAACAACAATTATATATTTAAATGCGAAAGGAGAACCAGTAGAAGGAGGAACATTACCAAGTAATTATGTACCACATCCAGCATTTAATGAAAGCACAGAAGGAATATGGGCAAGCAAATATGAGCCAATAGAGAAATAAGAAAGAAGGGAAAAAAATGAGAAAGAAGATTATTATAATAAGTATATTAGCAATGCTTGTTTTAGGACAAGCAAGTTATGCGGCAATTGAAATAGTGCCTAGTAAAGATGGAAAAGGAACAGACGGAATGACGAGAAGTAGCGTATCAAATTCATATTTAGTATGTCAAAACATGAAAAATGCAGGAGAAAGTTTGAATGGAACAACAGTGCTACCGCATCTTGCTACTAATGCAGATTGGGGAGCAGTATCATATTTAGCAAATAGTATTTATGGAACTAATACAGAAGGAGCAAATACAGGTAAAGAAATAACAATAGATGGAGTAAAATATTATTCAACCACAGGTAATGAAACAGGAATAATGAACTGGGGAGCAAATCCAAATGTAACAAGATATACGCAAACAGCAGGATTAATAAAAAAATATGTAGATGACGAAACAAATGGAAATAATACATCAACTGCAAAAGAATATGTAGTAGAATTATTTTCAAATAAAGATTCAAGATATGTAGAAGTAATAAACACAAGTAATTTTACAGTAAATAATACATTAGGAATGGCTTTAGCTGAAACAAGTGGAATTTATCCTAATATATGGTCTGGAGCTGGACAAGATGTCAATTACCCAATACCTGTTCGCCAAGGTCTGTTCGGCTTCAGCGTAGGTGTCATCAACGGCGGCCTCGCGTCTGGTGCGGCTCGTACTGATACTACATTTAGGCCGGTAATATGGAATAAGTAGATAACTAAAAGGCAGTAGTACTGAAAACTGAACTCTGTAGTACTGCAAATATTGGTCATAAATTGTATATGTGAAGAAGGCTGTTTTTCTGATTAGGTCTGTTCGGCTTCAACGTAGGTAACAACAACAACAACAACAACGCGTCTGGTGCGGCTCGGGTGTTTGGCACTCTAACATCGTCATAAGCTAAATTGCTTATGGGTACAAGGTAATGCTTGTTTAAGGACAGCATTTAGTTGCTAGATGTTAAAGAAATTTATGTCCATTACTAAGCTAATAGTAAAAAAATAGAGGGACTGTCAGAAATTTTGTGTAAACTAAAAATACCTTTTATGATATAATATAAAATATCAAGGAGGTATTTTTCTATGGAAGAAAAAGGAAGAAATGTAACAGAAGAAGAAGCAATGAACAGATTAGTTAAAGAAATACTAAAAAATGGAGATGTAAAAACAGTTTTTGATGTAGAAAGTAAATTAAAAAAATCATTTGGAAAAATAATACAAAGTATGCTAGAAGTAGAAATGGAAGAACAATTAGGACATAGGAAATATGAATATACGGAAGAAAACAAAGAAAATTACAGAAATGGTAAATCAAAGAAAAAAGTAAAAAGTAATTTAGGAGAAATTGAATTAGAAATTCCAAGAGATAGAA
>CAUWKC010000019.1:0-24454 GCA_963559365.1 uncultured Clostridia bacterium | reverse complement strand
CAATTATTATGAATTTATTTAATCAACCATATCAAATACAAATAATATTTGATATGAAAGCAGTAGGATTAACAGCTTTATATTTCTTTGGTATTTTTGTTTTAGTATTATTAAATTGTAGAAGAAAGATAAAAAAGACGAAAGTATATAATCTATTATATGCAGATAAGAAGAATGAAAACAATGTGATAAAAAAATCCAAAGGAAACATTATAGTGTTTATAATATCTTTAGTATTATTAGTATCAGCATATATAATTAATGATAGAGAATTTAGTGACATGGCAAATATAAAAGGTGGGAATGTATTTGTTGCAATTATTATGCTAATAATTGGTATATATTTATTTTATATGAGTATTTCAAGTTTTATTGCAAAACGATATTTACAAAATAAATCAAGAAAATATAAGAAAAATAATATGTTTTTATATAGAAATTTAACATCAAAAATAAATACAATGAGTATTACGATGGGAACAATAGCGCTTATGTTTACATTTATATTAATTGGCGGAAATATTGCTTTATTAATGAATAATATGTTAAACAATGAAATTGAGATGGGATATCCATTTGAAATATCAATGACTTCAGCAGATAAAGATCTTTCAAGATATAAAGACTATATAAATAAAAATGCAAAAGTGAAAGAAATGTATGAATACAGACTATATGATGTTCCTAATACTAATGTGAGAACAGCATTAGCCAGTAGTGTATTTAAAGACAGATTCTATGAAAATTTAGATTCAGTAATGTTACTTAAAGACTATAATAAATTAAGACAAATGTTAGGATATGAAATAGTTACATTAGATGATAATGAAGCAATAATTCAATGTATGAAAACAGCTCAAGGATTATTTGAAGAATATATCCAAAAAAATAATACAATAAAAATTTGTGATAAAAATTTAAATATAAAGCAAGTAAATGGAGAAAATTTTTCACAAATAAGTCTTAATGGATACACATATTGTATTGTACTTCCTGACAGTATGGAAGAATTAATAATAAAACAACACAATGAATTAGTAGAAAATCCAGAATTTGATTATTCATATAAATTAGTGGCAACAACAACTGAAACAACAGATGAAAAATTTTATGAAGAAATAGAAAGCATGGTTCCTACAAGAGAATATACAGAAATTGCAGAATATGGTGGAGAAAGATTTGAACAAAAAATAGAAAGAGAAGTAGTAAATGTTCAAACAAGAGGAAAAAGAGTAACTGAAACAAAATCATTTTATGCAATAATATCATTCTTAGCATTTTATGTAGCATTAATATTTGTAATGGCAACAGCTACATTACTTGCAATTCAACAATTAAGTGATTCAGAAAAATATAAATATAGATATGAATTATTAAAGAAACTAGGAATGGACGAACTAGAAATAAATAGAACAATATTTAAACAATTATTTTTCTATTTTGCAATACCAATGTTATTACCATTTATACTTAGTATTCCAATTATATTAAGCATAAGCAAAATATTTACAATTGCTGTTACAATAGAAGAAATCATTAGAAATATAGGAATCATATATGGAATGTTTATATTAGTTTATGGAATTTATTTTATTGCAACAGATGTTCAATTTACTAGAAATATTGAAGAAATCAGGTAAAAGTCGTGAATAAAGTAAAAAGATAGAAATGATAATGTTGATCCTTCCATAGCAAGGTTTCCATCAGTTATTTCATCTACTTTGGCAGGAGAGAATCTTGCAGTTGGAAATTGGAAAATGAGTATTATTTTATATGCAATAGTATTTCTTCTAGTTGCAATTCTAGTTTTTATTATTAACAAGTTTGATAAAGATAAGACGGCTAATGAAGCATTAAAGATAATTAAATAAAAATTGAAGAATAGTTGTAAAATACGAAATCAGCGAAAAGAATTAAAAATTAACTGCATATATAAATCAATTATCTGCATATAAAATAATAAAACATATGCAGAAAAGTATTGACTATCTGCATATAAAATGATAAAATATATGCAGAAAGAAGGATTTGTAATGAAAAGATTTGATTATTCGTTTTTAGATAATGGATTATTGCCAGCTAATTTAATAAATATTACAGGTACAATTTATTCATTAAAAACAGGAGCAAAAATCAGAAAAGATGAATATGAGAGAATATTTACTGAATTAGAAAAAATAGCAGTAGTTCAATCTGTAAAAAGTTCAAATGCAATAGAAGGCATAGTAACTAGTGATGAACGTATTGAAGAAATAGTAAATCAAAATAGTAAACCATTGAATCATAATGAAAATGAAATTGCAGGATATAGAGATGCATTAAATGAAATACATTTACATTATGGCGATATAGAATTTAGTGAACATACAATATTAAGATTGCATGAAATAATGATGAGTTATACAGGTAGTGAAGATGCAGGTCAATATAAAATCAATCAAAATTATATTGTTGAAGAAGATAAACAAGGAAACAGAAAAATGAGATTTAAGCCATTAAATGCTAAAGAAACACCAGAGGCAATGGAACAATTGGTATTGGCTTATCAAGATGCTTGTAATAACTCTAATATTAATCAATTGTTATTAATACCATGTGTTATTCTTGATTTCTTATGTATCCACCCATTTAGAGATGGAAATGGAAGAATGTCAAGATTATTAACTTTGTTATTATTATATAAAAATGGTTTTGATGTAGGCAAATATGTTTCATTTGAAGAACAAATAAATAATAGTAAAGGAAATTATTATGAGGCATTAAGATTATCTTCTATTAATTGGTTAGAAAATGAACATAGTTATATTCCTTTTATAGAAAATTTCTTATCTACTTTATATATGTGTTATAAAGAACTAGATAAAAGGTTTAGCGTTGTAAATAGTAATAAAATTACAAAGAAAGCAAGAATAGAAGCTACAATATTAAATAATTTAACACCTATATCAAAAGCTGAAATATGCAAAATATTACCAGATGTAAGTGCTACAACTGTAGAAGCAGTTTTAGGAACAATGGTTAAAGATGGATCAATAATTATAATAGGAAGTGGAAGAAATACTAAATATATGAGAAATGATATCAAATGATGCTAACTAAAAAAGCATTTCATAAAGTAAGGGAGGAAAAATGTTCAAATTAGTATCAGATTATAAGCCAACAGGTGACCAACCAAAAGCAATAGAATACTTATCAAAAGGAATAGAAGAAGGTAAGAAATTCCAGACACTTCTAGGTGTTACGGGTTCAGGTAAGACCTTCACAATGGCTAACATAATACAGCAAGTACAGAAGCCAACACTAGTTTTAGCACATAACAAAACTCTAGCTGGACAACTATACTCTGAGTTCAAAGAGTTTTTTCCTAAGAACAATGTGGAGTATTTTGTATCATATTATGATTATTACCAACCAGAAAGTTATATACCATCTTCTGATACTTATATAGAAAAAGATTCTTCTATTAATGACGAAATTGATAAATTACGTCATTCAGCAACTTTGTCTTTATTTGAAACAAGAGATGTTATTATTGTAGCATCTGTTTCATGCATTTATGGATTAGGGGATCCTATCGACTATCAAGAAATGATGTTATCATTAAGACCTGGCATGAATAAAAGTAGAGATCAAGTAATAAAAAAACTAATTACAATGCAATACACTAGAAATGAAATAGATTTCAAAAGAGGAACATTTAGAGCAAAAGGTGATATTCTTGAAATTTATCCTTCTGACCAATCAGAATCAGCAGTAAGAGTAGAATTTTGGGGAGATGAAATTGAAAAAATCACAGAAATCAATCCATTAACTGGAAAACCAGTAGGTAGTAGAAGGCATATATTAATTTCGCCAGCATCTCATTATGTTACAACAAAAGAAAAAATGGATAGAGCCTTAATAACCATTGAAAAAGAACTAGAAGAAAGAATACAATATTTTAAAAAACGAGACAAGCTAATCGAAGCACAAAGAATTGAGGAAAGAACAAATTTTGACATGGAAATGATGAGAGAAACTGGTTTTTGCTCTGGTATTGAAAACTATTCAAGACATATCAGTGGAAGAAAAGAAGGCAGTCCACCATATACTTTATTTGATTATTTTCCAGATGATTTTTTGTTATTAATTGATGAATCACATGCAACAATTCCACAAGTAAGAGCTATGTATAATGGAGACCATGCAAGAAAAAAATCACTTATAGATTATGGGTTCCGCTTACCATCTGCTTTTGATAATAGACCATTAAAGTTTGAAGAATTTGAACAAAGATTAAATCAAGTAATTTTTGTAAGTGCAACTCCAGCAGACTATGAAAAAGAGCATAGCAAAGAAAATGTTGTAGAACAGATTATTAGACCTACAGGTTTGTTAGATCCAAAAATAGAAGTGAAACCAGTAGCAAATCAAATCGATGATTTATTAGAACAAATAAGAATTCGTGTAGAGAAAAAAGAGAGAATATTAGTAACAACATTAACTAAAAAAATGGCAGAAGATTTAACCGAATATTTAAAAAGTTTAGATATTAAAGTAACATATATGCACTCTGATACTAAGACTTTAGAGAGAATGAAAATTATTCGTAGTCTTCGTTTAGGAGAGTTTGACGTTTTAGTAGGAATCAATTTATTAAGAGAAGGATTAGATATACCAGAAGTTTCTTTAGTAGCAATTTTAGATGCAGACAAAGAAGGGTTTTTGCGTTCAGAAAGATCTTTAATCCAAACTATTGGACGTGCTGCAAGAAATACAGATGGCACTGTTATTATGTATGCTGATGAATTGACAGATAGTATGGAAAAAGCAATTTCAGAAACAAATCGTAGAAGAAAAATTCAAGAAACTTATAACAAAGAACATGGAATCGCACCAAAAACCATACAAAAATCAATTCGTGATAATATTTCTGTTACAACAGTAGAAGATATAAGTGTCGAATACAAATTAGAAAAACAAGAAAATATTCAAGAAGTAATTGCTGAATTAACTGACCAAATGTTAAAATTTGCTGCAAATATGGAATTTGAAAAAGCAGCTGAATTACGAGATAAAATTAAAGAATTAGAAAAATTAATATAATAACAAATTTTAATAACATGCATATTCTATAACAAGGTGATATGTATGTTATTTTTGAAAGAATTATATGAAGATGCAAAAAATATAAAAAAACAGGATCCAGCTTGCAGAAATATACTAGAAGTAATCATTTTATATCCTGGATTTCACATTTTGTTATTCCATAGATTAGCCCATTTTTTATATCGACATAAATGTTTGTTTTTAGCAAGATTAGTTTCTCAACTTGGAAGATTTTTTACAGGAATTGAAATTCATCCAGGAGCTAAAATTGGAAGAAGATTGTTTATTGATCATGGAATGGGAATTGTAATAGGAGAGACAGCAACCATAGGAGATGATTGTACAATATACCATAATGCTACTTTGGGTGGTACAGGAAAAGATAAATATAAAAGACATCCTGATATTGGTAATAATGTAATGGTAGGTTCTGGAGCAAAGGTGTTAGGTCCAATAAAAATAGGAAATTATGTTAAAATTGGGGCTAACAGTACAGTATTAACTGATATACAAGATGGTGTGACAGTAGTTCGTTGTAATGTTATTATAGATAAAAACAAAACGGAACGTAATAATATTTAATATTATTGCGTTCCGTTAATTTGATGATATATGTTTTATTTTAAATTGTATAAATCATTTTCTACTAAAAGTTTGGCTCTTTTTTGTGTTTTTTCATCTGATTGTAAAGCATTTTCCAAAAATTCTGGATGATTAATTAAAAATTGTCTCATTGTACCATCTGGATCTTCTTTAAATTGATTTAACATAGTTAATTGATTTTCATTTATAATATTTAACTCTAAAGCCTTTTTGAAAAGGGAAGAATCAATAGTTGCTAAAGCTAAAGATACAATTCCTTGTTCTTCAAGTTTTTCTTTTCCACCTTGCATACGGTCAACCACTGCACATGACCAACAAATTTTTCCACCTAAGTTTTGAATAGCTGGAATCCAAGCTCTAATATAACTAGAAGCAACTGTAATTAAATCAGCAACATGTAAAACTTTTTTACCTTCGATATTAGTAACTGTTTTTGTATTTTCAAATTTACTATCACTTACAACAGCAGATAAATCTTTGTAAATTGAAATATGAGGTTTTGAAAATAGATAAGCAAGTATATTAGAGAAAAACCAATCTCTTCTTTCTCCTCCTGAAATATAATCAATTTCGTTAATATCAATGTTTTCTTCTATATAAGCTTTAACGGTATTAATAACATCTTTGTAAATGGTATTATTTTCATATTGTAATAAAACCTTTTCAAATACTTTTTTTGGTAATGTCATTTTATCAGCTAATGCTTGATCAATGAAAGATAATAATTCTACAGCATCTGCTTCAGAACCATAAACAAAATGTGTGTTTATAAAATAAGGTCCGATTTTTCCAGATGTATACCAGAATGGTTTGTTTTCTTCACAAACACGAATAGCATTGGTTTCGAATAAATATGTTTTGATATCAGACATAATAGTTCCTCCTTAATTTAAATTCTTAATTCATTGTAAAGAAAAAAACTATTTTTGTCAATATTTGTGCATTTTTCTTTTTATTTGAAAGGTATTGTGGTAAAATTTTCTATATAAAGAATATATGGAGGATAATTGTGGAATTAGAAAATAAATATGAAGTTACACCAGAAAAAAGAAGTGAAGAGTTTAAAAAAGCTTTAAACCAAATAATGAAAGATTTTATTCCAAACAAATGTAAATCAAATACTCCTTTATTTATATTAGCAGGAGGACAACCTGGTAGTGGTAAAACAGCTTTAATAGATACAATAAAACAGCAAAATCAAAAAGATAATTTTGTTGTAATCGATTTAGATAATTATAGGAAATATCATCCTGATTTTGAAGAAATAAAAGAAAAACATAAAAAAGATGGAGTATTGTTAACTAATTCATTTGCATTTGCAGTAGAAAATGCAATGTTATCGTACGTAATAGAAAATAAATTAAATACAATTAACGTATCTACTCTAAGAAATACAGATATGATTGAAAAATTTATAATAAAAAGAATAAATCCTAATGGATTTCAAATATCGGCCTATATAATGGCTGTGATACCAGAAGAAAGTTACTTTTCAGCATTGAAGAGATATTTAGAACAACAAAGAGATCCAAATTGTGTTATTAGACATACAGGAAAAGACTTTCATGATATATCTTATAGAAATTTAGATATTACAATTAAAATGTTAGAAAAATTAGGAGTTCCAATTACAATCTGTAAAAGAGCTCCAAAAAAAGAAGAACCAGCACAAATTGTTTGCCGTGACAGTTTAGAGGATTCGCTATCTAAAATAGAACAAATAAGAAAAAATGAAAAAGATATTATTATAACAAAGATTCAAAGAGAGAATTTAGATTTTCCTGATGAGGATATTGAAATCAAAAAAGAATATATAACATTTAAAAAAGATTTAGATATTTTATCCAATTAGATTACTGAAAAAAATATCTACAAATAATTGAAAAAAAAACAAAAAAATGATAAGATAAAACAAAAAATAGGAGGTAGTAATGAAAACATTATTAAAAAATGGAACTGTAATTGATTACAAAACAAATACATTTGAAAAGAAAGATGTATTAATCGAAGATGAAATTATCAAAAAAATAGGAATTGATATCACAGAAGAAGTTGATAAAGTAATTGATTGTACAAATTTTAACATTATGCCTGGTATGATTGATATGCATTGTCATTTAAGGGAACCAGGATTTGAACATAAAGAAACGATAGAAACTGGTAGTAAAAGTGCTGTTAGCGGAGGATTTACAACTATATGTCCAATGCCTAATACAAAACCAACCCCAGACACAGTAGAAGTTTTACAAAAAATTATTGAAGAAGCTAAAAGAGTAAACTTATGTAATGTACTTCCTTATGCTTCTGTATCCAAAGGAGAAAAAGGAGAAGAATTAGTTGACTTTGCAGAATTACAAAAAGCAGGAGCAATTGCTTTTTCAGATGATGGTATGCCAGTAGTAAATAGTAGAATTATGAGAGAAGCTATATTAGAAGCTGATAGATTAGGAACTTTTGTAGCTTCTCATTGTGAAGAAAAATCTGTAGCAACAGGGGCTATAAATGCAAGTAAAATAGCAGAACAATTAGAAGTAGAAGGAGTATTACCAGAAGCAGAAGAAATTATGGCAGCAAGAGAAATTGTTATTTCTGAAACCAATAATGTAAGAGCACATATTTGTCATATTAGTACAAAAACAACAAAAAACATGGTAAGAGACGCGAAAAAAAGAGGTGTTAAAATCACTTGCGAAACTTGTCCACATTATTTTACTTTTACAGTAGATGAAGTTTTAAAATCAGGAGTAAATGCTAAAATGAATCCTCCATTAAGAGAAGAAAAAGATAGACAAGCTATTATTGAAGGATTAAAAGAAGGTACTATTGATGCTATTATTACTGACCATGCACCACATGCAGAAGAAGAAAAAAACAAAGGACTTGCAACAGCACCAAATGGAATTATAGGATTTGAAACTGCATTATCAGCTGAAATCATGAATTTAATTGATACAGGAGATTTAAGCTATTTAGATTTAGTACGTTTAACTTCTTATCAACCAGCACAATTATTGCATATTGATAGAGGAACAATAGAAGAAGGAAAAATTGCAGATATTATGATTTTTGATCCAAATGAAAAATATGTATATACAAAAGATATGATTGTATCAAAATCTAAAAACAGTCCTTTTATAGGTAAAGAATTAAAGGGAAGAGTACAATATACAATAGTAAATGGAAGAATCGTATATAGTAAGGAGGATTAATTTTAAAAATATGAATGCCATAGATAAATTAATAAAAAAAATAGAAGAAACAGACAATCCAACAGTGATAGGATTAGATCCAAGATATGAAATGCTACCAAAATGTGTTACAGATAAATATGAACAAAATTTAGAAGGAGTAGCACAAGCAATAATAGAATTTAACAAAAATTTAATTGATGCAACTTATGATATTATTCCAGCTGTAAAAGTTCAAATAGCTTTTTATGAAATGTATGGAATTCCTGGTATAAAAGCATTTCAAGAAACTTGCCAATATGCAAAAGAAAAAGGTATGATTGTTATGGCTGATAGCAAAAGAGGAGATATAGGCTCAACAGCACAAGGATATTCCAATGCTTTTTTAGGGAGAACAAATATTGGCAATAAAGAAGAAGCAATTTTTGATGTTGATTTTGTTACTGTTAATGCTTATTTTGGAATCGATTGCGTGAAACCATTTATTGATGATTGTAAAAAATATAACAAAGGAATATTTATTTTAGTAAAAACATCAAATCCATCTTCAGGAGAATTACAAGACTTGAAATTAAAAGATGGAAAAGAAATTTATATGGAAATGGTAGAATTAGTAGAAAAATGGGGAGAAGAATTAAGAGGAGAATCTAATTATAGTAGTGTAGCAGCTGTTGTTGGAGCTACTTATCCAGAACAATTAAAACAAATTAGAGAATCAGCACCACATACATTTTTCTTAATTCCAGGATATGGAGCACAAGGTGGGAAAGCAAGTGATATTGCTTTAGGATTTGATAAAAATGGCTTAGGAGGGATTGTAAATGCTTCTAGGAGCTTAATGTGTGCATATAAATCAGAAAAGTGGAAAGATAAATTTGAAGAAACAAATTATGCAAAAGCAACAAGAGCAGAAGCTTTACGAATGAAAGAAGAATTAAACCAAGCCATTTGTAAAAAATAAGGAGGAGAAATCATGGCAGAATTAATATTAGCAGAATTAGTAAAAAAACAACAATTAAAACCAGATATTTTTAAATTTAGTGTAAAAGCACCTAATATCGTAAAAGATGCGAAACCAGGTAATTTTATTGAAATTAGAATTTCAAATCAATTAGATCCATTTTTAAGAAGACCTATTAGTATTCATAATTTAGATAAAGAAAATGGAATTTTAGAATTTATTTTTCAAGTAAAAGGAAAAGGAACTGAAATATTAGCTAAAAAAGAAAAAGGAGAACAAATTGATATAATAGGACCTATCGGATATGGTGTATTCAAGTATGATAATTACGAAAAGATAGCTATTATTGGTGGAGGAATTGGTACTTTTCCATTATATGAATTAGCAAAATGTGCCAAAAAAGACAATAAGAAAGTAAATATTTATTTAGGTTTTAGAAATAAAGATTTTGTAGTTTTAGAAGACGAATTCAGAGAACAATCAGATGAATTTATTTTAACAACAGATGATGGAAGTTATGCAGAAAAAGGATTTGCAATTAATTACTTAGAAAAAGATATTGAAGCTGGAAAAATTGATGCTATATATGCTTGTGGACCATTACCAATGTTAAAAGCTGTACGAAAATTGGCTATAGAAAAAGAGATTCCTTGTCAAATTTCTTTAGAAGAAAAAATGGCTTGTGGTCTAGGTGTATGTTTGGGATGTGCAGTAAAAACAGCAGCTAGCCCTAAAGAAGCACCGGAATATTGGCATGTTTGTAAAGCTGGACCAGTTTTTCAAGCAAAAGATGTTGAGATTTAAAGGAGGAATTTATGAATACGAAAGTAAATTTAGCAGGAATTGAAATGAAAAATCCCGTAACTGTAGCATCAGGAACTTTTGGTTATGGAAGAGAATATAGTCAATTTTTTGATTTAAGTAAATTAGGAGGAATTGTCACAAAAGGAACATCTTTAAAACCTAGAAGTGGTAATAAGCCATCTCGAGTTTATGAAACATCGAGTGGAATGTTAAATAGTATAGGATTGCAAAATCCTGGTGTAGAATATTTTGCACAAAATGATTTACCATTTCTTAGACAGTTTGATACGGCTATTATTGTTAATGCTTGTGGTAGTAGTATAGAAGAATATGTAGAACTTTGTAAAATTTTAAATACTTTAGATATTGATGGTGTAGAATTAAATTTATCTTGTCCAAATGTTAAAGCAGGATGCATGGCATTTGGAAATACATATGAAGGAGTGAAACAAGTAACATCTGAAGTAAGAAAGGTATTAGACAAGCCTTTAATTGTAAAACTAACACCAAATGTAACAGATATTGCATCTATTGCAAAAGGAGTAGAAGATGCAGGAGCAGATGGAGTATCATTAATTAATACCTTGTTAGGAATGAAAATTGACATTGACAAAAGAAAACCAGTTTTAGCAAATAATACAGGAGGATTATCTGGACCAGCTATTAAACCAGTTGCTGTTCGCATGGTGTATCAAGTAGCACAAGCTGTTAATATACCAGTTTTAGGCATGGGAGGAATTGTAAATGGTGATGATGCTATTGAATTCATGTTAGCAGGTGCTAATGCTATTTCAATTGGAGCAGGAAACTTTATAAATCCTTATACAAGTGTTAATACAATTTTAGGAATTGAAAATTATATGAAAAAACACAAAATTGAGGATATTAATGATATTATAGGTAGTGTTCAAATGAATTAAGGAGTAAAAATGAAAAGAACAGAAACAAGAAAAATCATGGTAGGAAATGTAGCAATTGGCGGAAGTAATAAAGTAGTAATCCAATCTATGTGTAATACAAAAACAAAAGACATACAATCAACTGTAGAGCAAATCTTGAATTTAGAAAAAGCAGGATGTGAAATAATTCGTGTAGCATGTTTAGATAACGAGGATGCAAAAGCAATTAAGTTCATTAAAGAACAAATCCATATTCCAATTGTAGCAGATATTCATTTTGATTATCAAATTGCATTGGAAGCAATTAAAGCAGGAGTAGACAAAATTAGAATTAATCCTGGAAATATTGGCTCAGAGGAAAAAGTTAAAGCAGTTGTAGATGCTTGTAGAGAAAAACAAATTCCAATTCGTATAGGTGTTAATGCTGGTTCTTTAGAAAAAGAATTACTTATTAAATATGGAAAACCAACAGCAGAAGCAATGATAGAAAGTGCACAAAAACATATTGCCATTTTAGAAAAATTAGACTTTTATGATTATGCAATATCATTAAAAGCTTCAAATTTAGACTTATGCATCGATGCTTATGAAAAAGCTTCACAAAAATTTAATTGTCCTCTTCATTTAGGAATTACAGAAGCAGGAACTGAATTTAGCGGAACCATAAAATCTAGTATTGGACTTGGGGTCTTACTAAGACAAGGAATTGGAGATACAATACGTGTTTCACTTTCTGATGATCCGATAAAGGAAATAAAAGTAGCTAAAGAAATTTTGAAGGATTGTAATTTATATAAAAAATCTCCAACTCTAATTGCTTGTCCAACATGTGGAAGGACACAAATTGATTTAATTCCAATTGCAAAGGAAATAGAAGCTTTTTTACAAACAATAGAAGCTAATATTACAGTAGCTGTTATGGGATGTGCAGTAAACGGTCCAGGAGAAGCAAAAGAGGCAGATATTGGCATAGCAGGAGGAATTAAGGAAGGATTATTATTCAAAAAAGGAAAAATTATCAGAAAAATAAAACAAGAATATATGATAGAAGAACTAAAAGAAGAAATAAATAATATGCTAAAAAATGAAGGGATTTGAAAACAGTGAAAATAATTGTTGGTAGAACAGCAGGTTTTTGTTATGGTGTTGAAAGAGCAGTAAAAGGAGCCATACAAGAGGCAAAAAAGTCAAAAAAACCAATCTTTTGCTTAGGGGAGATTGTGCACAATAGACAAGTAATAGAAAATTTAGAAAATTTGGGAGTTAATTGTATTGAAACTTTGGAAGCAGTAGAAGGAAAAGTTTTAATACGTGCTCATGGAATCGCTAAAGAAGTTTATGATTTGGCAGAAGAAAAACAAATTACTATTCAAGATTACACATGTCCAAATGTATTAAAAATTCATAAAATAGCAGAAGAATTCAATAAAAAAGGATATTTCATATTTTTATTAGGCTCAAAAAAACATCCAGAGAATATAGGAACAATTAGTTATTGCGGAGAAGATTCTTATATGATAGAAAATGAAAGTGAAGTTATAAAAGCTTTACAAGTATTTGAAGAAACAAAAAAAAATAAATTAGCATTACTATCTCAAACTACCTATAGTTTAGAAAAATTTGAAATCATAAAAGAAAAAATAAAAAATGAAATAAAACCAGAAATAAATTTCGTTGTAAAAAATACAATATGTCATGCAACAGAATTAAGACAAAAAGAAACAAAACAGTTAGCAAAACAAGTAAATACGATGATTATTATCGGAGGAAAAAATAGTTCAAATACTAGAAAATTATATGAAATAGCACAAAAAGAATGTAATAATACTTTTTGCATTGAAACTTCAAAAGAACTAAAAGAAAATAAAATAATAGGAAAAGTTGGTATTATGGCAGGTGCGTCTACACCAAAAGAAAGCATTGAAGATGTTATCAACTTTTTGAAACAACAATAAAAAATATGAGTTTTCTAAAAAGAAAACTCATATTTTTTATTGATTTATTCTTTTTCTTCAAATCCATTATATTCAGATTTTCCAAAACCTAATATTAAATATGCAATAAATGGTACTAATATCATTGTAACAGTTAAAGCTGTAGATGATTTAAAAGCTTTCATTAAATTAATTCTTTGATATAAATCAATAATAGCTAAAGCAATAATAGCAAAAATATTCACAAATGGAATTAACAATCCAATGTAAATAAATACAAGGTATGGTGACATTCCAGAGATTTTAAATAATGTAGCAATATTGTAAAAAGGAATAATAGATTTCCATCCTTTTTCTCCTGCTTTGGTGTACACTCTCCACATACCAATGATTTGTAATACAACGATGGCAATGATAAAAAATATCATAATTCCCAAGAAACCAGCTAAACTAGCCATTAAAACATCAGAAATATCTGGTGTTGATAACACACTAGAAGAAGCATAATTTCTCGCATAAGGTGAAACATCATAACTGTAACCGTAATTCATAATAAATCCTCCTTTTATTTTTTATAATATCATTTTTACATTTTTTAAACTATTTGTCAATAAAACGACATAAAAATGCAAAATTTTTAAAAAATCAAACTTAAATTAAAAAAAGCATTGTATAAAAAAAACTACTTTGATATAATTTAAACAATTATATAATAAATATTATTAAAAAGGAGGAAACAATATGTGCGAAAAAAAGCAAAACAAATTTTTAGAAGAACTATTTTTAACCTATAAACCAATAAAAGACAATTTAATACAAATGTTAAACGAAATACAAGAACACTATGGCTATGTACCCATAGACGTACAAAAAGAACTATCCGAATTTTTAAAAATTCCAATGGCAGAAATTTATGGAGTTGTCACATTTTATTCCAGATTTTCATTAAAACCCAAAGGAAAATACAACATATCAGTATGCTTAGGAACAGCATGTTATGTAAAAGGTTCCCAAAAAATAATGGATCGACTATTAGAAAGGCTAAAAATAAATCCAGGAGAAACAACAGAAGACGGACTATTTTCCATTGAAGAAACCAGATGTGTTGGAGCCTGTGGCCTAGCACCTGTATTCACAGTAAATGGAGAAGTATATGGAAAAGCAACAGTACAAAAATTAGACAAAGTATTAGATGAATTAATGAGACAGTAGGGACGGTTCCAATTGTCTCAAAGGAGGAATTGTATGAAAACATTGGAGGAGATCCATAAAATAAGAGAGGATAAGAGAAATGAATTAATTTTAAGGGTGGATTCAAAGGCTGATACAAGGGAAAAGCATATTTTGGTTTGTAATGGGACTGGATGTACTTCTTCTAAGTCACCTGCTATTTTAGATAATTTTAAGAGGTTGTTAGATGAGAAGAATATTGATAATGTTCGTGTTATTAAAACTGGTTGCTTTGGTTTGTGTGCTAAGGGTCCAATTGTTATTATTCGACCGGAGGATACTTTTTATGCGATGGTTGAACCTAAGGATTGTGAAGAAATTATTCAAACTCATATTATAGAGGGGAAAAGGGTAGAGCGATTATTGGCAAAAGATGTTGATGGGACTAAGGTTAATTGCTTGGATGAATTGAATTTTTATAAAAAGCAAAAAAGAATTGCTTTGAAAAATTGTGGTGTTATTAATCCTGAAGAAATTGATGAATATATTGCTTTTGGAGGATATAAAGCATTTGAAAAAGTTTTGATGGGAATGACTCCTGAGGAAGTAATTAAAGTGATTAAAGATTCTGGCCTTCGTGGTAGAGGAGGAGCAGGTTTTCCTACTGGGACAAAATGGGAGCTGACAAGAGCATCAGAGGGTGCACAAAAATATGTGGTTTGCAATGCAGATGAGGGTGATCCAGGAGCTTTTATGGATCGTAGTATTTTAGAGGGTGACCCACATACTGTTTTGGAGGCAATGGCAATTGCAGGATATTGCATTGGTGCTAATAAAGGGTTTATTTATGTAAGGGCTGAGTATCCAATTGCTGTTAAAAGATTAGAAATTGCTATCAATCAAGCAAGAGAATATGGAATTTTAGGTGAAAATATCTTTGGAACTGATTTTAGTTTTGATATTGAAATTCGATTAGGTGCAGGAGCTTTTGTTTGTGGAGAAGAAACAGCATTATTAGAGTCAATAGAAGGAAAACGTGGTCAACCTCGTGTTAAACCACCTTATCCAGCACAAGCTGGTTTATGGGGGAAACCTACTTTAATTAATAATGTAGAAACTTATGCTAATATTTCACAAATTATTTTAAATGGAAGTGCATGGTTTTCTTCTATAGGAACAGAAAAGTCAAAAGGAACTAAAGTTTTTGCTCTTGGTGGAAATGTGAACAATATCGGATTGGTAGAAGTACCTATGGGAACTACCTTGCGCGAAATTGTATATGACATTGGAGGTGGAATTCCTAACAATAGAGATTTTAAAGCAGCACAGACAGGAGGACCTTCTGGTGGTTGTATTCCTGCTGAACATTTAGATACACCAATTGATTATGAGTCATTAAAAGAAATTGGTTCTATGATGGGATCTGGTGGATTAATTGTCATGGATGATACAAAATGTATGGTAGCTTTAGCAAAATTTTATTTAGAATTTACTGTAAGTGAAAGCTGTGGAAAATGTACACCTTGCCGTATTGGAACCAAAAGGATGTTAGAAATATTAGAAAAATTATGTGATGGAAAAGGATCTGAAATTGATATTTACAAATTAGAAAAGTTAGCTAAAAATATTCAGAAAGCAAGTATTTGTGGATTAGGACAAAGTGCGCCAAATCCTGTTATTAGCACATTAAAATATTTTAGGGAAGAATTTAAACAACATGCTATTGATAAAGAATGTAAAGCTTTGGAATGTAAAGCTTTAGCAAAAATAATGATTAATGAAGAAAAATGTAAAGGTTGTGGTTTATGTCAAAAACAATGTCCAGTAAATGCGATTAAAGGAGAAGGAAGAGAAAAAAGAGTTATAAACCAAGATATTTGTATTAAATGTGGCACTTGTTTAGCAAGTTGTCCGTTCAAAGCTATTGGAAATTAGTCAAAGGAGGATCAAGAAATGAAAAAAGAAATGGTAACTTTAACAATTGACGAGCAAGAAATCAAAGTGCCAAAAGGAATAACAATTTTAGAAGCTGCTAAACAAGCAGGCATTGATATTCCAACATTATGCTTTTTAAAAGATATTAATGAAGTTGGAGACTGCAGAATGTGTATTGTAGAAGTAGAAGGAAGAAGAGGATTTGCTACTTCTTGTATTCAAAAAGTAGAAGAAGGAATGGTAATACATACACATACACCTAATGTTTTGGAGGCAAGACATGTTATTTTAGATTTGATTATTTCTAATCATGCTAAAGATTGTCTTACATGTACACGCTCCGGAAACTGCGAACTGCAAGAATTAGCAAATAAATTCAATATAACAAACGTTGAATTCGAAGGTGAAAGAGCAGAACACAAAATAGATGAAATATCTCCATCTATTGTAAGAGATTTCAATAAATGTATCTTATGTAGAAGATGTGTAGCAGCTTGTAAAAACATACAAAAAATAGGAGCCATTGATTGTATTAATCGAGGATTTGAATCTTGTATCTCAACAGTTGGAGATAATAGTCTAAATGATGTGAATTGTACATTTTGTGGTCAATGTATTGAAGCTTGTCCAACAGGAGCTTTACACGAAAAAGAAACCATTGATGATGTATGGTTAAAGTTAAAAGATCCAGATGTATATACTATAGTACAAACAGCCCCAGCTGTTAGAGTAGCTCTAGGAGAAGAATTTGGTATGCCAATTGGAACTAACATAACAGGCAAAATGGTAACATCGTTAAAAAGATTAGGATTCAATAGAGTATTTGATACAAATACAGGAGCAGATTTCACTATTATGGAAGAAGCTAATGAATTTATAGAAAGATTCAAAGAAAACAAGAATTTACCAATGATTACTTCTTGTAGTCCTGGTTGGGTAAAATATATTGAAATGAATTATCCTGAACTATTACCTCATTTATCAACTTGTAAATCTCCACATCAAATGTTTGGAGCGTTACTAAAAACTTATTACGCCAATAGAGAAGGTATTGACCCGAAAAAAATATATGTTGTATCTGTTATGCCATGTATTGCTAAAAAATTCGAACGTCAAAGAGAAGAAATGCAAAATGAGGGACTTTATGACGTAGATAATGTTATTACTACACGTGAACTTTCTCGAATGATTAAACAAGCAAATATTGATTTTAATAAACTAGAAGAAACTAATTTTGATAGTCCAATGGGAGAAGCAACAGGAGCAGCTGCCATATTTGGAACAACAGGAGGCGTTATGGAAGCAGCATTAAGAACAGCACAAGATACTTTAACAGGAGAAGATTTAGAAAAAATTAATTTTGAAGAAGTACGTGGAGGAGATGGAATTAAAAAAGCAACTGTAAAAATAGCAGAACAAGAAATAAAAGTAGTAGCTGCAAGTGGTTTAGCCAATGCACAAGAAATTTTAAAAGAAATAAAATCAGGAAAAGCGGATTATCAATTTGTAGAAATAATGGCATGCCCAGGAGGATGTGTTATGGGTGGAGGACAACCAATCAAAAATTCTAAAATACGAGCAGAAGTAGATGTCAGAAAATTAAGAGCAGATGCCTTATACTCAATTGATGAAAAAAGTACAATTCGAAAATCACATGAAAATCCAATTGTGAAAAAGATTTATAAAGAATTTTTGAAAAAACCAGGAAGTGAATTAGCAGAAAAATTATTACATACAACATATCAAAAAAGAGAGAAATATCATATTTGAAATTTCATGAAACTTAAATCATGAAAACTATTGCATTTTTAAAATAGATATAGTATATTTCATTATAAAGTAAAGTACAAAAATCGACAAATTTAAGGGGGGATTTTTCAGTGGAGGAGACAAAAAAGTTACGTTTAGACGTAAATGAAAAGCCAAAAATTGCACAATGGATTATTTTAGCTTTTCAACATGTTTTTGCTATGTTTGGTGCAACAATATTAGTACCAATTTTAGTAAATTCAGCAGCTGGAGAAACTGTATTAACAATACCAGTTGCATTAGTTACTTCAGGAATAGGAACTTTAATTTACATCTTATGTACAAAAGGTAAATCACCAGTATATTTAGGAAGTTCGTTTGCCTTTATAGCACCACTAGCGGCAGCTTTTCTAAAAGGAGGCATATCAGGAGCTATGACTGGTGTTATGGCAGTAGGATTAATTTATGTTATATTTGCAATAATCATTAAATTAATTGGGAAAAATTGGATTGACAAATTATTGCCACCTATTGTAATAGGACCAATGATTATGATTATCGGATTAGGATTGGCACCAAATGCAATTTCACAAATAGGACTTAGTACAGGAGCTGAAGTTGATTGGAGAGGAGTAGCAGTAGCACTAATTACTTTTTTAACAACAGCTATTGTAATGGTCAGAGGAAAAGGATTTCTTAAAATTATACCTTTTTTAATCGGAATTTTAGTTGGATATATTTCAGCAATTTGTTTTGGATTAGTTGATTTTACACCTGTTATGGAAGCATCATTTTTTAGTATGCCAAGTTTCGTAATACCATTTTTAAATTATACACCAAGTTTTTCAGCACTTCTTACTATTGCACCAATTGCTCTAGTAACAATGTGTGAACATATTGGAGATCATACTGCTTTAGGAAGTATTATAGGAAAGGACTTATTAAAAAATCCTGGACTAGATAAAACTTTATTAGGTGATGGTATTGCCACATTTGTAGCAGGGTTTTTAGGAGGACCAGCTAACACTACTTATGGAGAAAATACATCTGTTGTGGGAATGACTAAAATAGCTTCTGTATGGGTTATTGGACTAGCAGCTATATTTGCCATTTGTTTAGGATTTCTAGGAAAATTTACAGCTATTGTATCTACTATACCAAATGCTGTATTAGGAGGAGTTTCTTTACTACTATATGGATTTATTGCTGTTAATGGATTGAAAGTATTAATTCAAAATCAAATTGACTTCGGTAAATCTAAAAATGTGGTAGTAGCTTCTACCATGTTAGTATTAGGATTAGGAGGAGCCGCTATTTCTATCATATCAGGAGATTTATCAATTACCATTTCAGGAATGAGTTTAGCAGCTGTTATAGGAATAATACTAAATCTTTGTTTACCTCAAGAAAAAGAAGAAGAAAAAGAAGAAAAAATAAAAGAAAATGTATAAGGAGGAAAATATGAGTGTAATTGTTTTGGATAATCCATTAATTCAACACAAATTATCTATTATTAGAAATAAGGAAACAGGTACTAAAGAATTTAGAGAAATTATAGGAGAAATAGCAACTTTTTTATGCTATGAAGCTATGTCAGATGCTGTTTTAGAAGAAGTAGAAATAGAAACACCAATATGCAAAACAAAAGCAAAAAAATTAAATGAAAATAAATATGCTTTTGTTCCTATTTTAAGAGCAGGAACAGGAATGTTAGATGGATTAGTAAAAGTAATGCCAAATGCAAAAATTGGACATGTAGGATTATATCGTAATGAAGAAACTTTAAAACCAGTTCGTTATTATTATAAAATGCCAAAAGATATTGCTAATAGAGAAGTAATTGTATTAGATCCAATGCTTGCTACAGGAGGTTCTGCAATTGATACAATAACTATGTTAAAAGAAGATGGAGTGACAAATATCAAGTTTTTATGTGTTATATCTGCGCCAGAAGGTATTCAAAAATTACAAGAAGTTCATCCAGATGTAAAAATATATACAACAACTGTTGATGAAAAATTAAATGATATTGGTTATATTGTACCAGGCTTAGGTGATGCAGGAGATAGAATTTTCGGAACGAAATAATTAAGTTTTAAAATTGCAATGAATAAAAGAAAAGTTGCCAAAAGGATTATCCATTTGGCAACTTAATAATTATCTACAGTTATTATTATTGTTTTGTTTTTCGTTATTATTATTTTGGTTGTTTTTGTTATTATTTTTGTTGTTATTGTTATTTTTATTTTCTTTATTTCTGTTTGACATGAAAAGCACCTCCATTTCAAGTTTCAATATTATTGTTACCAAAAAAAATAAAAATATACAAGATTAAATTTGTCTTTTTTTTACATTTGATATATAATAAAGAAAATTTAAGTATGAACCATTAATAAAAAAATGAATAAAATATATGGGAGGCAAAAAATGAGTTTCAAAAATGAAAAATTGGAAGAATTTAATGAATACATAAAATATAGAAAAGTGGCTATCATAGGATTAGGAGTTAGCAACTTACCTTTATTAGATTATATGTATGAAAAAAAAGCTAGAGTTACTGTTTTTGATGAAAGAGATATTGAAAGTATTTCAAAAGAAGTAATGGATAAAATAACCACATATGGTTTTTCTTTCCATTTAGGAAAAAATTGCTTACAAGAATTAAATGGATTTGACATAATTTTTCGTTCTCCTAGTTGTTTACCAACACGAACAGAATTGCAAAAGGAAGAAAACAGAGGTGCTATTATTACAACAGAAATTGAAATGGTAATGAAAATGTGTCCTTGCAAAATAATTGGTGTAACAGGAAGTGATGGAAAGACAACAACAACTAGCTTAATTTATCACATATTAGAAAAATCAAATTATAATGCATTTCTTGGTGGTAATATAGGAACCCCATTATTTACTAAAATAGAAGAAATGAGACCAGACGATATAGTTGTTTTAGAATTAAGTAGTTTTCAATTAATGGGTATAGAAGTTAGTCCAGATATTGCTATTATTACTAATATAACACCAAATCATTTAAATATTCATAAAGATTATGAAGAATATATAGAAGCAAAGAAAAATATTTTTAAATACCAAGATGAAAATGGAATTTTAATTTTAAATTATGATAATGAAATAACAAAAAATTGCGCTAAAGAAGCAAAAGGAAAAGTAATTTTCTTTAGTCGTAAAGAAAAACTAGAAAATGGATTTATCGTAGATGGAAAAACAATAAAAGAATGTGAAGATAAAATAAGAAAACATCTATTTAATGGTAATGATGCAATTTTAAGGGGAATGCATAATTTAGAAAATATAGCTACTGCAATGGCAGCGACCAAAACGTTAGTAACAGTAGAGCAAGCTGTAGAAGGAATAAAAGATTTTAAACCAGTAGAGCATAGAATTGAATTTATAAAAGAAATTGATAATGTAAAGTGGTATAATGATTCTGCAAGTTCTTCTCCTACTAGAACATTATCAGGTTTAGATGCTTTTGAAGAAGAAATTATTCTAATTGCAGGTGGTTATGATAAAAACTTAGATTATGAACCTCTTGCAAAACCTATTGTCCAAAAAGTAAAAGCTTTATTATTAATTGGTCAAACAGCAGGAAAAATTTTTGATGTAACAAAACAAGAACTTGAAAAACAAGGAAAAGAATTACCGATTTATATGTGTGAAAATTTGCAACAAACAGTAGATTTAGCTAAAAAGATATCAAAACCAGGGCAGATTGTTTTATTTTCTCCAGCTAGCGCTAGTTTTGATATGTTTAAAGATTTTGCAGATAGAGGAAACCAATTTAAAAAACTAGTAAATAACATTTAAAGGATTCATATCATATAATATACAAAAATAAGGAGGTTATATGATATGTACAATGAATCCTATGAGGAATACATAAGAAGTATTTTAGGATATCCTAATTACAATTGTATGGATTATTCTGATTTTAATTTAGAATCATGCTATCCAGAAATATATAAGGTAGTATATCCAATGGTAAATAAAGCTTGTAGTAATAATACTAAACCAATAACACCAGAGCTAGTTGAAGATTTAACAAATGAAATTTATTCAGCTATCGAAATAGACAATGAAATAAATCTTAATATTAATTTAACTAATAAAGTGCAAAACAATAACAGAAATCAAAAAATTTCCTCTAATTCAATTAAGGCAGAAACTGAAATGACAGAAGAAAATAGGGGAGAAGATAGGCAAATTAGAAACAAAGGATTGCAAGATTTAATACGAATATTATTAATACGAGAATTATTGAAGGGCAGAGATGGATTTCCAAGATATCGACCACCAATAAGACCACATAATTTTAATGTTTATCCTGACATTTATGAAATATAGCATAAATTTTCCAATTTTCAAAGTTCTTTCATGTATATTCAAACTTAATTTTGATAAAAATAATAATAAGAATTTTTGAAAGGTGGTTGAAAAATGAAAGTTAAAGATTGTATGTGTCAGGATGTATGTTGTGTAAAGCAAAATACAAACTTAAATGAAGTAGCAAAATTAATGAGTCAATATCACATTGGTTCAATTCCTGTATGTGATGACAATAATTGTATTTGTGGAATCATAACAGATAGAGACATCTTACTTCGTGCAGTTGCTTGCGAAAAAGATACAAAAAATTGTCCTGTTAGTGATGTTATGACCAGTAATGTATGTACTTGCAAAGAAGATGATGAAATGACAAATGCAGAAAGTAAAATGGCTGAAAATCAAATCAGAAGATTACCTGTATGCGATATGAACAATAAAGTAATTGGTATGTTATCCCTAGGTGATTTGGCTCAAAATAATAAAGAATTAGGAAATCAAGAAGTATGCAATACCATTCAAAAAATCTGTGATTGTAATGAAAATAAAAATGCAGAATAATATAAAGAGCGGATAATATTCCGCTCTTTTACATACAATAAGATAAGGAGGCAAGAAATGATTGTTAATGTATCTTATTGGACAAGAGTTATAAAAAATATTTTATATGTCGTTTTACTTTTATTAGGATTATATTTAGCACTAAAACTTTCAATTTTTTATATGCCTTTTTTAATTGCTTTTATTATATCTTTAATTATAGAACCAGCTATTAAATTTATCATGAAAAAAACTAAACTTACAAGAAGAAGTAGTTCAATTATTATTTTTATAATTGTATCTATTATTATTTTAGGAAGTCTAGCATGGATATTAATAACTCTATTTTCCGAATCTTCTAGTTTATTACAAAGTTTAAATCAATATTTTGATAAAGCATACATACAATTTCAGAACTTTATGAATAGCTTTGAATTTGATAAAATTCATTTATCAGATGAAATATTAAATGTAATTCAAAATTCTACAGGAGATTTATTAGAAAATGCATCTAATTGGTTAAGAGGAATACTAACAGGGCTACTTACTATCGTGACAAGTTTACCTTCTATTGCTATTTGTATAGGTATTACAGTTGTAGCACTTTATTTTATTTGTGTTGATAAAATTTATATTTTAGATCAAATAGAACATCATGTCCCAAAACTATGGGTAAAAAAAATTGGAAGACATTTAAAAGATTTGATAAAAAGTTTAGGAGGTTATTTAAAAGCAGAAGCAACTTTAGTATTAGTGTCTTTTATAATTTCTTTAATTGGATTATATATTTTGGCATTACTAGGATTTAATATAAAATACCCATTACTAATGGCTTTATTTATAGGATTTGTTGATGCTCTTCCTATTTTAGGTTCTGGAACTGTTATGTTGCCATGGGCTATTATATGTGCCATAAATGGTGATATTAATTTAGGAATTGCTATTATTATTTTACTAATTATCATGTCTGTTGTAAGACAACTCTTAGAACCAAAATTAGTTAGTAAAAATATAGGAATCCATCCAATTTTCACATTAATTGCAATGTATACAGGTTTTAAAGTGGTTGGAATTATAGGACTATTAATTGGACCAATTATTTTAATTATTTTCAAAAATATATTCTCTAGCTTAATTGATCAAGGAGTATTTAAAACAATATTTGACAGAAAATAATCTTTAGCCGTTTTGGTCGTTTTTGGGTCGTTTTTGGGACGGAGAAGAAAACTGTCATTGACA
>CAUWKC010000018.1:0-25230 GCA_963559365.1 uncultured Clostridia bacterium | reverse complement strand
CCCTTATTTCCCAAGTGATACACCAACCACCTTTTTTAAACCATTATATAGTAACAAAAAAAGAGTACGTTGTACTCTTTTTTTATATTTAAGCTAAGATATCTGCAACAACACCTGAACCAACTGTTCTACCACCTTCACGAATAGCGAATCTTAATCCTTTTTCGATAGCGATAGGTGTAATTAATTCGATTGTCATTGATACGTTATCTCCTGGCATAACCATTTCTGTTCCAGCTGCTAATTCAATAACACCTGTAACGTCTGTTGTTCTGAAATAGAATTGTGGTCTGTATCCATTGAAGAATGGTGTATGTCTTCCACCTTCTTCTTTTGTTAATACATAAACTTCAGAAGTGAATTTTGTATGTGGATGGATAGTTCCTGGTTTTGCAAGAACTTGACCTCTTTCGATTTCTTTTCTGTCAACTCCTCTTAGTAATGCTCCGATATTGTCTCCAGCTTCAGCTTGGTCTAATAATTTTCTGAACATTTCTACACCAGTTACAACTGTTTTCTTTCTTTCTGCTGATAATCCAACGATTTCAACTTCGTCAGAAACTTTTACCATACCTCTTTCTACTCTACCTGTTGCAACAGTTCCACGTCCTGTAATTGTGAATACGTCTTCAACTGGCATTAAGAATGGTTGGTCAACTGGTCTTTCTGGTGTTGGAATATAGCTGTCGATAGCTTCCATTAATTCTTTCATTGGTTTGTATTCTTCTGCATTTGGATCTGTAGAAGCACATTCTAATACTTTTAATGAAGATCCTTTGATGATTGGAATGTCATCTCCTGGGAAATCATATTCACTTAATAAGTCTCTAACTTCCATTTCAACTAATTCTAATAATTCTGGATCATCAACCATGTCACATTTGTTTAAGTAAACAACGATATATTTAACACCTACTTGTCTAGCTAATAAGATGTGTTCTCTTGTTTGTGGCATAGGTCCATCAGCTGCTGATACAACTAATACTGCACCGTCCATTTGAGCAGCTCCTGTAATCATGTTTTTAACGTAGTCTGCGTGACCTGGGCAGTCAACGTGTGCATAGTGTCTAGTATCTGTTTCATATTCTACGTGAGCTGTGTTGATTGTGATTCCTCTTGCTTTTTCTTCTGGTGCTCCGTCTATTTGATCATATGCTTCATATTGTGCTTTTCCTAATAATGATAAGTATTTTGTAATAGCTGCTGTTGTTGTTGTTTTTCCGTGGTCTACGTGACCAATTGTACCAATGTTTACATGTGGTTTTGTTCTTTCAAATTTTGCTTTTGCCATTTGAAAATCCTCCTTTAAATTTTATTTTTTAAATTTAATAACTCATTTTGTATAAGCATTTTATACCATTTTGACTAAAAAATCAATACTTTCCATTAAAATTGTGCAAGATTGCATTTTTTAGTTTTTAGCTCTGGAAGCAACGATTGCTTCAAAAACTGATTTTGGAACTTCTTCATAGTGTGAAGGTTCCATTGTGTATGTTCCTCTTCCTTGTGTTTTAGAACGTAAGTCTGTTGCATATCCAAACATTTCTGAAAGTGGTACAAATGAGTGAATTTCTTGCATTCCATCTACTCCGTCCATACCTTCCATTCTACCACGTCTTGAGTTTACATCTCCAATAACATCTCCCATGTATTCTTCTGGAACTGTTATTTCTACTTTCATAATAGGTTCTAAGATAACTGCTTTTGCTTGTTTACATCCTTCTTTAAATGCCATTGAAGCAGCTATTTTGAATGCCATTTCTGAAGAGTCAACTTCATGGTAAGATCCGTCTACTAAAGTAGCTTTGAAATCGATTACTGGATATCCAGCTAAGATTCCGCTTTCAGCAGCTTCTCTCATACCTTGTTCGATTGGTTTAATATATTCTTTTGGAACAGCTCCTCCGACAATTTTACTTTCGAATTCGATTCCTTTTCCTGGTTCTAATGGTTCCATTTCAAACCAAACGTCACCATATTGTCCTTTACCACCAGATTGACGAATAAATTTACCTTGTACTTTAACTTTGTTTCTGATTGTTTCTTTGTAAGCAACTTGTGGTTTACCTACATTACATTCTACTTTGAATTCTCTTTTTAAACGATCAACGATAATATCTAAGTGTAATTCACCCATACCTGCGATAATAGTTTGACCAGTTTCATGGTTTGTGTATGCTTTAAATGTTGGATCTTCTTCTGCTAATTTTCCTAATGCAATTCCTAATTTTTCTTGAGCTACTTTATCTTTTGGCTCAATTGCTACGTCGATAACTGGCTCTGGGAATTCCATTGATTCTAATATAACAGGATGTGCCATATCACATAAAGTATCTCCTGTTGTTACTTCTTTAATACCAACAGCTGCTGCAATGTCTCCAGCATATACTTTATCAATATCTTCTCTATGGTTTGAATGCATTTGAAGAATTCTTCCGATTCTTTCTTTTTTATCTTTGTTTGCATTTAATACTGTTGATCCTGATTCTAATGTTCCTGAATATACTCTAAAGAAACATAATTTTCCAACAAATGGGTCTGTTGCAATTTTGAATGCTAATGCTGAGAATGGTTCTGAATCAGAAGTTTTTCTTTCTACTTCTTGTCCATCTAAGTCAATACCTTTAATATGTGGTATATCAATTGGTGATGGCATAAAGTCAACAATTGCATTTAATAATTCTTGAACTCCTTTGTTTTTGTATGAAGAACCACAACATACTGGAACGATTGTGTTAGCTATTGTTCCTGCACGTAATCCTTTTTTGATTTCTTCTTCAGAAAGTTCTTCACCTTCTAAATATTTCATCATTAATTCTTCATCTTGTTCTGCAACAGATTCTACCATTTTATTACGGTATTCTTCTGCTAATTCTTTCATGTCTTCTGGAATTTCACATTCTTCAATTTCTTTTCCTTGTTCGTCTTTATGTATATATGCTTTCATTTTGATTAAGTCTACTATTCCTTTGAATGTGTCTTCTGCTCCAATTGGTAATTGGATTGGAACACCATTAGCATGTAATCTTGTTTTTAATTGGTCAACACATAGCATAAAGTTTGCTCCTGTGATGTCCATTTTATTAACATATACCATTCTTGGTACATTGTATTTGTCAGCTTGTCTCCAAACTGTTTCTGTTTGTGGTTGTACACCACCTTTTGCTGCTAAAACTGTTACAGCTCCGTCAAGAACTTTTAGAGATCTTTGTACTTCTACTGTGAAGTCAACGTGTCCTGGTGTGTCAATAATATTTATTCTATTATTGTTCCAGAAACATGTTGTACAAGCAGATGTAATGGTAATTCCTCTTTCTTGTTCTTGTGCCATCCAGTCCATAGTAGCTGCACCTTCGTGAGTTTCTCCTATTTTATGAACTTTTCCTGTATAAAATAAGATTCTTTCTGTTGTTGTTGTTTTTCCGGCATCAATATGTGCCATTATTCCTATATTTCTAGTTCTCTCTAATGGGTATGCTCTTCCTGCCATTTTTTATATTTCCCCCTTTCTTAGGTTCTGTCATTTCATTTTTTTGCATTTTTAAATTTAATTTTTCTTTAAAATAGTAAGCTGTGCAATTTTAGAAAACATATAACGATGAAGTCGTACGATGGTACGTCGAATTGTTATATGATTTCTGAAATTGTGCAGATTGCTGTTTTTAAGAAAAATTTTACCATTTATAATGAGCAAAAGCCTTATTCGCTTCAGCCATTCTATGTGTATCTTCTTTTTTCTTAAATGCTCCACCATTTCCAGCAACAGCATCTATTAATTCACCAGCTAATTTTTCAGCCATAGTTTTTTCATGTCTGTTTCTAGCATAAGTTACAATCCATCTTAATCCTAATGTTTGTCTTCTTTCTGGTCTAATTTCTAATGGAACTTGGTATGTTGCTCCACCAACTCTTCTAGCTTTAACTTCTAGAACTGGCATGATATTTTCTAATGCTGCTTCAAAAACTTCTAAAGGATCTTTTCCTTCTTTTTCTTTTATGATGTCAAATGCATCATATACTATTTTTTGAGCAACTGATTTTTTACCATCTAACATGATGTTGTTTACTAATTTTGTAACAACTTTGCTATTATATATTGGATCTGGTAATACTTCTCTTTTTGCTACATATCCTTTTCTTGGCACTATTCTTCCCTCCTTATTTATTTTAATGCTTTAACAAAAGCATTTCGGTACTCTCAAAAAAGTTTCCTTTTTTGCGCATAGCACTTATTTATTTATTCTAAATTTAAGTACCTTAATTTTAGATACAATAACAAGCACTATTAATTTTTAAACTAAATTCCCATTTTAAAAATTGAATAAATTAGGTGTATTGTGCAATTTTGATATTGGTTTCAAGCTGAAGTCGTACGTTGGTACGTCAAAGTTTGAAAACAATAGCGAAATTGTGCAAGATGCCTGATTTAGTCGATTTTTTTATTTTTTAGGACGTTTAGCTCCATACTTAGAACGCGCTTGCATTCTATCTTTAACACCTGCTGTATCTAATGTTCCTCTGATGATGTGGTATCTAACACCTGGAAGGTCTTTTACCCTACCACCTCTAATTAATACAACACTGTGTTCTTGTAAGTTATGTCCTATACCTGGGATATAAGATGTAACTTCATAACCATTAGAAAGTCTAACTCTGGCAACTTTTCTTAATGCTGAGTTTGGCTTTTTAGGTGTAACAGTTTTTACTACAGTACATACTCCTCTTTTTTGTGGTGCTCTATTGTTTGTTAATCTTTTGTTTTTAGAGTTCCATCCATGTTGAAGTGCTGGAGCTGTTGATTTTGTTACTCCTGTTTTTCTTCCTTTTCTTACTAATTGATTAATTGTTGGCACTTAAATTTCACCTCCTATATAAATTTATAAACCGTTACGGATTCACACATTACATGTGATTTACCATAACGGTTTATATTGTATCATCTTTATAGCAATAAGTCAATAAAAATTGCTGATTTTTTATTTTTCATTTTGGTCTTCCATTATTTTTGATACTTCTTTTCCTCTATTATTTTCTGCTTCTTGTAATACTTTGTTTGCTTCTTTTTCTATATGTGAGTCTCTATTTTCAACTTTTTGTACAAATTCTTTCTTTTTCACATTTTCTTTATCAGCTGAATTTGTTTTTGTTGCTTCTGCCAATGCCTGATTTTTATTAAATATTTTACCTATTATTTTAGCTCCTAATTTTTCTTCTGTCTTTGTAAATTTATTTAATTTTAATTTTTTCCATATTCCAATGTCTTTTAGGTTATGTACTAATTCAAAAGGTAATTTTGTTTTATCTTGTATAGAAGATATATATTCTTTTAATTGTTCTGGGTGTTCTTGTAATACCAATACTATATTAGGATTTATTTTTCTTCTTAAATTCAAGTTTGAAAAAATACCGCCAGAAATTTCTTTACACATATCTGAAATATTTAATCTTTTTAATAATTCAGCTTTTTGTTTTCTATCTTTTATACTTCCAATTGTTTCTTCTTTTCCTTCTACATCTCTATAGTTTATAGTATTGCTATTTTCTAATATTTCAATGTAACTTATATTTGCTTTTGTTTTTACTCTTGAAACTTTTGGTGTTTCTTTTAAATAGTCATTTATTAGAGCATTTTTGCTATAATCTCTATTATCTTCTTGTAATTTTTTATTTGCTTCATCAATTATATTAGCTTTTTCAAAAACATTTTTATCCTGTGGTTTTTTAGATTGAACAGGATTTTCTTTTATGATATCTTCTGGTTCTAAATGAATGTTTCTATAGTCTTTGTTAGCTTTATCCCAATCGCTTTTTATTTTATCTATTTTTTCTTCCATTTCTGTTTTAGTTGATTTTTCTTCTTTTTCTGATATTTGTGGTGTTTCTTTTTCATTTGTTTTTTCATAAGAGATATAAATTTTGTCATCTGGTAATTCTGGTGGCATTTTAAAAGGATAAATTAATTTTTCTTTATAATTTTCACATTTTTCTATTGCTTTTTCCAAATCTTTTATGTCTTTATTTAATGCAATAGATTCTTCTTGTAAGTTTTTAAAATCCTCTCCATTTGTTGGAACTCCATTTTCGTCATAACGATAATTAAATTGTGATATTTCGAATTTTTTCATAGCAAGTTCTAACTTTTTCTTTTCTATTTGAGTATCTAAACTTCTTTTTTCAGTCATTAATTCTTTTCTAGTTTTATCTTGTAATTCATTAACATTTTTGCAAATTTGTTCTCTTACTTGCCTTTCAGACTTCTTTTTATTTACTAACATTTCATTTTTTTCATCTTCAAGCTTTTTTAGTTCTTCTTTTTCATTTTCTAATTCTTTTTCTGTTTCTTTTATTTGTCTTTGACATTCTTCATTTACTTGAACATCTTTTGTTTCACTTTCTTCTACTAATCTTTCAATATGTAATTTTAATTTGTTGATTTCAATGTTTTTTTCTTTAATATCTTCCAATTTTTTTAAATATTCAGTGTTTTTTGCAGTTTTTGTAAAGCTCTTTTCATCTTGTTTATAATTCTTCATAATTTCTTCTACTTTAATATTCTCCATAATTTTCCTCCTATATATAATAGAAACTTAAAATATTACTCATCTATTCTATATTATACCAAATATACATAATTTTTTCAATAGTTTTATGTAAAATGAATCATTTTTAACCTAAATGTCATATTTTGGTAATATTTGTAACAAAAAAGAGAGAACTAAATCTCTCTTAAACTTCTTTCTGCCAATTTTTTATATCGTTCTTTTTTATCTTTAATTTTTTTCCCTTCCAATTCAGGTAATATTCCAAAATTCGCATTCATTGGCTGAAATTTTTTATTCGGAGTCGAGATATAATGAGCCAAAGCACCAATCACTGTGTATTCTGAAAAATGGTCTTTTTTTCCTCCGTCCCAAAAATGACCTGCTGCGCTCAAACCTGCTACTAATCCAGAGGAAATTGATTCTACATATCCTTCTACTCCGGTAATTTGCCCTGCAAAATATAAGTTGGGTATTTTTTTACAGCGATATGTTTCGTCTAATAATTCGCTAGAATTTATATATGTATTTCTATGCATTACACCATATTTTACAAATTCTGCATTTTGTAATCCTGGTATCAATCTAAAAATACGTTTTTGTTCTCCAAATTTTAAATTGGTTTGAAATCCTACCATATTATATAAAGTTGCCTGTTTATCGTCTTGTCTTAATTGGATTACTGCATAAGGTCTTTTTCCTGTTCTTGGGTCATCAAATCCAACAGGCTTTAATGGTCCAAATCGTAAAGTATCTATCCCCCTTTTAGCCATAATTTCAATAGGCATGCATCCTTCAAAAATTTCTCTTTTTTCAAATTCATGCAAAGTTACTACTTCCGCTTCTATTAAATTTTTACAAAAAGTTTCATATTCTTCTTGGTTCATCGGTAAATTAATATAGCTTTGTTCTTCATTATCTTGAGCCATTATCCTTTGTTTCCATTGTTCTATAGTTTCATCTTTTTTCTTTTCTTGCACATAACGATCACCATAAAAAGCAATAGAAAAATCAATACTATCTTTTTCTAAAATAGGAGCTGCTGCGTCATAAAAATACAATTTATCTTGCCCAGTCAATTCTTGAATTTGATATGCTAATTTATCAGATGTCAGTGGACCGGTTGCTACAATTACCACATGCTCTTTTAACATTTCTTTTAGGTCACTTATTTCTTCATGAATTACTTCAATATATGGATTTTTTTGTATTTCTTCTGTAACTCTTTTAGCAAATTCCTCTCTATCCACTGCCAAAGCTTGTCCAGCTGGAACTTTTGTCTCGTCTGCAATACGAATTAACAACGAATCTAATCTTCGTAATTCTTCTTTTAACAACCCACATGCATTTGTTAGTAAATTAGATTTAAAAGAATTACTACATACAATTTCCGCTAAATCTTTGTTACTATGTGCTGGCGAAAATTTGAATGGCTTCATTTCATATAATTTTACTTTTATCTTTCTTTTAGCAATTTGATAAGCTGCTTCACAGCCTGCTAATCCTCCACCAATAACAATAATTTCTTTTTCCATATCAATCTTTTCCTTTCATTATTTGTCTTTTTTCGACTTAATTCGACTCAAAATGTGAGACAAATTAGAACTGTCCCCACAGTCTCATTATTTCGTCTTTGGATAATTTGTTGATAAAAGAGGTTTTTGTGCTTAACATGTTGTCTACTAGTTCTGCTTTTTTTTGTTGGAGTTCGTATATTTTTTCTTCTATGGAGTTTTTGGTTATTAGTTTGTATACTTGGACGTTGTTTTTTTGACCTATTCTGTAAGCTCGGTCTGTTGCTTGATTTTCTGTGGATAAGTTCCACCATGGGTCGTAATGTACTACTATGTCTGCTCCTGTTAGGTTTAGTCCTGTTCCTCCTGCTTTTAAAGAGATTAAAAATACTTTTATGTCTGGATTTTTGTTGAATTCTTCTACTAGTTCTATTCTTTCTTCTACTTTTGTGCTTCCTGTTAATTTGAAATATGTTATATTTTTTTGTTTTAATTCTTTTTCTATTATTTCAAGCATTGATGTGTATCCTGAAAATAATAGGATTTTGTGACCACTGCTTGTGGCATCTTGCAATATTTCCATACATTGTTCTAGTTTACTGCTTGTATCTTTATAGTCTTGTATGAATAATGATGGATGACAACAAATTTGTCTTAGTCTGGTTAATGCTGCTAGTATTTGCATATGGCTTTTTTCATAACCATCTAATTCAATTTTTTCGGCAATTTCTTGTTTTGCTTGTGCTAAATATGTTAGATAAATTCTTTTTTGTTCTTCTCCCATTTCATTATTTAATACTGTTATTGTTTTGTCTGGTAATTCTGTTAATACTTCTTTTTTGTTTCTTCTCAATATGAATGGTTCTATTAACATTCTTAGTTTTTCCATTGCTTTTTTATCTTCTTCTTTGATTATTGGTGTTTCATATGTGGTTTTAAAGTATTTATAATTAAAAAGGTATCCTGGCATTATAAAGTCAAATATAGACCATAATTCTGATAAAGAATTTTCGATTGGTGTTCCTGTTAAGGCATAACGTGTATCTGCTTTTATTTTTTTGATTGATTTTGCATTTTGTGTATTACTGTTTTTTAAGTACTGCGCTTCATCAGCTATAATGTAACGGAAATGATAATCTTTTTTTATATATAACTCAATATCTCTTTTTAGTAAATCATAAGATGTAATAACTAAATCATATTGTTCTATTTCTTCAATTTTTCTTTTTCTTTCTGTTAAAGTTCCATTTATTACTAATGTTTTTAAGCCTTGTGCAAATTTTTGTGCTTCGTTTTGCCAATTTAATGTTAATGAACTTGGAGATACTACTAAACTTGCTTTTCTATTTTTATTGTTTTGTACATAATCAACAATTACAGATAACATTTGAATTGTTTTTCCGAAGTCCCATATCATCTGCTAAAATGCCACCAAATCTATAATAATCCAGAATTTTTAACCATTTAAATCCTGTTTTTTGATAATATCTTAAGACAGATTCTAGTTCTTTTGGCACTTTAATTGTTTCTTCTAGTTTTTCTTTATCTAAACTGTTTACTATTTCTTTGTATTCCTCATTTTTAATTATTTCTGTTCCTTTTATTCCTTTTAGTAATTGGTTTAAATACAAACTTCTATTTACTGGTAAATTAATTTGCTCATTTTCTAATTCTTTATAATCAATGTTCATTCCTGACATTAGTTTATTTAAAAAGCTTATTTCTTTATTTTCTTCTAAATTTATAAAACTGCCATCTTTTAATCTATAATATTTTTTCTTTAAGTTATATTTTTCCATAATGTCTTTCAATTCTTTAGCATCAATATCAATATTTTTTAGGTCAATTGTCAATAAGTTATTTTCAACTTTTACCCCTAGACTCCCTATTTTAGGCTGTTTAATCTGCTTTGTTTTGAATTTTTCTGTTACCAATATTTCAAATTTTTGACGATAATATTCAATATCTTCTGTTAAAAATTCATAAATTTTTTCGTCTTGTGGTAAAATAAATCTTAGATTTTTAGCATCAAACATAAAACCTGTTTTTCTAAATATATTAAAGGCTTTAGTTTCTTGTATCATATTTCTTGCTATTGTTATTTCTAAACTTTCATCTAATGGGTTGAATTCTTCTCCATCATACATAAATCTTACATCTGCTATTAAATAATCTTTTTCGTCAAAGTCTAAATATACTTTAACTACTAATTCTTTTGGTTTGTATTTTTTTATTTCTTCTTCCATGTCTTGCATAATAATAGCTTTTTTTACTCTTGGGATAATAACAGAAAATAGCTGTGGTAATTCTTCTTTTCCTAAAGTTACTTCTGTCATATAATTTTCTCTAAACATTTCTAATAATTTTAAATTTGTATTTTCAAATTCTTTTGTGCAACGGTATAATTTTGTTTGGTCTAACACATATTTGTATTTTTTTCCTTTTATAATTGCTACATTGAAAACTTCCATACTTGGTATTATTGAATATTCACCATTTTCAGTTTTTTTGAGAGTAAATTTTATTGGCGGTTGTTCTTCTGTTAATTCTATTTCACTTGTCTTATAATCTCTTTGTAATAAAACTTTTCTTCCTTTTAGTATTTCAAATAAATCATCAATTCCACTATTTCCTAAAATTATATTTGTTTCGCTCAAAGCTTTCCCATAATAACGATAATTATTATTAGAGTTTGAGTTAGCATATTTTATAATTTCTGCATAATGTAATACAAAGTCTAATAATGGTTTACTGTCTTCTTCAAACATTTCTCTTGTGTGAATAAATTGCAGTTTTTCTCCATAACGATGAAAATCTTTTTCTAACATTTTAGTATAAAATTCAGATAAGTCTTTTATTTTATACATTTTTTTATTTCCAATTTTAAACTCTATTTTCATATCACCAGAAAATTTATCATACATAATTTTTGGTTCTAATTTTATTGTTCCTTTGTTTTTTAAAACTATATCTTCTTCATTATTTATTTCTTGTACTTCTTCATTATAAAAAATATTAACCATTTGTTTGAAGTTTCTATGCTCATTTTTCATATTCTTTCTCCTTCACTTGGCTTAATATTATATCTTAAATTTTTACAAAAGGCAAGCAAAAACACATTTAAGTTTCAGTTTTTTACTTTAAGATTCCACCTCCTATGTTATGATATAATGTTATAATACATAATGTATTTGTTCATTGCATTCGTTAAAAATTTGTAATTGTTTAACTGGAGACCTCTTTCACTCAGGCCTACAATGAATATAGTTATATTTTTATAACTTTTCGAATGTGATTGGAGCAATATTAGAAATTTTTAAATAGTTTTATGGAAAGAGTTCACTTTTAGTGGAAGGGTGCCATAAAACTATTTTAAAATTTCTTATTTTGCGTATTGAGCCGAGAAAATTATAAAAATAGAACTATATTCATTGTATCCGTGAACATTACTCAAGATAAGCAATAACAAATTTTAAAACTCATTTCATTCAAGCATACATTATGTATTATAACATTATATCATAACATAGGAGGTGGAATCTTAAAGTAAAAAACTGAAACTTAAATGAATCATTCTATTGGCAAAATTCATACTTTATAGTAGAATAAGAATAAAAGGAGGTAATAATCTTGAAAAAATTTAAAATTGCCATTGTTGGTGCAACTGGTCTTGTTGGTAGGACTGTTCTTCAGATATTAGAAGAAAAAAAATTACCAATAGAAACATATGGTTTATTCGCCTCTAAAAAATCAGCAGGAACTATATTTTCTATTTTAGGAAAGGATTATACTGTAGAAGAATTAACTGAAAACTCTTTTGACACTCATTATGATTTTGCAATTTTTGCAGCAGGTGGTGAAACTTCTAAAAAGTTTGCTCCTATTGCTGCTAAAAAAGGATGTATTGTAATTGATAATAGTAGTTACTTTCGTATGAATGATAATGTTCCTTTAATTGTGCCTGAAGTAAATTTTGAAGATGTTTATAAACATAATGGAATTATTGCTAATCCAAATTGTTCTACAATTCAAGCAATGCTCCCTTTAAAGGCTTTAGATGATAAATATCATATTAAACGAATTATTTATTCTACTTATCAAGCCGTATCAGGAGCTGGAAAGGATGCTTTAGAAGATTTAGAAAATAAGGATTTAAAAAAGCCTTTGAAAAAATTCCCATATCCTATTTACAATAATTGCTTGCCACATATTGATTCTTTTACTGAAAATGGGTATACAAAAGAAGAATTGAAAATGATAAATGAAACTAAAAAAATCTTGCATCGACCAGATTTAAAAATTACAGCAACTACTGTTAGAGTTCCTGTTCAAAATTCTCATTCTGAATCAATCAATGTTGAATTTGAAAAAGATTTTAAAATGCAAGAATTATTAGATACTTTGAAAAATTTTCCTAATTTGATTTTAATGGATGACCCTTCTTCTAATTTATATCCTATACCATCAACAACTAATGGACATGATGAAGTTTTTGTTGGTAGAGTTAGACGTGATGAAAGTATTCCTTCTGGTGTTAATCTTTGGGTTGTTGCTGATAATATTAGAAAAGGTGCTGCTAGCAATGCTATTCAAATTGTTGAAAAATTGATAAATCAGGAAAAATAATATAATTAAAAAACTAGGTTATACTACATTTATAAAGTATTCCTAGTTTTTCTTTTTCTATCTTCTTATTAATTTTTGGTGTAATTTTTCTATTTCTTTATTTTCTATTTCTTTTACTAATATTTCGATTTTAGCTTGTGTTAAATGTATGTCTAAAATTTCTATATCAGCATTTTTTAATTGATTTATTACTTTATTTAATACTACATTGTCTTGAATTATTCCATATCCTACAATTGTTAATTTCTCTAATTTTATTTGTTTTATTTGATATTCTTGATATGCTTCATCTAACATTTCTTGTACTTTATTTTTTTCTGCTTCTTTAATCCTAAATTGTAAGATATTTTTTCTTTTTTCAAAACATTCTACTATTATATTATTTTGTAATAAGTCTTGATAAATATCATATGTTTCCTCTTTTGAAATATTTTCTTCTTTTTCCATTTGTATTGTTAGTAATTTTTCATTTTTTACAATACTTTTCACTTCTGATGTTTCAATTTCTGGACAAATTTTAGTTCCTTCTTCTTCTGAAAATGTACATTTTGAAATAATGTCACAATCAAATTTCTTTCCTATTTGTATACAACGATTATGTAATACTTTTGCTCCTGCATCAGCTATTTCTTGCATTTCGTCAAATGATATTTCATCTAATTTTTTTGCAACTGTAATCATATTTGGATCTGCTGAATAAATTCCATCTACATCTGAAAATATATAACATTTTTCTGCTTTTAGTGCTACCTGTAAAGCCACTGCTGTTGTATCTGAACCTCCCCTTCCTAATGTTGTAATATTTCCTTTTTCATCTAAACCTTGGAATCCAGTTACAACTAAAATATTTCCTTTTTCTAATTCTTCTTCCATCTTTTGTGTTGCAATTTTTTCAATTTTTGCACTAGTATAAACTGAATTAGTTTGAATTCCTGCTTGCCAACCTGTTAAAGCAACTGCTGGATAACCTTTACGGTTTAACAATATACTTAATTTAGCTGCTGCTACTTGCTCTCCTGTTGATAGTAATACATCCATCTCCCTTTCCTCTGGAATGGCTGATAACTCTTGTGCTTCTTTGATTAATTGATTAGTAGTTTTTCCTTGTGCAGATACTACTACAACTACGTTTTTTGCCTCCTTTTTTAAACTGATTACTTTTTCTGCTACAATATTTAGTTTAATATTATCTGCAACAGAACTTCCTCCAAATTTTAATATTACTGTGTTCATTTTCGTCACACCTTTATTTCTTTTGAACTTAATCTAAATTTAAATCAAGTTGCTTTCATGGTGCTATTATATTATATATCTTTTTTGTTTTCAATAGTCTAAATATTTTAAGTTTCTTGTTTTGAGTATTGAGCCGAGAAAATTATAAAAAAATAAACCTCTTAAATGCACAAAAATGCCTAAGAGGTTTACTTATTTTTTTCTTTTTTCAATTCTCGATAATATTTTGCAATTAGCTCATCTAATTCTACACTTAATTTATAAGTGATTTGATAATCTTCTCCTGCTTCAATACTGCGGTTTAGCTTATCTCTTAATTTACAAATTTCATCATTTAACATTTCATTCTCTCCTTTTTTTTATTCTTCTTCTGTATATTTATAAATTACCACAAGATTTTTCTCAAGTCAAGTATTTTCAATGGTTTTTGCCAACTTTCGTACGACTTTTTTGAATTTTTTTCGACATTTTTTGACAGCAGAAAACGGCGTTTCTTTTTTTATAAAAAAAACTCCGTTTTTACTACCTTTTTTTCTTTTAACTTTTAACGATAGAAATAATCATTTTTTCTTCTTTAAAGACATCTTTCAAGATTTGTTCCAAATATTCTACAGTAATCCCTTTCATTTCTTCTAAATACTCAAAACTGTTTATTCCTTTAAACGAATCTGCTAAAAACATTCTAGCAACATTTACAACATCATTATATTCCTTAACATATCCACCATATATCATTTTTTTGATACGATTAAAATCTTCTTCTACTATTCCTTCTTTTTTAAATTTTTCTACTGTTTCTTTGAAATTTTTATATACTGTTTCTGGTTCATTAGCTTGTCCTGTTATCATAACATGAGCATATATCTTACTAAATTCATATTCTAAGCTAGGTTGTGCATAAATAATACCATCATTATATAATTTTTTATATAAATCAGAACTTCTCCCTATTAATAAATTTAATAAAATCTCAATAGCTATATGCTTTTTCACCATATCTTCACATTGTACTTTGTCTTTAATTCCTATAACATATAATGGTTGGCTTACTTCTAATTTTTGTTCTATTTTTTCTTGTACAATTTCTTCTGGTTCTTCTGGATAAATTCTTTTAATTTCTCCACTAGCTTTAGTATCTATTAATCGTTTTTTTACTTCTTCTAAAATTTCTTCTGGTTTAAAATCTCCACATAAAACCATTGTCATATTAGATGGATTATAAAAAGTGTTGTAACATTTATATAAAATTTCTTTATCTATTTTATTAATGGTCTCAATTGTTCCTGTTATATCAATTTTAACAGGATTTTTATGATACATTGCATTCATAGCATTTAAGTAAACTCGCCATTCTGGATAATCATCATACATCATAATTTCTTGACCTATTATTCCTTTTTCCTTTTCTACATTTTCATCTGTAAAATAGGGATGTTGAACATAATCCATTAATTCATCCATTGCTTCATAAAAATTATCTGTACTTTCAAATAAATAAGCTGTATGGTCATTAGTTGTATATGCATTTGCTTCCACTCCTAAAGCAGTTAAAACATCTAAACTGTTTGTGCCATTTTCTTGTTCAAATAATTTGTGTTCTAAAAAATGTGCAACACCATTTGGTACATTTGTTATTTCTTCCTCTCCTGGTACTATAAAGCTACTTTCATTTGAACCATATTTTGTTCCCCAAATCATATATTTTTTTTGCATTCCTTCTTTTGGAATAATCATAATTGTTAAGCCATTTTTTAGCTTTTCTATATATATTTTTTCTCTCACTTTTAAGTTTTCTATAACTTGCACTATTTTTCCTCCTATTCTTTAATCTTTTAAAAAATATATTGTATGAATTGCCACATTTTTTGCTACGTTGACAATATCTTCTTTTTTTATTTTTTCAATTCTATTTTTGTAATCATCAATAGAAATTTTACTTTGTATTAATTCTTGTCCAAAATAATAGGTTATTTGTGTGTCTTGTTCATCTTCTATTGTTTTTATTGTTGCTATAATTCCTTTTTTTGCATTTTCTATATCTTCTTCTGTAAAATTGCCTTTTTTCATGTCTTCTATTTGTTCTTTAACAAGTTTTAATGCTTTTTCATAATTTCCAATTTCAATTCCACAGTTGACAAATATATTATTTTTATATTTTAGATAACTAGAACTAGCAACATAAGCTAAATGTGCTTTTTCTCTTACATTTTGGAACATTTTAGAATTAGCACTTCCACCTAAAATGCTGTTATATATTAAAGCATCATAAGTCATATCTTCATTTTCTAATGATACATTTAATCCTACAATCAATTTACCTTGAGTAACTTCCATTGATTCTGTTACTGTGTTCTCTTTTTCTGGCAATTCCTTATTCAACTCTTTTGGAACTATAAAATCAGGAGTTCTTTCTTTTAATTTTTGTATATTTTGATTTTCTGTAACTATATTATCTGTATCTTCCCCATTATCCCCTGAAATAAAAATATCTATTTTACATGAATCGATTAATTGCAAATAATAATTATACAAATTTATTGCATCCATTTGTTCTAAATCTTCTTTATAACCAAATCTGTATAACCCAAATGGTTCATTAGGATACATTTCTTCTGTACATCTTTCTATTGCATACCTTGCCTTATTGTCAATTTTCCCATCTATAATTTGACTAATATTGTTTTTTTCTTGTTCTACATATTCTGTTTTAAATTTTTTATTTCCATTTTCATCTGTTTCTACATATGGATTTAAAACAATGTCTAATATCTTTTCTATAGAGGTTTTCAACAGTTTTTCCCCTTTTTGTGGTAAAAATTCGTCCCTTACTGTTTCAATATAAAATTTTAGTACTTGATTATCTCCTCTTTTATCTAATCCACAATCAAAACTAGCTCCATACATTTCTTCCATCTGCTTACTTATTTCTTCTTGTGAAGGCATAGTTTTAGAACCTCTTCTTAATATAGCTGATATTACTGCATTTTTTGTTACATTTTCTCTTGTTAATTTAGTTGTTAATAATACAGCTATTAAATTTGTTTTGAATTTTTCAGTATCTATGGTGTGAAGTTTCACTCCTTTTTTTAATTCTTTTTGTTGATATTTCATTTTGTTTCCTCCTTTTCCTTATTATACTACACTTTTTGCTTATTATACTTAATTGCAACCATTTTTTTCTCCGTCCCAAAAATTGCAAAAAAGATGATATCCACAAAACATCATCTTCCATTTTTATTTTAAAATTTTCTTTTTCTTGCTGCCTCTGATTTTTTCTTTCTTTTTACGCTAGGTTTTTCATAATGTTCTCTTTTACGTACTTCTTGCAATACTCCATTTCTTGCACATTGTCTTTTAAACCTTTTTAAGGCATCTTCTATATTCCCATTATTAACTTTTATTTCTGACATTTATATTCCCCTCCTTCCGGTCCTTACGGAAACTGTATGTGGGATAACCCTTTTAACGTTATTTATTATACATGAAAGCTCTTTACTTGTCAATAGTTAGATTTTAATTAATTTTTTTAATGTTAATATTAGAATAATCCTCCTATCCATTGAGAAATTGGATTTTCAAATAATAGTTCTCTCATCCATCCATTTGTAAATGGTATAAACCATAATGCAATTCCTATTGATATTACTATAATAATTGTTAATATAAGAGCCAGTATATCCCTTTTGGTTACTTCTTTTAATTCTTCTCTTTTTGGCTTGTTTTTATATAATTCCTTTACTAATGTAATTAAGCCTGAAAAACTTCCTACTTTATGTTTTTCCATTTTTGTGTTTAAGTTTTCTATTTCTTCTTCCGCTTTTTTTATTTCTTCCTTTTCTACTTTGTAGCTAACATTTTCATGCCTTTCATATTCTATATCATATTGTTCTCTTAAAAAGTCATTTGAAAGAACTTCATAAGCTTCATTAATTTCTCTTATCTTTTTATCTTTATCTATTATTTGCTTTTCATTTTTTTGTAAGTCTGGATGATATTTTTTTACTAATACTTTATATGCTTTTTCAATTACTTCTTTTGAAGCTTTTTTATTTACTTCTAATATTTCGTAATAATTTTTCATATTTTTTCCCCTTGTATTATTTTTTTTATTTTATAATAAATACAAAAAAATAGCAATATTAAATTGCTACTTTTCTATATTTTTATTAATAAGCTCTTCTATATTTTACATAAAAGATAACAGCTGCTATTACTCCTATAACTGCTCCAATAACTAGAACATCTGTAATTCCTGTTTTTGGTATTGTTGTATCAGAAGCTGAAACATTTCCAATAGAAGTAGGTTTTTTTGTACCTCCTTGTGATGAACTTCCTCCTGCATTGCTATTTCCTCCTACAATTGAACCTGAACCATTCATATTACTGTTACCAGTATTTGTGTTTCCTTGGTTATTTCCATTGTTGTTACCAGCATTATTATTTTCCTCATTATTGTTTCCACCATTGTTTCCTGAACCACTATCTTCTGTAATTGTAAAAGTTGCTCCTACATCAGCTACAGAGAATGTCTCTTCTCCTGTTGAAAATTCCATCTTTGTCATTTTAAAACTATGTTTTCCAACAGTTGCATCTTGTTTAGCTGTTATAATAATTTTTGCAATTGTTTGATCACTTGAATTTGCCTCCAAATCACTTCTTGACATAGAAAGAGAATTTTCAATTAATCCTTGTTTTGTCCAAACTCCTTCATCATCGCCATTTACAGTAATACTAAAAACATTAGAATCATATTCTAACATAGCATTAAAAGAAGCTATTCCTTGTCCAGCTTGTATTTCTGTTGCTTTAACTAAAACTGTTACTGATTCTCCTTTTTTTAACTCTGTTTTATTCCCATGTAGTGAAACTTTACATGTATAATCAGCTGCCATACTTGTACTAGCTATTGCTATGATTATCATAATTAATAAAATAGCTACAATATTTTTTGTCTTATCTTTTAACATTTTCAATTCCCCCTAGAGTATATACTATTTTCTTATATTACTATCTCATATTTTGACTTTTTTTTCAATAGCATTTTTTGCATTATTACTTGTACTCCTTGCGTATGTAGTTTTTCGCGCTTTATTACATTTTTATTACATTTTTTGGGACGGAGAAGAAATCTTTTTTGGGACGGAGAAGAAAACGACCATATGAATTTTAACCATATGGTCGTTTTCTTCTCCGTCCCAAAAAAGATTTCTTCTCCGTCCCAAAAAAGTTCTAAATTATTCGCTAAAAATTGCTTCGAATTCGTCTGCTTCTATTTTTTCTTTTTCTAATAATATTCCTGCTACTTGATGCAATTTTTCTATATTTTCAGTTAAGATTTGTTTAGCTAAATTGTAACCTTTGTCTACTATTGCTTTTGTTTCTTCGTCTATAATTGCTGCTGTTTCTTCTGAGTATTCTTTTGCTTGTGCTAGGTCTCTTCCTAAAAATACTTCTTCTTGGCTAGCTCCTAACATTAGTGTTCCAATTTTTTCACTCATTCCATATTTTGTTACCATGCTTCTTGCAATTTTAGTTGCTCTTTCTATGTCATTACTTGCACCAGTTGAAACATCATGTAAGATTAAAGCTTCTGCTACTCTTCCTCCTAATAGGGATACTATATTTTCTTCCATTTCTGTTTTTGACATAAAGGATTTGTCTTCTGTTGGACGATACATTGTATATCCTCCTGCCATTCCTCTTGGTACAATAGAAATTTGGTGTACTGGATCTTGTGTTTCTAAGAAGTGACTTACAACGGCATGGCCTGCTTCATGATAAGCTACTAATTTGTTTTCTTTTTCACTTCTTACTTTTGTTTTCTTTTCTGGTCCCATAGTTACTTTTACCATGGCATCTTCAATTTCTTTCATTCCAATTTCGTTTATGTCTCTTCTTGCAGCTAATAATGCTGCTTCGTTTAATACATTTTCTAAGTCTGCTCCTGCAAATCCAGAAGTATTTTTTGCTATGATTTTTAAATCAACATCATCTGCTAAACGTTTCTTTCTGGAATGAACTTCTAATATTTGCTCTCTTGCTTTTACGTCTGGAAGTCCTACTACAATTTGTCTATCAAATCTTCCTGCTCTTAATAATGCTTTATCTAATACATCTGGTCTGTTGGTTGCTGCTAATACAATTACACCTTCGTTTTCGGCAAATCCATCCATTTCTACTAATAATTGGTTTAATGTTTGTTCTCTTTCATCATGTCCACCACCAAGTCCAGCTCCTCTTTGGCGTCCTACAGCATCGATTTCGTCAATGAAAATGATACATGGCGCATTCTTTTTAGCTTGGTCGAATAAATCTCTTACTCTTGAAGCACCAACTCCAACAAACATTTCTACAAAGTCTGATCCACTTATGATAAAAAATGGTACTCCTGCTTCTCCTGCTACTGCTTTTGCTAATAATGTTTTACCTGTTCCTGGTTGCCCTACTAGTAACACTCCTTTTGGAATTCTTGCTCCCATGTCAGTGAATTTTTTTGGATTTTTTAAGAATTGTACTATTTCTTCTAATTCTTCTTTTTCTTCATCTACACCTGCTACATCTTCAAATGTAATTTTATTTTTTTCTGCTGGTGTCATCATTCTTGCTTTACTTTTTCCAAATGACATAGTTTTATTTGCTGGTCCACCTTGGCTTGCTCCACCCATCATAAAGAACCAGAAAATAAAAAATATAATTAACAATCCAAATGGTGTTAGTAGACTAAGAATTGTAACAAAAATAGATTGTGATTTTTCTTCTAGTGTAAATGCTCCATCTTTTAAGAAGTCTTCTGTATATGACATGAAGTTTTCCATGTTTGGAATATTAACTTCTTTTTTAATTTTATCATCTTTCATTTGTACCATAGCGGTTTTTCCATCTGCTTCTATTTGTATAGATTCTACTTTTCCACTATTAATATCAGCAATTAATTCTGAATATTTTAATTTTGCATCACTGTTTTCTACAATAGATGATAATACTACAATAAAAATAATTCCTATTATTAGCCACATGGCTAATGTTTTAATTCCATTTTTCAAATTTCTTCCTCCTCTTGTTATTTTTCGTTTTTTCATATTGCTTTTATAACATATCAAATTTTGTTTTTCAATAGTTTTTTTATATCTTTTTTATTACAAATAAGCATGTTTCACATATTTACTACGGAAGCTTATTATTGCTTTATAAAATAAATTTTATGATTTTTTACTAAAATCTTAATTTTTTTGTTTGGTGTTAAATATTTATTTCCTATATTGTTACTACATAACTTTATAATATCTTCAATATGTACTTTTTCAATCGTTGCTACATTTCCAAATAATCTTTTTATAGTATATCGTATTAATCTTGCTTTTATTACTGTTTCTTGCAAATTAAAGTTTTTTAAATTTAAAATAATTTGTTTTGACATTTCTTCTTTTTCAAGAAGCTGTTTATAAATTTGTTGTGTTTGTATTTCTATATAATTATTTTCTTCTTCTGCTATATTAGAAAGTCTTTCTAGTGTATTTATAAAATTTGGATTGAATTCATTTTGAATATACGGAATTACAATATTTCTAATCTTATTTCTTTGATAATCATTTTCTAGATTTGTTTTATCAATTTTTGGGTTTAGATTGTTTTTTTCACAATAAGCTTCAATTTCTGTTCTTTCACATTCTAACAAAGGTCTTATAATATTTCCTCTTTTTGGTTCTATTCCTTTTAAACCTTCAATTCCGCTTCCTCTTAATACATGTAATAAAATAGTTTCTATTTTGTCATTTTTGTTATGGGCTACTGCTATTTTAGTTGAATTTGTTTTTTGTAGTATTTCTTCAAAAAATTCGTATCTTGCTATTCTACCAGCTTCTTCTGTTCCTATTTTTTTAGTATTTGCTAATTTTTTAACATCTATTCTTTTTATATAAATTTCAATTCCATTTTTATCACAATATTGTTTAACATATTCTTCATCTTCTATAGCTTCGTCACGTATTCCATGATTTATATGAGCTACTACTAATTTAATAGATAATTCTTTTAATATATGTAATAAACACATGGAGTCGGGGCCTCCAGAGACTCCGACTACTAATTTGTCATCTTTTTCAATTAATTGATATTTTTGAATTGTTTTATTTACTTTATCTTTCATAATTCTCCTTTTTATGGATTTGTACAAACTCCACTGCTATTGAAGTTATAAACTTTTCCACCAATATTAACAGATGTGCTATATAACATACTTCCTGTTGGTCCTGACCATCCACTAAATCCTGCTGGTTTTAGGTAATACCATGAACCATCTACTTTTCTCCATCCTGTTATCATTGCTCCTTGCCCATCACCTGCTGTAGGCTCTAAATAATACCAATATCCATCTACTTTTTGCCATCCTGTCATCATTTTTCCAGTGCTTGGGTCTAAATAAAACCACTGTTTACTTCCACCTTTAGATATTTTTACATTTTGCCATCCTTTTTCCATATAACCTGATTCTTGAGAATAATGATACCAACCTGTTTCCTCTAACTGCCAACCCCATACATAAAATAGATTAGAAACTTTTGTATCTGACCTATTTCCTGCTTCATCTGTAACTTTTGTCCATAAATAATATCTTCCTGCTTTTGTTGATATTGAAATATTTTTTCCACTTGTAAAATTAGTCCAAGTAGTAGGTTCTTTGGTATTTGAAGTAGACCATGCATATTGACAAACATTAACTCCACTTCCATTAGTATCACTTGCTGTAACTTTTATTGAAAAAATTCCATTTGAAGAATTTTCTTTTTCATAAGCAGCGCCATTTGGGCTAATAGCTACAGTAGGCTTTGCTTTATCTATTTTTGTAACTTGAACTTCTTCTTTATAGTCTCCATACTCTACCTTTATAATACAATTTTTGGTTATTTTTTGATTTTCTTGATATTTTATTTTCACACCATCTATATAATAATATCTGTCACTTTCTTGTATTTCTTCTGGGTAAAAAATTTTTAAAGTTAAATCTTTATTTGTCCATTCATTTACATCATATATTTTTCCAGAAGGATCATACAAAACAATTTTTATTGTCCATTTTTCCATAATTTGATTATATATTTCATCCATTTTTTCTTCACTATTATATTCACTTTTAAGATTTTCTACTATTTTTTCCTGTTGCTGTATTTTATTAATATGACCAATATATGTCAATATTAAAATCATAATAAAGAATAAACAACTTATTAACACATATAAAGTAATAGAACCTTTTTCATTATTTTTTATTTTATTTAGTAGACATAGTGTGTGTGTGTGTGTGTGTGTGTACTCCTGCAAGGGTTTTATCGATTTTTTTCATCTTTTCACTCTTTTCCTTTTATTTTAATCATCAAATCTTCTTTCTAAGTTCACAAATTTTGTATAACTTCCTAACCATAATAATTCAACTGTTCCTGTTGAACCACCTCTGTGTTTTGCTAAAATTACTTCTGCTATATCTTTTTTTTCACTATCTTGGTTATAATAATCGTCTCGATATAAAAACATTACAATATCAGCATCTTGCTCAATTGCACCAGATTCCCTTAAATCTGATAGCATTGGTCTATGGTCTGGTCTTTGTTCTACTGCTCTTGATAATTGTGATAAAGCTATAACTGGTACACCAATTTCTTTTGCTAATATTTTTAAAGAACGACTAATTTCTGATATTTCTTGTTCACGGCTTCCATTTCTTTTACTGCTTCCTTGCACTAATTGCAAATAGTCAATTACTACCATTCCTATATTTTTTTCTAGTTTTAATTTTCTACATTTTGCTCTTATTTCCATAACAGAAATTCCAGGTGTATCATCAATATAAATTTCTGCCTCTGATAAAGGTCCAATTGCTGCTGCTAATTTAGTCCAATCATCTTCTTCTAGTTTTCCTGTTCTAACTTTATTACTGTCTACCATGGCTTCACTACACAACATTCTGTTTACCATTTGCTCTTTTGACATTTCTAAGCTAAAAATAGCAACTGGTACTTTTGCTTTGATAGCTGCATTTGTTGCAATATTTAGGGCAAATGCAGATTTTCCCATTGCTGGTCTTGCTGCAATTAATATTAAATCAGACCCATGAAATCCAGCTGTTTTATAGTCTAATTCTGTAAATCCTGTTGGAACACCTGTTATATGTTGTTTTCTATTATACAATTCTTCTAATTGTGTAAAACTATTTACCAACACGTCTTTAATAGGTGTATATCCTTTTTGATTTTTGTTTTGCATAATATTGAAAATCTTTTTTTCTGCACCTTCCATAATGTTTTCTACTTCTTCTGTTGGGTCATAACCTAATTCTATAATTTCATTAGCTGTTTTGATTAAGTTTCTTAAAATTGATTTTTCTTCTACAATTTTAATATATTTGGAAGCATTTGCTGTAGTTGGTACTTTTTCAGGAAGTTCTGCTAAATATTCTAATCCACCTACTTGCTCAAATTTCCCCATTGCTTCTAATTCTGCTTTTACTGTAATAATATCAACTGGTTCTGCTCTATTATATAAATTTAAAATAGCAGTATAAATTGCACGATTGTCTTCACGGTAAAAATCCTCTGCTTTCAAAACTTCTATACTAGATATAACTGCATCTTTATCTGTTAGCATACTTCCTATTATAGCTTGTTCTGCTTCTAAATCATGTGGTGGTACTTTCCCTAATTCCATATTATTCTCCTATTACATCTATTTTTAGTTTTCCAATAACTCCTTCAAATAATTTTATTTCTATTGTTTTTATTCCTAATGTTTTTATTGTTTCTTTTAAGTCAATTTTCTTTTTATCTACTTTTATTTGATATTGTTTTTCTAATTCTTGTGCAATTTCTTTTGCAGAAACTCCTCCAAATATTTTTCCATTTTCTCCTGCTTTTACTTTTATTTTTAATAAAATTTTAGTTAATTTTTCTGCTACTTTTTTTGCTTCTTCTCTTTCTTGCTCTTTTTGAAATTTAACGGAATTTTGTTTTGCTTTTAGTTTTGCCATATTTTCATTGTTAGCTTCTACTGCTAAATTTTTAGGAAATAAAAAGTTACGTGCATAACCGTCTGATGCATTTATAACTTCATCTTTTTTTCCGACTCCTTTTATATCTGCTTTTAATATTACTTTCATATAATCACGCCTTTCTTGTATTCCTATTTTACATCATTTTAGTCTATTTTTCAAGTTTCAAATTCAAATTAAATTTTTTAAGTTTCGGTTTTTTGTTTTGAAATCTTACCTGCTATAATATGATGTTATAATACATAATGTATTTGTTCATTGCATTCGTTAAAAATTTGTA
>CAUWKC010000017.1:0-26693 GCA_963559365.1 uncultured Clostridia bacterium | reverse complement strand
AGATATAGCAAAAATTGGAGAAAATCTAGCAATAGATACATATAAAAAAGACTGGACTTTAAATGAGGGAGATTATACTGTGGATGGAAATTGTGATTTGGAATTTGATATCACTAAAATTAAAAAACAATTTGATTTATTTCAAATCGTAAGCATATCTGACAATAGAAAAGGTAATTTACAACATTTTAAAGTTGAGGTATCAGAATAATGGCAAGTGGTTTTAGTATAAAAGTAAAGATAAACGCAACCAATAAAATATTAAAAGATCATGGATTAAATGAAAATGGAAGAGTTATACGATATATGAGAGATACAGCAGATAGATTGATGAATCCATTTATACCTTTTGAAAATGGTGTATTAAGAAGATTGAAGACATATCCTAGCCCATCTAAAATTAGATATACTAGCCCTTATTCACATTATCAGCATACAGGGTTAAAAGCAAAAGGGGCAAGCAAACCAAAAGGAATAAAAAGAAAAATATCTAATGAAAAATTACAGTACCATACATCTGGAACAGGTTCAAAATGGGAAAAGTTAATGATAAAAGCAAAAGGAAAAGAATTAACAAGAGATATTCAAAATTATATAAAACGAGGTAAATAAGATGGCAGAAAAATCAAAAATAGAATTAATAAAAGAATTTATTGAAACATGTCCATACTTAAACAAAGATAAAATAGATGTAGATTATTTAAAAGGAGATGTAAATAGCTATTCGATAATTCAATCTCCTACAACACCAATTGTAACTAAATACAAAGGTGGGGGAAGCATAAGACAAATAGCTTTTGATTTTGTAGTACAAGCACCTATTTCAACTGGAAATATAGAAAACTTAGCAAATAGTAAATTTGGAGAAGATTTTATGAACTGGATAGAAGAACAAGATGATATAAGAAATTTACCTAAAATACAGAATGTTCAACATATTCAATGTACATCTCCAAGTTACATATTACAAAGGACAAATACACAAGCAACATACATAATTCAAATGAATTGTACATATTACCAAGCCTAAACAAGGCTTTATTTTTTTATAAGGAGGAAAAAAATGCCAAAAGAATTAGTATTTTATAATAGAGACAATATTGTGAATTTTATGTCAGTTATAGTTGGTGGAACAACCTTTAACAGAATGAAAGGTTTTACATCTCAAGAAAACAGTTCAAATGCCGAAACAGACGAAACAAAATATGTAGATGAACCATCTGCAAGAAAAAGAACAACAGGATATTCTAAAGAAATAGGATATGAAGCTGATAGAATTGTAGGAGATATGATTCATAACTTTTTAGCGGAAGTAGAAATATTGGAAAAAACAAATATAAATGTAGAAATAGTAACAGTAGATTTTAATATTAAAAAAGGTTCTGGCTATTATGCTACAAAAAGAATTTATTCTGTTATTCCAGATAGTTCAGGGGGAGATGAAAATAAATATACAATTTCTGGAACATTTGGAGCTAATGGAGATATAATTGTAGGTACTGCAACACCATTAGACAACGAAAAATCTATTAAAAATATATCTGCGGTGTCTTTTGCGGAAGATGGAGATAATGCAGTACAATTAGTAACCTTTAATATATCTGATAGTAAAAAACAAATACAAGGTGCTAAAATTAAAATAGATGATAATAATACTATTTATACTGACGCTAATGGAATTGCTAATATAAATTTAGCAAAAGCTACTTATGCGAATGTACAAGTTAGTAAAGAAGGATATACAACTCAAAACAATATTTCAGTAACAGTTAGTACCAGTGCAGTATATAAAGCAGTGACATTAGTAAGTGCATAAAAATAAGCTTTAATAAAACATTAAAAATTAAAACAAAATTATTGAACAAATGGGAGTGCCAAAACATGGCACTCTTTTAATTTTAGGAGGAAATAATGAAAATATTAGAAAAAGAAATAGAGTTTAATTTCTTTGATGCTGAAGAAATGGAAAAATGGGACAAATATACAGAAGAAATGAAAAATGCCATAAATAAACTAGATGTAAAAAATATGAAACAATATGAATTTATAAGAAAATTCTGTATGTCAGTCGAAAAATGTTTTGATGGTATTTTTGGAGAAGGAGTAGCAAAGGAAATATTTAGAGGAAAACAAGATTTTAAGTTATGTGTTAAAGCGTACAAAGATTTGGTACAAGCTAGAAAAGAACAAGATAGAGAACTTTCAGATGAAATGAAAGATATACAATTTGAATTGGAGGAAATAAATAAAGATTATTCTGCCAATAGGGCAACGAGGAGAAATAAAAAATAATGAATTTATTGTTAGATAATATCGATATGCTTGTTAAAAATAAAATAAAAATGGAATTTAATACTGATTTTAGGACATCAATAACTTTTGAATTATTAATGCAAGATCCTAAATATTCCGTACAAGCAAAGACGTATCAATCATTAAAGTTATTTTATCCAAATCTAAAACAAGTTACAGATTTAGAAAAAGCAATAAACAATATTCTTTGGTTCTATGGCTGTGATAATAAAAATAAGACTAGTCAAAGTAATGAAAATAAAAAAGAAAAGCAAATTTATAGCTATGAATTTGATAATGAATTAATTTACAGTGCATTTAAGAATCAATATAATATTGATTTAGAAGAAATAGAGTATTTACATTGGTGGAAATTCAAAGCAATGTTTAACGGTCTAAAATCAGATAATAAAATAGTTGAAATAATGGGATATAGAGCGATGGATTTATCAAAAGTAAAAGATAAAGAAGAAAGAAAAAGATATAGAAAATTGCAAAAATTATATGCTTTACCAGATATGAGAACTCAAGAGCAAAAAGAAAGTGATTTTGCTTGTGCTTTCTTATAATTTGAACATTGTCGACAAATTTCGACAATGAAATACATTTTTTTGTGATAAACTCCTATTATAATAAAATAAAAGGAGGAATAAATATGGCAAGTCATTCAGACAATGAAAAGAAACCAATTTACAAGAAATGGTGGTTTTGGGTAATAATAATAGTTATTATTGCTGCAATAGGAGGTTCACAAAGTAACAATAATAATGAGAATACTACAGCAAATCCATCAAATGTAAGTTCAAAAGAAAATGAAAAAACAGAGTACAATCAAGGAGAAGAAGCAATTTTAGGAAATGGAGCTATAACAGTTACAAATGTTAAACGCTCACAAGGTGGACAATATAGTAAGCCAAAAGTAGGAAAAGAATATGTTATAGTAAGTTTGAAAATTGAAAATAAAGGAAAAGAGAAACTAAGCTATAATCCATATTATTTTAAAATGCAAAATTCACAAGGACAACAAGAAAGCTATACAATTACAATGGATATAAATGATGACACACAATTAAATTCAGGAGAATTAATACCAGGGGGAAGCATTGAGGGGACATTAGTGTTTGAAGAACCTAAAGGAGATACAGGATTAGTATTAATATATAATGACAATTTGTGGAGTTCAAAGGAATTAAAAATAAATTTAAAATAAATAAAAAATACATTACAGAAATGTAGTGTGTTTTATTTGGAGGAAAAATGAAAAAATGGTATAAATGTCCATTTTGCAATAAAAAATTAATAAAATATGAAAAAGACGCAATTTCAAAAAGCGTCTTTTTATTATGCAAAAAATGTGGAAAAGAAATAGAAATAAAAATAAATAGTAAAAAAAGTCTTTAAAATGAGCCAATGAGCCTGACTAGAAAGGAAAGAATATGTCAGATGGCTCAGTAACAATAGAGGTAACACTAACCAAAGAACAGTTAGAAGCAGGATTAAAATCAATAAACAAAGACTTAAAAACATTAGAAAAACCAAGTAAAAGTTTTTCAGATACTTTAACTAGAGGTTTAAATTCAGTAGGAAAAGTAGCTACTAAAACTGGAAATGCATTAACATTAGGTCTAACAACTCCATTAGTAGCACTAGGAACAGCAGGAGTAAAATATAATGCTCAGATGGAAGATTTTGAAGCAAATCTAACTACCTTGTTAGGAAGTGCAGATAAAGCGAAAGAGATGCTAGCAGATTTGAAAGAAATGGCTAATACAACACCTTTTGAAACAACAGATTTACTAGAAAGCACTCAAACCATGTTAGGATTTGGTTTGGCTGCGGACAAGACAAAGGGATATCTTAAGATGCTAGGGGATATTTCTATGGGAAATGCGGAAAAATTAAAAAGCTTAACCTTAGCATTTTCTCAAATGGGAGCTAGTGGAAAAGCCACTATGGAAGATATAAACCAGATGATTGGTGCTGGATTTAATCCATTATTTGAAATATCTCAAAAAACAGGAAAATCGATTGGAGAACTAAGAGAAGAAGTCTCAGATGGAAAAATATCTTTTGAAGATATAGCAGAGGCTATGCAAATAGCAACATCTGAAGGTGGAAGATTTTATAAATCAATGGAAAATGCTGCAGGAACCATGAATGGTAAATTTTCTACAGCTATGGATGCACTTAATACGGCATTAGGCAAAATGACAGAAAGTTTATTGCCTATTGTTACAAAAGCAGTAGAAAAAATAACAGAATGGGCTAATGCTTTTTCAAGTTTAGACCAAGAAACACAAGAAACCATACTGAAAATAGCTGGAATACTAGCAGTAGCAGGACCAATATTGTCAATAGTAGGAAAAATAGTTAGTGGGATTAGTACGCTTATTTCAGTTGGTTCTAAAATAGGGAAGATTTTTACAACAGGAAGTACTGCTATAAAATTACTTGGCTCTGCTTTAAGCTTTCTAACAAGTCCAGTTGGAATAGTAATTGCAGTAATAGGTGCTTTAGTAGGAGTTATAGTATATTTATGGAATACCAATGAAAATTTTAGAAATGCTGTAATAAATACGTGGAATGCTATTTGTGCTTTCTTTCAAGGAATACCGGTCTTTTTTCAAAATATCTGGGAAAGCATAAAAAACTTTTTCATAAATGGCTGGAATAGTATTGTTAATTTTTTTACAGTAACTATACCACAATGGATACAAAGCATAATTACATGGTTTCAACAGTTACCTTATAATATAGGTGTCTTTATAGGACAAATTCTTGGACATATTGTTAATTTTGGTATAAATACATGGAACTGGATAACAACAGAATTACCTAAAATAATCCAAGGTATAATACAATGGTTTGCAGAATTACCAGGGAATATATGGAATTGGTTGGTAAATGTAGTAAACAAAATTGCTGAATGGGGACAGAGCGCATGGAACACGGCAACAACTTGGGTTTCTAATACAATTAATGGAATTATAGACTGGTTTAGCAAGTTACCTGGGCGAATATGGGAGTGGCTAAAAAATACAATTAATAATGTTATTAATTTTGGTAGAGATTTAGGAAGTAAAGCTAGAGAAGCAGGACAAAATATGGTTAATAATGTTATTAATACAATAACAGAATTACCAGGAAAGGTTTTAGATATTGGAAAAAATATAGTACAAGGACTTTGGAATGGTATTACAGGAGCAGGCAATTGGCTTAAAGACAAAATATCTGGATTTGCTAGTGGTATTATAGACGGTTTCAAAAGCGTATTTAAAATTCATTCTCCATCCCTTGTTATGAACAAAGAAATTGGTAAATATTTAGCATTAGGGCTTGGAGAAGGTTTTAATGATAATTTAAGTAAGGTATATAGACAGATGAAAACAGCAGTAGATTTTGAAACACAAAAATTGTCTACAAATTTATCTACAACAGCAAACGTAAATAGAAGTTTAAATGCAACCATAAAAGTAGAAGGCGGAGATATTTATATGGACAGCACAAAAGTGGGTAGAGTAGTAACGCCAGTTATTTCAAAAACATTAAGAGGGGCAGGTGCTTATTAATGTGGTATGCAAAATGGAATGATAAACAATATGAATTAATAGATAATATTAATATAAATAAATCTAGTAGAGAAGTTACATATAGTGATTTAATACTAGATTTTTCTAATTGTACTATGGAAGATTTACCTTATGCACAACAAGAAGTACAAATTATAGACAGCAATAAAAATATAAGTTTTACTGGATTTGTAGCTGATTATAAATTACCAGAGTTAAAAGATATAAATATAAGTGTCAAACGATTAACAATGTCGCTGTTTAGCCCTCGACAAATGGCTACAAAAAGAACAGTAACTATAATAAGAACTGCTAAAATGAGTACTATTATCAATCAAGCATTAAGTCCACTCTTTTATGATAAATTTAAGTTAAAAGAGTTAAATATTGAAGATAAAGTGATAACTGTAAATTTGATAAGTAGAACAGTAGAAGAAGTACTTGATTTTTTATCCAATAAATATTCTTTGTATTGGAATATTAATAAATTAAAAGAAATTGAAGTAAATAGTATAGATTACATGCTAAATAAAGAAGCTAAAAAAACAATAGATATAAATAATTATAAAAAAGAAATAAAAGGATTAACAAGTATTTCTCCCAGTATTGAAAATGTAGACTATGCAAATATTATTAATGTAAAAAATGCGAGAATATTTTATAGTAAATTACAAACAGAAGGTCTTAATATAACTTTAAAAAATGGAGATAGAATAGATTTCGAAAATCCAATTGATATTAGCTTGAACACAGCACAAAGAATAGAATCAAGTCTTGTAGAACAAGGTTCTGCTGTTGCAATTACAAATTTAGAAATTGTATATAATAATAATCAAAATGCATATATAATAAGTGGTTTTAATACAAGTGGAGATATTAAAGAAGGAAGCAATTATAAAGATATAGCAACAGATGATAGTACAAGTGCAAAGTTTGTATTAACAATGGATTCTACATTTAGAAATTTAGCAACAGGAGTTACATATAAGGGCGAAAACTCTATAATAGTAAATGGTATTTCAAGTCAAACATATTTGAGATATGCAAATATGAAATTAATTAACTGGCATGAGATTGAACAAAATGAAGGCAAAATAACACCTTCAGGACAACTTGAGAAAGTACTTGATGTTAAACAAGGTTGGTTTACAATGCAAGAGTTAGTTGATTATGTTAGAAGTACATTAAAAAATAATGAAAAGCTTACTAATCAAATAAATATTAGATATAAAAAAGAAAATGATATAAAAATAGGAGATAAATTAACATTTAATCTTCCAGAATTTTTTATAGAAGGCGATTTCATTGTTACATCTATAAAAGCTAATAAAGAATGGTGCAATCCATTTGAATATAATGCAGAGTTAAGAAATACAAACTTATTAGAAAATTTTATAGATTTATTTAGAAGTTCTTCTGATATTGAAGAACAAACTAGTCAAACGGAAATGGAATATGTAGTAGAATACATAGAAGATGAAGAAATAAAAGAAATTCATGAACTTGATTTAGATTCTAACTACAACAATACTTTAAATTTTGTTTTAAGAGGATAAAAATGAAAATACAGAACAAAGAAATTGGAATTAAAATAGGAAAGAAAGAACTGAAATTTACAAATTTAATATTAGATAGCTATTTGGATTTATTTGCAGATAGCTTTGCAAATTTTAAAGAAAAGAATTTATCTTTTTGTTTAGTAAATTTTTCTAATCTAAACATAATAGATGAAAAGTCTATAGAAATGAACTATGATACTATTTTAGAAATAGACTATAGTACATCTACAGAAAGTATAATAGGAAATACAATTATTAATAAATACTTTTATAATACAGTTGTTTCTGGAAAACCTGATTGGCAGGAATTTAAAAATAGACAAATTGTAGACATAGGGTTTGCTAATTGGGATAATGAATTGGAGAGATATGTTCTTTATGCGTATTTAGATGTATCTAAATATAATATAATTGTTCAAGATAATCAACCTATAAGTATTTCTAGAGTTGATAAAATTACGAGTGATTTAGAGTTTTGGAGTAATTCAACAGATGTAAAAGGTGCTTATCATTTATCTAATAAAGGTATGTTAGAATTTAATGGGCATGATTATAATAAAACTTTACCAAAGCTTTATAGTGTGGGATTTGGAGTGCTACCGTATGAAATTAATAAAGAATATTTAGCAGAGGAATTAAATATAAAAAGAGAAGAAACAGGGAAAGTAGAAATAAAAAATATTTTAGAAAATGAATATACAAAAAATAAATTATACTTCAATCCAAATTTACTAATGACTGAAAATTTGAAATTTAAACAACCCAAGTATCATTTATTAATATATAAATTTAAGTTGTACAAAGAAATATATGAAGATCCTTCATTACCGCCAAAATTAGTTGATACAAAAAAATATTATACACAATATAAAAAAATTGAAAAATATGGAAAAGTAAGACTTTCTATAAAATATGAAAGGAGATAATAAATGGAATTGATAGAATTTAAAAATAATGAAACTTCTGTTAGTGCAGAAGTCTTTTTGGCATTTCAAAAGAATATTGCTAATGCTATTAATAGAAGACCGATTTTACAAGCAAAAGCTATTAGAAAATATGTAAATGTAAAGACAGATTGGGAAATAACTAAGATTCCATTAGATTCCATTAGTTTTAAAAGGGACTCTGAAAATTTACTTGTTTTTTCTTCTGGAAGCATAAAAATCGGAAAAAATATACAGACAGTGAGGTTAACAGCTTTTTGTAGTGGGATTTCTAACAATATTTCAGGAGACAAGATGCTTATTCTCCAAAAAAACGGAGAAACTGTAAGTAGTTCGTACCAATCTGCTATTCAAGGAGGTTTTGCAAGTGCTTCTTTGCCTAATGTGATTTTAGACGTAGTAGAAGGAGACGAAATATCTTTAGCATTAGCAAGTGGGAAAGCGGGAAACGTAGAAATTTTAAGCTCTTATTTAAATATAGAAGTAATTAAGGAGATTTTGGAAAATGTTTAAAAAAATTGAATATGAAAACAAGATAGCGATGCAAAATGATGAAAGTATTCCTACTAAAGGTAAAGTGACGGACGACGACATGAACGAAATAAAAGAAGTTGTAAACAATAACGCAGATGAGCTTGAAAATAAACAGCCAAAAGAAGAAGGGAAGGGACTATCCGAAGAAAATTTTACAACACAATTAAAACAAAAATTAGAAGATTTAGAAAATTTCGATGATAAAGTTATATTACAAAAAATAGAAAATTTAACAAAGAAACAAACAGAACAAAACAGTAAAATTGCTATTTTAGAAGAAGATAGTAATATAAATAAAACTAAAGTTGAGAAATTAGAAACATCTGATAAATTGCAAACAGATGATATAAAGCTACTACAGCAAGAAAACCAACAAATAAAAATCCAACTAGAAGAAACAAATAATTTACTTCCAAAAGGAAAGTTTGAAGGAGAAGAAGTAACTATAACAGATAGTGCAGAACATACTTTTAAAGAGCTAACAATAGAGGGGAATAGTTGGCAGGAGACAAATGAAAAAATGCCTAGCCCAGAATATCCATCTAGGATTAGGAATGTAGGGGATAATATTAATTTGTTTAATAAAGATGGAAATGTGATATATTCTTATGATTCAAAATTAGAACCAATAGAAACTGGGGTAAAAGTTACCTTAAAGATTGTTGGAACAAGTAGATATTGCGTAATGAAACTTGGTGGAAGTGAACTTTTGGGTAAAAAACTCGTTGCTCATGGAAATGTAGTTATAAGTGGTCAAAATGATGGAATTATAGGAATTTATTTTGGAACAGATAATAACTTTACAATCAATTGGATTACAGATACTGGAATTTTGGAAAAAAATATAAAAGATTTTAATAGAGTATTAACAATTCCAGATACATTCCCAGAAGGTTGTAACTCAATTTATATAATATTCTATGCGAATGGTATTTCAACAGAGGCACAAGTTGAAGACTATGTAGAATATAGAAATCTTAAGATTGAAGAAGGTACACAGGCAACATCATATAGTCCTTATAATTGCGGAAATGTTAATTTTAGCATAACAAATGCCAATTTAGCAAAAATAAATGACTTAAAAGGAAATATTTCAGAATATAAAATGATTTATGGAATACCTGTTCATACTGGAGATACAATAACATACATGGTTGATTTTGTGGCTAATAACACCAACTCTATGATACCTAGAATTTACGAAGATGAAATACTTACGAAAATAGTTAAGTCTTATCCAAGTATTCCAATTAACAAAAAAACAATAGAAACAATAGAAATAACAAATGATGGATATTTTTCTTTTGCGCAAGATTATGGAATTAAAGATATGACTATCAATAAGATGTTTGTAGGAAAAGGAAGGATAAATGAAACAGATTTTGTAGAACAACAAGAGCAAAATTTTGTATTCCCATTAAAAGAAGGACAAGTACTGCATAAAGGAGATTTCTTGGCAGAAGATGGAGTGCACCACAAAAGAAAACAATTTGAATTAGATGGAATAAATTTAAAAGTAAATGTAGCTAAATTTAACAATGGACTATATTACTGTACAGTAGAGGTACCTTTTTTAAGTATAAAAGATAGTTATGGTTGTAGCACACATTTTAATTTTATAAACAGAGGTCTTGTAGAAATTAATAAATGTTATGTAACAAATAATGGACTCACATTAGTTTTTGTATTAGAAAATCAAAATATAACTACAGCAGAAGATACAAATAATTGGGCATTGCAACAAAAAGAAAAAGGAACACCAGTAAAATTTGAATGTGAATTAGCAAAAGAAGTAATAGAACCATACACAGAAGAACAACAAAATGTGTATAACCAAATTATAAAAACAGCTAAAACCTACAAAGGAACAACCCATATTTTTAGCCAAGATGAAATTAGTCCAGTGTTTAAAGGACAGTATTTTAAGGATTTAGAAATATTGTTAAGCAACCAGACTGGAGGTGGAAATTAGATGGATTCTACAATAGTTGTAGGTATAATTTCTTTTATTGGCACTTGCGTAGGAACAATAGGTGGTATTCTAGCAAGTTCCAAATTAACTAACTTTAGACTTTCAGAGTTGGAGGATAAAGTAAAAAAACATAATTCTGTTATAGAAAGAACGTATAAATTAGAAGGAAGAATGACAGAAGCAGAGCATGATATAAGGGATTTGAAAGGAGTAAAGAAATGAAAGAAAAAAATTTTAAAATTTTAATATCCGTTATTATGATGATAGCTATATTAATAACGGTTTTTGCATTTTCTGATGATAAAGAATTACAAAAAAACGTGGTAGAGCAAATAACTAATACTGTAACAGATATGGCAACTTATGAGATGTCAGAAGAAGAGGTGGAAGCATTACCATCTACAGAAATAATAGAACAAACAGAAGAACAGGAAAAAACTAAAGAACAAGAAGTAGAAAGTGAAGAGTTTAAACTCCAAGGAGAAATAGCATATAATGGCACAACAGAATATCCAAATGTTACTTTAGGAGATTATAAAGGTCTTACATATTATAGCCAGATAGACTCTAGGTGGTCTAATAAAATGTATTCTAGTGTTGGAAATTCTAATCAAACAATTGGAACTAGTGGATGTGGTCCAACTTCTGCTGCTATGATTGTAACTTCTATTAAAGGAGCTATAACTCCAGATACTATGGCAGATTTATTTGTAAGATATGGATATAGAAGTGCTAATAATGGTACATATTTAAGTGCTTTTAGGTTTGTAGCAGATACATTTAACATAGATTACCAAGAAACATACAGATTAGATGATGCTGTAAATTTACTAAGAAATAATCATTACTTAGTAGTGTCTGTAAATAATGGACTATTTACTACAGGCGGACATTTAATGGCAATTGTTGGAATAGATGGGGACATGCTAAAAATTTATGACCCATATTTATATGCGGGAAAATTTGAAACAGCAACTAGAAGAGGAAAAGTAAGAGTAGAAGGAAACACAGTATGGTGTAGTATAGAAAATTTTAGAAATTATGCTAATTACAATGGATTCTATGCTTATAAAAATAATGGAGACACACAAGAAAATGATTTTAAACCAGTAATTACTCATACATATACAAGATATGTTAGTGCTAATATAGGATTAAATGTAAGAAATGCACCTAATGGAAGAATAATTGGTGGATTGTCTAAAGGAACAAAAGTAACAGTATACCAGACTTCTGGAAGTTGGAGCAGAATAGGTACAGATAGATGGGTAAGTTCTAATTATTTAGTATCTTATTTGCCAAATAAAACAATAATAAAAGGATATGGAACAGGAAGGTATAAAGTTAGTAAAGTAAGTAGAAATAGTGTTCTAAATGTAAGATATGGAGCTTCTACAAAGTATGCTACTAAAACTTGGAGACAATTAAGTGCAAATGCAAGAAAACAAAATGGGGCAAACGGAGATTATTATGCTAGCGGATACAAAAATGGTGTAGTTTTTACAGTTTCTAAAGTTTCTGGAAACTGGGGACTTACTCCAAGTGGCTGGGTATGTTTACAATATTGTACGAAAATATAAAGCATAAAAGCTAGATTAGATTAATTTCTAGTCTAGCTCTTTTTTGCGTTTAAATAAAATAAAACTAGATTAGCTTTAAAACTAATCTAGTTTTTCTCCTTTTCAAGGATAATAAATGCGATTTCTTTAATATATATTATATGATATTTTAAAAAATTAGTCAATACCTAATTTTTCTTTTAAAGCTTCTTGCAATACTTGTGAAAAATTAATATTGTTTTTTTCTGATAAGTAATTTAACCATTCTGGTATAGTTAAAGTTTTCTTTATTGATTTATTGTTAAACTTTTTATGATATTCGTCCATATCAATACTTACAAATGAAATAAATTGATTTTTTTGTAAAGTAATATTTGAAAAATCCAAAGTAGGTTTTGGAAAATTAGTTAAATCATCCAAATACAAGCCCATAGCATCCTGAGCCATTAAGTAAGCATTTTGAATACTGTCTCCAAAAGTTGAACATCCCTTTAAATCAATAAAGTCAACATTGTAACATTTACCATCATAAGTAAATATTGCTGGAAAGACAGTTAATTGATTTTTCATTTTATACCCCCTAAAATTTATTATAAAAATAGAAAGAAGAAAAATAAATAGTAAACAGACGTTATTATAAAATATAAAATTAAAGTATTCTCCTCCAACATACTTAAATTTTATATTGTAGTTTAGGAAGGGGTAATCATTTCAACCCCGTCCTTTTTAGTATTGCTTCAGCTGTTCCGATTGGTATGTCTTTATTATGTATTGGAATTATCTCAATTTGGTTTTCGTTTTCTCATCTTTAGATGAGAGCCTTTTTGAGATACTTCCTGCCAACCATTTTGCTTTAGCAATTTGATTAGCTGTTTACTTCGCATTTATTATCCTCCTTTCTGAATATAATTATACTACGTATCAATACGTATGTCAATACTTTTTTCAAAAAAAAGTAATTTTTTTAAAAATCTCAGAAAATCCCTGAAATCAAGCAATATAAGTATATTAATTAAAAATAAAAAAGGCTTAAAAAGGAAAATAGAAGGTCGATTTTTATTGATATTTCAAGAGAAATTAAAGATTTTTTGAATTTGCAATTTTTAAAAAATTATGCTATAATATTGACAGAAACTAAAAAGTATGTTACAAAGCTGTTACATAGTTTTTAAAAATTTATAACATTATATTAAAATATTGAATATAATTTTAATATATGATAAAAAATATTTAATAGATTATAATGTTATTAGGAGTTGATAATATGGCAACAAAGAGTTTTTTAAAGAATATAGTTATTAAAGACAAAAAATCTGCATTGTCTTTTCTTTGTGCGCTAGAAAATGCAGAAGGGAAGCGAAAGCAAAATGTTACTTTTGATACAGCTGTAGAAACTGTAAAAGATGATGAAACAATAAAAAAAATATTTAAAAGGAAATAAATAATGGGGTACAAAGTAACAAGTCTAAAAAATATATATAAGAATATAGGAGAAAAAGATACAAAATGCATACTCGAAGATTTTGAGTGTGCATTAAATAAAGATGTAGAATATTTTATAAAAGAAAAAGCAATAGAATTTTCGAAACAGGACATTGCAGAGACTTTTTTAGTTACAAGTTCATATAAAAAAGAAGAAGTCGTTGTCGGATACTTTGCCCTAGCAACAAAAAGTGTAAAAATGAAGAAAAATACACTTACAGGAAAGAAAAAGAAAAGATTTAATAGATTTGCAGAATATGATGAAGAAAACAGTTGTTTTTTTATTTCACTTCCATTAATAGGACAACTTGGTAAAAATTATAAAAATGGATATAACAAATTAATAACAGGAGACGTTTTATTAAAATTAGCATGTGATAAAATGAAAGAAGCACAAGAAATTCTAGGTGGAAGATTTATATATTTAGAATGCGAAGACAAACCATCACTAAAGGAATTTTATGAAAGAAATGGTTTTGTATGTTTTGGAAAAAGAAACTTAGAAAGAGATGAAAGGGATAAGAATACAGGAGAATATTTATTACAAATGCTATGTGATTTGAGTAATTGTTAAGAGAACTAGAAATAGTTCTTTTTTTGTATAAAATTACTAAAATTTTTTCTCGATTATTGCAAATACTTAATTTGAGGTGTTTGTAATGAATATAAAAATGATAGTTAAAAAAATTAGACAAGAAAAAGGCATAAGCTTACGAAAGCTTGAAGAAGAGACAGGAATAGAAAGAGAATACTTAACAGACATAGAAAATGGAAAAGTATTAGGAGACGAAATTTTTTTAATAGAAGCTGTTTTAATTAGTCAAGCATTGGCTTGTAGAGTTGAAGATTTGTTCGTAATTGAAAAGTTAGAAATAAAAGGGATAGGAGAAATATAGGTCAAAAAAAGAAAAAGCCATTTTTATTAAAAGATAAGGTTTCATAAAATATTTCGCTAGAAATATATAATTAAAATTTTTTCTCAACTTTATTTTGATAATATGAGTATGTAAAATAATTCAAGAATACGTATTCAAAATTAATAAAAAAAGGAGAAATAGATATATGAAAGATGAAATATTGAATGAAGTAAGGGGAAAATTGAATTGGAGAGAAAAAATTATTGTATATATAAATAAAAAAACTTTTGTGAAGGTATGCCATAAAGTAAGGATAGAAACAGTAAATAAACTCTTAAAATAATGCATGTATCATTAACATTTTGACAAAAGATTTGGAAAACCTGCCTGCAGTACAGGAGGATTTCCACTGTTGAGAAGAGGAAGTTTAAGCAATTATGTATTAATCGCACAAGATGATTTAAATACATTAGGATTCAGAACCAATGGATTAGATGGAATTTTTGGGGCTGGGACACAAGATGCTGTAATTCGTTATCAAAGGTCAAGAGGTTTAACGGCAGATGGAATTGTAGGTTGCAATACGTGGCGTTCTTTGCAAGAAGAGGTAGTGGGTTCAGGTCCAACTGGCACAACTATAAATTAAAACTTAAAGTGAAAAAACACTTTAGGCTTTTTTATTATTGTCTGAACGATTTTGCATTTTAATTAATTCACTAGTAAAAATAGCAATAATATTTTTATTGTAATCATTTAATTTTAAATAATCTTCTAAGAATTTATCGTCAATAATATTGTCTGAAAGGGGAGCTTTATTTTGAATTAATTCATGAAAAAGAAAATCAGAGTTGATGTTGAGAACTTTACAAACATTGATTATTGTAGTAGCACTTCCAAAAGCAATTCCTCTTTCTAATTGACTAATATAACGAGGAGATAAACCTAATTTTTCAGCTAATTCTTCTTGTGTATATTCTGCTTTTGCTCTTGCTAATTTGATTTTCTTTCCAATATTTTTTCTTAAAAGTTTTTCTTGTTCTTTCATAGGTTTTCCTCCTTTTTCTTTCTATAAAAAAGTATAGCAATTACTATTTTAAAATAAAACGAACTATTAATAAGAAAAAACACAATAAATCATACTAATAATGTTACAAAATAAATTTTTTTATAAAAAAATAAGAAATTTTCAAAAAAAGCTTGCAAAATCAAAAAACTTGTATTAGAATTTAGTTGAAGTGGAGAAAAGTGGTACAAAGTGGTAGAAAGTGAAAAAGAGGTGAGATTTAATTGCTAATAGGTGAATACGAGCATACCATTGATGTAAAAGGTAGATTAATTATGCCTGCCAAATTAAGAATAGACATGGGAGAAAAATTCATCGTAACAAAAGGGTTAGATGGATGTTTATTTGCGTTTTCACAAAATGAGTGGTTAAACTTTGAAACAAAATTAAAAACCTTACCACTTTCTGATAAAAATGCCAGAAACTTTGTAAGATTTTTCTTATCAGGAGCAACAGAGTGTGAATTAGACAAACAAGGAAGATTTTTAATTCCTAACAACCTAAGAATAGCAGCAAAATTAGACAAAGAAGCAGTTATTATAGGAGTTGGTACAAGATTAGAAATTTGGGATAAAGAAACATGGCAAAATTGTGATGAAGCTATTTCAGCAGATGAAATTGCTGAAAATATGACAATGTTAGGTATATAACTTGAAAAAGTTTATATAAAAACAAAAGATAAAAGTACAAAAGATAAAAATTAAATTTACAAAAGACAAAAATACAAAAGATAAAGTTTCAAAACACAAAAGAAGGTTTAACTGAAGATGATTGGAAAACCAAAAGATAAAACATATAAAAGAATTCAGCTGGTAGTTTTTTGGAAATTACCAGCTATTTTTTTGAAGAGGTGCTAAATGGAATTTAAACATAAACCAGTCATGTTAAAAGAATGTATAGAAGGACTAAAAATAAAGCCAGAGGGTATTTATGTCGATGGAACATTAGGAGGAGCAGGACATAGTGAAGAAATTGTAAAACAATTAGCTAGTGAAGGAAAACTTGTTGGAATTGATAGAGATGAAGAAGCATTAGAGGCAGCTAGAAAAAGATTACAATGTTATAAACAAGTTATCTATGTTCATGACAATCATGACAACATTAAAAAAATATTAGAAAACTTAGAAATTACTCAAGTTGATGGTATACTTTTAGACTTAGGGGTTTCTTCTTATCAGTTAGATGAAAGAAATAGAGGCTTTAGTTACTTAGGAGAAAATCGATTAGACATGAGAATGGACAAAACACAAAAATTAACAGCAGAAATAGTAGTTAATCAATATGAAGAAGAAAAGTTAGCTAATATAATTTATGAATATGGAGAAGAGCGATACTCAAGACAAATTGCAAAAAATATTTGTAAAATGCGAAAAGAACATCTGATTGAAACAACTAAACAATTAACAGAAATTATTGAAAAATCAATACCAAAAGCAAAACAAAAAGATGGTCATCCTGCTAAAAGAACATTCCAAGCTATTCGAATTGAAGTTAATGATGAAATTAAGCCATTATATCAAACTATAAAAGATTGTATAGATTGTTTAAAAGAAGATGGAAGATTATGTGTAATAACCTTTCACTCTTTAGAAGATAGAGCTGTAAAAAAAGCTTTTCAAGAAGCAAAAGGAAAATGTACTTGTCCAAGTGATTTGCCTTACTGTGTATGTGGTGCAAAATCACTAGGAGAAATTATAACAAAAAAACCAATAATAGCAACAAAACAAGAATTAGAAGAAAATACAAGAAGTAAAAGTGCCAAACTAAGAATTTTTGAAAAGAGGAGGTGAATAACTTATGGCAAGAAGTCAATATGAATATGGAACTAGTCCACGAAAATTGCAACCAGAAATTCCAAGAAAAAAACAAGCAAAAAGAAAAAAACTAAGAGTAGTGGAAGATTTACCAAGACAAGATATACATCTTTCTAAAGAACAGAAAAAAAGACAAACCAAGTTAACCTTGGTTGTTATTGGCATATTCATATTATTATTAACCATAAGTTATAGAAATTCTCAAATTAATGAAAGATTTAGTGAAGTACAAAGTTTAAAAAAGGAATTGTCATCATTGCAAAAAGAAAATGAGCAATTAAAAGTTAGTATTGAAAATAATATTAATTTAAATACTATAGAAAAACAAGCAAAAGAGAAATTAGGAATGCAAAAATTAACTAATCGCCAAACAGTATATGTTAGTTTACCTAAAAAAGACTATGTAGAATCAGCTTCAGAAGAAGTTGTAGTTAAGCAAGAAAAAAGCTGGTTTGAGAAATTTGTAGATAAAATATTTAATCGTTAATGCCAAAGGGACTGTTCCTTTTGTTGTATTGGAATAAAGAAAAAATCTTCTTAATAGAATGAATTAGGAGGATTTTTTTTATGCTACAAATTAAACTTTCAAGTAAGAAAAAAATGAGAAATACATTGTTTATTATTTTTTTAATTTTTATTTGTTTAATCATAAGGATTGGTTATATTCAATTAATTAAGGGTGGAGAACTTTCTGATATGGCTTATCAACAGCAAACTTTAGATAGAAGCATTAATCCTAAGAGAGGAACAATTTATGATGCAACAGGTAAAAATGAACTGGCAGTGAGTAGTACAGTGGAGACAGTTACAGTAAACCCTGGTAATATAGTTAAGGAAAATAAAGAAAAAGTTGCCAAGATTTTGTCAGAAATTTTCGAATTAGATTATGACAAGATTTTAAAAAAAGTAAATAAAAGAAGTTCAATTGAAACTATTGCTAAAAAAGTGGAAAAAAATAAGACAGATGAGTTGCGTATTTGGATGAAAGAAAATGGAATTACGTCAGGAATTAATATAGATGAAGACACAAAGCGCTACTATCCTTATAGCACTATTGCTTCTCAAATTATTGGTTTTTGTGGTAGTGATAATCAAGGGCTAGATGGAATAGAAGCTAAATATGACAAGGAGTTAAAAGGAAAACAAGGAGCAATTCAGCGTCATACAGATGCTAAAGGTGGAGAAATAGGAAAAGAAGGTGAAAATTATGTATCTGCTATAGATGGAAATGATTTAGTTCTTACTGTTGATTTAAGTGTTCAATCTATAGTAGAAAAGTATTTAGAAGAGGCTTGTATTGATAATGCTTGTACAGATGGTGGAAATGTTATTGCGATGAATCCGCAAAATGGCGACATTTTAGCAATGGCAACATATCCAAATTATAATTTAAATACACCATATGAAGCGTATACGGAAGAATTAAAAGAAATTTGGGATACAATGGAACAAGGAGAAAAAACAAAAAGTTTGCAAGCTGTTTGGAGAAATAAAGCAATTACAGATACATATGAACCAGGTTCTGTTTTTAAATTAATTACAGCTTCTGCAGCAATAGAAGAAGGTCTAGTAACAGATATTGATAAAGAAGGACAGTTTTCTTGTAATGGTGGAATTGAAGTGTCAGGAGTTCGCATCAAATGTTGGCGTTATTATAGGCCACATGGTTCAGAAAGCTTGCGTTTAGCCTTAATGAATTCATGCAATCCTGTATTTATAGGTTTAGGTCAAAAATTAGGAGTACAAACTTACTATAGTTATTTAAATAAATTTAGATTATTAAATAAGACAGAAATTGATTTGCCAGGAGAAGCAAATAGTATTTTTTTAGCAGAAAATAAATGTGGACCAGTTGAATTAGCTACAATTAGTTTTGGTCAACGTTTTGAAATAACACCAATTCAATTAGTGACAGCTGTTTCAGCAATTGCTAATGGAGGAAATAGTATACAACCACGTATTGTAAAACAAATTATAGATAGTCAAACAGGAGAAAAAAAGGAAATTCCAGTTAAGACAAAAGGTTCGGTTATTTCTAAGGAAACAGCAGAGAAAGTTCTAAGTATGGCAGAATCAGTAGTTGCAGAGGGTACTGGGAAAAATGCTAAAGTTGTTGGTTATCGTATTGGAGGAAAAACAGGAACTTCGGAAGATGGTGTTAATACAAATAAATATGTTACTTCTTTTTTGGGAATTGCTCCAATTGAAAATCCACAAGTTGTGTTGCTAATTACACTTTACAATCCTACTGGTGAAGGGGGACACCAGCAAGGTGTCAGCTTATGGAAGTTTAAAAAAATAGAGGTATATATATTTGATGAAACCTTACATATAAGCGAGATATAGTAATTAAAAAAGTAGCATTTAAATATTAAAAATATGGTATAAAACAACAGTGAGGTGTCAGCTTATTGCAGTAGTTATAAACAAATAGTTAAAAATATGTGGAAAAGGCTAGTTGTAAAGCAATTAGTTCTTTTTTTATGCAATTAAAAATATGAAATAGGAGGGAAAAGGAATGCAAGAAAAAGATTCGATACAAACATTAGAAGAAATGCAAACAGGAATGATTTGTAGCATTGGTCTACCATTAACTAATTCAATGAAAAGTGATGTAATGTCAATTTATTTAGGAAAAGATAAAGACGGAAGATATAACTTCTTTGACGGTGGAGGAGTTATTGGAACTTTTAAAATGCCAAAGGAATTTATTATAAAAAGAGATATAAAAATATCAAAAATAAATAGTGAGGAACAGACAAAAAGACTATATACAGAATTAAAACGACAAGAAATAAAGAACAAGCATAAGTTAAGAGATAGCAGATAAACGAGTTGTAGAGATACAATTCGTTTTTTTACATAACAGCAAAAAGAACATAGTCATTATTTTATGACTAAATTTTAAGGAAAGGAGGAACTACAAATGTCAAAGACAAAAGTAATTGCCGTTGCTAACCAAAAAGGTGGAGTAGGTAAAACAACAACAGCACTTAATTTACGGAGTAGGTTTAGCAAAGAATGGAAAAAAGGTATTACTTGTAGACGCAGATCCACAACGGAGATCTTACAACTTGTTTAGGTTATAGAAACCCAGATGAACTTGATAAAACAATAGGAACTGTGCTTGATAAGGTAATAAAAGATATTCCATTAGAGGAAAATGAAGCAATATTACATCATAGTGAGGGAGTGGATTTAGTACCATCTAATATTGATTTAGAGGCAATAGAAGTAGGTCTTGTTAATAATATGAGCAGGGAGTATATGCTAAAAGAGTATATTGACGGAGTAAAAAGTAAATATGACTTTGTGATTATAGATTGTAGACCTAGTTTAAGTATGATTACACTTAATGCTCTTGCTTGTAGTGATAGTGTTATAATTCCAGTACAAGCACATTATTTATCAGCAAAAGGAATGACACAATTAATTCAAACAATAAATAAGGTAAGAAAAAGAATAAATCCTAATCTAAAAATTGATGGTGTGTTAATTACTCTTGCAGATATGCAAACAAAAGTAGGAAAAACAACATTTCAAACACTTCAAAATAGTTATGGTAGCAAAATAAAAATTTATGACACGATTATTCCACAGGGAGTAAAAGCAGTTGAGGGAACAATGGTAGGCAAGAGTTTATTTGCTTATGATAAAAACAGTAAGCCAGCCATTGCCTATGATAATTTTTGTAAGGAGGTATTGAAAAATGAAAAGCAAAGAACTAGAAATGAAGTTGCCCACACTAGATGATATTTTTGAACCTGTGCAACGGAAAAGACATATTGAATATTGAGAAAGCAATTCCAATACCATTAGAAAAATTATATGATTTTCCAAACCACCCATTCAAAGTAAATGACGATAAAGAAATGGAAAACATGGTAGAAACCGTAAAAACAGGTGGAATAATAATGCCATTAGTAGTAAGGCAAAGAAATGACGGAAATTATGAAATTATTTCTGGACACAGAAGAAAAATGGCAAGTCAAAAAGCAGGTCTAAAAGAAGTGCCTTGTATTATTCGTGATTTAAGTGATGATGAGGCGACAATAATAATGGTAGATAGTAATATGCAAAGGGAACGAATACTTCCATCAGAAAAAGCATTTGCATATAAAATGAAGTTAGAGGCACAAAAACATCAGGGACAAAGAACAGATTTAACTTCGTCGCAAGTTGCGACAAAGTTGAATGAAGAAAGAACAGCAACAAAAATTGGTAGTGAATTTGGAGAAAGTAAAGATACAGTATATAGATATATAAGACTAACTGAATTAATACCAGAATTGTTGGAATTAGTAGATAAAGAAAAAGACGGAATGGCATTTAGTCCTGCTGTCGAAATTTCATACTTAAAAGAAGATGAACAATATATATTACTTAACCTAATTCAATTTAATGATGCAACACCATCACAGACACAAGCAAAATATATGAAAAAATTAAGTCAAGAAGGAAGATTAACAACAGAAAAAATGGAAGAAATAATGGGAGAACAAAAACCAAATCAAGTTGAAAAAATAAAAATTAAAGCAGATAAAATACAAAAGTTACTCCCAAAGGAAATAGTAACAGAACAACAAACCGAAGAATTTATAATAAAATGTATAAAAGAGCATAATCAGAGGGAGGAAAGAAAAAGAAAAATGATACGCTAGGATTATGCAAAAAAATTGAGGGAGTATTTTTTATAAAATTCCCCCTTACAAACCCCTTTTAATACTTACTCTTTACTAACTGAAAAGAATATATTTATAAATATATAAATTAGCAAAAAAAATAAAAATAATACATTTGTTTTACTCCCACAAACATATTAAAATGAAGTCAAAGGGAGGAATGAAAGATGAAGAAAGTTATTTTAATTATATTTATGGCAATAATATCAAGTTTTAGTTATTATGGAGCAGTAAATGAAAAAGGAGATAAGGTGGTTGATTTTACTACTTCATCACAAAAAGAAAATATGGTAGTAAGTAAAACTGAACAAGAAACACAAGAAAATACAGTAGCACAAGCAGAAGTAACACAAAATGGAAAAACAGAAATAGAAGAAACAACAAGAGAGCTAACGATACCAATTGCAAAAAAAGCAAATAAAAGTGAAATTACTAATAAAAATAAAAAAGCAAAACAGGAAATAAAACAAAAGCAAGACTTAAAAGTAAAAGAGCAAAAAGACACAAAAGTAATCAATGGCAATACAACAGAAAAAAAGAAAGAAATAAATACAAATGCAAATCAAAATAAAAATACCAATAAAACAAATAATGCTCCAAAATGTACTCATTCAAACAGCAACTGGTATAATTCAAAAGTAGAGGCAGAAGCAATATATAATGCAGAAATAAAAAAATGGGGAGATAAATGGACAAGTAATGAAATAAATATTGAAGAATATTCAAAAAAGTGTCCAGATGGTTATGAGGTATGGAGTTGTCCATATTGCAATAAATGGACAATAGAAATGTATTATTAAAAAATAAAAGAAAATTAGAGCAAGTGCAAAACTTGTTCTTTTTTTGTTAAAGGAGGAAAATTTTAATGTTAAAAAAATCAAAAAAAATAAATAAAATTTTAGCAATGATACTTTTAATGCTAACATTATTTAGTATAGCACAACCTATTTTTGCAGTTTCAAGTTCTGGAACAGGAAAGTGGGTGCCGGGACAATATGACTCTGGCATAAAAACAACAGATAGTAAATCAAATGTAGGAATTTTAATAAGAAGACTTATAAATGCAACAACGGGAGAAAGGTTAACAGTATTTTGTGCAGAACATTTTATTGACTCTATAACAGGAAATGTGGAAACAGCACAGCATATAAAACCTACTGATCCCAAAATGAAAGAAGCTTGTAAAGTAGCATATTTTGGGTGGTATGTAAAACACCAAAATTATATTGTGGATGGTGGAATTCTTGCAGAAAATATGAAGTGGGTAAAACTAGATTATGTTTTCACACAACAATTAATATGGGAAAAATTAGGACAAAGTAGTGCAAGATTTTTAGATCCAAGTTTACAAAATCAATATGAAGCATTTAGAAATGACATAAATAATAAAATTGCTAATATGAAAAAGAAACCTAGTTTTAGTGATACTGTTATTACAGTAGAAGTAGGGGAAAATATAATTACAGATACAAATGGAGTGCTTGCAGATTATACAAGTATAGATAAAACAATAAATGGAATTAGATTTGTTCACAACAAAGGGAACAATACAATGTCCATAACTGTTAGTGAAGATTGTAAGATAGAGGATTATAAAATAACAGACCAAATGATGAAAGAATGGGGAATGATAAAAGAAGAAACAAAAGATAATGACACAACAGTATTTTTTCAATTTAGAGAAGGAGTTCAAAATCAACTTTATGCTATGCACTACAATGATCCAGTAACGATGTCAATGCAATTAAAAATAAATCTTTTAGGAAGATTAGAGTTAAGCAAATTAAATACTAATGGAGATTTAGTCGAGGGAGCTATCTTTAATGTTACAGGAGCAAATGGATTTAATAAAGATGTAGAAGTAACAAACGGAAAAATTATATTAGAAAAAATTAGAAAAGGAACTTATTTAGTAAAAGAAAAGTTTAGTCCAGAAGGTTACTTATTAAACACAGAAACTTACAAAGTAGAAGTGAAACCTAATCAAACAGCAACGCAAGCTATCGTTAATGACGAGCCAACAGGAGAAATAGAAATTACAAAAATAGATATTGAAACAGGAAACAAAAATAGAGTTGATGGAACAAGCTATCACGGAGACGCAAGTATAAAGGGAGCTGAATATACTTTATACGCAAGTGAAGATATTTACAATAAAAAAGGTACAATAAAATATTTTTCAAAAGATGAAGAAATAGCAAAATTTACGTTTAATGAAAAAGGGGTAGCAAGTGTTAAAATTACAAATAATACTACACCTGCACAAATAAGTGTAAAAGGAAGTAAATTAATAGGTCTTCCAATGGGCAATTTTTATTCAAAGGAAACTGTTGTACCAAAAGGTTATACAAAGGACACAAATACTTATACTTACACGCTTTCGTACAAAGATAGTAATACAAAAGTTATTAAAACAAGTGGAATTGTAAAAAATACAGTACAAAAAGCACCATTTGAAGTAATAAAAATTAGTACAAATAATAATACAACAGCAGAAATAGTTGAAAATGCAGAATTTACTGCAATACTAACAAAATATGTAGATTTCTATGGAAGCTTTGATGAGGCAAAGAAACATTTAAACGAATTTGCAAAAGATGAATATTCAATTTTTAGAACAGGTGCAGATGGACATGGAATTTCTGGACTTTTAGCTTATGGAGAATATACAGTAAATGAAACTTATACTCCATCTCCAGATATAGAAACAGTAGAACAATTCTATGTAACAATAGATAAAGATAGCAAAACACCGATAAAAGAAATTGTAGCAAATGATTTACCATTTGAGGCATATATAAAATTACAAAAACAAGATAAAAAGACAGGAAAATTTGTAACTTATTCTAATGCTACTTTTGAATTATATAGACAAAATGAAAATACAAAGAAATGGGAACAAGTTGAGTGTAAAGTAGGAGATAAATATCATAAATCTTGGACAACAAATAATGAGGGAATTGCAAAAACGGAAACAAAATTAGAAGCAGGGAATTATAAACTAGCTGAAATAAAAATTCCAACAGGCTTTCTACAATTAGATAAAGAACTAACTTTTAAAGTAGATAAAAGAAACTCTACACTAAACTATGATAAAGATTATGACGCTTGGATTACAGTAACAGCTCAAAATGAACAACCAACAGGAACATTAAAATTAAATAAAAAAATAGCATTAAGAGAAGATATAGACAAAACAATGATAAAAGATATTGATTTTACAAAAATATCTTTTGAATTAGTGGCAGATGAAAATATAATTGATTATGCTGATGGATCAACCATATATGAAAAAGGAAAAGTAGTAGGAAAATATAATCTAAAAGCTGATGGAACATTAACAGTTTCAAATTTACCAATGGGAAAATATCATTTAAAAGAACTAACAACAATAGAGGGAGCTGTATTAGATGAAACAGAACACAAAATTATATTTGAACAAAAAGATACTATAACCAAAGAATATATAGTGGAAAAAAATATTGAAAATAAAACAACATCAATAGAAATTAGTAAAACAGATATAACAGGAGAAAAGGAGTTGGTTGGTGCAAAACTAACTGTTACAGATGAAAATAACGAAGTTATAGATAGTTGGGTATCTACTGAAAAAACTCATAAAATTGAGGGATTAAAGGTAGGAAAAACTTATACACTAACAGAAGAAATTGCACCAGAGAACTATGTAAAAGCAACTTCAATAAAATTTACGGTAGAAAATACAGCAGATATTCAAAAGGTTACTATGATAGATAAATTAGTAATAATGACAAAAGAAGATATTGCAGGAAAAGAAATAGAGGGAGCAGAATTAAAAGTAGTAGATAAGGACGGAAATGTAGTAGATAGTTGGATATCTACAAAAGAAGCTCACAAAATTAAAGGACTAATTGAGGGAGAAACTTATACACTTTATGAAGATTATGCTCCAAATGGATTTGTTATTTCAAACAAAATTGAATTTACAGTAACCGAAGAAAAAGAAACACAAGAAATAAAAATGATAGATAAAGTAGTAGAAATATCAAAAGTAAATATTGCAGGCGAAGGATTAGAGGGGGCAACTTTAGTTGTTACAAATGCAAAAACAAAGAATATTGTAGACAAATGGGTATCTACAAAAGAGCCTCATAAAGTAAATGGATTAGTAGAGGGAGAAACTTATATACTTCACGAAGAAATTGCAATAGATGGCTATGTAAAAGCAACAGACATTGAATTTACTGTTACAAATGAGAAAGAAACACAAAGAATTGAAATGGTAGATAAGATAGTAGAAATAGTGAAAACAGACCTTATAACAGGAGAAAAATTAGAGGGGGCAGAACTAGAAATTATTGATAAAGAAACAGGAAAAACAATAGAA
>CAUWKC010000016.1:0-27358 GCA_963559365.1 uncultured Clostridia bacterium | reverse complement strand
AGATATGAAGCAGGAAAAGATGCAGATGGAACAACAGTAGTAAGTAAACAAAATGCAACAGTATATACAAATCAATGGGATATGGTAATGCATTTTGTAGACCAGAAATATGATGCAACAGGAAAAAAAGTATTTGATGTAAGAAAGTATGACGAAACAAGACATACGTATTATAATAAAGAAAATTCAGGAAGAAATAATAATGATAAAGTGCAAAACATATATGATCTAGAAGGTAATTGTCATGAATACGTAGCAGAAAAAAACAATACTAGAGCTCCGTTTGTTGGTCGTGGAGGTGATTATGACCAACGTAACTACGAAGCTAGTCTACGTAGCAACGACAATGGAAAGGCAGACAGCGAAATTACTTTCCGCCCAATATTCTACATAATGTAGAACTAAATACTGTAAAAACCGAAACTTAAACATTAAAATTTGACAAAATTCGTCTTTTTTGATAAAACTATAAAAGTAAAAAAAAGAAGGAGTTGTCAAAATGAAACATTTAATTGATATTAAAGATTTATCAGTATTAGAGATTGACGAATTAATTAAAGTAGCTAAAGATATCATCGAAAATAAGGAGAAATATTCTCATAAATGTGATGGTAAAAAATTAGCTACTTTATTTTTTGAACCAAGCACTAGAACAAGACTTAGCTTTGAAGCAGCCATGATGGAGTTAGGAGGAAATGTATTAGGATTTTCAGAAGCATCTTCTAGTTCTGTATCAAAAGGAGAAACACTATCTGATACAATAAGAATTGTAGGTGGATATAGTGATATAATTGCTATGAGACATCCAAAAGAAGGAGCACCATTAGTAGCTTCTCTAAAATCAGTAGTTCCTGTTATAAATGCAGGAGATGGTGGGCATAATCATCCAACACAAACATTAACAGATTTGTTGACTATTAATTGTGAAAAAAATAGATTGGATAATTTAACAATTGGACTTTGTGGAGATTTAAAATTTGGAAGAACAGTACATTCTTTGATTACAGCTATGGTAAGATACAAAAATATTAAATTTGTTTTAATTTCTCCAAAAGAATTAATGATTCCAGAATATATAAAAAGGGATATTTTAGATAAAAATAATATTGAATATTATGAAACAACTGATATGGAAGAATATATGGATAAATTGGATGTTTTATATATGACAAGAGTGCAAAGAGAAAGATTTTTTAATGAAGATGATTATGTAAGATTAAAAGATTATTATATTTTGAATAAAGAAAAATTGGAAAAAGCAAAAGAAGATTTATGTATTATGCATCCATTACCAAGAGTGAATGAAATTGCCACAGATATTGATGATGATAAAAGAGCGTGCTATTTTAAACAAGCAGTGTATGGAAAATATATAAGAATGGCACTTATTTTGAAATTGTTGGAGGTTGAATAAATGAATATAGATAGTATCAAAAATGGAATTGTAATAGACCATATTCAAGCTAAAAAAGGAATGCAAATTTATGAAGCATTGAATTTAAAAGATTTGGATTGTTCAGTTGCAATTATAACAAATGCTAAAAGTGAAAAAATGGGAAGAAAAGATATTATTAAAATCGACCAAGAGATAGAAATTAATATGGATATTATTGGTTTTATTGAACCAAATGCTACAATTAATATTGTGAAAAATGATAAATTGGTTGATAAATATCGTATTAATTTGCCAGAAGAAGTAGTAAATGTTGTAAAATGCCAAAATCCTAGATGTATTACTTCTGTTGAAAAAGATTTGGATCAAATTTTTGTATTAACAGATAAGGAAAAACAAGTGTATAGATGTAAATATTGCGAAATGAGTTTAAAGTAATAAAATATAAATCTCCTAATATGATTAAATAGGAGATTTTTTTATTATATATTGTATAAGATTTAATATAATAAAATCAAAAAAACAGAAACTTAAATGTATAAAACTCTATACAAATTATAAAATTCGTTATATAATGTAAAAAAATCATAAATAATGATTGAAAGGAAGATATAAATGAAATTAAAAGAGATGTTAATAGGATTAGAAGGGCTAAAAGTAAAAGGTGATTTAGATATAGAAATAAAAGGGATTGAGGATAATTCCAAAAATATAGAAGAAGAAAATTTATTTATTGCTATTAAGGGATTTGATGTAGATGGTCATAAATATATTGGTGATGCTATAAAACAAGGAGCTATTGCTGTTATGGTAGAAGAAGGTTGTGATTTAAAATCATTAGCAATACCAGAAGGAATTACAATTGTTATGGCAAAAAATACAAGAGAGGCATTAGCTATTTGTAGTGCTAATTTTTACGGTAATCCATCAAAGAAATTTAAATTAATTGGAGTAACAGGAACAAAAGGAAAAACAACAACAACTTTTATGATAAAAGAGATTTTGGAAAAAGCGGGAAAAAAAGTAGGATTAATAGGAACCATTGCTACATATATTAATGGAAAGAAAATAAAAGACAGTGATAGAACTACACCAGAAGGTTTAGAATTGCAAAGAGAATTTGCCAAAATGGTAGAAGCTGGTGTAGAGGTAGTAGTTATGGAAGTATCTTCTCAAAGTCTAAAATTACATCGTGTAGATGGTTGTGAATTTGACATAGTATTGTTCACAAATTTTTCAGAAGACCATATCAGCCCAAAAGAACATGTAGATATGAAAGATTATTTTCAATCAAAGTTAAAATTATTTAAAATGTGTAAAACAGGAATTGTAAATACAGATGATTTGTATGGTGCTAAAATACCAGGTCTATTTCCGGAAAATAATATTACTACATATGGAATTGACAATTATGCTAAATTATTAGCAAAAGATATTACTATAACAAATTCATATGTGGACTTTAAAGTTAAAATAACAGATAGAAATGAAAGAGTAAAAACAGGAATACCAGGAAGATTTAGTGTATATAATTCATTAGCTGCTATTTGTGTAGCACAAAAATTTGGAGTATCACCAGAAGTAGTAAAAGAAGCTTTAATGGAAGTGCGTGTGCCAGGAAGGTCAGAAATGGTAGATAATAAAAAAGAAATACCAATTATGATTGATTATGCTCACTCACCAGAAAGCTTGGAAAATATTTTGCAAGCTGTAAAAAGTTATACAAGAGGAAAAGTAATATCAGTATTTGGTTGTGGAGGAGATAGAGATACAGCCAAAAGACCAATCATGGGAGAAATTTCTGGAAGAATAGCAGATTATACTTTCATTACTTCAGACAATCCAAGAACAGAAGAACCAGAAGATATTATAAAAGAGATAGAAGAAGGTATGAAAAAGACAAAGGGAAAATATAAAGTAGTAGTTAATCGAACAGAAGCTATTAAGGAAGCAATTCAGATGGCAACTAAGAGAGACATTATTGTTTTAGCAGGAAAAGGTCATGAAACTTATCAAGAAATCCAAAGAAAAAAATATGACTATGATGAAAGAATTATTATTCATGATATCATAGAAGAATTAGAGGAACAGAATAAGAAAAAATAATAAGGAAGGTTTAATAAAATGAGAATAGAAACAAATATGCTAATAATAACATTTATAGTATCCATAGTGTTAGGTTTTATCATAATACCAATATTGAGAAAACTGAAAGTAGGACAAATCGAAAGAGATGATGGACCACAATCTCATTTAAAAAAACAAGGAACCCCAACAATGGGTGGTATTATAATGATTATTACTATGATTTTAGTAGTAACAGGTATGTATATCTTTTTAAGTATAAAAGGTCAAAATGAAACAGCTAATCGTTTAATACCAATGCTAATTTTAACAATTGGTTTTGGAGTAATAGGATTTATTGATGATTTTAAAAAACTAGTATTAAAAAACACAAAAGGTTTAAAACCAAGTTATAAAATGTTAGGATTATTATTGATTTCTGTTATTTATGTTATTTATCTAACTTATGGATTACATTTAGGAACAGAAACCTATATACCAATTTTAAAGACTTATTTAACTATGCCAATGTATTTGTACATTCCTTTTGCTATTATTGTTATTTTAGCAACTACAAATGCCATTAATTTAACAGATGGAATTGATGGTTTGTCTTCTAGCGTATCTGCTATTATTATCACTTGTTTAACTGTTATTGGTATGTTAGCGGGTATGACAGAAATTTCTATTTTTGGAAGTATTGTAATAGGAGCAGTACTTGGATTTTTGATGTTTAATTTACATCCAGCAAAAGTATTTATGGGAGATACTGGTTCACTATTATTAGGTGGCGTTATTTCTGCTATTGCATTATATATGAAAATGCCATTATTATTGATAGTTATTGCTTTTATTCCAGTATTAGAAACATTATCTGTTATGATTCAAGTTGTATATTTTAAAAAAACAGGAAAAAGATTTTTCAAAATGGCACCATTGCATCATCATTTTGAATTATTAGGTTGGAAGGAAAGTAAAGTTGTGATTATCTTTAGTTTAGTAACATTAGTTTTATGTGTTATTGGGTTAAAAATAATCTAAAGAGAAAGGAAAGATATTTGAATGTCTAAAAAGAAAAAAGAGAAAAGTTTTTCAAGTTTTTTAAATAATCCAATTGATTTTACTTTATTAATTACGATTTTACTCTTACTTTCTGTTGGATTAATTATGCTATTATCAGCTAGTTCACCATCTGCATTAGCAGAAAGTGGAGATAGTTATTCTTATTTTTCTAAACAATTAATTTTTGCTATTTTAGGAATTGTAGCAATGTTATTTATTTCTAAAATAGATTATAGATTTTATCAAAAATTTTATAAACATGCTTGGTGGTTAGCCCTTATATTATTAGGATTAGTATTAGTCGCAGGGAAAGAAATAAATGGAGCACAAAGATGGATTTTTGTAACAGAAACATTGTCTTTTCAACCATCAGAAATAGTGAAGTTTTTGATGATTGTATTTTATGCTGGTATTTTAATGAAAAATAGAGATGAATTAGATTCTTATGGCAAAGGATTTTTTAAGCATATATGTTTATTAGCACCAATCATAGGTTTACTTTTGTTACAACCCCATTTTAGTGCATCTGTTGTTATAATTGGAATATGTAGCATTATGATGATTATGGCAGGATGTAAATTTTGGCATTTCATAGCCACAGGAGGAGTTGTTGGAATTCCAATTGCAATTGCTTTAATCATATTTTCACCTTATAGATTACAAAGAGTTGTAACATTTCTAGATCCTTGGAAAGATGCAACAGACACAGGTTGGCAAGTAATACAAAGTTTATATGCCATTGGTTCAGGCGGACTATTTGGAGCAGGACTAGGAGAAAGCAAACAGAAATTTTTATACATACCAGAACCACACAACGACTTCATTTTCTCTATATTAGGAGAAGAATTAGGATTTATAGGATGTATAGTAGTATTAATACTATTTGCTATATTCATTTGGAGAGGTATTTTAATTGCAATGAAAGCACCAGATATGTTTGGAAGTTTAGTAGCCATAGGAATTACAGCTTTAGTAGCAATCCAAGTTATTATAAACGTAGCAGTAGTAACATCCTCTATGCCAGCAACAGGAATGCCATTACCATTCTTTAGTTACCGGAGGTACAGCTTTATTTATTTTATTGTGTGAGATGGGGGTATTATTAAATATATCAAGAGCAAGCAATTTTTGGGACGGAGGAAAAAAATGATGAAAGTAATTATAGCAGCAGCAGGAACAGCTGGTCATATAAATCCAGGAATAGCGATTGCTAATAAAATAAAAAAAGAAGATAAAGATTCTAATATTATTTTTATAGGAACAACGAGAGGTTTAGAAAATGATTTAGTACCAAGAGCAGGGTATGAATTAAAAACAATAGAAGCTTATGGATTAAGTAAAAAATTGACTATTGATAATATTAAAAAAATGTACAAAACTTGGAAAGGATTAGGAGAGGCTAAGAAGATAATTAAGGAATTTAAGCCAGATATTGTAATAGGAACAGGTGGATATATTTGTGGTGCAACCATTACTGCTGCACATCGTTTAAAAATATCTACAATTCTTCATGAAAGTAATAGTTTTCCAGGTAGAGCTGTTAAGATGTTAGCAAAGAAGACTGATACTATTTTGGTTTCATTTGAAGATACTGTTAAAAGAATTAAAAATGCTAAAAATATTGTTTGTACAGGAACTCCTGTTAAGATTAAAAAAAGAGAATATAGTATTAATGAGAAAACAAAAATTTTACAGGATTTAGGACTTAAAGCAACAAAGCCAGTGATAATTATATCTGGTGGAAGTCAAGGTGCACAAAAAATAAATGAAGCAATTTTTGAAATTATAAAAAATAAGAGAAATAAAAATTATCAAATGATTTGGGCAACTGGACCAAAGCAGTATGATGATATAAAAGAAAAATTAGAGAATGAAAATATTTTGATTACTAATTTAGAAAATACAAAAATTGTTCCTTATATTTACAATATGGAAGAAGTTATGAATGTGGCTGATGTAGCAATTGGCAGAGCAGGGGCTATGACTGTGACAGAAATTTCAAATTTAGGAAAGCCATCAATTTTAATACCACTTCCTAATGTGAGCCATAATCATCAATTTTATAATGCTAAGGTATTAGAAAATGTTGGAGCTGCTAAGATTATTTTGAATAATGAAGTGACAGGTGAAATTTTAAATCAAGCTATTGAAGAAATTGTATTAGATAAAAATAAAATGAAAAAGATGGGAGAAAATGCTTTTAAAGTTTCAACTCAACAAGCAGAAGATGCTATTTATGAAGAAATTAAAAAGTTATTAAAGTAGAGGGATTAGGATGTTAAAAAATATACAATTTAACAAAGTGATATTGATATTATTTTTAATAGGAATTATTTTAATGAGTGGAGTGGGAATATTTTTTATTCATTCTCTCCATATTTTAAATGAACAAATGCAAGCAGGAGAAATACTTCAGATACAAGAAATACAAACAAGAGCTATATGGGCACTAGCAATTTCTATTATTATTTTTGGGCTTATTGGTGTTTTGGTTGCAAGTTTTTTATCACAATATATTATTTATCCTATTAATAAGTTAATTAAAAGTGCAGAGAAAATAGCGGATGAAGATAAAAATGCAAAACAACTTTTTAAAAACAAAAGAGGAAAAGAATCAAATGACTTGGAAAATGTTTTTGGAGTAATGACTACGGAGTTAAAAGAAAAATTAAGTGAAGTATCAACTCAAAAGAATCAAATAGAAACAATATTACTTCATATGACAGATGGAATTATAGCTTTTAATATGGAAGGAGAGATTCTTTTAATTAATCCTGCTGCTAAAAAGTTTTTAAGTATTAGACCAGAAGATACTACATTTGAGGATATTTTTAAAAAGTTTGAATTAAATATTAATATGGAAAAAATTATTTATCTAGAAAATTGGACTTCAACTGAACAGAGAATTCAAGTAGAAGACAGGTATATGAATGTATTTTTTGCACCTTTTAAAAATGAGACAGATAGACCGAATGGAGTTATTGCAGTTATACAAGATATTACTGAACATGTAAAATTAGATACTATGCAAAAAGAGTTTGTTGCAGATGTATCACATGAGTTGAAAACACCAATCACCTCTATTATGGGATATGCAGATACTTTATTAGAAGGAGATTATGATAAAGAAACACAAGCTAAATTTTTGAATGTTATTGCAACAGAGGCTAGAAGAATGGCAAAATTAGTAACAGATTTATTGACTTTATCGAGATATGACAATAATAATAAAAGAACTCAAAAAGAGACTTTTGATTTAGGTGATTTAGTTAAGAAATGCCAAGATAAATTGGCAATTGAAATCAAGAAGAAAAATCATACAGTAAATTGTTTTGTAACAGCTGATGTTCCACCTGTTTATGCGGACAAGTATGATATTGAAAGGGTAGTACTTAATATTTTAACAAATAGTATTAAATATACTAAAGATGGTGGAGAAATTAAAATTTATGTTGGATTTGTTTATAATGATGCATATATTAAAGTATTTGATAATGGAATTGGAATTCCAGAGGAAGATTTAAATAGAATTTTTGAAAGATTTTACCGTGTTGATAAAGCTCGTACAAGGGAAATGGGTGGGACTGGTTTAGGTCTTTCAATTGCTAAGGAAATTTTGGATAAAAATGGTGGTAGTATTGATATTAAGAGTGTTGTAGGACAAGGTACAGAAGTTGTTATAAGAATTCCAACAAAGGTTTAAACTTAAATTAAAATTGGATTGATAAATAAAAGAAAATAATGTATAATAGTAAAAAAATTAACTTTTTAAAGAAAAGGAAGCGATAAATTTGAATGAAAAAACAAAAGAAATATTCGAATGGATATATTGTATTATTATTGCTTTAGCGCTAGCAATGATATTTAGATTTTTTATAGGAACTCCAACAATTGTAAAGCAAGTATCAATGTATCCAACACTTGTACAAGATGAAAGATTGTGGTTAAATCGTTGGGGAAGAACAACAAAAACGTTACCAAAAAGAGGAGAGATTATAACATTTGAAGAACCAGCTGAAATTACTTATTCAGAATCTGAAATTGACCAAAGTCAACCAAAAGCTAAATATTATAAGAAAAATCCATTTAAATGGTTTGTAAGTGATTTTTTAGAAATAGGAAAAAGAAGTTATATTAAAAGAGTAATTGCTTTACCAGGAGAAAAAGTAGAAATTAAAGATGGAAAAGTATATATTAATTCAGAAGAATTAGAAGAACCATATTTACAAGATGGGATTGTAACAGATGTAGTAGGAGCTGGATTTGATAATTTTACTGTACCAGAAAATTACGTATTTGCTATGGGAGATAATAGAAATCATAGTACAGATTGTAGAGCTTTTGGTTGTATTCCATTAGAAGAAATTGAAAGTACAGTAGCAATTCGCATTTGGCCATTAAATAAATGGGGAAAAGTTGAATAAAGAGAAGGAAAAAGGATGTTTGAAAATATAATAGGAAATGAAAAAAATAAAGAAATATTAGCCAAAGCAGTAACACAAAATACATTATTTCATAGTTACTTGTTAGTGGGAATGCAAGGAATTGGAAAGAAATTATTAGCAACAGAAGTTGCCAAAAAAGTAATTCCTTTTGAAGGTGAAAGCCATCCTGATTTTTTATGTATTGAGCCAGAGGGTAATAGTATTAAAATCGAGCAAATTCGTTTGTTACAAAAGAAGATAGTAGAAAAGCCAGTGTTATCTAATAGAAAAGTTTATATTATAAATGATGCTGATACAATGACAATAGAAGCACAAAATTGTCTTTTAAAGACATTGGAAGAACCACCAGAATTTGCAATGATTTTTTTGATAGGAAGAAATGAAAATGCTTTTTTGCCAACAATTAAGTCAAGATGTATGATACTTCATTTTCAGCCCTTAAATGAAGTGAAGATAAAACAATATATGAAAGAAAATTATAATATAGAAATGACACAAAACCAATTAATTGTAGCACAAGGAAGCATAGGAAAAGCAATTTTATTAAAAGACAAAAAATCAGACTATGAAATTATAGATGAAATGATAAATCAATTACAAAAAAAAGATATAGTTGATATTATAAAATTAGCTGAACCAATTTATAAAGCAAAAGAAGAAATTTTTGAGATATTAGAATACATGAATATTATATTATTAAATAAAGCAAAGCAAAATTATATTTACACAAAATGTATAGAAATTGTGGAAAACACTAAAAAAAGATTGAAACAAAATGCAAATTATGATATGAGTATAGATAATATGATATTTCATATGTGGGAGGAAGTCATTTGAAAAATATAATAGGAGTTAGATTTAAAAAACTAGGAAAAATATATTTCTTTAATCCAAAATATTTGAAAGTTAGAAGAGGAGACAAAGTTATTGTAGAAACTGCACAAGGTGAAGAATATGGAGAAGTTATGATTCCAAATCGTTATGTAGAAGATGATAAAATTGTTGCACCATTAAAAAAAGTAATAAGAATTGCAAATTATCGAGATCATAAACAATATGATGAATGTAGAAAAAAAGAAAAAGAAGCTTTTGATGTTTGCCAAAAGAAAATAAAAGAGCATAAATTAGACATGACATTAACAGACGTAGAATATAAATTTGATAATAGCAAATTATTATTTTATTTTACAGCAGATGGAAGAATTGACTTTAGAGATTTAGTAAAAGACTTAGCAGCTATTTATAAAACACGTATTGAACTAAGGCAAATAGGAGTTAGAGATGAAGTAAAAAGAATAGGGGGAAACGGTGTTTGTGGAAGAGAATTATGCTGCTGTACTTTTTTAAGTGACTTTGAAACAGTATCTATCAAAATGGCAAAAGACCAAAATTTATCATTAAATCCATCCAAAATATCTGGAAACTGTGGAAGATTAATGTGTTGTTTAAAATATGAAAATGATGTTTATGAAGAAAAATCACAAAAACTTCCTAATGTTGGAGACATTGTTAAAACAGAAGATGGAATAGGAGAAGTAGAAGCGGTTGAAACCTTAAAAGAAATAATACGAGTAAAAATAAAAGACAATGAGGGAGACGGATATTTCTATAAAAAATACGAAGCTAAAGACGTTGAAAGGGACGTTCCTTAAAATCCCTAATTTAGAGATTAAGGGGACACTCTTATCTGAAAAAATAAAAATACTTTAATTTTAGGAGGTGAAGAAAATGGCATATAAAATTACAGATAAATGTATTTCTTGTGGAGCTTGTGCAGCTGAATGTCCAGTAGGATGTATTTCTCAAGGAGATGAAAGATTTGTAATAGACCAATCTGCTTGTATTGGTTGTGGTACTTGTGCAGGAGTTTGCCCAGTAGAAGCACCAGAAGAAGAGTAGGGAAAAAAGGGACGTTCCTTGTAATACCTAAATTAGGGATTTTAAGGAACGTCCCTCTAAAAGTTTGGAGGGAAAAATGCCAGAAGAATTTGAAAGTAAACAACAAGAGGTTAAACCAGCTAATAAAAAAGTAATTGTTTTTAATTTTATTTTAATTGTTGTTATATTTGTTGGATTATTTATTTATATGGTAAATGTAGATGGAGTGCAAAATATATTGCAAATATTGCAACAGGTAGATTATAAATGGGTAACAATTGGTTTGATATGTTTAGTAGTTCATTGGATATGTGAAGCGAGTAACTTACATATACCATTAAAGAAAATGTATCCTAATCAAAGATTTAGTAATTCATTTAAAGTATCTATGATAGGACAATTATTTAATAATATAACACCATTTTCTACTGGTGGACAGCCGATGCAAGCCTATGAACTTACCAAAACAGGGAAAAGGGTAAGTGATTCATTATCTGTTATGGCAATAAAATTTATCATTACACAAACTGCTTTAGTTGTAAGTACATTGATAGTAGTTTTATTTGAATTTCAATTTTTTGCAGGATTGATGAATCAATATATATGGATTGCTATTGTAGGATTTGCAGTTAATATTTTAGCAATTATAGTAGTAATTTTAGCAGGAGTTAAGAAAAAAATTATTACATTTTTTACAACACCATTTATTAAATTTTTAGGAAAAATACACATATTTAAAAATTCAGAAGATATTATTCAAAAATTAGATAAAAGTATTGATAATTTTAGAAAACAATTTTTATATATGAAATCAGAAAAAAAGATGGTAATAAAAATGTTTTTGGTAGCAGTTATTCAAAGTTTTGCTTATTACTCTATTACTTATATGGTATATCGTGCCTTTGGAAATATAGGAATTACATTTTGGCAGATCATACCAACACAAGCATTTTTGTTATTAATTATGACATTTATACCAACACCAGGTTCAGGACTTGGTGCAGAAGGTGGATTTTATTTACTATTTAACTCTATTTTCAAAGAAGGAACAATCAATATGTCAATACTATTTTGGAGAATATACACTTTTTATTTGCCAATCATGGTAGGTGCTTTATTTTTGATACCTACTACAAAAAGGGATTTTAGGGGATTTTAGGGACGTTCCTTAAAATCCCTTTGAGATAATTATTAGCAACTAATTGGTGTGTGGTCTTGGAAAAATGTAAAAAAATGTAAAATATATTGACAAATGCAATATTAAAATTTATAATGAATATACATTATAAATGTTAGTTTTTTATTAAAATAATTTTATTTCTAATCAATATAAATTGAAAAAATTTTATCGTTTACAAAAATCCATAGTCAAAAATAAATATGAGGAGGTATAATGCCAAGAATAGGTAGAAAAAATATTAAAGAATCTTATATTCATGTAATAACACAAGGAATTAAAAAAGAATATATTTTTGGAAAAGAAGTATATAAAAAGCAATATATAAAATTATTAAAAGATATGTTTAAGCAATATGCTCATTTAGAACTTTTATCTTATTGCATTATGGATAATCATGCGCATCTTTTAATTTATATGGAAGAGATAGCAGAATTGTCAAAGTTAATGAGCAGAGTAAATACTTCTTATGCTATTTATTATAATAAAAATGAAAATAGAGTAGGGTATGTTTTTAGAAATAGATATTATTCTCAAGTAATTATGAATGAAAAACATTTGTATAACACAATAGTCTATATTCATAGAAATCCAGTAAAAGCGAAAATTGTAAAAGAAATGAAAGATTATAAATATTCATCTTATAATCTTATTAAGAATGGGAAAATAGATAAAAAATCTATGAATCTACTATTTAATACAGAAAATTATTTAGAAAAATTTGATTGGATGCATAAAAATTTTACAGAGAGTAATATTTTAGAAGTTGAAGAAAAGAGAACTTCAAATGAAGAAATAGAAAAATTTATTAAAAATTTTTCTGTGGAATATAAAATTTCTATAGATGAAATAGGAAAAAACAATTATTTTTTAAAATTAATTGTAGAGCAATTAATGGAGAAATATTGCATAACTAATAAGCAAATATGTGAGGTATTGAAGATAGGAAAAAATAGGATAACTTATATGAAAAAAACATTGCAATTAAAATGATTGCAATGTTTTAAAAAACACTATAAAGAAAGAGTGGCACTCAAATCCCTAATTTAAGGATTTTCAAGGAACGTCCCTAATTTCCCCTAATTTCCCTCTTCCAAAGCTAATAGTTCTTGCCATCTGTTGTCAACTTCTTTTTGGAATTCTTCTATCATCCATTCATTACCAGGTTTAAACATGTGTTTAAATCTTTTTTGTGGTTTTAGGAATTCTTCTATTGGTAATTTTTTTGCTGGTTTATAGTTGATTTTATATTTTCCGTCAATTACTTCATATAAAGGCCAATAGCATGTTTCAACAGCTAGTTTGTTGATTTGCATTAGCATGTCGGTTGGATATCCCCATCCTCTAGGACATGGAGCCATGACGTTTAAGAATGTAGGTCCTTCTGTATAAATTGCTTTTTCTGCTTTTTCGTATAAATCTTTGAAATTCATATATGCAATGGTTTGTGCTACATATGGTAAATGATGCCCAACCATTATTTTTGCTAAGTCTTTTCTTGGTTGCATTTTTCCTGGAATTACTTTACCTGCTGGTGAAGTTGTTGTATCTGCAAATTTTGGTGTGGCAGAAGAACGTTGAATTCCAGTGTTCATATAAGCACCATTATCATAACATACATATACCATGTCGTGTCCACGTTCCATGGCGCCAGATAAACTTTGAAGACCAATGTCGTAAGTTCCACCATCTCCTCCAAAAGCGATAAATTTTGTCTCTCCTTCTGGTAATTTACCTTGCTTTTTCATAGAGTGATAAGCAGCTTCTACTCCAGATAAAGTCGCACCAGCACATTCAAATGCAGTATGAATGAAAGAATCTGTCCAAGAAGTGTAAGGATAGATGAAAGAAGAAACTTCCATACATCCAGTTGCAGTACATACTACAGCATGATCTTCTGGTTTTAAAGCTCTCATAATGTGTCTTGCTACCGGTGGTGCACCACATCCAGCACACATTCTATGTCCAGGTGTAAATCTTGAAGGTTTATTTGCTACTACTTCTTTTACATTATAAGCCATTATTGGTCACCTTCCTTTCTTAATCCTAAATAACGATAAGGATTATCAATTTTATTTGTTTTTACAATTTCTAATAAGTCATAATAAACAGATTCTATGTCATCTGCTTTAGTATCTCTACCACCGATACCATAAATATAATTAACAGCTGGTACATGAACATTATTAACATACATAGCAGAGGTAATATCTTCAAATAAAGCACCTCCTGCAGAGTTTAAAGAATCAGCCCTGTCTAAAATAGCGATAGCTTTTATATGAGATAAAGCATTAGCTACTTCTTCTACTGGGAATGGACGGAAAACACGAATTTTTAAAAGTCCTGCTTTTATTCCTTTAGCTCTTAAATTGTCAACAACAAATTTAGTTGTTCCAGCTGTAGAATTCATACAAATAATAGCTACTTCAGCATCATCTAATTGATATTTTTCAAATAATCCATAGCTTCTTCCTGTTAGCTTTTCAAAGTCTTTTGCTACATCTAAAATAACTTGTTTTGCTTTTTTCATAGCCATACTTTGGGCTGCTTTATGTTCAAACAAATATGCTTGTAAGTCTAGTGGACCAACGGCAATTGGTTCATCTTTGTTTAATAAATAATGTTCTGGTTTGTATTCTCCAACAAATTCTTTTACTTTATCATCTTCTACAAGTTCAATGTTTTCAATAGCATGAGAAGTGATAAATCCATCTTGACATATCATTAGTGGTAATCTAACATCTTTGTGTTCTGCAATTCTATGAGCCATTAATGTGTTATCATATGCTTCTTGATTTGTTTCTGAAAATAGCATAATCCAACCACTATCACGAACTCCCATTGCATCAGAATGATCACAGTGAATGTTTAAAGGTCCAGATACAGCTCTGTTTACTAGAGATAAAACGATTGGTAATCGTAAACTAGAAGCTATATAAATCATTTCCCACATAAGTGATAATCCATTGGCAGAAGTAGCTGTCATAGCTCTTGCTCCTGCAGCTTCAGCTCCAATGCAAGCTGACATTGCACTATGTTCACTTTCTACAGCAACGAATTCAGTATCTACTGTTCCATTTGCTACAAAATTTGAAAAATATTGTGGGATTTCAGTAGAAGGTGTGATAGGAAATGCTGCAACTACATCAGGATTAATTTGTTTCATAGCTGTTGCAGCTGCTTCGTTACCACTTAATCTTTCTCTTATACTCATAATTATCCTTCCTCCTTCATTTCAATTGCATTAAATGGGCATACCTTAGCACATACACCACATCCTTTACAATAGTCATAATTAAAATCTTCTCTTTTTAAATCTTTATTAACAGGAATGGCATTTTCTGGACAAACAGGGAAGCATAGACCACATTGCTTGCAAACTTCTGGCAAGAAAACAGGACGTTCACTTCTCCAATCTCCTGTTTTAAATTCAACAGCATTTCCTGCAGTGTAAATATCACCACCAGGTGTTAGCTTTTCCATAGGTGTTTTATTATTGATTTCTGTCATATCTTATTTACCTCCTTTAATGCTAATTCTAAAGCTTTCATGTTACCCTCAATAACTTCTGGTTTTTTAGCAAATTTGTGTTTAAAAGATTCTTTCATATCTTCTAATAAAGCCTCATCTGTCATAATGCCACTTACTTTTACAATAGCTGCTAGCATTGGTGTATTAGGGAAATATCTTCCTAAAGCTTCTTCAGATATCTTTTTTGCATCAATTGTATAAATAGCACCTTGATATCCTTTTAATGATTTTTTTAATTGCTCTGCTGATTTTGTTGTATTTATAATAATTCCTCCTGTTTCTTTTAAACCTGCTGTTACATCAACTGCTTCTAATAAAGTATCATCTACAACGACCACATAATCTGGTTCATAAATATTACTATGTATTTTTATTGGTGTGCTACTGATACGGTTGTAAGCAGTTAGAGGTGCACCCATTCTTTCTGGTCCATATTCTGGAAAACCTTGTATGTATTTTCCTGTATTAAACGCGGCATCTGCAAGTAGTAAAGATGCTGTTTTTGCACCTTGTCCACCTCTTCCATGCCATCTGATTTCTATTAAGTTATTCATGTTTTAGAAACCTCCTTTTTAATTTCTTTTTTATGCCTTTAGTATATGTCTATTTTAAGTTGATGTCAAGAAAAACTTGTCGAGTTGAACAAAGAGTCATAAATCATATTTACAAATTTTATTTTTTTGATATAATGTAATTATAATAAAAGGGGAACATATCTATGTTCCTAGAAAGGAATGTGATTAAATATGAAAAAAAGTGTAAAAATAACATTGATTGTTATTAGTGTATTAATAGTAGTAGCAATATTAGTAGGAGGATATATTTTCACGAAAGATATTGCACAAAAAAACAAATTAATGGACGAGTTAGCTAAAATGGAGTCTATAACAAGTGATGTAAATTTTGAAAAATCAAAATTAGAAGAAAGAACAAACATTATTGTAACAGAAGGAAAATATGCTATTGTAGAAAAAGCCTTTAAAAATTATATTTCAGATGTGTATGATACAGCTTATGAAGTAAGAGATTTATTAGAAGATGAAAAAATGACAAAATTATTAACACCAGAAAATTTAAAAAATGATGGACCAGAGTTTACAGAAACAAAACAATATTTAACAAATACAAAAAAGCAACTAACAGAGAAAAAAGAAAGTATGATAAGCTATTTAAAAGAAGATAAAATTAATTCTTATATAGAAGCAGAAACTAAAGATTCTTATTGTATAAATTTATATAAAGAATTAATCACAGATGATATAAAAACATTAGAACAAGAAGGAAATGAATTAAATGCTTCTATGGATACTGTAATGAATTTACTAAATAATGTAGAAGAAACTATCGATTTTCTAATAGCTAATAAAGGAAAATGGCAAATACAAGGAGAACAAGTTATGTTCAATAGTAATGAATTAGTACAAACTTACAATAATTTAATTAGCAAATTACAATAATAAAGAATATAAAAAAGAAAAAATAGACATAATTAATAAAAGAAGGGAGCAAAAAATGAAGGATATTGAAATAAATGAATCTATTTTTTATGTTGGAGCAGATGACAAAGACATTCAATTATTTGAAGGACAATATGATGTACCAAATGGAATGTCTTATAATTCATATCTAATAAAAGACGAAAAAAATGTACTATTAGATACTATAGATAAAAAAGTTACAAATGAATGGTTACAAAATTTAGAAAAAAATTTAGAAGGGGAATCAATTGATTACTTAGTAATTTCTCATTTAGAGCCAGACCATGCTTATAATATTGGATTATTAGCTGAAAAATATCCTAATATGAAAATAGTAGGAAATGCAATTACTTTTAATATGTTACCAAACTTTTTTGATATTCAAAATTTAGAAGAAAGAAAAGTAATAGTAAAAGAAGGAGAAACCATATCAATTGGAAAACATACATTACAATTTTTTATGGCATCAATGGTTCATTGGCCAGAAGTTATGGTGACATATGAGCAAACTGACAAAATTTTATTTTCTGCTGATGCATTTGGAAAATTTGGTACATTAGACACAGAAGAAGATTGGGATTGTGAAGCACGTAGATATTATTTTGGAATTGTAGGAAAATACGGTGCACAAGTACAAATTTTATTAAAAAAGATTGCTGAATTAGATATTCAAATGATTTGCCCATTACATGGACCAATCATAAAAGAAAACTTAAAACATTATATTCAAAAATATGATATTTGGAGCTCTTACAAACCGGAAGATGACGGAATCTTTATTGCTTGTGCTTCTATTTATGGAAATACTTTAGAAGTAGCAAAAAAATTAAAAGAAATTTTAGAAGAAAAAGGAGCTAAAAAAGTATTATTAACAGATTTAGCAAAAGAAGATATTGCAGAAGCTGTAGAAGATGCATTTAGATATAATAAAATGATATTGGCAGCATCTAGTTATAATACTGGAGTTTTTGTTCCAATGGAGCAATTTTTAAATCATTTAAAAGTTAGAAACTATCAAAACAGAATAGTAGGAATCGTTGAAAATGGTTCTTGGGCACCATCAGCTGCTAAAACTATGAAAAATATATTGCAAGAAATGAAAAATATTGATATAATAAATCCAACAATTACGATAAAGTCAACAATGAAGAAAGAAACAATTAATGCATTAGAAATATTAGCAGAAAGTATTATAGGAGGTGAAAAAAATGAAATATAAATGTACAGTATGTGGTTATATTTATGATGAAGAAAAAGAAGGAGTAAAATTCGAAGAATTACCAGATGATTGGACTTGCCCTTTATGTGGTGTAGGAAAAGAATTATTTGAAAAAGTAGAAGAATAAAAAAAGAGGAAGAATTAATTTTCTTCTTCTTTTTTTTGTTCAGTATTTTTTTTATTTGTTTCTTTTGGAATCACAATATCTTTTGGCTTTTCTTTAGCTGGTTTGGGTTTGGCGGCATTTAAGTGATCATATACAGGTGAGATATCCAAACTTGAGCCGTCATCAGAAACTACTTCTAAATTCTTTTTTTCTTCCATATAAGATACCTCCATATCATTATTGAAAATATAGTATCATATCATAAAAAAAAGTGCAATAGGGAATTTCTTTTAAATCTTAAAATCAAAAAATGAAACTTAAAAAAACAAAAAAACATTGACATGTGAAGTATTTCGTGTCATAATATAAAATAAATCTTAATAAAATAAAAGGGAGAAAAAATGGAAATTAATAATAAAAAATCGATTATCGAAGCCATTCTCTTTGCAGCAGGAAGACCAGTATCTAAAAAAGAATTGATATTAAGTTTGGAAATTCCAGAAGAAGATATCGAAATTATTTTAGATAATATGCAAAACGAATATCAACAACAAGATAGAGGAATAGAAATAATCAAAATAAAGGATTCATATCAATTATCAAGTAAAAAAGAGTTACAAAAATTTATTTATCCTGTATTAGACAAGAGAAATCCACCTAATCTATCAAATGCGGCATTAGAAACATTAGCTATTGTTGCATATAATCCTAAAATAACCAGAGCAGAAATTGAATCAATTCGCGGAGTTTCAGCTGATGCTTGTGTTTATAAATTATTGGAATATGGTTTAATAGAAGAGGCAGGAAAAATTGATTTACCAGGAAAGCCAATGTCATATCAAACAACAAATGAATTTTTAAGAATGTTTGGATATACTTCTTTAGAAAATTTACCAGAATTACCAAAATATAAAATAGATGAAAACAAACAAATTGTAATTGAAGAATTACTTCCACAAGAAGTACCAAATGATGAAAAAGCAAAAATGGAGGCTCCAATGCCCGCAAGGGAAGGGGAAGTTAATTAAAATAAATAAAAAAGAAAAATAAAAAAATTAGGAGGAAATAAAAATGAGTAATAAAAAAGAATTTGTAAGAGATATTACAAATATAGACGAGGATTTTGCACAATGGTATACTGACATAGTATTAAAAGCAGAATTAGCTGATTACACAGCAGTAAAAGGATTTATAGCAATAAGACCATATGGTTATGCTATTTGGGAAAATATTCAAGCATATGCAGATAAAAGATTTAAAGAACATGGAGTAAAAAATGTATCTATGCCAGTACTAATTCCAGAAAGCTTATTAAATAAAGAAAAAGACCATGTAGAAGGGTTTGCTCCAGAAGTAGCATGGGTTACAATAGGAGGAGGAGAAAAATTAGAAGAAAAATTATGTGTAAGACCAACTTCTGAAACGATTTTTGCTACTATGTATTCAAAATGGTTAAACTCATGGAGGGATTTACCATTCTTATATAATCAATGGTGTAGCGTATTAAGATGGGAAAAAGAAACAAGACCATTTTTACGTTCAAGAGAATTTTTATGGCAAGAAGGTCATACAATTCATGAAACAGAAGAAAAAGCAAGAACATTTACATTAGATATGTTAGAAGTTTATGCAGATGTTATTGAAAATTTACTAGCTATTCCTGTTTTAAAAGGAAGAAAAACAAAAAAAGAACAATTTGCAGGAGCAGATGAAACATATACAGTAGAAACTTTAATGCATGATGGTAGAGCATTACAAGGAGGAACTTCTCACTATTTAGGTCAAAACTTTACCAAAACATTTGACATTAAATTCCAAAACAGAAAAGGAGAGCAAGAATATGCTTACCAAACTTCTTGGGGAATAAGTACTAGACTAATTGGAGCAGTTATCATGGCACATGGAGATAATAGAGGATTAAAATTACCACCAATGGTAGCACCAACTCAAGTTGTTATAGTTCCAATCGCACAAGAAAAAGGAAATGTATTAGAAGAAGCAGAAAAAATTAAAAAAGAATTAACAGAAAAATTTAGAGTAGAATTAGATGATAGAGACAATTACACAGTAGGTTATAAATTTAATAATTGGGAAATGAAAGGTGTACCAGTAAGAATAGAAATAGGACCAAAAGAAATTGAACAAGGAGAAGTTATTGTAACAAGAAGAGATACACTAGAAAAAATGCCAATTAAAATAGAAGAACTATCAGAAAAATTAGAAAATCTAATGAAAGATATACAACAAGATATGTTTAATACTTGTAAAAAGAGAATGGAAGAAAAAACAACTGTAGCTCATAACATGGAAGAATTAGAAAAGAATTTAAATGAAAATCAAGGATTTGTAAAAACCATGTGGTGTGGTTCAGAAGAATGTGAAGATAAAGTAAAAGAAGTAACAGGAGCACCTTCAAGATGTATTCCATTTGAACAAGAACATTTAGGAGATACTTGTGTATGTTGTGGTAAAAAAGCAGACAAAATGGTAGTATGGGGAAGACAATATTAAATTGAATATATAAAAAAGCCAAAAGAAAAATCTTTTGGTTTTTTTGTATTTATTCATAAGTCATGAAAAAAACACAAAGAAAATATAAATCTATAACAATAAAGATGTAATATAAGCATATAATAGAAATAAAGAGGTGTAATGTCTATGAAAAAAAAGACAAAAAATGAAAAAATACAAGATTTAATTCGAGTCGAGAATTTTATAGATTATGATAAAGGAATAGAAGTAGAAAAAGAGACATTTAAAAAAGTAATGTTTTTTTACTCAATAGCTATACAAGAATTAGAAACAAAAATAAAAATTTTAAAAGATGAATTTAAAATATTATATGAATATGATTTGATAGATCACATAAATTCAAGAGTAAAAACTCCAGAAAGTATAATGAATAAGATGCAAAAAAGAAATATAGAAACTACATATAAAAACATGATAGAAAATATAAATGATATCGCAGGAATTCGTATTGTATGTCCATTACAAAATGATGTGTTTTCAGTAAGGGATTTAATAACAAAATTTCCAGGTATAAAAATTCTAAAAGAAAAAGACTATATTACTCACCCAAAAAAAAGTGGTTATTCTAGTTACCATATGATAGTAGAAGTTCCAATAACATTATCAAAACAAAATATATATGTAAAAGTAGAAATTCAGATTAGAACTATTGCAATGGACTTTTGGGCTACATTAGAACACAAAATGAAATACAAGCCACAAAGAGAATTAGATAATAAGAAAGCAAAAGAATGGGTTAATTGTGCAAAAATAGTAAACAAATTGGACCATAAAATGATGCTATTAAATTAAATTTACAAAAAATTGAAATATAAGGAAGGATTTATGTAAAATACGTCGAATAATATAACTATGTGAAATATATTGAAAACAAAAAAAGAAAGAGAGGGAAAAATGCAACGTTATAGTGATGAAATAATAGATGAAGTAAGACAAACAAATGATATAGTAGACATTATCTCCCAATACGTGCATTTAAAAAGAAGTGGAAGAAACTTTTTTGGACTATGTCCATTCCATAACGAAAAATCACCTTCTTTTTCTGTATCACCGGACAAGCAGATATTTCATTGTTTTGGTTGTGGAGTTGGAGGAAATGTATTTACCTTTCTAACAAAAATAGAAGGAATCAGCTTTGTAGAAGCAGTTCAAACATTAGCAGAAAGATCCAATATACAATTACCAACATTAGATAATAAAGGGGATTCAGCAAAAGAATTATTAAAATCTAAAGTTTATAAAGTCAATGAATTCACAGCAAATTATTATCATCAAAATTTATATCAACCAGAATCAAAAGTAGCACAAGAATACATAAAACAAAGAAAATTAACAAACGAAACATTAAAATCTTTTCAAATTGGATTTTCAGGAAAATTTGATGAATTATATAGAGAATTAAAAAAACAAGGATTTGAAGAACCAGAAATTTTAGAATCAGGGTTAGTCAATCGAAATGAAAGAGGGCAATACATTGATCGTTATAGAAATAGATTAATGTTTCCTATTTGTGATGCAAGAGGGAGAGTTATTGCTTTTGGAGGAAGAGTTTTGGACGACTCTAAACCTAAATATATCAATTCACCTGAAAATGTTGTATATAGCAAAGGGAGAAACCTATTTGGCTTAAATGTTGCTAAAAAAGGTAACATTAAAGAAATTCTAATAGTAGAAGGCTATATGGATGTAATCTCTTTACACCAAAGAGGAATAACAAATGTAGTAGCACCATTAGGAACAGCTTTAACACAACAGCAAGGATGGTTGTTGCGAAAAAATGCAGAAAAGATTATTTTAAGTTTTGATTCAGATGAAGCAGGTCTAACGGCTAAAATTAGAGCTTTAGATATTTTGCAAGGCATGGGATGTGACATTAGAATATTACAAATAGATGGAGCCAAAGACCCAGATGAATATATTATAAAATATGGAAATGCTCGCTTTAAAAATATAATGGAAAAAGCATTATCAGTAATTGAATTTAAAGTAAAAGTGTTAAAACAAAACTTAAATTTAGAAAATGTTAATGACAAAATCAAATTCTTAAATGAAATAGCTAAATTAATTGCAAAAGTTGACAATACAATGGAAAAAGAAGTTTACATAGAAAGAATTGCAAAAGAATATGAAATATCTAAAGAAGCGATCTATGCTGAGGTTAATAAATTAACTTATACAGGAAAAAAAAGTGAAAAGGTATTGGAAAAAAATAAACCAGTTATAGCTAAAAAGGTAGAAGACCATCAAATTTCGCAAGCATTAAAAAAACGAGAAAATACAGTAATATCTATATTGCTAACAGGAGATATTACGATTTTTCAAGTAATAAAACAAAATTTAAAACAAGAAGATTTCAAAGATGAAACAAATCAAAAAATCATCAAAAAACTGTATGAAGAACTTGAAAAAGGAAATAGTAATATTAATAGTATAATTGACATGTTAGGAGAAGAAGAACAAAATCATATTACAGAAATTATGGCAGATGATTATGAAATTGAAGACATTGAAAAAGCAATAGATGATATCATACAAAGTTATGAAAAAGATAAATTAAATGAACGTAAATTTGAAATACTAAAATTATTAGAAGAAAATTCAGAAGCTAACCAAAAAAAGATATTAGAAAAAGAATTAAGTGATATAATTATTAGGTTAGCGAAAATTAAATAGGGGTGAAAAAATGACAAAGAAAAAAGAAGAAGTAAAAAAAGTGGAGGAATTAGAAGAAGCTAGAAAAAAAGTTAAAAAGAAAGCACAAGATAAAAAAGAAGTAGAAGAACAAAATAAAGAAGAAAACAAAATTAAAGAAGAAAAAGTAAATAGTATATTAAAAAAGGCAAAAGAAAAAGGAAAAATAACTTATGGAGATTTAGCAACTGAACTAGATGATGTAAATCCAGAACAAATAGATAAAGTTTTTGATGCATTTGAAGAATTAGGAGTAGATTTATTGTCTGATGATATGGACGAAGAGCCAAATATAGAAGACTTAAAAGAAGTAGAAGAATTAAAATTAGATGAAATTACAGATACTAGTTATGAAGGAATAAATGTAGATGACCCTGTAAGAATGTATTTAAGAGAAATCGGAAGAATTCCACTTTTAACATTTGAACAAGAATTAGATTTAGCTAAAAGAATTTTAGAAGGAGATGAAGAAGCTAAGCAAATATTAGCAGAATCTAACTTGAGATTAGTAGTTAGTATCGCTAAAAAATATGTAGGAAGAGGAATGTTATTCTTAGATTTAATACAAGAAGGAAATATGGGGCTTATTAAAGCTGTTGAAAAATTTGATTATACAAAAGGATTCAAATTTAGTACTTATGCCACTTGGTGGATTAGACAAGCTATAACAAGAGCAATAGCAGATCAAGCAAGAACAATCAGAATTCCAGTGCATATGGTAGAAACAATTAATAAATTAATCAGAACTTCAAGACATTTATTACAACAATTAGGAAGAGAACCAAGTCCAGAAGAAATAGCAGAAGAAATGGAAATTCCAGTAGAAAAGGTAATGGAAATTCAAAAAATAGCACAAGATCCAGTATCTTTAGAAACACCAATTGGAGAAGAAGATGATAGTCATTTAGGAGATTTTATACAAGATGATGACAGTCCTGCACCACATGATTCAGCTGCATATACATTATTAAAAGAACAATTAGAAGATGTAATGAATACTTTAACACCAAGAGAAGCAAAAGTTTTAAAATTAAGATTTGGGCTAGAAGATGGTAAAGCAAGAACATTAGAAGAAGTAGGACGAGAATTTGAAGTAACACGTGAAAGAATTAGACAAATTGAAGCAAAAGCATTAAGAAAATTAAGACATCCAAGTAGAAGTAAAAAATTAAGAGATTATATGGGATAAATAAAAAATAAAATACGGAGGAAAAAAATGGAACAATTAATACGATTTTTTGAAAATATAACAACAGTGCAAATAATAGACATAGCAATAGCTATTGCTATAATTCTGTTTTTTCGTGTATTTAGTGCTAGTTTTTCTTATATTATAATTCGAATGTTTAAAATTAAGGAAAAGAGAGCTAAAAAAATTAAAGAAAGTGCTTTTTTCAATCCATTAAAAATATTTTTTATAATTTTAGGTTTTTATTTAGCTATTATATTTTTAAAAACACCATTACATATTAGTAATGGAATTATGAAAATAGTATATAAAGCATTTGTTATTATAACAACAATATCTTTTGCTAAAGGATTAGCGGCAAGCTTTACGCCAAAATCTACTTTATACAAAAAAATCAAAGAAAAAACAAGCAGAAATGTTGAAGATTCAATGTTTGATTTTGTTTTAAAAGTAATTAGAATTATTATTTATATAATAGCAGGATTTATTGTAATTACTACACTAGGATTTAATTTGAATGGTTTAATTGCTGGATTAGGAATAGGAGGAGTAATAGTTACTCTTGCAGCACAAGACACAGCAAAAAACTTATTTGGAGGATTAGTTATCTTTTTAGATAAACCATTTGTGGTAGGAGATTGGATTCAAATGGATACTTTTGAAGGTACAGTAGAAGATATTACTTTTCGAAGCACTAGAATAAGAACTTTTGAAAATGCAATTGTAAATGTTCCAAATTCAGTTATCTCAAATGCTTCTATTGTAAATTGGAGTAAAATGGAGAAAAGAAGATACAAAACTAATTTATGTATTAAATTAGATACACCATTGGAAAAGTTAGAAATATTTAAAAAAAGAGTGGAAGATATGTTACAAGCAAGAGAAGCTATTTTCGACGATTCTATTATAGTCAAATTTGATACTATTGTAGACAATGGGTTAAATGTTTTAATATGTAGTTATACAGACTCAGTAGATTATACTAGCTACTTATCAGAAAAAGAAGATATAAATTCTAAAATTATGAAGATCTTAAGAGAAGAAAATATAGAATTAGCTTATGATACAAAAACTATATGTATTGAAAAAAGATAATATAAAATTATTAAATTAAATATAATTGAAAATCCCCCCGAAAGCAGTTTGCTATTCGGGGGGAAAACGGTTTAAAGATCCATATAACAGAGAGCAGCAGCTCTGCTGTCATAGAGGGGGTTATGTGTTCCGCCAGGTTCAGGCTGAGGAACAGTGATGCCTTGGTTAGCATTGTAGCTGTCGACTGAAGTACAGTCAAACCCAGCCTCCTTCAGGCATCCTGCGATATCCAACCAAGGATATGCACCGTCCCAGTCGCCAATAAAGCCTTTGTCGTGCATATCAATAATAACACGAGCTTCGACAGGAACACCCATGTGGAATATGACAGTTGCATTTTCCTTGTTCTCAAGGAAGAACTCAGCGAATGCTTTCAGCATTTCCTCATAGGTTGCATGAGTTTCCACCATATCTACCATCTGAGGTAGTACATTAGCTTGAACCCAAGGATCCACAGCCCCATCGATAGGGCATCTGGCGTAGAAAGTTTTTACTTCCCGACCATTGTCATATATTACTGCTCCAATGGCGAAAGCCCGCCCCCATAAGCCGTTTGTTTCGCAGTCCCAACTAAAAATCTTCATGATTAATTCCTCCTGTTTTATATAATTTTTTTGGGATTTGCTACTCATAGTAGCTATCAATTGTTATTATACCATATTATGTTAAATTATTCAACTTATATATCATTTAAGTTCACAATATAGACATAAATATATATTATAATGTATAATATATATGAGATAGGAGTGAGAAATATGACAAATAACTGTATTTTAGTAGTAGATGATGAAGCAAGAATGAGGAAACTAATCAAAGATTTTTTAAAAGCAAAAGGATATACAATTTTAGAAGCAGAAGATGGAGAAAAAGCTTTAACTGTATTTGAAGAAAACAAAAATAAAATTACTCTAATATTGTTAGATGTTATGATGCCAAAACTAGATGGTTGGTCAGTTCTTAGGCAAATAAGGCAAGAATCAAAAGTGCCAATAATTATGCTAACAGCAAGAGGCGAAGAGCAAGATGAGTTATTTGGATTTGAATTAGGTGTTGATGAGTACATTTCAAAACCATTTAGTCCTAAGATATTAGTAGCTAGAGTAGAAGCTATTTTAAAAAGAACAACAAAAGATATTAAAGAAGTTAAGAACTATGCAGGAATTGAAATTGACAAAGAAGGTAGAACAGTAAAAATAGATGGAAAAGCAATAGAACTTAGTTTAAGAGAGTATGAGCTTTTGATATATTTAATTGAAAATGAAAATATTGCATTATCAAGAGACAAAATACTAAATAATGTATGGAATTATGATTATTATGGTGATTCTAGAACAATTGATAGTCATATAAAAAAAATTAGACATAAATTAGGAAAAAAAGGAAAATACATTAAAACAATGCGAGGAGTTGGCTACAAATTTGAAGTAAAATAAGATTTACTAGAAAGACTAACTATATGAAGTCAATAGAAAAATGAAAAAAGTTAAAAATATTT
>CAUWKC010000015.1:0-32214 GCA_963559365.1 uncultured Clostridia bacterium | reverse complement strand
TTACCAATTATTTCATTTTAATAGATTTATTCTTGCAAAAAACCGAAACTTAAATATCTAATTGCTTGCCTGTATTTTATATCCATCCAATGATGGTAAAGCTACATCCTCATCTGTAAGAGTATTAATTTCATATTGTATCAAATATTTTACATTATCCACATTAATTTCTTTTATTTTTAATAAATTTTCTTTGTTTACAAATACTTGAAATTCTTCTTGAAAATACAACTTATAACATTCTTGACCATTTACCGTTTCTGTTGAGATTCTGCATCCAAGTGCAACTAATAAAGCATCCCAAAAATTGTCTGCATATAATGTTCCATCTTCTAACACAACACCATTAGACCAATTATGTTCTGTTTCGTTCTTCATTTTAGTAGCCAACTTTCCAGTTTCTTTTTTATCCATTATCATCCATATTTCATTTGGATTTGCATACATCATATTTATTTCATTATCAGATGTCGTTGTTTTTTGAATTGTAATGTTATCTTTTCTCCATGATTCTATGGTATTTCCATTTTCTATTTGGTATTTAGCATAAAAATTGGTAATTGATTGATATTCCTTTAACTTTTCTGAAAATTTATTTATTATTACTGCTTTTCTAATTAAATTTACTAAAAACAAAACTACTATTACTAATACTATTACAAGAATTATTTTTATTACTTTTTTTCTTTTCACAATTTTTTCCTCCGTCCCCAAAATGACCTAAAATGACTACATGGCATTTCTGTATAGTTGTATAAAGTCTTCTTTACTTACTTCTCTTGGATTTCCTGGTTTGCATGGATCATTCATTGCTTTTTCTGCTAACATTTCGAAGTCTTCTTCTTTTGCTCCATAATCTTTGATGGTTTGTGTAATTCCTACTGTTTTACTTAATTCTGATATCATCCAAACAAAGGTATTTATGACGTCTTGGTCATTTAAGTGTTCTGCATCTGGTCTTCCGATATTAACTAAAATTTCTCTAAATCTTTGTGCAGTTGCTGGATTTTCTCCATTAAATCTCATAACTGTTGGTAATAACATCGCATTTGCAATTCCATGTGGTGTATCATAAACAGCACCTAATTGGTGGGCCATTGAATGTACAATTCCTAATCCTACATTAGAAAATCCCATTCCTGCAATATATTGTGCCATTCCCATTTTTTCGATGGCTTCCTCGTTTTTTTCGTTTACTGCTGCTGGTAAGTATTGGAATATCATTTGAATAGCTTTCATATGAAACATGTCAGACATATCATTATGTGCTGCTGTAATATATCCTTCTACTGCATGTGTTAAAGCATCCATTCCTGTTGCTGCTGCTAAACTTTTTGGCATAGAAGACATTAATTCAGAATCTACTATTGCTAATACTGGTATATCATTTGGATCTACACATACCATTTTTATTTCTGCATCTTCATCTGTAATAACATAATTAATTGTTACTTCTGCTGCTGTTCCTGCTGTTGTTGGTAATGCTATAACTGGCATTCCTTTATTTACTGTATTAGATACTCCATTTAAAGATTTTATATCTTTTCTATCAGGATTTGTCATAACAATAGAAATTCCTTTAGCTGTATCTATACTTGACCCTCCTCCTACTGCTACAATAACATCTGCTTTTGATAATTTACATGATTTTACTCCATCTGTTACATTTTGAATAGTTGGATTTGGTTTTATTTTGTCATACACTTTATATGGTATTTTTGCTTTTTTTAGTACTTCTTCTACTTTGGCAGTTACCCCTGCTTCTATTAAGGCTTTATCACTTACTAAAAAAACTTTAGTAAATCCTCTCTTTTTAATTTCTTCAGCAAGTTCTTCTCTTGCTCCTTTTCCAAAATATGATGTTTCATTTAAGATAAATCTTGTTGACATTTTATTTTCCTCCTTTGTTTTTATTTTATTTTTTATACTCCTTGATAATCTGATGGTATTTCAAATACTGCATTTTCCACTTTATCTGAAATATCAACTTTTAATGTCTCTTGTTCTTCTCCAATTATTGTTTTTATATAAACTAATTCGTCTCCTTTAAAATAGAATCGTGTCTTAACATTTTCTTCTTGGCCATATTCTAAATTTTTAAATAAAAAAGTAGTTGCTCCTTGATATTCTTCATATTGATATTCTTTGTTATCTATTTTTTCTTTTCCATCTGTATGTTCCTTATCTTTCATACTTTCTAACTCAATTGTTACTTTTTCTAAGTCTGATTCATTGTTTTGATATGTGTAATATTTTTTTTGATTTTCTTCTAATAAATAAGAATTTCCATCTTTTATTATAAATATTGAAGATTCTCCTTCATACAGAGTATTTATATAAGCCACTTCTCCTTTTTTAGCATAATACATTTTATTTTTTTCATCTAATGTTGTCGTAAAACTAAATATTTGCTTTTCTTTTAGTTCATCATAGACATTGTCTAATTTAGAAGTAGGCTCTTCTTGTTTCTCTTTTGTTTTTGATGTTCCTATTGTCCAACAAATTGCTCCTACTATAATAGCAATTATTATAATACTAATTATACTAGCTATTATAATTTTCTTCTTTTTACTCATTTGTTTTCCTCCTTTTAATCTCCTAAATTAATTCCTATATTTCTTGCTGTTTTGATTAAATCATCATCCATGGTTACTTTTCTTAAATTACTTTCTTCTGTATTTCCTGAAACTGCTCCTATTCTTTTATTGTTTCCAACTACTTCTTCTAATGATACACTATCTAATTTTCCATTTTTGATAATAGCTAATGTTCCAAATTTTCCTTCTAGTGCTAATTCCATTGCTTTTGTCCCATATTTGGTAGAAAGAACTCTGTCAAAAGCTGTTGGTGTTCCTCCTCTTTGCATATATCCTAAGGTTGTATTTCTTGCTTCTAAACCTGTTATTTGTTCTAATTGTTTAGCTAAAACTTGTCCAATTCCTCCTAGTCTTGTATTATCAACTCCTGTTCCATTATCTCTTGTTCCCATAATGGTTATTTCTCCACCTTTTGGCTTAGCACCTTCTGCTACTACTACTACACTAAAATTTTTTCCTCTTTTTCTTCTATTATTTATTTTTTCTGCCACTCTATTTATGTCATAAGGAATTTCTGGAATTAAAGCCACATCTGCTCCTCCTGCTATTGCTGCTTCTAATGCAATCCATCCTGCATATCTTCCCATTACTTCTAATACCATTATTCTATGATGAGTTGCCCCTGTTGTGTGAAGTCTATCTAATGCTTCCATGGCAACTGAAACAGCTGTATTATAACCAAATGTTATGTCTGTACATGCTACATCATTATCAATAGTTTTCGGTACTCCTATAACATTCACTCCTTTTGTTGCAAAATCCCTTGCTGATTTTTGTGTTCCATCTCCTCCTAGTGTAAAGATACAATCAAATCCAAATTCTTTGATATTTTCTATAGCTTTGTCTGACATATCTTTGTATTCTACACTTCCATCTTCATTTTGAATTTTGTAGTTAAATAAGTTTGCATTAGTAGATGAACCAATAATAGATCCTCCTTTTGGTAATATTCCTATTGCTTCTCCATTAGCTGCAGTTGATAGCAATTCAAAATCTTTTTTTAATAATCCATTATAACCATCAATAATACCATAACATTCTACATTGTGATTTTCTGCTGTTTTTACAATTGCTCTGATAACTGCATTAAAGCCTGATACATCTCCTCCATTAGCAAGTATTCCTACTTTTTTTAACATTTTTCTCCTCCTTAGTTTGTAATATTTTCCTTTCTTATTATACCAATAATTGAAATTTTTACAACACTTTTGAAAAATTTTAATAAAAATATTTTTATATTTTTACATAAGTTGTTATTTTTATAAAACTTTTCATATCTTTTAAATGATATTTAAGTAATTCATAAATAAAAAATGATATGACGCAAAGTGTCAATACAATTCTTTTAAAAATTATGACATAATTAATTTAATTGAATAAAAAGGTGGTTTTATGATTAAAGAAAAAAGAAAATCTAAAAAATATACACAAGAACAAATGTCAGAACTTCTTGGAATAAGTTTAAGACAATATGTAAGAATTGATAATGAAGAAGATTTACCAAGAAGAGATGTTCTTAGAAACTTAATCATAGAATTAGATTTGACTAATGAAGAAATTGGAGAATATATTAGAAAAATGACAAGAGATATTGCCTAAAAAATAAGGGCTTATTTTTTTGCCCTTATTTTGTTGCAATATGTATATTTTCAATCTCTGCCTTCATTTCTCTAGCAATAATATTTTGAATTTGAGCAATTTTCTCTTGTTGCATTTCTTCTGCTTCTATAATAACACTAATACTTTCACCATTAACAAAAATCACACTATTTTCAAATCCTTTTGTTTTTATCAAATTTTCACATATCATAATACTGTTTTTTGTATCATTAATTTTTTGTATTTCTTCTGTTGCTATTTGTTTTTGACTTTCAATTGCATTTGTATTATTTAATATTTTTTCATAAGTTTCTATCATTTGCGAATACATTGTATCTCTTTCCATTTTTGACTTCACAAAATAATCATTACTTGGATTACTATTTGTTTCTAATGTTGTATTTTCCGTCGTATTCTCAGTTGTATTAATTGTATTTTCACTTACAATATCATTGCTACTTACTAATTTTGCATCTCCAATTCCTGCTATCTGTTTATCATCACTAGATTCCATCTGAATAGAAGTTTCTAAAGATTGTTGTTCTGTATTTGTTGTATAATTTAAATAACCTACTACCATTAGCATAAATACAATAATATAAATAATAATTTGATTTTTTTTAAATAATTTCATTTTTTCAACTCCTCTTTTTCATCACTTTTTTTCTCCGTCCCAAAAATTACCAAAAATTACTGCATTTCGAAAACTTGTATTTTGTGTGTGGCTAATCCAGTTACAGCTTCTACAGCTTGTATTATGTTGTTTTTTGTTTCGACATTGCTGGCTCCTTTTGCTGTTATTATTGCTCCTTCTACTTTTGGGCTGATAACTTTTTGCGTAATTGGTATTTTTTCTCCATTTTCTTCTTGATATATGATATCTTTTTGTGAGTCTGTCTCTTGTATTTTTCTGCTTCCTCCTGATTTGTCATTTTCTTCTGTATTACTAGTTTTTGTTGTTTCATTATACATGGCAACTACTTCACTTGTTTCTGAATAATTAATAAATACTTTTACTTCTCCTACTCCTTGCATTTGACTTAAAATTGTTTCTAATTCTTTTGCTAAGTTTTCGTTTCCTTGATTGTTATTATTTGCTTCTTGGTTGATATTTGTATTAGTTTTTGCTAGTTGTTTAGATGTTGTATTACTTTGTTGTTTTGTTTCTTCTTTTTTTCCGTTCCAAATTAAATTAATCATAACTATGGTTATTATAAGTACAACAATAAAAAAAACTAGATTTTCTATTTTCTTTTTATTATTTTTTTCTCCTGCTTCTGAATTTTCTTGGGTTAATTGTTTTAATTTATCTCTAAACATTTTTCCTTCACCTCATATTCTTCCATTAAAAATTTTTTAATGTTTTGTATATCCACTTTGCTTACTTTTTTATTTGTTCCTTCTTGATTTGTTTCATTCACTTCTTTTTGGATAGAAGTATCAATTGGTTTGATTTTTTGAATTTCTGTTACAATTTGTTCTTCTATATTATTATCTTCTTTTGTCTCTTTTTCTTGTTTTTTTTCTACTTTTATTTTAATTTTACTGATTTCTGTATCTTCTTCATTTTCTTCGATTTTTAGTTTTACTTGACAATTTGTTACTTCATATCCTTGTTCTTTTAATTTTTTTGTTATGTCTTTTTCCAATTCTTCTTGATATAATTGTTTGATTCTTGCATCCATTGATGTTTGGTTCACTTGTGTACTTGTTTGTGCTATTATATTTTCTTCCCAATTCATATTTTTTATTTCATTAAACCATTCTTTATTGCTAACAAAAGGAGAAATCATAGTAAACAAAACATATATACCCATTACCATTCTTATATATTTTTTCGTTTTGTTATTTGGCAATAGCATCTCGAGAATTGATACTATAACAATTGCCAATCCTAATCCTTTTACCCATGAACTTAAAAATGTTATCATGTTCAAAACCTTTCTTGTTTTAACGGTACATCATACCACTATTTGAAATTTTAATTACTAAACTTGTTCCTATTATAATCATGAAAGAAACACTACTTAAAATTGCTAAAAATATTTTAAAAACATCTCCTATTTGTTCCAATAAACTTGTTATCTTTTCATCTGCTATTGGCTGTGTTACTCCTGCTAATAATTTATATGCTATTGTTAAAATTCCTAATTTCAAAATTGGTACTACACAAATTCCTACAACAATCAAAACCCCCACTAGACCAACAGCATTTTTTAATACAATTCCACATCCTAATACTGTATCTACTGCATCACCCAATATTTTTCCAACAACAGGAATAGCAGAACTTACAACAGCCTTTGTTGTTTTTGCTGTAATTCCATCTACACTGCTTGCCATAGTTCCTTCTAAAGATATAACACCAACAAAAATAGTTAGAATAATCCCTAAAAACCATACAATTCCGGATTTTAAAAAACTTGACAGTTTATCTATTTTTACTTGTTCAGAAAGTTTTGATAAAATAATTAATCCTGTAAAAATCATTAAAAAAGGAAGAATTATGTTTTGTATAATATTGCCAATGAAGTTTATCATAAATAAAATAATTGGTTCTATTACACTACTTGCTGCTATACTCCCTGTTGACATCATTAAAGTTATCAAAAGTGGAACTAACAAATTCATAAATCCAACTAAATTTGCAGTTGTATCTTGTACCATTTTTACAATATTCGAAAAACTAGCTAACACAATTGTAATAATTAAAATGTATTGTACATAATAGATTAATTTAGCTATATTTTCATTTTCTAAACTCTCACTAATAGATTTTAATATGCTATGAACAACAATAATAACTAAAATACTTCCTATAGCTTTTAAGCTTGTCATAAATTCTGTGCCTAATAAGCTTAAAATTTTTTTTACTATAGTACTATTATCTACTTCTCCTTTTATGGCATCTTCTAGTACATCTTTCATGTTTATATCTTTAAAAAATTCGCCACTATAATTTTCTGCTTCTTGTAAAAAATCTTCTATTCCGAACTCTTCTTGTTGCTCTTGCAATGTCTGTTTTTGATTGCCATAACAAGTTGTAGTAATAAGTAATATAGATAACATAATTAATAAAATTCTGATTATTTTTCTCATTGGTATTCTCCCATATTTTTATGGTAATATTTTTAATATAATTTCTAATAAACTTGCTATAATTGGTATTGACATAGATATAATAATAATTTTGCTTCCAATTTCAATTTTACTGGCTATAGCTCCTTCTCCAGAATCTTTACAAATACTTACTGCAAATTCTGCTAAAAAAGCAATTCCTGTAATTTTTATTAACAAACTTAAAAATTGACTATTTATAGAAGTTTTACTTGCTAAAGACTCTAATAAGTTTAGAATTCCATTTAATTCATCAATTACTAATAATAAAATAAAAACACCTGTCAACAAACTAATGTAAATAGCAAATTCTGGTCTATATTGTTTTAGCAAAATAATAATAATAAGAGCAACTAAGGCGATTCCTATAATTTTAATAATTTCCATATTTCGCCTCCCCCTGTTTACAAATTAAACATAGTTCTTACTACATCAAATAAACCACTTATCTCTTTAATTACCATAGTCAATACAATTACTAATCCTGCTAAGGTTGTCATCATAGCTTGATCTTCTCTTCCTGCTCGTACTAAAACTTGATGTAATACAGCAACTAATATTCCAATAGCTGCTATCTTAAATAATAAATTAATATCCATTTTTCTTTTCATCCTTCCTTAGCTTTTCTAACATAATATGATGACAATGGCTAAACCTATAGTAGTTCCTAATTTACTATATAATTTTTCGTTTTTTTCTTTTTCTTTTTGAGCTTCTTGTAATTGTGTTTCTAAAAATTTTTGAGTAATTTCAATCTGACTACTCTGCCCGTCTGCATCAGTTTGTCCTAACAATTTGGATAATGTTTTTAAAACATATTTATCTTCCTTTGTTAGGTTGTTTTGACTTTCTTCTACCGCTTCTTCCCATGCTATACTTGCTGTTTTTTCTTGCATTTTTTCTTTTGCTGTTTGAAATATTTCTTTTACCGTATAGCTAGTATTATCAGCAATTTCTCCAAATATTTCAGGAATTGGTTCATATGTAAATTTAATTTTTGATTTAAACATATGTAAAGCATTTTTTATTTCTTCAAGTTCATTTACCCTTATAACATATTTTTTAGATACATATCTTCCAACCAAGCTACATCCTACTAAAATAATAAATAACATGAAATACTTAATTATTTGCATTTTTATACTCCTTGTCCTTTGTATTTTGTATATTATATTCTTATATTTTTATTTTTAGAACTTATTATAAAAAAATTATTTTTTCTATTTGTTTATTTTCAATTAAGTTATTAATTCCAATATTTCTTTTCAAATCTTGCATATTTTTACCATGTATAGTAAAAATCCCTTTAATGCCTGCTGTCATAGCTTGTTGAATCGCTTGTATATCTTCTTTTGAACCAATCTCATCACATGCAATAACTTCTGGAGTCATAGAACGAATTAACATTTTCATTCCCTTTTCTTTACTTATATTTTCAATAACATCTGTTCTAATTCCTATTTCATTTTGAGGTATTCCCTTATACATAGCTGCAATTTCTCCTCTTTCATCTACTAATCCACATGTCATACCTTTGAAATTCATACTAGGGATACCATTACTAATATTACGAATAATATCTCTTAACATTGTAGTTTTTCCTTTTCCCGGTGGTGCTACAATAATAGTATTAAAAATACTATTATTCTCTTGATTAATAATTTGTGTTAAAATATCATTGCTACAATTTTTAATTTCTCTAGCAATTCTTACATTTAAACTTGTAATATATTTTAAATTTATAATTTTTTCTTGTTCTACAACAGCTGTTCCTGTTATTCCAATTCTATGACCACCTTTTATTGTCAAAAATCCTTCACAAATTTGATTTTTATAAGCATAAATAGAATTTTCGCATAATCTTTCTATTATTTGTAACATTTCACTTGTTGTTACTAAATAATCAATAATCAAATCAGCTTGTCTTGTTTTTAATAAAATTGGTCTTTGTACACGAATTCGTATTTCTTCCAATTCATTTTCTATTTTGCTATCTTGTTCTATTGTATTTTTAATTAAATTATAAATTTGGTTTGGAAAATATTTTATGATTTCTTCTATTTGTTTCATATTATTTACATTCCTTCCTAAAAGCACAAAAAAAGCCGATATATCTATATTATATGCGACTTCTTTTATTTTAGAACTATTTTTTATTAATAACTACTCTATAAATAATTCCTGTTTGTTCATCCTTTTCAAAAGCAACTCTATAAGCTGTTTCTGTTTCTACATTGCTTTTTAAAATAGTAATATTTTGATCTGTTACATCATATTCTTCTCCATCAAAATGGACTTCTTTTATTTTCCTATTTTCGTTTTCTTGTGATTCATTATTCAATTGAATAGTGCTGAATAATCCTTTAACAGTAACTCCTTGTAAATTGGTGCTTTCATATAATTCAAATTTTTTATTAAAAGCTCCTACTTCTTCTTCTGATATTTGTGCTCCTGTATATACACCTAAACTACTAACACTTTCTGGTATAATATAATCAAGTGGATTTTCATTTTCTGTAAGTCCTAATTTTTCCATTTGGTCTTTATTAACACTTTCTAATCTTTGTGTAACAGCTTGTAAGAAATTATTTTTATCTTCTTCACTCATTTTGTTCAACATTAATGTATTATTGTCATTTAGTCCTTCTATATTAGTGCTATTAGTAAATTCAACATTATTATTTACATTATACTGATATCTTATTTCTTGTTCTTCAATACTTATTTCATAATTTTCAGTTACATTTTGCATAGATTGCATACCAGTCCATTTTGCAATAAATTGTGCTTTTACTCCATTTACTTGTAATTCAATTTGATATTGTAAATCATTTGCTGATATATTTTTTTCCACCTGTAATTCTATATCTTTTGTAGTAATATAAATGCGACTTGTTTTTCCTTTAGACTCATAAATAGTAATTTGAAGAGTTTCATTATTTATATCTGAATTTGCATTTATATTTTCTATCAAATTGTCTAAATCATTTACTGTAATCTTTGAAGAATTTTTTTGAATTTTTATGTATTCATTAATTTTATTTAATGTTGCTTCATCACTTTTTAGCGTTTCTAGCAATTTTACTATAATGTTTTTTAAAGATTCTCCAGTTATAGTTACTTGATATCCTTTGGCATTGTTTTCTTCGATTTTGCTAAATTGATTATCTTGTAGCTGTTCTTTACATATATTTAAATAAGTAGAACTTATATGTTGCATTTCTTCTTTATTTAAGCTTACATTTGCTAGTTCTTGTATCTTTTCAATGCTTTTTACTTTTTTCACTGCTTCATCTTTTTCCATAGCTATGTATTTGCTTCCAATGTAATCAGTTTGTATTCCTATGATATCTCCATTTTTTTGATATTTTATTGGAAATTTTACACTTTCTGAATAGTTTAAACTAATATTTTGAATTGCTTGTGTATTTGCATTGTCTATTTGCCCATCAAATGTTATATTAGTTTGATTGGTGTTTTCAAATTGTTCTTGCCCTTGATTTGCAGTAATATTAATAGTTATGTTCCCATTGTTTGCATAAGCTGTGTTTTTTTGTTTTTCCCAATATTGCTTTAATGTTTCTTCTATAAATCCTTCTTTTTCGTCTCCTATTTGTGTAATATATTTAAAAAATAATTGTTTATTACTTTTAAATAAATCTGTTCCAAAATAGGCATAAGCAATCCCTGCTAATATAATTAAAATACTTAGCATTATAATCATAATTAAAATTAATTTACTTTTTTTCTTTGGTCTCATTTTTCAACTCTCCTTTTTATAGAGTTTATTCCTCCCAGTTGTGATAAATATTTGCTACATCATCTAAATCTTCTAATCTTTCAATTAGTCTTTCCATTTTTTCTACGCCTTTTTCGTCTAGTTCTACAGTAGTAGTTGGTATCATTTGAACTTCTGATTCTAAAAAGGTTAATCCTGCTTCTTCTAATTTTTCACGTACATCACTAAAATCTGCTGGTTCTGTTATTATTTCATAGATTTCTTCATGAACTTGAAAATCTTCTGCTCCTGCTTCTAATGCTAACATCATTAATTCTTCTTCTTCCATTGTTGTACTAGCTTTTTCGATAATTATAATTCCTTTTTTATTAAATAAGTAAGATACACATCCACTTGTTCCTAAATTTCCTCCTGATTTATCAAAAGCATGTCTAACATCTGCTGCTGTTCTATTTTTATTATCAGTAGCAGCTTCTACAATAACAGCTACACCATTTGGTCCATATCCTTCATAAATAATTTCTTCATAATTTTCATTACTACTAGATGCTTTTTTAATTGCATTATTAATTGTATCATTTGGCATATTTGCTGCTTTACACTTTGCAATTACATTTTTTAGTTTCGAATTTCCTGCTGGATCTGGTCCACCTTCTTTTACAGCGATTAATAGCTCTCTTCCTAATTTTGTAAATATTTTTCCTCTTGCTGCATCTGCTTTTCCTTTTTTAGCTTGTATGTTGTGCCATTTACTATGTCCTGACATTATTAATTCCTCCTTTTTGTTTTTTATTGTATCACATTTTTTCTAATTTACGCAAGTATTTTTTATTATTCTGATCTCAAAGCCATAACTGGGTCTTCTTTCGCAGCTTTTTTTGAAGGAATTATTCCACCAACTAATGTTAGAATAACACTTAGAGCAATTAAAATAACTCCTGCTATTATTGGTAAAGAGGCATTGATATTATTCTGACCAGCAATTGAATGAATTATTTGATTAATTGGAATCAATAATATTAATGTAATACTAATTCCTATAATACCTGCCAATAATCCAATCATAAAAGTTTCAGCATTAAATACTTGTGCTATATTACGTTTAGAAGCTCCAATTGCTCTTAAAATACCGATTTCTTTTTTACGTTCTAATACACTAATATAAGTAATAACTCCAATCATTATAGATGATACAATTAGTGAAATTGCAACAAATGCAACTAATACATAACTAATTACATCCACAATAGTCGTAACAGAACTCATCAAAGTTCCTACCATGTCAGTATATGAAATAACCTTATCTCCTTGATTTGCTCTTTCCATACGAATATTATATTCATCTAAAATTGCCAATACATTTTTATTTCCTTCAAAATTTTTTGGAAAAATATCAATTTCACTTGGTTCTTCCAAATTAGCATATCCTAGTTTTTTTAAATTCCCTTCATAAGTAGTTTGTTCTTTTGACATTAAAGAAGACATTAATTCTGCTAATTCTTCTTTGTTCATTTTCATATGAATAGCATTTACAAAAGCATCTCCATCAATGCTAAATGCGTTTGTTATAGATTTACTTAAGCTAGTCATTTTTGTTTTTATTTCTCTTTGTAGATTTTTTCCCATTGTTGTCATTACATTTTTCATATAAGTTCCCATAATAGAAGAAATTTGTTTGTCTAAATCTTGTGATTTTACAATTTTTAACAAACTCGTACTAATCACTTGTTTTGCTTCTTCTGATTGTAAATAATCTGTTATATATTTTTCAAATTGTTCTATATTTGGTAGATTATTTTTTTCAGCATACTCATTATATCCTTTTAAAACATTTGTGATAATTTTTTGCATTTGTTCTTGTGTAATCGTAAGATTACCATTTTCTTTTATAATTTCTTCAATTTCTTTTTTTAATAATTCACTAGCTTCTTTAGATTGTAAGTATTGTGTTAAATTTTTACTAATTTGATTTAAATCTGCTTCTGGATGTTTTTCTACATATATTTTATAACCTGTCAAGAGATCATTAAATAAAGTTTGTATTTCATTTTCGGATAATGAGAAATGTAATTGATTTAAAATCGAATTTAAATCTAAAGCTGGCAAACTTGCTTGCCCCATCACTTGATTTAAATTTCCTAAATCTACTTTAATTTTTGATTCATCAATTTTGAAGGCTGATTTAATAGCATTAGTGTCCACTTCTATTAAAGAACTCATTTGAAAATCACTTTCTTTTTCTGTATCATCAAATCTTTTTCCTGTTAATACATTAATGTCTGGTGAATTTAGTTGTTGTTTTACCATTTCACTTTGTGATGCTTTTTCTATTACATGGTTCAATAAACTTGCTGGATAATAAATTCCTGTACGCAACATTGTAGCTGTTGCTCCTTCTTTTGGCTGTGCGATACCAACTATTTTTATTTCTTCTCCATTTTCTACTATTTTCTTCATATATTCTTTATTTTCTGATTTATTTCGCCAAAGATTATATTCAGTATCATATTCATAACAATCACTACTATTAATTAGTTTAAATGTTGTATTTAAAATATCATCATAAGAATAACTTTCTGTATTATCTGGTACTTTTACTTCTTCTTCTTTAATAAATTGATTAATCATTGTATCTAATTCTTTATAATCTTTTAACCCTAAGGTATATAACATAAAATCACTTATATTTCCTTCTGATGTTAATACTAATACACATTCATTATACTTTGTTGGCCATTGTCCAGCTTTTATATCATATTGATTTTTAAATAAATTTGTATTACTTGGCATTTGATAAAATACATCTGTACTCATCATGTTTGACATCATACTATTTGAAGTAACAGATGATCCCATTCCTAAACTAGCAAAAGAAGTATTAGGATTTACCTGTCTTAAATCTTCTGTATTTGAACTATAAATTTGTGGCAAAATATTGTACCTATATTCTACTGCTTTAGCATATTTATCTATGTCACATTCATCACTCTCCAAATATTTTTTTAGAGAAGCTAAATCATTAGTTCCTATTTTAGAAAACATATTTGTCAACATATTAATGGTTTTGATATCTTCTCCTGTTCTCTCTTCCTTTTGTTCAGTATTATTATCTACTAACATAGATGTAAAATCAAATCCAGTGCTTTGAATTTGCAAAGGATATTCGGATAAAGTATCTTCTTCAATTGTTTTTATATAAGAATTTACTCCATTAGATAAAGATAAAATTAAAGCAATCCCAATAATTCCAATGGAGCCTGCAAAAGATGTTAAAATTGTTCTACCTTTTTTGGTTTTTAAATTATTAAAACTTAGAAATAAAGAAGTTAAAAATGACATAGATGTTTTTCCCATATTTTTATGTATTGGTTTTTCTTGTGATTCTTCCAATATATAAGGATTAGTATCATTGCATATTATTCCATCTTTTAAATTAACAATTCTAGTAGCATAATTTTCTGCCAATTCTGGATTGTGAGTCACCATGACAACTAAACGGTCTTTTGCAACCTTTTTTAATAATTCCATAACTTGTATACTAGTTTCTGTATCCAAGGCACCGTGTTGGTTCATCTGCTAATAAGATATCTGGATTATTAACTAATGCTCTTGCAATAGCTACTCTTTGCATTTGTCCTCCAGATAATTGGTTTGGTTTTTTATGAATTTGTTTACCAAGTCCTACTTCTTGTAGTGCTTTTATTGCTCTTTTCCTACGCTCTTTTTTTGATACTCCTGAAATTGTTAAAGATAATTCTACATTAGATAATATAGTTTGATGTGGAATTAAATTATAACTTTGAAATACAAATCCTATAGTATGATTTCTGTAAGAATCCCAATCCCTATCTTTATAATTTTTAGTAGAAATTCCATTAATAATTAAATCTCCTTTATCATAACGGTCTAACCCTCCTATAATATTTAATAATGTTGTTTTTCCTGAACCACTTGGTCCTAGAATTGCAACAAATTCATTTTCACGAAGATTTAAACTAACATTGTCTAATGCTTGTTGTACTAAATCACCTGTTTTATATTGTTTAAATATATTTTTGATTTGTAACATAAATTGTCTCCTATTATTTAATTGTTTTTAAAATTTCATCAGTTGTTTTATCTTTATCTAATCGATTTATAATCAAAATAATTATGGTTACTATTAATAAAACTCCTCCATATAATAAAATTCCTGTTTTCCAATCTCCTGTTACTATATTTTCTCCTGCTAAAGTTGATGATATCACAGATGGAAATCTTGCTAAAGTTGAAATTATAATAAATCTAGCTGGTTTAATTGGTAGTAAAGCTGCTATATAAACTAATAAATCTTTTGGTGTGCCTGGTAATAAAAATAAAATCATCATAATAAATTCTATTTTTTTTGGATTTTGAAATAATTTACTTTTTTCTATTTTAGCTACTTTTTCCTCATCACAAAATTCATAAACAAATTTTCTTCCCAATTTTCTAACTAAAAAGAAAATGCCTGTAGATATTAAACAAGCAGATACCATAATAAAAATAGTTCCCCAAAGTCCTCCATAGCACATACCTGCTAGTATTTCAATTGGTTCTCCTGGTATAATAATTAAAAATATTTGTGCTAATTGTAATCCAAATAAAGATAACATACCAATAATTCCTGAATTTTTCACTTTTTCTTTAAATGCTATTTGTCCTTCTGTTGAAGATAAATTTTTCATAACAGGAAATAAATACATGATAATCCCAATTAAAAGTATTGCTATTAATATTGTAATTACTATTTTAAATATTTTTGTTTTCTTTTTCATCTATTTTGATATCCTCCTCTGTTTGCCTATAATTTCCCCTTTTTTCCTTTCTAATTTTTCTTTTTTTCTCTAATTTACTTCGATACCAAGAAATAAAAATTATCATTAAAATTAATATAAATAATGTTACTTTACTTTTTAATAATTCAATTATTATACCAAATTGAGGTAATCTAAATTGATATTTTCCTTCAATTTGTGAATATGTTACTTTTTCTTTATCTGGTGTATTATTATTGTCTCCTTGTGTCCTATATTGTTTAATCTTATCTTCTTTTAGTATTTCTATAATTCTATGTGTCACAATTGTTCCATTTTGTGAAAAAGATATAATATCACCATTTTTAATTTCTGTTTCTGGTACTTCTTTTACTATAATGGCATCACCTGTCATAATCGTTTCTTCCATACTACCAGATACAATTACAAAACTTTTATATCCAAAAAAATCTGGTATTTCATTTGGATTTAGAAAAGATTTTATAATTAAAGTAAAATTAAAAATAATTACTGGTATCAATATTATATACAAGATTAAGCTAATTATTTTTCCTATCATGTGAATTCTTTTATTTTCTTTTTGTACTTTGTCGATTTTGTACATCTTTCAACTCCTCATTTTGTATTAATATTTCCCCTTTTATGTTATTTCATTTTAAATTTTTATAATTTTCTCCCAAGGCAACTCTTTTTTTCCAAAGTGACCATAGTTAGTTGTTTTCGAATATATTGGTTGTTTCAAATTCAAATATTTAATAATACCATCTGGTGTCAAATCAAATTTTTCTTTAATTAATTTCACTAATTCTTCTTCTGTTTTAATTCCTGTTCCAAAAGTATTTACAAAAATAGAAAGTGGTTTTTCCATACCAATAGCATAAGATACTTGAATTTCGCATTTTTTAGCATATCCATTTGCAACTATATTTTTAGCAATATGTCTCATCATATAAGTACTACTGCGATCAACTTTACTAGGATCCTTTCCAGAAAAAGCACCACCTCCATGGCGAGCATATCCTCCATAAGTATCTACAATAATTTTTCTTCCAGTTAAACCAGTATCACCCAAAGGGCCTCCAATTACAAATCTCCCTGTCGGATTCACATAAACCTTAGTATTTTCATCAATCATATTATTAGGTATAGTTGGCTTAATCACCTTTTCTATAATATCTTGTTTCAATTGACTTTGCTCTGCAGTAGCTTCATGTTGAGTAGAAATTAAAACAGTCTCAATTCTTTTAGGTTTATCATCTTCATACTCTACTGTTACCTGTGTCTTTCCATCAGGTCTCAAATAAGGTATTATTTTTTTCTTTCTAACTTCAGTTAATCTTTTTGCCAATCTATGAGCCATACTAATAGCATAAGGCATATAATCATCTGTTTCATCAGAAGCATAACCAAACATAATCCCTTGGTCACCTGCTCCACCTACATCCACTCCCATAGCAATATCATTACTTTGTTCTGTAATATTTATATCTATTTCACATGTTTCTGGATCTATATCAATCTCTTTATCTCCATAACCAATTTCTCTAATAGTATCTCTTACAATCTTTTCATAATTTACTTTTCCCTTTTTCAAAGTAATCTGTCCTGCTAATGAAATCTTATTATTAGAAGCAAAAGTTTCCACAGCTACCCTAGCATTATCATCTTGCTCCATACATTTATCCAATATATTATCTGATATTGTATCACACAACTTATCTGGATGTCCTTCTGTTACACTTTCTGATGTAAAATAATATTTCTTCATTTTTTTCTCCTTTTGAGACAGTAGGGACGGTTCCTATTGTCTCACTTTTTAAAAAATTTATTAAATAATCCTTTATTATTGCTTTTTTCTTCACTTTTTGGGCGATAATTTTTCATTGCCTTTTTTCGGCTTTTTTCTATTATTTTTTCAATGCTATCTTCTTCGTCAAATTCATATTCTTCTATTTTCGTTTCTTCATAGTATTCATCATCATCATCTTCTTCATCTTCATAATCTTCATAATCATCATAATATTCGTCATCTTCTTCATTTTCTTCATTACTATAATATTCGTCTTCTTCGTAATCATCTTCTTCATAGAATTCTTCTTCATATTCCTCGTCTTGCTCATTATCTTCTTCTTCGTCTTCTACTCTATATTCAGATAAGTCTTTTTCGAATTTTTTTGAAACTTCTTCTTGGAATACTAAGTAAATATTTTTAATTCCTTCAATGCGCCAATAATTTGAATTTATAACTGTTCCCATTTTTATATTTACTTGATTTACTTCTTCTTCAAAATTCTTTTCTTTATCTTCTATATTATGTAAATAAGTTTTATTATACAATTCTGCATACACTTTTTTAGTTGCTTTGTTAGAAGTTTCTTTTAATATTAATTCATATAAATTTTTCATTTGAATTCTATCCAATTCGAAATTTTGGCATGCTTCTTCCATCATTTTTTTGTGTGCTCTTGCTCCACTTATTGTTGACATTCTTTCATAGTCTAAAAAGCCTACAATATATTCTTTTTCAGCCTTTAAGAAAGCTAATTTTACACTAGTGTCCCTTAATGCTTTTTTATATTTATTTAATTTGATTAGTTCATTTTCTGTTTCTGCTATTATTTTTTTCATTTTATCATATAGCAATACATAACATTCTGCTTCTTTTTCTGCTATATCAATTCTAGCTTTTATTGCTTTTTTCAAAACTTCTTGATTAAATGCTACTCTTTCGTTTTTTCCATTTTTTGTCATAACTTCTAATGCTTCTTCTTTTACTTGTTCTTTTTCAGAAGTAATAAAGTCCTTTAAATTAACTACACTATTTATATCAATTTGGCTAAAGTTTTCTTTTACTTGTTTGATATATTCTATGTGTTTTGCTTCTCCTATTCTTTTTGCTTTTTCACATTTATTTCTATCTTTTTGTTTTTGTGAGAAATTCCATAATTGTTGAATAAATTGTTCGCGAATTTCTTCATATTGATGATTGTTTTTTTCTATTGATTTTTCTATTTTTTTTAATTTACTTTCTAGTACCTTTGGTTCTTCACCTAAATCATCAAATAATTCTTTTCTTTCTTCTTCTAGCTTTCTATTTGACTTATACAAGTTTTCTTGTTGTTTCTGAAAATCTTCAATTTTTTTTACAGTATCTTCAAAATCTTGAATAACTTTTAATTCTTTTTCAGTCATAATTTGGTAGTTTTCTATTTTATTAATTAGTTCTTCATAATTTTCTGCATTTTTCTTTAAATTATATGGTTTATTTAATTCTAATATTTCTTCCATATATCTTTCTAAAACAATAGCACTTCTTTCATACATTTTTGCTACCTCCATCACTTTTATTGCAATATGTTTTTAATTTTTTGAATTAAATAATGACTTCCACCATCTTGGTTTTCTTGTTTGTTTTCAATCATACTTATAATTAATAAGTTATTTCCATTTGTTTCATCAGTTGTAAAACAATTAAACCATCCCAATGTTCCACTTTGCGTATCTTCGTTTGATGTTTTCAATTCTGCTGTCCCTGTTTTTCCTGCAATAGTAAGTCCTTCAATTTTCATATCATTCGCTGAACCTTCTTTGTTTTCTACGACTTGAATCATAGCATCTTTTACAATATTAGATGTTTCTTCTGAAAAAACATTTTCCTTCCATATATTTACTTTTTCATCTTCTTTATATTCAATATAAGGTTTTACCATATTTCCATTATTAGCAAATGCTGAATAAATAGCTGCCATATGAATTGGATTTACTAAAATACTTCCTTGTCCATAACCAGAATCAGCTAATTTTGTTTCTCCTTCTATCTTGTTTCCATTTTGAACAGCATATTGTGATTTACTTAGTGTTAGTGGAAATTCTAAATTTTCATTAAATCCTAATTTATTCAAATTTCCTGCAAAACTATCTGCTCCTATTTTTAAAGCAGATTGTGCAAAATAAATATTATCAGAATACATCATAGCATTGACTAGATTTTTTGGTTTATTGTATTCTGTCAAAGTAGTAATTTTATAATTTCCCCATGTATTATCTTTTTGCCAACTTGTTCCATTATAACCATAATCATCATTTGGATTTATTTTTCCAGTTGTTAATCCAATTGCACCTGTTATTGGTTTAAAAGTAGAGCCTGGACAATATTTTTGAATAAATCTATTGTATAATGGCTTTCTTTCATCATTGTTTAATTCTTGCCATTGTTCATTTGTCATTCCTACTACAAAATCATTTGAATCAAAAGTTGGATTACTCACCAAAGCAAGCAATTCTCCTGTCTTTGGCTGCATAATTACGAATAATCCTTTGTCTTCTTCTGACATTTGTTTATATACATTGGATTGCAAATTACTATCTATAGTAAGTTTAACGTCTTTTCCATCTTTTTTATTTTGCTTTTTTATATCGCTTACTCTATTTCCTTTTTCATCAATTATGTATATTTCTTTTCCATCAATTCCTCTTAATGTTTCTTCATACGCTCTTTCTAAACCTGATTTTCCAATAATACTTGTAGTTCCATAACCTTGTTCTTGCTTTTCTTCTAGTTCCTCTGCATTTATTGTTTGTACATAACCAATCAAATGTCCCGCTTCTTTTCCTAATGGATAAACTCTTGCTTTTTCTTCATTCATTAATATACCTTGTACACTTAATAATGATTCCTTCAAGTCTTCATTACTTTTTGTTAATTTTTTTATTGGTACAAATGTATCATCTTTTACCCAAGAAGCTTGCAATTGTTGATTTATATAATCTTCTGAAACACCAGTTAATTCTGCTATTTTAGCAATATTTTCTTCTTTGTTCTCACCTAATTTTTCTGGTACAATACCAGCTGATAAAATAGTTCCATCTGTAGCTAATTTTTCGTCATTACGGTCTAAAATGTCTCCTCTTTTTGCTTTTAGAGTTGAAATTCTTACTTTTTGATTATCTTCTAATTGAGGAAAAATAAAATTAGATGACCATTTTAATTTATACTCTTTATCTTTTACTACATTAACACTATTATCAAACTCAATTTCTCCAGCTGATGTTATCATTTTTTGATGATAATTTACTTTATATTCTTGCCCTTGTTTTTGAATTTCTTTCACTTCTATACATAAATTTGCAACATCAATTCCTTCATAAATATTCTTATTTCTACTTATAAAATTTTCTTTACTCATATTAATATTTGCTATTTTTTCATACATAGCTTCATAATTTTTTTCATTAATTGCCATTGCAAAATCTTTTACGGTTTGTTCTATCTTTTTTTGGTTTTGGTTGTTTAGTATTAAAATAATAGATATAACCACTACTATGGCTAAAATAATAATTCCTATTGTTATCATTGTTTTTCGATTTTTCATAAGAACATCCCCTTATTTTTATACATAAAACTTTTATTTTATAGTTGCATTATATACTTATTTTATAAAAATGTCAAAGATGCCATACAAAAAAGGGACGATTTGACCCGTCCCTACTGTCTCATAAAAAAAGAGTAAATCTGTAAGCCGGGTTCTGTCTTTTAAAATAGTCATTTATCTAGGATATATATTGCTATATACCTCAAGCCACGCAATTTAGAAGGCGCCGAGCAGGCTTAATCTTCTTTTTAGGTGTTGCTTCAGATGGGGTTTACATTGGCCCACCATGTCACCATGGTGGCGGTAAGCTCTTACCTCACCTTTTCACCCTTACCTATCTACAAATGAGTTAGGCGGTTATTTTCTGTTGCACTTTCCTTAAGGTTACCCTCACTAGACGTTATCTAGCATCTTTGCTCTATGAAGCCCGGACTTTCCTCTCGTAATTCCTTTCGGAGTTTTACCAGCGACTATTCAATTTACTCTGTTTTTTATTATATCATATTTGATTTAATTCTTCAATCAAATTTCTATACTTAATTAAAAATACTGAACTATCTTTTAAATTAACTGCATTTTGTAATTCATTTAGCATAACATATGATTTGCTTATATTATATTGTTTGCTTGTATCAATATTTGTATTACTTAATAATTTACTATATATATCAATTGAATTTTTAATGTCATTAGCTATTTCTTCCCAATTTTCATTGTCTAATTTAGAATATCCTTTTAACACATTGTTTTTTGTTTCAACTATTACAGTGTAAATTTCATCTTGACCAGAATCTTTTAAAAATTTTGGTAAAAATTCATACACTTTTGTTAATTCTGCCAGTGTTTCTTCTTTTTTCTCATCTTTTACTACTGTTGTTAAATTATCGTATTGGTTATTAAAAGCTAATACATCTTCTTGTTTTACATTCATTTGATACAAATCCATTGTAAGAGAAGGTATGGTGGTATATAATTTTTCAACTTCATCTTTTACACTATCCCAATTGATTTGCTCAGTATAAGTTAATATTCCGTTTGACTTCAATTCGAACTTTTTGTTATCTTGCTTTTTATCTTCTGAATTGTCCCCTTGTGTTTGATTGGAAGATTCTCCTCCTGAATTGTCTCCACTTGATTCTCCACTTGATGAATTGGATTCTGATTTTTCTGTTGATTCTTTGGATAGTTGATTTGTTACTACATGATAATTTGTTGTTTCTATATTATTCATTGCATTAAATAAATTCATAATTTTACTTTCTACAAATTTAATTTCAGCAAATAATTTTTCTTTTTGCGTTTCTCCGTGAATTTTTACTAGCATTGGTATAAATAGTAAGTGATAAAACTGTAACAATAATTATTAAAGCTATATAAGCTATTTTTTTTATATTTTTCAAATTGAAACCTCCTTTTTTTCTATTATTTACATTTTTATTTTACTTTATTCTGTCTATACTAATAGAAAGATATTTTTAGGAGATTATATTTATGGTTACAGTTAATTTATATAGTCAAAAAAAGGGAGAATTAAATAAATTTTTAAGTCGTTTTTATAATACTTATTTTGATATAGATGATTTAGCTTGGGAAAAAAAATATGCCAATCCTATTGAATTGGCTGAAATCGTTGGCACTTTCATTGATAATTCTGATAATTATATGTTAAGTATGTGGATTTGTTTGGACAAAAATGTTTTTGTACGAGTAACAGAAAATAATGCAGATGAAATTATCAAATATTTATATGAACGTTTCCCTTATTAACTTATTTTTCTAAAATTATAGTAACAGGTCCATCATTTAAAAGATTTACTTTCATGTCAGCTCCAAAAATTCCCTTTTGTACATTAATGCCATTTTTTTCACATTCTGCACAAAAATATTCATATATCTCATTTGCTTGATCTGGTTTAGCTGCTTGTATAAATGATGGTCTATTTCCTCCTGTGCAATCTGCATATAATGTAAATTGGGAAATAATTAATAATTCCCCATTTACTTCTTTTAATCCTAAATTCATTTTCCCATTTTCATCAGTAAATACTCTCAGTTTACAAAGTTTCTTCACTAAATAATCAGCTTGTTCTTTTGTATCTTCATGTGTCACTCCTAATAATACTAAAAAACCTTTTCCTATTTTTCCCACTACATTTCCATCTACTTCTACTTGTGCATTTTTTACTCTTTGTACAACTAATTTCATTTATCTACTCCTTATTTTCTTCTTCATCTTGTTCTTCTAATTTTACATTTGATTCAATTTCTACTGTTTTTTCTAAATTTGATTTTTCTTCTTCTACTTCTTGTTCTATTTGATTATCATCTTCTAAAATTTCTACTTCTTTTGCAGGTTCTTCTTGTTTTTCTCCACAGTTTGGACAAAATTTATCTTCTTTTTCTATTTCTTTATAACAATTTGTACATTGCTTTTTATCTTTTAAGTCTAAACATTCTTTTAAAAGGCTTTCTACTTCATCACTTAATACATCAATTTTAGTACATTGTTCTTCTAAATCTTCTTTAATAGAAATTTCTTCTTCTCTGATATGTTTTTCATATACTTTTTTACCGATTTCTTCATAAATATCGTTTATTTGATTTTTTATTTCTCCTATTTTGAATTTTAATTTTGTTTCTTTTGCTATTTTCCCTGTTTTATCTGCAGTTACTTTATATGCTTCTGAAGCTTTTTTTCCTAATTTATCAAAAAATTCCATTTTCATCGCTCCTTTTTTAGTACTTTTAGTATTTGATTTTTTTGTAATAATTATTCACTTTTTTTCTCTCTAGTCATTAGTTTTTTTACAGCCTCTTGTGGATTTAATTTTTCATAAATTACTTTATATACCATTTCTACAATTGGCATATCAATTTTGTGAATTTTGCATAATTCATAAGCAACTTCAATATTATCAATACTTTCTATTACCATTCCAACTTCTTTTCTTGTTTCTTCCAATGATTTTCCTTGTCCAATTAATTTTCCAGCTTTTCTATTTCTACTATGTTCACTTAAACAAGTAACAATCAAATCACCAAGACCGCTCAATCCATAAAAAGTTTCTTTTTCTCCTCCTAATTCAACTCCTAATCTTGTTAATTCATTCAAACCTCTAGTAATTAATGCTGCAAATGTATTATCTCCTAATCCAATTCCAGCTGCTACACCAGCACAAAAAGCAATAATATTTTTTAAAGCTCCTCCTAGTTCAACTCCTTTAACATCTTTTGATGTATAAATTCTCATTTCATTACACATAAATGTATCTTGTATCATATCTAAAATTTCTTCATGTTGAGAAGCAATTACTAAAACTGTAGGAACAGCAATAGACACTTCTTCTGCATGACTTGGTCCAGATAAAACACCTACTTTTGCTGTTGGTAATTCTTCTAAAACAACTTCATCTAAAGTTTTCAAACTTTCTTTTTCAAAACCTTTAGAACAAATAATAACTGGTTTGTTTCCAACATATTGTTTATATTGTTGAAAAGTAGTTCTTGTAAATTTGGATGGTGTTACATGTAAAATAAATTCTGTATCTTTAATAACTTCTTCCATATCATTGTAACAAGTTATATTTTCATGAACCACTAATCCTGGTAAAAATTTACATTCTCTTTTTTCGTTTATTAATTCTTTTTCTTCTTCTGAAAAAGACCAAATTTTAATTTGATTTCCACATCTTGCTAAATGAGTTGCTAAAGCAACTCCCCAACTTCCACTTCCTATAATTGCTATTTTTCTCATGTTTCTCTCTCCTTTTCTATTTACTAAAACTAATTCTATTTTCTGTTCCGTTCATTAATCTTTTGATATTACTTCTATGATTATATAAGACAATAGCTGCTAAAATAATACTATAAATTAAATATGTACTTCCACTTTTTCCTTCTGTTAAAACTGTATAATTTTCATTAATAAACAATGTTAAAACAGGGAATAAAATTGCTGCCACACAAGAACCTAGTGATACCATTCTGGTCAATACCATTAATAATAAAGCAAATACCATACAAATTAATCCAATTTGCCAATTGCTCATTAATAAAATTCCTAATGAAGTAGCTACTCCTTTTCCTCCTTTAAATCCAAAGAAAACAGGAAATGTATGACCTATAACAACGGCAATACCTGCAATTTGAAGCAATAATTCACGATTACTTCCTTGTATTAAATTTCCCATTATGATGGAAATAATAATGGTCACAACACCTTTTAGTACATCACACAATAATGTTATTGCAGCTGCTTTTTTTCCGACACTACGTAATATATTTGTACTTCCTGCATTTCCACTTCCTTTTTCCCTTACATCAAATCCTGCTACTTTTTTGCTAATTATAACAGAAAAATTAATGCTCCCTATAATATATGCTATGATTGCCATTATAATATATGCTATCATTTTTATTTCCTCCTTTTATGACTTTTATCGACTTTTATCGACTCAATTTGTGAGACAAATTGGAACTGTCCCTACTGTCTCATTTTTCTCTTACCATTATTCTGATTGGTGTTCCTTCTAATCCAAATTCTTTTCGTATTTGATTTACAATATATCTTTCATATGAAAAGTGGAATAGTTCTTTGTTGTTTACGAATATGACAAATGTTGGTGGTTTTGTGGTTGCTTGTGTTCCATAGTAGATTTTTAGTCTTTTTCCTTTGTCTGTTGGTGGTTGTACTATTGCAATTGCTTCGTTTATTACTTGGTTTAATACAGATGTTGATATTCTCATTGAATTTTGTTCTGCTACATGATTGATTTGGTCAAATAGTTTTTCTACTCTTTGCCCTGTTTTTGCTGATATGAATATCATTGGTGCATAGGATAAATATTTTAGTTTTTCATATACTTCTTTTTTGTATTTTTCTAATGTTCCTGTTTCTTTTTCTATGGCATCCCATTTGTTTACTACAATGATTACTCCTTTTCCTGCTTCATGTGCTTCTCCTGCTATTTTGGCGTCTTGGTCTGTTACTCCTTCTGTTGCATCTATCATCATTAAACATACGTCTGCTCTTTCAATTGCTAATAGTGTTCTCATAATACTGAATTTTTCAATTGATTCTTTTACTTTACTTTTTCTTCTAACTCCTGCTGTGTCAATTAGTATGTATTTTCCTTTTTCATTTTTAAATTCGGTATCAATGGCATCTCTAGTAGTTCCAGCTATATTACTTACAATTGTTCTATTTTCACCTAAGATTTTATTAATTAAAGAAGATTTTCCTACATTTGGCTTTCCTATTACTGCTACTTTTATGATATTTTCTTCTTCTTCATTTTCTGTTTTTTCTGGAAAACTTTCGTATATTTTATCTAGCACATCTCCTATTCCTATTGCATGTGTTGCAGATATTGGATATGGTTCTCCAATTCCTAAATTATAAAATTCATATGCTTCTTGTTTATCTTTATCAAAATTGTCTGCTTTGTTACATACTAAAACAATTGGTTTCCCTGATTTTTTAAGCATTAAAGCTATTTCTTTATCAGCTGCTGTTATTCCTTGTCTAATGTCTGTTAAAAATATAATAACATCTGCCATGCTTATTGCTAAATTTGCTTGTTCCTTCATTTGGGACAATATAATATCTTCTGAATCTGGTTCTATTCCTCCTGTATCTATTAGGGTAAATTGTCTTCCTCTCCAATTAGTTTCTGCATAAATTCTATCTCTGGTAACTCCTGGTGTGTCTTGTACTATGGAAATTCTACTTCCTGCTAAATAATTAAAAAAAGTTGATTTTCCTACATTTGGTTTTCCGTATTATAGCTACAATTGGTTTCATTCACTTTTCTCCTTTCTTTGCTAGGTATAGTATATCATATTTATTATAAAAACAACAAGATTAATTAAAAAAAAGGCTAATTTTTAATTAACCCTTTTTGTATTATTTTTAGATTTTAGCAATTCCTCCAATTGTTTTACTGTCTTCTGCTGTTGCTAACCATTTTGCTCCTCCTGAAACAACAACTATATCACCTTTTTCTAAAATTTCCTTTTGTTTTAATTTTTCAATTCCTTCTTCAATAACTTTATCTATATTATCTTTTGCTTCTACATAAACTGGTGTAACATTCCATGCAAGAGCTAATTGATTAAATGTTCTTCTATTATCTGTAATTGCAAATACTGGACATCCAACACCTAATCCAGAAAATCTTCTAGCAGAGTCTCCTGTATTAGTATAACATACGATTGCATCAGCATTTAAGTTCATTGCCATAACAGCTGTTGCATAAGCAATTTTACTTTCTAATGTATTCATATCAATGTTTTCTTTGTTTTTAAATCTTTTCCAGTAATCAATGTCTCCTTCTACTCTATCTGCTATTTTTACCATAGTTTTAACACATTCTACAGGATATTTACCCATAGCACATTCTCCTGATAGCATAACAGCACTTGTTCTATCATAAATAGCATTTGCAACGTCACTTGCTTCTGCTCTAGTTGGTAATGGATTATATGTCATACTTTCTAACATTTGTGTAGCAGTTATAGCTGGTTTACTTGCATTATTAGATAATTTAATAAATCTTTTTTGCATAATTGGTGGTTCTGTAAAATCTGTTTCTGTTGCCATATCACCACGAGCAATCATTTGCACGTCAGCATTAGCAACTATTTCTTCCATATGTTCTAATCCTTCTACATTTTCTACTTTAGTAATAATTTTGATATCTTTTCCACCATTTTCATCTAATACTTTTCTTACTTGGTCAATATCATCTTTATTTCTTGTAAAAGACATAGCAACATAATCATAATCATGTTCACAAGCTGTTTTTAAGTCATCAATATCTTTTTGTTTTAATGCTGGTAAACGTACTGCTGTTCCTGGTAAATTAATTGTTTTTCTACTTCCTAATCCATTTCCATGAACAACTGTACATACAATATCTTTATCAACTATTTCGTCAACTACTAATTCAATAGCACCATCATCAATTAATACTTTTGATCCTGGTTTTACATCATTGTATAATCCTTTATAAGTAACAGAAACTTTATCTTTATCTCCAACAATATCTTCATTTACTAATGTGAATTTTTGACCATCTTCTAATTGGATTTTTTCATTTTTACCAGTTACTAACATACCTGTTCTAATTTCAGGTCCTTGCATATCTAAAAGTAAAGCTACTGGTATATCCATTTCTTTTCTTAAACGAACAATTTCTTCTGTTTTTTCTGATTGTTCTTCCCAACTACCATGTGAATAATTAATTCTAGTTACATTTAATCCAGCTTCAAACAATTCTTGTAATCTGTTTTCACTTGCTGGTCCTATTGTTCCTACAATTTTTGTTTTTCTTAAATTTTTTTTCATTTATAATTCCTCCCTTATTAAAACCGGTTTTTATTATATCATAAACATAATACAAATTTCAACATTTTTCTCCAATTTTTTGATGATTTTGGGTACAACAAAAAAATCATCTTAATTCAATTGCAGCATGTAACGTTTTTTCATCTTCACTTTTTATTATAACTTTATGTTTTCCTTCTTCTTGAGCATATTTACAAATTACCTTTTCTCCTAATTTAATTTCTTTTTTATACATAATACGTATTTCGTCAAAAGGTCTTTGTTTATATATATCCTCTGGTAAAGCTTCATAGGCTAAATCTAAATAATATAAATTATGCATATGACCAATTATGTCTATATCTTTTCTCTTTACTTCATATATTATACTACTTTTATAATTTATTGGTATATTTATTTTATCTATTTCTTCTTCAAATACAGATTTTTCTGGTTCTGATTGGTATTTTGCAGCTAATTCTGGCTCTACTTTTGCTATTTTTCCTGTTTGATTATTGATTAATAACCATTTAGAAGATGCTATAACACATAAATTTCCCTTTTCATCATAAATTTCAAAATCACGATAAGCATAAAATTTTACAATCTTTCTTGACCATGTATTAATATTTAATATTTGTCCATATTCTGGTCTTTTTATTACTTTAACTTTCCAATCCAATAATATCCATGTTACATGTGTCTTATCAGAAGTGCAAATTCCTTGTCCGACACTATCAGAATGATAAGCTGCTACATTTTCTAAATATTCTAAAATAGCCTTATTATTTACTTGTTTTCCTTTCCATACATCTTTTAATCCTATTTTAAATGTTTCATTATAAATCATTTTAGTTATCCTTTCTTAGTCTTTTTTGGAACCGTCCCTACTGTATCAATATCCTGGTTTTTTTAATAATTTGAACATGTTTTTTTTGTATTCTTCTACTCCTGGTTGGTTGAATGGATTTACTCCTAATATCATTCCTGACATGGCACATGCTTTTTCAAAGAAATATATTAGTTCTCCAATGTTTTTTTCGTCTAGTTTGTTCATTTTTATTAATATGTTTGGTACGTCTCCTGTTACATGGGCTTTTATTGTTCCTTCCATTGCTTTTTTGTTTACATAGTCAATTCCTTTTCCTGCTAAATAATTTAGCCCGTCTAGGTTGTCGTCATCTGGATGTATTGTTATGTCTGTATTGGAATTTTCTACTGCTATTACTGTTTCAAATATGTTTCTTTTTCCTTCTTGTATGTATTGACCCATAGAGTGTAAGTCTGTTGTAAAGTCTACTCCTGCAGGGAATATTCCTTTTTGTTCTTTTCCTTCGCTTTCTCCAAATAATTGCTTCCACCATTCTGTGAAGTAGTGCATTTTGGGTTCGTAGTTGACAAGAATTTCTATGTTTTTATATAGTTTATATAATATGTTTCTTGCTACTGCATATTGATAACATTCATTATATTTTAAGTTTGCGTCATTATATCGTTCTTGTCCAACACGTGCTCCTTCCATTAATTTGTCGATATCTATTCCTGCTACTGCAATTGGTAATAGTCCTACTGCTGTTAATACAGAATATCTACCACCAATATTGTCTGGTACAACAAATTGTTCATATCCTTCATTTTCTGCTAATGTTTTTAATGCTCCTTTTTCTTTGTCTGTTGTAGCATAAATTCTGCTTCTTGCTTCATCAATGCCATATTTGTTTTCTAATATTTCTCTAAAAATTCGGAAAGCTACTGCTGGTTCTGTTGTTGTTCCTGATTTTGATATGACATTAACAGAAAAATCTTTATTTCCGATATACTCAATTAATTCATTTATGTAATTTGGACTTAAATTGTTACCCACGTATAAAATTTGTGGATGCTTTCTTTGTTTGTGTGGTAACATATTATAAAAAGAACTTGTTAAGCTTTCAATAACTGCTCTTGCCCCTAAATAAGAACCTCCTATACCGATAACTACCAAAACATCAGATTCTTTTCCTATTTTTTTGGCTGCTTTTTTTATTCTCATGAATTCTTTTTTATCATAATTAGTTGGTAATTCTAGCCATCCAACAAAGTCATTTTCTTTTTTTGCTCTTCTATGCAAATCTTTATGAATATTTTCAACTTGTTCTTTGTATTCTAAAATACTTTTTTGTGTTATTCCACTATTTTTTAAATTTAAATTGATTTCTGCCATTATAATACCCTCTTTTCTTTTGATTTTTACTATGGATATTATATAGAAACCTTTTAAAAAATTCAAGGTTTTACTTATTTTATTCTAATAAAAATTTTTGACTTTTTTCTAATTTTTTAATTAATCGATAACTATTAGCATGTTTTGCATATCCTTTCCATGCACAAAAACTTTGATTCCATTTTTTTAATTCATACTCTCTTTTTTCCCAAAGTTTATTCCATTTTTTTATTCGTTTTTTTACTCTATTAATATTTTGTCTTTTTATTAACCTATAATCTAAAAACACCCTATATCCACAATATATGCAACCTTTTTTTACTGGCATATAAGAAGTCTTTTTATTTAATTGTAATTTTAACTTTTCTTCTAAAAAATCCTTTATTTTGTTTAACAATTCTTTTGCTTTTTCTTTGTTTTCTACTATTAAAATTCCATCATCCATAAATCTAATATAATATTTTACTTTTAGATTTTCTTTTATATATTTATCTAATTCATTTAAATAAATATTAGCAAAGTATTGTGAAGTATAATTTCCAATTGGTAGTCCTTTTCCTTCTTTGTATTCTTTTTCTGTTACAAATTCAATAAATTTTTTAGTTAGCCTTAAAAATTTTTTGTCTTTATAATTTCTTTCTATAATTTTATACAAAATTTTTCTATCAATAGAATAAAAAAATTTTGAAATATCATATTTTAAAAAATAAGGATTATCCCATTTTTTTACAGCTATATTCATATATTCTTGTAATTTATCAATACAGGCATGTAGACCTTTTTTTGGAATACAAGCATAAGAAGTATCCATAAACTTTGGAATCATATACGGCATAATATATTCATGTACATATAATTGTTGCACTACTCTATCATAAAAAGGTAAACAATAAATAAGTCTCTCTTTTGGCTCATATACTTTAAAACTTTTATAATTTCCTAATTCATAAGTTTCAGTTTTTAATTTTTTATAAATATCTATTATATTATCTTCTAAGTACATTTCAAATTGTATACTATCTTTTGTTTTTTTCTTTTTTCTACTGGTTCTTTTATATGCATCTCTTATTTTAGAGAAAGTTAGTGCATCATCATAAATATTATTTATACGTTTTGGCATGATTTAATCCATCCCCCTAACATTTTCCCTATTTCTGCCACTTTTAACGACCAATTTTTATAATTGTTAGAAGATATATATTTTTGATTATATGAAAGTCTTATTGCAAATCTTTGATAAATTAATTCTGCATCAATTATATTCAAATAATTTATTTTTTGATTTTTACTAACTTTTTGTGCATATAACATATTTTTCAATGTATCATTCATTTAAATAACTGCCTTTTTAGTGACTTCCACCATCTTTCATTTTTTATTACTAAACAGAGGTTATCTTTTTTCTATTTTGAGTGTGTAAATTTTTTTGTGTAAATCGATTTTACCTTTTATGAAATTATATAT
>CAUWKC010000014.1:0-38236 GCA_963559365.1 uncultured Clostridia bacterium | reverse complement strand
TACCAATTATTTCATTTTAATAGATTTATTCTTGCAAAAAACCGAAACTTAAATTGCAAGCTTAAATTGTAAACATAAAAATCAAAAAGAAAAAGAGACCATCTTCTGAAAATTCACTTTCAGTTCGGTCTCTCTTTCTTACTATTAATTACTTCAACAATATAAATTGCCTTATTGTGCAATTTTCATTTTCGCACCTTTCACAATTTTTACTGCCAAAATTACATTCCGGACGACATGATTTTTGTTGTAAATAGAACCGCTTCCTTTCTTGCAAAATTCTGTCGCCATCTTCATAGTATGACATAATTATACCTCCTAATTAATAGTATTAATAAAGTTACATCAACTATATTATAACATATTTAACATAATTTCGCAATTGCTACTGATTTTTGGTTATACTTTATAATTTTTTTAGTTTTTCTTATAGTTTTTACAACTTTTAATATTTTTATAAGAAAGGAACCAAAAAACATGAAAACTCGCATAAAAAATCTTAGAGAGGATAACGCCATATTCAAAAATGCACCTCCAAAATTAGATTTTTTGTCTAATTTTTGGGGTGCACTTCATTTTGCATATACTCCCACATTTAGCACAAAAAAATTTTTGTAATTTTTATAGAAAAGTAACAATTTATATGGAATTTCACAAAAGATAAAAAGCAAACTTTATCAGGGCTTTTTCACGATATAGCAACTCCTACATTTAAGCATTGCATTGATTTTATGAATGGGGATTCTGAACATCAAGAATCTACTGAAAAAAGAACAGAACAGATAATAAAAAGTTCAAAAACAATAATGGATTTATTAAATCGTGACGGAATAAAGGTTGAAGAAATTTCTGACTATCATATTTACCCAATTGCTGATAATGATACTCCAAAATTAAGTGCTGATAGATTTGAATATACATTTTCTAATGGATTATTTTTATATGGTGCATGGAATTCAGATGAAGTTTCAAGATATTATAACGATATTGTTGTTTTGAAAAATGAAGAAGGAATAGAAGAACTTGGTTTTAAAACACCTCAAATATGTAAAGAATATTTACATACAATTTTACCTATATTCGCTAATTACGATAGTGATAATAATAGAACAGTTATGCAATTTTTTGCTGATATCGTAAAATCAATGAATGTTAAAGGATACATAACAATTGATGATTTGTATGAACTCTCAGAAGAAGATGTTATTGATAAAATTAAGAATTGTAATGATAGTTATATTAAAGAGAGTTTTGCTAAGTTTCAAAATGCTACTTCTGTTTATGGTAGTGAAATACCTGTTAATAATAAATATTGTATTAGTATAAAAGGAAAGAAAAGGTATATCGTACCACTTGTTCAAGATAATGGCAAAATTTGCAGAATAAATGAAATAGATGAAACTGCTAATGAAGAAGTTGAAAATTATATGAATTTAAAACGCAGTAAATATACTGGATTTGATTTTGAATTTAAGCCTTATTCATTTGAAAATGAATAAGATGATTCTTGGGAAAGATAATAGTACTTTAGGTATTGACAGTCAAAAGACCTAAAAAATGACAGAGGGATACTTGAATATGGTAATTCTCTGTTTTTTTACCGTATTTAGTTTTATATCTTATAATTACTTATAAATTTATAATCTTCTCTATAATATCTAAATCCTCTATTTTATTTATTCCAAAACATTTCTTACCTAAATCTTTTATTGAAACACCTAAATGATACATTTCTTTATTGTCTATAACTATAAATCTTCTTATTTGATTTTTTGATAATATCAATTATTAAACTGTATGCATCATATATTTGTCCTTCAAAAAATATTTTTTGTTTGATATTTTCTTCATTTTGTAATTGGTCAAACACTTTATCAAATTTTTTATCATGTTCTAATAATTTATATTCTACATTAGTTAATCTTTCAAATAGTTGTCCATTTGAAGATATAAATTTTCTCATTTCTACAAAAGCTCTTATAATACTAATGCTAACTTTTACAGCAATTTCATTTTTCAGAACACCTGACAACATTGATATTCCTTGTTCAGTAAATACATATGGTAGATATTTTCTTGTGACATCTCCATTATTAACTTTTCGATTTAAGGTTCCAAATTGGAACCTTAAATCTTGAAATTCGCTTTCAGTTAATTGAAAACAAAAAATTTCTTCATTTGATATATTGTCTTGAACTACCAAACTATTTATTTCATTTTCCATAATTTCACATCCTTTTATAAAACTATATATAATATAGCAAAATATTTGTTTGTTAATGTCAAGTATTTTCTATGATTTGTATATTTTTTATTTATTGTTTTTGTAGAATTTTCTCTGTTTAATTTTATTTCAAGTTCTTATTCATTTTTTGTAAACAATTCATAAAATTCCACTTTGAAAAAATACGGCAAGCCCATTCAATTTTAGAGAGCAAATTTCTGCTTACCTTGTTTTTCTTCTTTACGATACTAATCATATCACACCATCCCTTCTTCTTTAATAAAAGGCAACAAAAAAATCAACCTTTTACAGTTGATTTATTGGTTTTCGTCTGGTGCGACGATTTAATCTTTTGGTGCGGATGAAGGGACTCGAACCCCCACGTCGTTGACACTGGTTCCTAAGACCAGCGCGTCTACCAATTCCGCCACATCCGCATATTAACTTAACAATGTATATAATAGCATATTTTAATGTTCATTGTCAAGCAAAATTATATAAAATATATTATTAATCCTCCAACAATAGCTATAATAAAGCCCAATATTTTTAATCCATTTGTAGCCTCATTTTGATCTCCAAATCCAAAAAATTTTTTAGTTAAAATTCGTGCATCATAAATTAAAATAATACCTAGTAGCAACATACATGCACCAATCAATTTCACAATAACTTCTAGCATTTTTTATCAACATCCTTTACATTTTTATAATACAATGTAATTCAAAAAAAGTCAAGAAAAAACTGAAACTTAAAAAACCTCATCAGATAGATATCTCTTTCTGATGAGGAAACACTTACAACAAGGAATAAATAAAATCTTTAACAGAAATGTTTTTAATTCCTGCTGCTCTTAAACTTTCTCTGATGATTTGAACAACATCATCTTGATTTTTTACTACAGAAACTTGCTCTTTTTCGTTGACAAATCTTCTATTTCTTACCTTTTTCAAAGCTGCTTTTAATGCTAAGCAATAATATTCATCATTCATTTGTTCTGGTTGATTGGTCTTTAAAAATACTAAAACTTCTTTTAAAGCATCCCGCCCTGGTAAGTTTTTTGTTAATCCTAATTCATGAAGTTTACATTTCACTTCAGAATATATTATTATTTCCTGCTTTGCTCCCATTTTATTAGTTTCACGTTTTTTGGTCATGTTTTTTCATCCTTTCTCTGAAGTTTCACTAGCATTTGCTAATTAGTTTATTGGTTACAATCTCTTATTTGAGATTATCTTTATTATAACATATTTTACATAATATTTCCATTTTATTTATGAATTACCCTTTTTATTTTACAACTCTATTCTTTTCATAAATTTATTCTTTACTAAATCTTTTAATAATCTATTTTCTTCTTTTTCCAATTTATTGTCATCTTCTAAAATTTTCATCGCTGCACTTTGAACTATTTTTAAAATTGACATATCTTCAAATAGATTAGCTATTTTAAATTCTGGTAATCCATGTTGCATAGTTCCAAAAAAATCTCCTGAACCTCGTAATTCTAAATCTTTTTCTGATATTATAAATCCATCATTTGTACTACACATAATTTTCATTCTTTCTTTTGTATTTTCGCCTTTTCCTTCGTATTTTAATATGCAATATGATTGATAATCTCCTCTTCCTACTCTCCCTCTTAATTGATGTAATTGCGCTAAACCAAAACGTTCTGCATTTTCAATAACCATAATATTACTATTAGGTACATCTACACCTACTTCTATAACAGTTGTTGATATTAAAATATCAATTTTTCCTGATTTAAATTGTTCCATAATTTCATCTTTTTCTTTTGGTCTCATTTTTCCATGGATGTAAGAAACCTTGTATTGTGGAAAAATTTCTTCTTTATAAGTTTTGTACAGTTCTTCTACTGATTTTAAATCCAATTCTTCATTTTCTTCTACTAATGGACATACTATATATGCTTGACGTCCTTCTTGTATTTGTTTATCAATAAAATGATTAACTCTTTCTGTCATATTTTTATGAACTGCAAATGTTTCTATTTTCTTTCGATTTGGTGGTAATTCATCTATAATAGAAATATCTAAATCTCCATATAAAATTAAAGCTAAGGTTCTGGGAATTGGTGTTGCCGTCATTACTAAAACGTCTGGGTTTTCGCCTTTTTGGGCTATTTTTGTTCTTTGCTTTACACCAAATCTATGTTGCTCATCTGTTACTACTAAACCTAATTTTTGAAATATTACATTTTCTTCTATAATGGCATGTGTTCCAATTAAAATATCTATCTCACCATTAGATAATTTTTGTAATATTTCTTCTTTTTTCTTTTTTGAAATCCCTGAAATTAATAATTCACATTTAATGTCAAGCTTTTCTAAAATTTTTTGAAAATTTTCCATATGCTGTGTTGCTAAAATAGCTGTTGGTGCCATAATAGCTGCTTGATATCCACATTTTACAGCTTTATAAGCTGCGCACATTGCTACTACTGTTTTACCTGATCCTACATCTCCTTGTAATAGACGATTCATAGGCCTTTCTGATTCCATATTGTTATCAATTTCTTCTAATACTTTTAATTGTGCTTTTGTTAAAGTAAATGGTAACTGGTGAATTACATCTGACATATGAACTTCACTATTAAAAGCAATTCCTTTTTCCTCATTTAAATAACTATTTTTTAATTGTAATAAAGCTAGTTGTGTTGATAATAATTCTTCAAATACAAGTCTCTTTCTAGCAATTTCAAAATTTATTAATTCTTTTGGGAAATGAATATCTCTTGTTGCTTCATTAATTCCTATTAATTTATATTTTTTTAAAATATAGTCTGGTAAGGTTTCTTCTAGTTTTCCTATTACTTCTGTTAAAGCATTTTCTATAATTTTTCTCAATACATTTTGTGACAGTTGATATGTTAATGGATATAAAGGAATTATTTTTCCTGTATTAAAATTTTTTTCTTTATCATCAAATACAGGTGAAGTCATAGTAATCTTTCCAAACTGATTTGTTACTTTACCATAAAATTTGTATCTTTTTCCTATTTGAAATAAATTTTTTAAATAACTTTGGTTAAACCATGTAATAGTTGCACTTCCAGATTCGTCTCTTACTATTAAACGTTGCATAGTTTTTCCTCTTAAACGGGTATCTGTAATCCTTGTGCAAGCAATTGCTTCAATTAAAACTTCTTCTCCATTCATGCATTCTGCTATATTTCTAGGTTTACTTCTATCTTCATATGTCCTTGGGTAATATGTAATTAAGTCTTTCAAAGTAAAGATACCCAATTTGTTCAATAATTGAACACGATTGGGTCCTACTCCTTTTATATATTTTACATCTTTATTTAGTTCCATTTATTTTTAATTTTCTCCTATTTTTAATAATTTAAAATCTAATCCATCTGCACTTACTAGTTTAAATTTAATTCCATAATGTTCTCCTTCAACCGCTTCTCTAATGGCTGTACTATGTAAATGACCATAGTAACATTTTTTTATATTATATTGTTTCATTGTTTTTATAAAGTCACTCATTTCGTTATTGATAATATTATTACTTATAATCGGTGGGTAATGAAGAAATACTATTATTTCTTTATTAGATTTTTTTTGTAATTCCAATGCTTTTTGTAAAGAAAGCTCTAACCTTATAGTTTCTCTTTTTAATAATTTTTTATCTTCTCCTTCTTCATTTTGTCCCCATCCTCTTGTTCCTGCTAAAATGTAATTTTCGAATTCATAGGCTGTATTATAAATAAAATCAATATTTTCGAATTTATTTTTTTCCAAAAATTTTCGCATACTGGTTAGTGTTGTCCACCAATAATCATGATTTCCTTTTATTAATATCTTTTTCCCTGGTAAAGCATTTAAATAAGCAAAATCTTCATATGTATCTTGTAAATATGTAGACCATGAAAAATCACCTGGTATTACTACCAAGTCATTTGGTTTTACTTTTTCTATCCAATCTTTTTTTATCTTTTCTTCATGTCCTTTCCAGTTTTCTCCAAATATACTCATTGGCTTATCTTCATGAAAGGATAGGTGAAGATCTCCTATTACATAGATAGACATATTTGACTCCTTTTATTATGATAATTTTAAGTTTGGTATTGCATTTAAATCTAAACTATCTCGCTTTCCTTCTAAATAGTTATAATATCCTGCTGATGCAATCATAGCTGCATTATCAGTACATAATTTCAAATCTGGTTTATAAATTTTCATTTTTTCATTTTCCAATTTACTAAACTCTTGTCTCATATAGGAATTTGCAGAAACCCCTCCTGCTAATGCAATAGTTCTTATTCCTGTGTTTTTTATTGCCTTTTTTACATTTTCCATTAAGGTTTCTGTTACTGTTTTTTGAAAGCTAGCACATAAATCTGCTGGATTTATTTCAGGTGTTTTATGATGCACATTTATAACTGCTGTTTTTATTCCACTAAAACTAAAATCTAAAGTTTCTTCATCAAAATGCGTTTTGGGTAATGAAATATTTGGTTTGCCTTGTTTTGCTAATTTATCTACTTTTGGTCCTCCTGGATATCCTAACCCAACTACTCTAGCCACTTTATCAAATGCTTCTCCAATAGCATCATCTCTTGTTTTTCCTAATACTTCAAATTCTGTATATTTTTTTACATGTATTATTTGGGTATTCCCTCCAGACATCATTACACAAATAAAAGGTGGTTTTAATTCTGGATAAGTTAAGTAATTAGCTGCAATATGTCCTTCGATATGGTTTACTCCTGTTAGTGGAATTTCACTTGCAAATGATAATGCTTTTGCATAAGACAAACCTACTAATAAAGCTCCTACTAATCCTGGTCCATATGTTGGTGCTATTACATCAATATCTTTTAATGTCATTTTAGCTTCTTCTAATGCTTTTTTCATTACTCTTGAGATAGCTTCTATATGATTTCTAGAAGCTATTTCAGGTACAACTCCTCCATATTTTTCGTGTATTGGTATTTGAGTATCAATTACATTAGAAATAACCTCTCTACCATTTTTTACAATGGCTACAGAGGTTTCATCACAACTTGATTCAATTCCGCATAACTATTATATCTTTTTTCATTCTTTCTCCTATTTTTTAAAATAAGCCAAAAATTCCTTGCACCATTCCCATAATTCCAGAAGAAATTAATTGAATAACTGGTGATATGATAATTCCAGCTATTCCTGTTATCCATATAACAACAAATATAATGTAAAATATATTTTCATTATTTCTAAACCATTGTTTTGCATTATATGGTAAGAATGGCATAATAATTTTAGAACCATCTAATGGTGGTAAAGGAATTAAGTTAAAAACTCCTAAACCAATATTAATAGAAATGGCAGTTACTAACATTGATATTATAATATTTCCAATTGTGGAATTTAGAAATGTTGCACCTGCAAAAGTATAAATAGCTCCATAAACCAAAGCTAGTATAAATGCTAATACTATGTTCGTTAATGGCCCTGCTACTGATACAATGGCTTCTCCTTTTTCCATAGAAAATTTTCTTGTGTAATTAGTTGGATTTACATGTACTGGTTTTCCCCATCCAAATCCTGCAAATAATAACATAAGGGTTCCAATTGGGTCTAAATGGTCAAATGGATTTAAACTTAATCTTCCTTCATTTTTTGCTGTATTATCTCCTAATTTATAGGCTGCTAATCCATGAGCAAATTCATGAAAGGTAATTGCCAATAATACACCTGGTACGCTTAATAATAAACCAATTAAAGCCCCCGGATTTGTTGCATATTGAGCTACAGTTGTTAATACCATAATCGCTATTATAATATATATAATTCTTTTATCAAATGAAAAATTAAACATTTTTTTCTCCTTAATTTTAATTTATTGGTTTTATTGAACTTTTTATTAAATTCTCTGTCACCTTTTATATTCCTAGTGTTGTAAGTATTTTTTAAAAGTTAAAAACTGCTATTTTAATGCTACGTGATTAAATTCATAAAAACTTATTAGACCTTTTTAATCTTATTTTTTATTTAATTTTTTATAAGCGACTGTTAATATTTTTTTATACTTTCCTTCAATAACTTTTTTGTAAAATTCTTTTCTTATATTTGAAATTATATCTATTTCATTTATTAACTTATCAATTTTATTTAAATTAATTTTATCATACATTCTAATTAATGCATTATTGCAATCCTCATTTTTTAAACTTGTAATAAATTCAAAATACTTTATTTTTGCTCCATTATCTCTAATTGCAGATGATGTATTTTTTATACAGTCTTGCATTTTAGTATTATTTTGTAAGCATTCTTCCATTTCTTTATCTGTATATGTTGAAAATAAGCAAGAACCACAATCATATATTGGTGAAAATGTTAATTTTTCTTCCTTAACCTCTTTTAAAAATCCCCAATTACCATTATGCCTATCAATATTTCCTATTAAACAATCAATTATAAACATATCCCAAAACTTTTCTCTTAATTGCTCTAAATCTATATTATATATTCCTGATTCTAGTATATGAAATATATCTTTTAATTCTCTTTTGAATGGATTTGGCTCTATGCTAGCATTTTCAAATTTTTCAAATTCAACTAACTTAGTCTCATTACTTGTAAAGTCTTCACATCCACAAACAATTCTTTCTTTTCCATCTTTATTATAAAAACCCAATATTACTTTTTGTGTTTTGAAATCACATAATTCAAAAATTTTAGTTCCTATATATTCTGAGAACACATTATTTATATATGATATATCTAATTTTGTTGACCTATTAGGGTCTGGAAATTTAACTAAATATTTTTTATCATTTATTATCATTGTTTTTTTCTTTTCACTTCCAGTATATTCTGGTGCTATTTCCGTTGCATTTGTAAAATTTACTAAATTCATATTGCCACCTCCTTTATTTTGTATTTATTAATTCTTTATCTATGTATTTTCTTACTTCTTCTATATTATCAGTTTCAACAAATACATTATCTTTTTCATCTTGTGCACAATATCTTGTATATTCCCCTCTAATGTATTTATATATCAAATATCCTTTGTATCTTTCTTCTAAAACTTCATATCTTCTTCTCATTGGTCCTTTACACATTAAGTCTTGAACTTCATATTCTTTAAAATTAAATTTCATAATTATTCTTCCTTAAACATATTATACTTAAAATGCACTTGTATTAACGGTCTCCTAGGGGTTTCATTGTTGGAAATAATAATACATCTCTGATAGATGCACTATCAGTTAATAACATAATTAACCTATCAATTCCAATTCCAAGTCCACCTGTTGGAGGCAATCCATATTCAAGAGCATTAATATAATCTTCATCCATCATACCGGCTTCATCATCACCATTCTCTCTAGCTGCAATTTCCTCTTTAAATCTTTCATATTGATCAATTGGATCATTTAATTCTGAGAAGGCATTTCCATATTCTCTACCACCAATAAAAGCTTCAAATCTTTCTGTTAGTCTTGGATCTTTTGGAGATTTTTTAGCTAATGGTGAAATTTCTATTGGATAATCATATATAAATGTAGGTTGAATTAGTGTTTCTTCAACATACTCATCAAAGAATAGACTAATTATATGACCTCTAGTTTCTTTTCCTGCTGGGACTTCAATTTTTCTTTCTTTAGCTAATGCCACCGCTTCTTCATCTGTTTTAATAGTATTAAAGTCTACTCCACAAACTTCTTTAATTGAAGCTATCATGCTAATTCTTTTCCATTTACCACCAAGTTCAATTTCTGTTCCTTGATATGTTATTTTTGTTGTTCCACATACCTTCATTGCACATCTTTGAAAAATTTCTTCTGTTATATCCATCATATCATGATAATCTTGATATGCAGCATATAATTCTATCATTGTAAATTCTGGATTATGTCTAATGTCCATTCCTTCGTTTCTGAATACTCTACCAATTTCATATACTTTATCATATCCACCTACGATTAATCTTTTTAAGTTTAATTCTAAGGCAATTCTTAGATACATTGGAATGTCTAATGTATTATGATGTGTAATGAATGGTCTTGCTGTCGCCCCACCTGATATTGTATTTAATACAGGTGTTTCAACTTCTAAATATCCTTTTTCTGATAAAATATTTCTTAATTCACTTATTATTTTACTTCTTTTAATAAATGTTTCTTTTACTTCTGGATTCATGATTAAGTCTACATATCTTTGACGATAACGCAAGTCTACGTCTTTTAGTCCATGGAATTTTTCTGGTAATGGTCTTAGTGATTTTGAAAGTAGGGTTACTTCTTTTGCATGAATTGAGATTTCTTCTGTTCTGGTTTTAAATACAAATCCTGTAATTCCAATAATATCTCCAATATCCCATGTTTTAAAAGCTTTGTAACTTTCTTCTCCTAAATCATTAATACTTACATAACTTTGAATTTTTTCGTCGCTGTCTTGAATTGTACAAAAAGAAGCTTTTCCCATTATTCTTTTTGCAATTATTCTTCCTGCTACAGTTACATCTTTTTGCTCAAATGTTTCGTAATTAGATTTGATTTCTCCTGCTGTATTTGTTCTATTGAATTTTGTTATTTCATATGGATCTTTTCCTTCTGCTTGTAATTCGGCTAATTTATCTCTTCTAATTTGCATTAAATGATTTATATCTAATTCTTCTGTATTGTTTTGATTTTTTTGATTTTCTGACATTTTTTTCTCCTTTTTTATTTTTTATTTATGTGCTATATTATATACCTTTTTAGGGTAAATGTAAAGTACTAAAAAGCTACAATAACTGGACGAAATGTTGCACCAGCAGATGCACCCCCAGTTGTATAAAGAAAATTAAAAATTCCAGCTTCTGTACGATGATCTACAGCACCACCTCTAGTAATAAATGGATAAGCACTATAGGCCGTATTTGAGGAATCTCCATTCCATGATGTTGCACCTTGATAAGAACTAGATGTTTCATATATACCATCTCCATATATCGATATCATCTTGCTATAATTTTTTTCTTTAGTATCATTTCCTGTAGTTGCTGCACTTCCTCCTGATGTTATTCCTTCATATACTTGTTTATTTTTTCCTATGTTAGATTCTACTAATAGTTTTCCATATTTAGTTAAATTAGCATGTCCATTATTCACATATCCAGCTACTCTCTCCCAGCCTCCACTACTCATATCATATATTCCTGTTGTATTTCCTGTAGTACTTGCTTTTATCCCTTGATTACTTGAATAATCATTTGTTGTACCTATATCCATTCCTGCACTTACACTATTTCCAGCTGCCCCTGTTATATGCCCACTACTATTATTTACTGTTACTTCATTTTGATTTCTTCCATAACTACTTTGAGTTAAATACGCTATTGCTCCCCATTCACTATTTTTCATTAAATGTGAAGATATTATATTAATGTTTGTATTTATTCCATAATAACTTCCATTATTAGTATTATTCATATCAATACAATTTTTATATGCATCTCCTACTGTCATTTTGTCCCACACTCTTACTCCTGGTATGACTCTTACCTTGGAATTACTATTACTTGCTTCAAATTTCGCAGCCCATATTCCTTCTAATATATCTTCTCCATATGTAAATGCTGGATGCTCATTCCAATTTCCTTCTCCACTCGCATTTACTAATTTTCCTGTTCCTAATACATTTTTACTTGAATAACTTATTTTATCTCCTTTATTATATTTATTTTTTCCTTCTAAAAATGATATATTTATTTTTCCAGCCGTGCTTTTATTATATCCACTTTCTATTTGATAAGCATATCTTGGAATCCATACAAACATACTTCCTAAATCAGATTTTGCAACTACTGTTCCTTCCTGTGCTTCTTTTTTATTGGTTTTATCTACATTACTACTATTTTTATCATAATATTTTCCATCTGATAACATTACATTTGCCCAATTGCTAGTTCCATCTACTCCATTTGCTTGATCCACATAATTATACCATTCTTTATCATATTGATTACATATTACCCAATTATTATCTTTCCATTTTACTGGTATCATTCCTTCTGATAACTTTGGTGCATTTATAGGACTTACTAAGAATTTTTTTTGTTCTGATTTAATATTTCCATTTTCTATTATTATATCATATATCCCTGATTCGTTTACAACAAAACTCATATCTTCTGTGGTATTCCAATAATTTTTCCCTTCTAATTTATATTGCACTTTCCATTTGTTAATGTATCCTGCATATTGTATATTAGAAATATTAATTCTCCATTTACTATCTCCTATTTTTTCATAATTAACATCAAACGTAGGAGCTCCTGTATTAGGATTATCATATTCTACATTGTATAAATTATCTGGTAATTGATTTAAAACATAATACATTTTTCCTTCATGTTTTAAACCTTTATAACTAATTACACTCCTTTTTTCTACATTAACAAAGCAATCTTGTTCTACACCTTCAATACCAAGGCTTTTTATTGTTTCTACATTCCAATAACGATATCCTGTAGTATCTGTTGAAGTAATTCCAGAGTTTCCATCATTAACTAATTCAGTAAAGATTTTATTTGCCTGTGTTTGCACTTCTCCTGATAATTCTTGTCCAATTTGTAGTATTGTTAGTTTTCCTGTTCCTGCTTCTTTTTCTCCATAATAAGTAGTTCCATTTATTACAATTGGATTGTTTTCTTTGTATTTTTGATAAATACTATTTATTTGTACTTGCATTATTTTTAATTCTGCTGTAAATTTTATTTGTCGAGATGAATTAATTATTTCAATACCACTATATGTTGCTACTGATGCTATTATAATTAAAACAGTAATTGTAATTGCTAATGTTACTAATGTAACTCCTCTTTCCTTTTTCATTTGTTTCCTCCTTATTTTTTTGGCTGGGGTACTGTGATTCGAACACAGGAATGTCGGAGTCAGAGTCCGATGCCTTACCACTTGGCGATACCCCAATATAAGTTAATATTATCTTAACACTTTATTTGTTTTTTGTCGATACTTTATTTTCATTTTGTTGGAAAAAAAGAGATTGATTAATCTCTTTTGTATTACAAGTTCATTAAAATTTCTTCACATTTTTTATAATTTGGTTGATATTTTTCTAGCATTTTTATAAATGATTTGTTATGGTTTTTGTATTTTAGATGACAATATTGATGTAGTACTATATAATCTATAACTTCTCTGTTGTATTTTATAATTTCTGGATTTAATGTTATTCTATTTTTTTCACATTTTCCAAGTGCTTTTATTTTTTTTATTTCATATTCTTCTGGTGCAAATCCAAGCATAATTCTTGTTTTTTCCATTGCTCTTTCTATTTCAACTTTTGCTACTTGTTCGTACATTTTTTCAATTGCTAAGTCTAATATTTCTTTGTTATTCATTTTTTTATAACGATTTGGTAGTGATATTTTTATAGTTTTATTTTCAATATCTAGTTCGGTTATTTTTGTATTTTTGTAAATTATTTTGACTTTATAATCTATTCCTAATAAAGGAACTGGATGTCTTTCTATTGCAGTATTTTCTAGTGTTTTTACATTTATTTTTCTTTTTGTTAAATTCATTTTTATCACTCCTTATTTTTGTTTATTGCAAATTTTCGTTCTTCGAATTATTGTTCGCTTTTGTTGTTTTAATTTTATCTTTTATTTTATTTTTTGTCAATAGTTTTTTTAATTTTTTTTGCTTTTTTATTTCTTTTTCTTTTGTTTTATAATATAATTCTTATAGAATATAGATGTAAGTACATTTATATCATTATGCTCTTTTATAAAAGGAGTGATTTTATATGAAAAAAATCTTATTTAAAGGCTGTGGAACAGCTATCAGTACACCTTTTAATGAAAATGGTGTTAATTTGGAAGAATTTGAAAAATTAGTAGAAATTCAAATTCAAAATCACGTAGATGCTATTATTGTTTGTGGTACAACAGGAGAAGCTTCTACAATGTCTACTGAAGAAAAAATAAAAACTATTTCTTGTGCTGTTAAAGTATCAAACAAAAGAGTTCCTATTATAGCTGGTACAGGAGGAAATAATACTAAACAAGTAGTAGAATATTCAAAACAAGTTGAAAAACTTGGCGTAGATGGGCTTTTAATTGTTACACCTTATTACAACAAATGTACACAAAAAGGCTTAATTGCTCATTATACAGAAATTGCTAATTCTGTTTCTTTACCTATCATTTTATATAATGTCCCTGGAAGAACAGGTGTAAATATTGAACCTAAAACTTGTTTAGAACTTTCTAATATTGAAAATATTGTAGCTATTAAAGAAGCTAGTGGAAATTTATCACAAGTGGCTGAAATTGCTCACTTGTGTGGCGATAACCTATCAATTTATTCTGGAAATGATGACCAAATCCTTCCAGTTCTTTCTTTGGGAGGTATTGGTGTTATATCTGTCTTGTCAAATATCTTACCAGAATATACTCATCAAATGGTACAAAATTTCTTAGAAGGCAATATTTCACTAGCAATTGATAAACAATTAAAAGCTATTCCATTAATAAAAGCTTTATTTAGTGAAGTAAATCCTATTCCTGTTAAAGCTGCATTGAATTTATTAGGCTATCAATATGGTTCTCCTAGATTGCCACTTATAGAAATGAGTTCAGAAAAACAAAAAACATTAAAAGAAGAATTATTTAAATTATTAAATGAATAATAGAAAGGAATAAAAAATATGTTAAAAGTAATGGTAAATGGATGTAGTGGAAAAATGGGAAAAATCGTTTGTGATTTGGTTAAAAAAAGTAACAATTTAGTATTAACATCAGGATTTGACAAACAATCAATTAATACCTTTGACTTTCCTGTATTTAACCAAATTCAAGATATCACTGAAAAGCCTGATGTTATTATTGACTTTTCTATTCCCATTGCTACTTTCAAAATCTTAGAATATGCTGTAGAAAAACATGTGCCAATTGTAATCGCTACCACTGGATTTTCAGAATCAGAAGAAGCAAAAATAAAAGAATATAGTAAACAAATTCCTATTTTTAAATCTGCTAACATGTCTTATGACATAATGATTATGAAAAAACTGGTTCAATGGCTTGCACCATTATTAAAAAATACTGACATTGAAATTACAGAAACACATCATAATAATAAAATTGATAGTCCAAGCGGAACTGCTCAAATGCTAGCAGATGCCATTAATACCTCTCTTGATAACTCTTTATATTGTGAATATAATCGACATGATAAACGTGAAAAAAGAAATAAACATGAAATTGGTATGCACTCCATTCGTGGAGGCAATATTGTAGGTGAACATACTGTTCAATTTTTTGGAGAATTTGAAACTTTGGAATTAAAGCACACTTCTTATTCTAGAAATGTTTTTGCAGAAGGAGCAATCAAAGCTGCTCAATTCATTGTAAATCAAGATATTGGTTTTTATGATATGAATGATTTAGACATGAGGTTATAACCTCTGTCTATTTTTTATACTAAATAAAAAAAGTGAGACAGTTTTGACTGTCCCTCTTGTCTCATTATTCTTTTACTTCTTCTGTAGTTTCTTCTGTTACAGTGTCAACTACTTCTTCTACTGTAACATTTTCTGTTTCAATTGCTGGTTTTTCTTCTGGTGCTTCTTCTACTAATTCTTCTTTTACAATGATTTCTCTGTTTTCAATTCTTGCTCCTACTTGTTCTTTTGTTTTAGCAGCTTTACCTACTCTGTCTCTTAAATAGAATAATCTTGCTCTTCTTGCTTTACCTACTCTTACTAATTCTACTTTTTCTACTAGTGGTGAGTGAATTAAAAATGTTTTTTCTACTCCTACCCCATAAGAAATTTTTCTTACTGTAAATGTTTGGTTTACTCCTCCACCTTGTACTTTTATGATAATTCCTTCAAATACTTGTATTCTTTCTTTGTTTCCTTCTTTGATTCTTACGTGTACTCTTACGGTATTACCAACTTTTAATTCTGGTATTTTATTTTTTAGTTGTTCGTGTTCGATAGATTTTATAATATCCATTTTAAACTTCCTCCTTCTTTCCTTTTTTCGAGCGGTGCTTTCTATTTAGCACTTCGTTTTTTATTTCTTAATAAGTCTGGTCTTTTTTGTTTGGTTATTTCTAATGATTTTTCTTTTCTCCACTTTTCTATGTTTTCATGATGCCCTGATAGGAGTATTTCTGGTACAGATTCTCCTTCAAATATTTCTGGTCTTGTGTATTGTGGATATTCTAGTAGTTGATTTGAAAAACTTTCTTCTTGGATTGAATCTGATTTTATAACACCTTCTACATATCGACTTACACTGTCAATTAGCACCATTGCTGGAATTTCTCCTCCTGTTAGCACATAGTCTCCAATGGAAATCTCTTCATCCACAATTTTGTCCAAAATTCTTTGGTCTATTCCTTCATAATGTCCACATAGTAATATTAAGTGATTTTCTTCGCTTAAATTTTCTACTATCTTTTGGTTTAATGGTTTACCTTGTGGAGTTAAATAAATAACTTTTGCTTTTTTATCTTGGATAGATTTATAAGCGTCATAAACTACGTCTGGTTTTATTACCATTCCAGCTCCACCACCATATGGAGTATCATCTACTTTTTTATGTTTATCTTTTGAAAAATCTCTTATATTAATTAAATTAATATTTATTAGCTTTTTCTCTACCGCTTTTCCAATAATGCTTTGCTGTAATGGCTTAAACATTTCTGGAAAAAGAGTTAAAACATCAAATTTCATTGCTTTCTCCCTATTTTTAAACTCATGATAGTCCTTCTATAAGATGAACTTCTATTTTTCCATTTTCTAAATCTACCTTTTTCAAAACTTCTGGTATACCAGGCAAAAGGATTTGTTTTCCTAGTTCATCTTTTACAACATATATATCATTGCTACCTGTATTAAAGATATCATCTACTTTTCCTAATAATCGACCTTCGTCAGTATAAACTTCCAAACCAATTAAATCAACAATGTAATAAACACCTTCTTCTAATGGTTCTTCTTTTTCTCTATCAACTAACAAATAACTTTGACGTAATAAGTCTGCCTGCTCGATAGTATCTATTCCTTTGAATTTTATTAATACCATATTTTTATGATATTTTACTTCTTCAATTTCATATTCTTTTTTATCTTTTTTGCTTTTGATATATACATTTTTTAATTTGTCAAATCGTTTAATATCATCTGTAAAAGGTTTGATTTTTACCATTCCTTTTATTCCAAAAGTATTTACAATTTGACCAATTTCGAGATATTTCGTCATTATTATATTCTCCTATTACCCTATAAATTCAACAGATACTTTTTTTTGTTCTTTTACAGCCACTGCTTTCATTACAGTTCTAATAGACTTTGCAAGTCTTCCTTGCTTTCCTATAATTTTCCCCATATCTCCTTCTGCTACTTTTACTTCAAATATAATAGATTTTTCTTCGTTTACTTCTTTTATTTCAACAGCTTGTTTATTATCTACTAAATTGATTATAATAGTTTCTAAGATTTCTTTCATCTTTTTGTCCTCCTTTGAAAAAGGAAAATTATTCACTGATTAATTTTTTAACAGTGTCTGTTGGTTTTGCACCATTTTTAATCCATTTTTCTACTTTTTCTTTGTCTAATACAACAGTTGCTGGTTCTGTCATTGGGTCATAAGTTCCTATTTGCTCAATAATTTTACCATCCCTAGAAGCTCTTGAATCTGCTACTACAATATGATAAAATGGAGCTCTTTTCTTTCCTTGTCTTTGTAATCTAATTTTTACCATTTTTTTCACCTCCAAAAATTTGTATATATATAATAATAAAAATTTAATAACATAATTAATTAAAATTTAAAGTTTTTAAGCATATTTTCGTCCATTCCATTTAGTAATTTCTTCATGCCACCTTTGTTGTTTTGCATTTTTTTCATCATTTTTTGTGTCATTTCAAAAGATTTTATAAATTTGTTAATATCTTGCACTGTTGTTCCACTTCCTTTAGCTATACGTTGTCTTCGACTTGCATTTAATAATCTTGTATCTCTTTTTTCTTTTTTGGTCATAGAACAAATAATTGCTTCTATTTTTACAAATTCTTTATCATCAACTTTCAAGTCTTTTATTTGATTCATTCCTGGTATCATTTTTAATAAAGAAGAAAAAGAACCCATTTTTTTAACTTGTCTTAATTGTGCCAAGTAATCATCTAAATCTAATTCTTTTTTCTTGAATTGTTTTTCTAATTTTTCGGCTTCTTCTAAGTCAAAAGCTTCTTCTGCTTTTTCAATAACAGATAAAATATCTCCCATTCCTAAAATTCTTTGTGCCATTCTATCTGGATGGAATATTTCTATATCACTTAATTTTTCTCCTGTAGCTGCAAATTTTATTGGTCTTCCTGTTATTTTTTTTACTGATAAAGCTGCTCCACCTCTAGTATCACCATCCAATTTTGTTAAAACAATTCCATCAATTCCTAATGCTTCATTAAACTTTTCTGCTACATTAACAGCATCTTGACCTGTCATACTATCTACTACTAATAAAATTTCATGTGGTTTTGTATTTCTTTTTAAGTTTTTTAATTCTTCCATTAATTCTTCATCAATATGTAAACGTCCTGCTGTATCTAATATAATAACATCATTTAACTTAGACATAGCTGTTGAAATAGCTTGTTTAGCAATATGTACAACATCTTTTGATGATTCATTAGCAAACACCGGAATATTTAATTGTTTTCCAACTACTTGTAATTGTTGAATTGCTGCTGGTCTATATACATCACAAGCTACCAATAATGGTTTTTTTCCTTGTTTTCGTAATAGATTTGCTAGTTTACCTGCTGTAGTTGTTTTTCCAGATCCTTGTAGTCCAACTAACATGATGATAGTTGGTGGGTTTGGTGTAAAATTGATTTTGCTCTCTGTTCCACCTAATAATTCAACTAATTCGTCTTTTACAATTTTTATAACTTGTTGTCCTGGTGTTAAAGATTTTAGCACATCTTGACCTAAGGCTTTTTCTTGAATAATTCCGAGTGAATTCTTTTACTATTTTATAGTTTACGTCTGCTTCTAAAAGTGCAAGTTTTACCTCTCTTAACATTTCTTTTAAGTCTGTTTCTGTTATTCTTGCTTTTCCTCTTAGTTTTCTTGTTATTTCTTGTAATCTAGAAGATAGTCCTTCAAAAGCCATCTTTTTCACTCCTTATACTAAACAATTTAATTCTTTTTTGATGTGTTCTAAAATGTTAGCAATTTCTTTGTCTGTATCATTTTTTTGAATTTTTGTTAATTCTGCTAATACTTTTTCAATCTTTTTTTCTTGATTTAACATCCTTTTCATAAAACCTAACTTTTCTTCATATTCGAAAAGTTTTTTCTCCCCTTTCTTCAAAATGTCCCTAACCGCTTGTCTAGTAATTTCATTGTTTTCTGCTATTTCGGATAATGACAAATCTCGGTTGTAGTAGTCGTCTATGATTTCATATTGTTTCTTTGTTAATAATGCTCCATACATTTCATTTAGCATACTTATTTCTACATTTTGTTCCATAGCCACTACCTCTTTTCTTTTTGTAATGCTATTATACTTTACACTATTTTTTCAATTTTGTCAAGTGTTAAATTAATTTAACTAAAAAATGCTTTAGATTTTTATCTAAAGCATCTCTATTTTTATTTAGAAAGTTGTAATAATGAAATGAACAATTCCATAAACCACCACTGCAAGTGCTACTCCACCTAAAGCCATTAAAATTGTTGTTTCTGGTGTTAATCTTTTTTTGTTTTCTTTTTTCACTTCTTCTTCCATGATTTTTCCTCCTTTGTAGATTCTAGTATTTTTACTTATCATATTACAATTTTTGATTTTTGTCTATACTTTTTATATTAATTTCTCAATTTTGCTCCTAAAGTTTTTTCTAATTCTGTTATAATATTTTCCATAATTATATTAATTTCTTCATCGCTTAATGTTTTACTTTTATCTCTAAATTTTAAAGAATAAGCAACACTTTTTTTGTTTTCTCCTAATTTTTCATTACGATAAATATCAAATAGTTCCATAGTTTCTAATAATTTTTTTGCCTTTTTAATTATGACTTTTTCAATTTGCCCTACTTCTATTTTTTCGTCTACAATAACAGCAATATCTCTTTCTACTGCAGGAAATTTAGGAATTTCAACATATTTTTTATTATTTCTTGAATATTTAACTAATTTTGATACATTAACTTCTGCTAAGTAAGCTCTTTTCTGAATATCATAATTATCTAATACTTCTGGATGTACTTCTCCTAATGTAGCTATAATATCTGTTCCTACTTTTATATTAGCACATCTACCTGGATGGTAAGAAGCATTTTTTGTTTCTTTTTCAATATCATAACGATTGATTCCTATTGTTTCTAATACATTTTCTAAAATTCCTTTTAATGTATAAAAATCTATTTCTTCTCCATACATACCTATTGTCAATATTTCTTCTTGTAAAGGTACTTCTCCTTGTTCCACTTCTTGTTTCATATTTTTATAACTTCTTGATAAATCAAATAATTTTACTTCTTGATTTTTCTTATTTGCATTAATTGCTAAAGTTTGCATCATACTTGGAATTGTAGTTGGTCTCATTAATTTATATTCATCACTTAATGGATTTTGAATGTTAATGGCATATTTTTTAATACTTTCACTAATATTAGATAATGTTAAATCTTTTTCACTTACAAATCCATAAGTATAAATTTCTGATATTCCACTATTTACAAGAACTTCTCTTACTTTCTTTTTTATATTTTGTTCTTTATTTCTAATTCCTAATGTTGTATCTGCTCTTACTAAAGTTGTATCTAATTTATCATAACCATAAAAACGTCCAATTTCTTCAGCTATATCTGCAACTAATTCTAAATCCATTCTAAAATACGGAGCAATTACATCATCATTTTCTACTTTAATTTCTAATTTTTTTAGTATTTCTTCCATTTCTGCTTTATTTAAATCTGTTCCTAATAGACTATTGATTTTGGCAACATTTAGTGGAATTTTATTGATTTTTTGCTTGGTTGGATATACATCTATTTTTCCTTCTATTGCTTTTCCTGCTCCCAATAATTCAACTAATTCAACTGCTCTATTAACTGCTCTTAAAGCATTTTCTGCTGATAATCCTTTTTCAAAACGAGAAGAAGCTTCTGTTCTTAATCCTACTTTTTTAGCTGTTTTTCTGACACTTCCTCCATAGAAAACAGCTGATTCAAATACAACTGTATCTGTATCTTTTTCAATTTCAGAATTTAATCCTCCCATAACACCTGCAATTGCTACTGCTTTCTTATCATCTGCAATAACTAAATCATTTTCATCTAATTGTCTTTCTTGTTCATCTAAAGTTGTTATTTTTTCACCTTTTTTTGCACGTCTTACAGTAATGTGTTTTCCTTCTATTGAATTGATATCAAAGGCATGCATTGGTTGCCCCATTTCTAACATAACATAATTTGTTATATCAACAATATTATTAATACTTCTTATTCCACATGCTTTTAATCTTCTTACCATCCAATCTGGTGAAGGTCCTATTTTTACATTTTTAACCATTCTAGCTATATATCTATAACATAAGTCTGGTGCTGTTATATCTACTGTTAATCCTTCAATTTCTTTTTTATCTTCTATTTTTAATTCATCGATATTTTTTCTTGGATTTTTAAATTTTTCTTGTAATGAAGCTGCTGTTTCTCTTCCTAATCCTTCTATCGAAAAGCAATCTGGTCTATTGGAAGTGATTTCAAAATCAATAATATCTTCTTTTAAATTTAATACTTCTACAATATCTCTTCCTAATTGATTTTCTAGTTTTTTATCTAATATCATAATTCCATCTTCTATTTGTTCTGGATAATCAATAATATTAAGATTTAATTCTCCAATGGAACACATCATACCACAAGAATCTATTCCTCTTAGTTGTCCTTTTTTTATTTTAATACCATTTGGTAATTCAGAACCATCTTTTGCAATTGGTACAATATCTCCTTCTTTGATATTTTTAGCTCCTGTTACTATTTGTATAGTTTCTGTTCCTACGTCTACTTGTGTTATTACTAATTTGTCTGCATTTGGATGCTTTTTGATTTCTAAAATTTTTCCTACAACTACATTTTTAATGTCATTTCCTAATTGCTCTACTGTCTCTACTTTAGAACCTGTCATTGTTAATATATCTCCTAATTCAACAGGATTTACATTTATATCACTATATTCTTTTAACCATTCTATACTTGCTTTCATATTTAATTACATTCCTTTCTTAAAGCATAAATTTTGTTATCCAATTTCTCTATCTTCTCGAATATTTCTTGTTTTTACATAGTCTTCTAAATTTACCATTTTGTCAATTCCTTTGTATTTGCCTCCTGCTACAACAATATTTTCAAAACTTTCAGTTCTTCTATTTCTTTTAGCATTAATTTTACTAATTGATTCTTGCACTATTTCGCTTGATATGGCTCTAAATCCAGCTTTAATATCATCTGGATTTACTTGTTCAAAATCGTAATGTGCATATTTAGGGTCTTTTGCAAAAGCTAGTGTTTCTTGCAATGTATATACATATTTTGAATTTAATTTTGCTTGTTTCTCTCTTTTATTGAAAAATCCCATAATTGTTTTTCACTCCTGATTAATTAATTTTTAATTTAATAACAATTTTTTTCTCCGTCCCAAAAATGACCTAAAACTGTTTTAAGAATCTTATATCATTTTCAAATAATAGTCTCATGTCTTCAATTCCAAATTTTGCCATGGCAATTCTTTCTACTCCAAATCCGAATGCAAATCCTGAATATTCTTCTGGATCTATTCCACAGTTTTGTAATACTTTTGGGTGCACCATTCCACATCCTAATAGTTCTATCCAGCCTTCTCCTTTACATACTTTACATCCTTTTCCTCCACATACGAAACAAGATACGTCTGCTTCTGCACTTGGTTCTGTGAATGGGAAATGATGTGGTCTAAATCTTATTTTTGTGTTTTCTCCTAAACATTTTTTTGTAAACATTTCTAATGTTCCTTTTAAGTCTGTCATTGAAATGTTTTTGTCTATAACTAATCCTTCTACTTGATGGAATACTGGTGAGTGTGTAGCATCTACACTGTCAGAACGATATACTGTTCCTGGACAAATAATTTTGATTGGTGGCTTTTGTTCTTCCATTACTCTTGCTTGTACTGGTGATGTTTGACTTCTTAATAAGATTTCTTCTGTTACGTAAAAAGTGTCTTGTATATCTCTTGCTGGATGATCTGGTGGTGTGTTTAATTTATCAAAATTATAAATCGCTTTTTCTACTTCTGGTCCATCTGCTATTTTATATCCCATTCCTAAAAAGATTTCTTCTACTTCTTCAATTATTTGTGTTATTGGATGAATTGAACCTAATTTTACTTTTTTACTTGGTTCTGTTATGTCAATATTTTCGGTTTCTAATTTTTTTTGTAATTCTTTTCTTTTGAATTCTTTTTCTTTAGCTTGAATTAATATTTCTAATTCATCTCTTACTTTATTAACTAAACTTCCTATTTTTGGTCTTTCTTCTGGTGCTATAGCTCCCATTCCTCTTAATACAACTGTTAATTCTCCTTTTTTTCCTAGATATTTTACTTTTAAATCATTTAATTGTTTTTCATTTTCACAAACTTCAATTTCTTGCATTGAGTTTTCTTTTATTTTCATAATTTCTTCTTTCATTTACTTTCCCCTTTTCTTTTATTTTTTAATAAGGACGATATTTTCCTGTACTTTTATATTGTCCATAACGATTTTTTTCGCTATATTTTTCTAATTTATTTTTCTTTCCATTTTCTAATAAAAGTGGTTTTCTAAATCGCTTTTTAAATTTTATTTTTATTTTATTAAAATAAGTATTTTTATTTTCAAATTCAAAAGTAATAACATACATTCCGAATTTATTTAGGGTAATACTTGCTTTTACTTCTTTGTTTGGAAAATCTTTTTTTACTGAATCAATACTTTGTTGAATTTCTTTGCTTCCATATATTCTGGAATCAAAATAATATTCTAAACATTTATTTTTGTACATATATTTTCACATCCTTTTCTTATTCAATAAAAAACCACCTCGTCCGATTCTCTATAGGACGAAATGGCTATCATTCGTGGTACCACCTAAATTTATTAGTTTTATTACTAACCTCATTTTCGTTTTAACGGTTCGACCGCTTTTTCTTACTCTTTTTTATTTCGGAAAAAGACCTAAAAAGTGAAATTTCAATCTATTCATAGTAATGGCTTCCAACCTTTGACCATTTTCTCTGTCCTATGTTGTTAATAGTTCTACTTTGCTTTTTAATTGGTTTTTCATTCTCACAATAATAATTTTACCATATTTTTCATTCTTTTACAAGTATTTTGCTCAAAAATGTTGTAACTTTTTGGTTTTGTGTTATAATAAAAAAGAATTAAAAATAAATAAAGGAGTGTATTTATCATGAAACGTAATATTTTAATGGGGATATTTTTAGTTTTCATTTTATTAGCAAATGTATCTTTGGCTTCTTATAGTACTGTTACTATGGAAGTAGTAGAAGAACCCGTTTGCAGTATTGAATTAGGTCAAAATTCAAAATTTGAAAAAAAATTAATTAACAAAAATTTAACAAACAAAGAAGTTACTTTACAACTACAAGTTACTAATCAAGAATTAGCTTCTAAACCAACTGGAGAAATTATATTAGTATTAGATAACTCTGATAGTATGAAAGAAGAAGTTTCTAAAAGTATTACAAGAAAAGATTTAATTTTTGAATCTGCTAAAACTTTAATAAGCAACTTGCTAAAAGATAACACACAATTAAAAATAGGATTAGTTAGTTTCTCAAGTAATCTTGATATGTCAAAAGAAGGAACTATAGCTGATGCCACAGTAGTTGCACCATTAAGTAATAATATATCTGAATTAACCAATGCCATTTCTAATATTGAAGCAAATGGACCAAGAACAAATTTACAGGCAGGACTTTCTTTAGGTAGTGAACAATTTTCAAAAGAAGCTAACACCAATAAATATATGATTGTACTAACAGATGGTGTTCCAAATTTAGCAATTGATTACGACAAAAAATATTATTCTGATGATGTTATAAATAAAACCAATAATGAATTACAAGCATTAATAAAAAATAATATAAAATTAACAACTATGTTAACAGGAATTACAGATGAAAGTTATATTCCAACTGGTGCTACTAAATCTTTCGGACAAATTATAACAGAAATATTTGGTACACAAGAAAAACCAACAGCTGGAGATTTCTATTATGTAACTGATGATCAAATTGAAGAAACAATAACAAATGATATCTACAATTCTCTTATACCAATTTCTAAATCATTTACTGACATTACCATTGTAGACTACTTCCCAGAAGAAATAGTAAAAAACTTTGATTTTGCTTATGTAACAGAAGCTAACATTGGTAATATTTCTACTAAAATTGATACTACCAATAATTCCATCACTTGGACAATTCCAGAATTAGCAAGTGGTCAAACCGCTACTGTACAATACAAATTAAAATTAAAAGAAAATTTTGATAGTTCAATTATCAATAAAATAATAAATACAAATAAAAAAGTAGATATTAATTATAAAGATTTTGAAGAAACAGAACAAACAAAAACTTCTGACATTTCTCCTAAAATCAAATTAACAGAACCACCAGCTGTTTTACCTAAAGCAGGAACAATTACTATGGTAATTGCTATTACAATTTCTGTTGGATTATTAGTTTTTTCTATAATCAAACTAGCTGATACTCACAGAAAAATGAACTAGTAAAAAATATTTAATATTTAACGACTATTTTCTTATTATTTAGAAAATAGTCGTTTTTTATAGTTTTTATAAATAAACATTAAATGCTTCTAATTCAGCTTCAATTCTCAATAATCTATTATATTTTGCTACTCTATCCATTCTACAAGGTGCTCCTGTTTTAATTTGTCCACCATTTACCGCAACTGCAATATCAGCAATTGTTGTATCATCTGTTTCTCCTGAACGATGAGAAATAACTGTTTTATAACCATTCTTTTTAGCTAATTCGATAGTATCTAATGTTTCTGTCAAAGTTCCAATTTGATTTGGTTTAATCAAAATACTATTAGCAATATGTTTTTCTATTCCATTCCTCAAACGTTTTGGATTTGTTACAAATAAATCATCTCCTACTAATTGTAGCTTATTTCCTAATTTATCAGTTAATAATTTCCAACTTTCCCAATCCTCTTCAGCTAATCCATCTTCCACAGAAACAATAGGATATTTTTCACATAAATCTACAATATACTGTACCATTTCTTTCTTTGTTTTTTCCTGCTTTGTCTTCCAAAAATAATAACCATCTTTTCCTATTTTTTGTGCTTCATCATACATCTCTGTACTTGCAATATCCAGAGCTAATACAATATCTTTTCCTGGTTCATAACCAGCTTTTTTAATCGCTTCTAAAATAAGATCTAAAGCTTGTTCTTCATTATCTAAATCAGGCGCAAAACCACCTTCATCTCCAACACCCACACTAAAACCATTTTCCTTCAATACTTTTTTTAATGTATGATATACTTCAACACCTCTTTTTAACCTCTCTTGAAATGTAATTTCTCCTATTGGCATAATCATAAACTCTTGTATACTAATATTATTGTCAGAATGTTTTCCACCATTCAATATATTCATCATAGGAACTGGCAATTCTTTAGCTTGAACACCTCCCAAATACTCATACAATTCCATATTTAGTGAGCTAGCCGCTGCTTGAGCCACAGCCAAAGAAACCCCCAATAAACTATTCGCTCCCAAATTAGACTTATTAGGAGTATCATCCAATTTTACCATTTCCTGATCAATCTTTCTCTGTTCATAAACATTCATACCAATCAATTTCTTTGCAATTTTCTTATTAACATTTTCAACAGCCTTTTGAACACCTTTACCAAAATATCTACCTTTATCACCATCACGTAACTCAACCGCCTCAAAACTTCCTGTAGAAGCTCCCGAAGGAACAGATGCCACACCTCTATCACCACTTTCCAATGTCACTTCCACCTGAACCGTAGGATTTCCTCTCGAATCCAAAATTTCCCATGCTCTAACATCCTCAATTCCCAAAAAATCTTTCATTTTTAACCTCCTCCTGAGACGATAGGGACAGGTCTAATTTGTCTCATAAAAAAGTCGAAAATTGTCAAAAAATAACTTTTACTAAAAATGACAAAATTTGACACAAAAGATGAGACAAATTAGACCTGTCCCTATCGTCTCATTGTCTCATCTTAGAATAAGTATATCCATTTTTTGCTAGTTTTATACACTAGGATGCTTTTTTATTTCTTAGTTCATTGGCGTATTGCAAACTGATTTCGTTGATTTCGCCTGATGATATTCTTGCAATTTCTTGTATTACTTCTTTTTCTTCTAATAATTTTATTTGTGTTTTTGTTCTTTCTTCTGCTATTTGTTTACTTATGAAATAGTTGTAGTCTGCCATTGCTGCTATGTTTGGTAAGTGTGATATACACATTACTTGATGGCTTTTTGATATTGCTTTTAATTTGTTTGCTACTGCATTTGCCGCTTTTCCACTGATTCCTGTGTCTATTTCGTCAAATACGAGTGTTGATGTTTGGTCTGTGTCTGCTAATACTTTTTTTATTGCTAACATTGTTCTTGACATTTCTCCTCCTGAAGCAATTTTTGATAATTCTTTTTCTTCTTCTCCTTTATTTGTTGTTATATAGAAAATAACATTATCTTTTCCTGTTTTTAGGTATTCATTTTCTAAATAGTTTACTTTGATTTGTATTTTGGCTTGTTTCATTTCTAATTCTTCAAGTTCTTGGTTGATTTTTTGACTTAATTCTTCTGCTTCTTTTTTTCTTATTTTATGTAACTGCTCTGCTAATATTTTCATTTTTTCTTCTATTTCTTTTTGTTCTTTTCTTAATTTTGTGTTATATTCTTCTAAGTTTTCTATATGTTCTACTTCTTCTTTTATTTTTTCTTTATATTCTATTATTTCTTCTACTGTGTTTCCATATTTTCTTTTTAATGAATAAATTATGTCTAGTCTTTCTTCTATATTGCTCCTTTCTTCTTCATTAAATTCTATATCACTTCGATAACTATTTACATCTCTTGATAATTCTTGTAATTCGTAATATATGTTTTTTAGCTCACTGCTTGCTTTTTCATATTTGTTATCTATGGTTTCAATTTTTTCTAATGCTCTTATTGCCATGCTAATACTATCTATTGTGTTTTCTGATATTAATGTATCTGCTTCTTGTAAGTTTTCTGTTATTTTTTCTGCATTTATTATGATTTTTCTCTTCTCTTCTAATTCTATCTCTTCTTTTGGTTTTAATTTTGCTTGTTCTATTTCTTTGATTTGGTATTTTAACAAGTCTAATTTTCTTTGTCTTTCTTTTTCATCTCCGAAATTATTTTTTAGTTCTTGCTTGATTTGGCAATATTTTTCATAATATTGTATATATTTTTGCTTTTTTTCTATTATTTCTTTTCCTATATAATTGTCTAAATATTTTAAATGCATTTTATTTTCTAATAGATTTTGATTGTCATTTTGCCCATGTATTTCTAAAAATGCTTTCATGAATTCTTTTAGTTCATTAACTGTTACCATTCTTCCATTTATTTTACACATATTTTTTCCGTTTATGTTTATTTCTCTTGAAATGATTATGTTTCCATCTATGGATTCTGGATTTTCTGGTTCATATAAACAAAGTTCTACAAATGAATGTGATTCTCCTTTTCTTATCATTTCTTTTGAAAATCTTCCTCCTGCTATTATTTGTAATGAGTCTATAATAAGTGTTTTTCCTGCTCCGGTTTCTCCTGTTAAAACATTTAATCCTTGATTAAAGTCAATTGTTATATCTTCTATAATTCCTATATTTTTGATGTGTAATGTTGTTATCATTTTTTGCCTCCTAATTTTTATACTAAAAATTTGTTCGCTTTTATTGTATATTTTTTTTTTATAATTGTCAATACTTTTTACATCTTATTTATTGTCATTTTCTATTCTGTATTTCATATAATTAAACAAAGAGGTTTTTATGAAAATATTTATTATAAAAAAAACAAACATACTAATGATAATTTTACTATTATTATCTCTTTCAATATTACCTTCATTGAAAAAACAAACCATTAGCGTTTCAGAAAATTTTAACTCTTCCAAAAATGAACTTAATAAAATACAACAAATAACTAATCAAAATGAAAAAATAGCCTACTTAACTTTTGATGATGGGCCTTCTACTACAGCCACAGCAAAAATTTTAGATATATTGAAAGAAGAAAATATAAAAGCTACATTTTTTGTAATTGGTAAAAAAGTAGTAGAACATCCTGAATTAGTAAAACGTACATATGAAGAAGGACATTTCATTGCTAATCATACTTATAGTCATAATAATTCTTTGTTATATAAAAATAATGAAACCTTCTTAAATGAAATCAAAAATACAGATATAGCTATTGGAAAAGCTATTGGTGTTGAAAACTATACAAGTCATGTTTTTCGTTTTCCCAATGGCTTTATGAGTCCTGCATATAAAACAAAAAAGAAAGAAATGGTTACACTTCTTTCTGACATAGATTACACTTACATTGACTGGAATTGTCTCAATAATGATTCTATTAAAAAATACTCAAGTAAACAACTTGTTTCTAACTTTAAAAAATCCTGTAAAGATAAAGGATCTTTAGTTATATTAATGCATGATACTACTGATGTTAGTGATAGTTCTTCTGCTTTAAAAGATTCAATTCAATTTCTAAAATCAGAAGGTTATTCTTTTAAAAATTTTTATGAATTTATATAAACTTTTCCCACACTAAATTGGCAAAATCTAATCCACGAGAAGTTAATCTAATAAAATCACCATCAATTACAATCAAATTATCGCTTACCAATTCTTCTAATTCTTTTCTATATAGAAAAATTGGATTATCTACAAATTTTTTCTTAAAAGCAGAAATTGATACACCTTCTATTTTCCTTAACCCTAGCAACATAAATTCTTTCTTTTTTTCATCTAAAGTTTGAACTTCTTCTACTATACGTTGATTTGAAATAAAATCTGATTTTATATATGTTGCTAAATCATCTGTATTAGCATAGCGAACTCCATCTTTATAAGAATGAGCTGCTACACCAATTCCTATATATTCTTTTTGCCCCCAACAATTCCAATTATGAAGCGATTTTTGTCCTTTTTTTGCATAATTAGAAATTTCATATTGCTCATATCCCAATAGTTCTAACTTATTTTTTACATACCAATACATTTGTCTTTCAATTTCTTCTTCTGGTAATGACATTATTCCTTTTTCTAGTTGTTTTGCCAATACCGTCCCTTCTTCTACTATAAGAGAGTAGACACTCACATGAGTTGGATTTAGCCTTTCTATTTCTTCTACTGTTTCTTTTATATCTTGTATAGTTTGATTTGGTAATCCAATCATAAGATCAACATTAATATTTCTAAATCCAACTTCTTTTGCTTCTTTATATGTCTCTAAAAATTGCTTATATGTATGTATTCTTCCTATTTGTTTTAATAAATTATCTTTTACACTTTGTAATCCAATACTTATTCTGTTAATTCCTATATCTTTATAAAATTGTAATTTTTCTTTACTTACTGTTCCTGGATTTATTTCTATAGTTATTTCTGCTTTTTTTAAATCAACCGATATTTCTTCTAATATCATTTTAATATATTTTTCCTGAACAAAAGATGGTGTACCTCCACCTAAATATATAGTTGTAATATTATATTTTTTAAAATCGTAACTATTGATTTCTCTTTTTACTGTTTCAAAATAACTTTGCATCATATCACTTTGATTTGGATATGATACAAAATCACAATAATAACATTTACTTTTACAAAAGGGAATATGAATATAAATTCCTAATTCTTGTTGTTTCATTTTGTACTCCCTGCTAATTCTATTAGTTTTTTTAAACGATAATTTACACCTGATTTTCCTATTGGCTCTTTCAATAATTTTCCTAATTCTACTAATGATATATTAGGATTTTCTATTCGTAATAAAGCAATTTCCTTTAAATTATCTTCCAATTTATGAAATTTTCCATTTTTCTGTAAAGTTCGAATAGCTGCAATTTGCTCAATAGATGCATTAATCGTTTTATTTAAATTTGCTGTTTCACAATTAACTAAACGATTTACTTTTCCTCTCATTTCCTTTTGAATTCGAATATCTTCAAATCTTAAAACTGCTCTTCCTGCACCAATTAATGCCAAAAATTTTGAAATTTCTTCACCATCTTTTATATAAAAAGATGTCTGAAAAGTTTTAACATGTATTTCAAATTTTTCTAGCATATCTATCATGATTTTTAAATTTTCTTGTGTTCCTACATCTACTTCTAAATGATATTCTTTTTCTGGATTATTTATAGAACCTGACCCCATAAAAGTTCCTCTAATTCTAGCTTTTTGATACTCTTCTTGTATTTTATCTTCTATAGGTAGTTGATAATGTCCTTGATTAATAACAAGAAAATCAATATCTTTTGTTTTTAACACAATAACAAACATTTTTCCGTGCTACATCAATATTATGATTAATACCTAAATTAGCTAAAATTTTAGATAATCGATTAATGTTGTAATCACTTTCTGTTAAAAACTTAATTTGTTTTGATTTGGTAATACTAGTATTACCTGATATAAGATATCCAATTAATTCATTTTTTATCATCTCTTTATTTGATAAATTACTATTCTTATTTAATTCTTGTTTAATATCAGATGAAAAAGACACTTTAATCACCTACTTTTGTTATTACAATTCTATCATTTTCATACAAATCTTTTTTACTATAAGTATCAATATATTTTTCTTCTTTTTCTATCAATTTTATAACATCTCTTTTTTGATCATAACCAATTTCTAAACATAAATAACCATGATATTTTAAAAATTCATTAGCTTGTTTTATAATTTTACGATAAAATTTCAAACCATCATCTCCGCCATCCAAAGCAATATGTGGTTCTCTTTGCACTTCCTTTTCTAATGTTGGAATAACTGTTTTTTTAATATATGGTGGATTAGAAACAATAATATCATATTTTTCTTTTGGAATTTGATTAAATAAATCAGACTGTAAAAAAACAATCTTTTCTTCTACTCCATTTATTTTTGCATTTTTTTCTGCTATCCTTAAAGCTTCTCCGCTAATGTCTACTGCTGTAATTTCACTATTTTCTATATATTTAGCTAATGATACTGCAATTGCTCCACTTCCAGTACACAAATCTAATATTTTTCTGGCTCTTATTTTTTTTGCTATATTTATTACTTCTTCTACTAATACCTCTGTATCTGGTCTTGGAATAAGAACATTATCATCAACATAAAAATTCATTTTCATAAATTCCTGTTGATGTGTAATATGTTGTAATGGAACTCCTGCTTTTATGTGTTCGATTAATTTAAAATATTGTATTTGTTGTTCTTGTGTTAATTTTTTTTCATCATAGACAATTAGATATTGTCTATCTTTTTTTAATATAAATTGCATTAATAATCTTGCTTTTTGTTTTGGCATTTCTATTTTTTCCATTTTTAATTGTATAGTTGCCTTATTAATAGCTTCTCTAATTGTAATATTTACACCTTCTTTCATTTGTATCATATCACACTTCAAAAAATCTTTTAAAATCTGCTTCATTAATCTTTTCTTTTTCTAATAAAGCTTGTGCAATACTATCTAATTTATCTCTATGTTGTTGCAATAAAGTTTGTGCATCACGATAAGCAGTATCTATCAATGTTTTAACCTCTTGACCAATTTTATCTCCAATGTTTTCTCCAAACATCTGCATTTCATATGGTTCTTTTCCTTGAAAATCAATTGGTCCTAAAGTATCACTCATTCCATATTTTGTTACCATATCTCTAGCAATTTGAGTAGCAACTTCAATATCATTACTTGCTCCTGTGGAAATATCATCTAATACTAATTTTTCTGCTGCCCTTCCTCCTAATAAAGCAATCAATTTTTCTTGCATCTCTGTTTTAGAAACATAGTATTTATCTTCATCTGATTTATACATAGTATAGCCACCAGCTACACCTCTAGGAATAATAGACACTTCTTTAACATCAGTCTGAGTTGGTAAATAACGACTTACAACAGCATGTCCAGCTTCATGATAAGCAGTCAATTTTTTGTCTTTATCTGAAATAACCCTTGCACGTTTTTCTAGCCCTACGGTCACTTTTTTTACAGCTTCTTCTATATCTTCGTTTTCAATATCTTCATGTTTTTGTTTAGTTGCTATAATGGCTGCTTCATTTAAAATATTAGCTAATTCTGCTCCTGTAAATCCTGCTGTATCTTCTGCTATACTTTCTAAATTAACACTATCTGAAATTCTTTTATCTGCTGAATGTATTTTTAAAATTTCTAATCTTCCTTTTAAATCTGGTGTTGGAATAGTTACTTGTCTATCAAATCTTCCTGGTCTTAATAAAGCTTTATCTAGCATTTCTGGTCTATTTGTTGCAGCCAATACAATAATAGTTTCTTCTGAACTAAATCCATCCATTTCTACTAATAATTGATTTAATGTTTGATTATTTTCTGTTTCTGCACCACTATTTGAAGTTCTTCTTGAACCAATTGCATCAATTTCATCAATAAATACAATACATGGTGCTAATTTTCTTGCTTTTTCAAATAACTTTCTTACACGAGAAGCTCCTAATCCAGCAAACATTTCAATAAATTCTGATCCACTCATAGAAATAAATGGTACATCCGCTTCTCCTGCAATAGCTTTAGCAATTAAAGTTTTTCCTGTTCCTGGTTTTCCATATAATAAAACTCCTTTTGGAATTTTTGCTCCCATTCTCGTAAATTTTTCTGGTCTTTTTAAAAATTCTACAATCTCTACCAATTCTTCTTTTTCTTCACTTAATCCTGCTACATCATCAAATTTCACCTTTGTTTTTCGTTCAGTATCATCATATACTTTTCCTTTTTCACCTAAACCTTGCATTTTAAATATCATAATAAACAAAGCTAACATAATTAAAGTTGGTAAAAAAGAAAATATAAAAGATGGAATTTGTGCTAATATACTTTTTGGTTTTTGGATTAATTCAATTTCATTTCCTTCTGCTACTTTTTCTTGCACAAGTCCAATAAAACTTTCTGTATTAGGAACAATAGAAGTTTTTTCCTTTTCTACATTTTTTTGTTTTACTTTTACTGTTGTACTACCTACTGTCATCTCAATTTTTTCTATATTACCATAAGATAATTCTTTAATAAGATTAGTATAAGCTAATGTATTTTCATCTTCTTTTCCTTTTTGATTTATTAAATAATATAACACTCCTATTAATATTACTAATAATAGAATTAAAATGATAAGATACCATCCTGTTTTTTTATCTTTTTGTTTATCTGAATTTTTTTTACTCATCTTATCCTTCCTTTCTTTTATGCATTAGAACCTTCTGGTTCTCCTCCATCCTCTTTTGGCTTTTCTTCCTTCTTTTCTTTATCTTTTTTCTGTCTTTCTTGTTTTTCCTTTTCTTCTTTTTCTTGTTGTTCTTTTTCTTCCATCTCTTTTCTTACAATTTCTTGTGCCTCTGCTATTTTCATCAATTCTGCCTGCTGTTTTATAAATTCTGTTTTTAAGATAAATATAGCTGCTGCTAAATAAATAGCTGCTACTGATACATACATAACTTGGAAATATTCTATATTAAAATCAATAAAGATATTAACACCAATATAAATTGCATTTAATAATACTGATAAAGTTAATGCATAAATAGACATATTAAAAATAGCCACAAATCTCATTTTTATACGTGCTAACCATGTTGTCATATACCCAAACAAGCTTAAAAATACTGCATTAGATAATGTAGTTAATAAATACATCATAAAACTATAAATAAATATAGTAATAAAAATACTTACATAAAATGAAATAACTTGTGGACTATTGGCATAATTAATAACAGATTCTTTTGTAAATTCTTGTATTCCCATTTGTCCTAAAATTTCATTATATTGATAACTTATTGTTCCAGCTACTGCTTCATTTTTTAAAATAACTTTATCTTTTAGAACAATTAATCCACTACCTGACTCTTCTACTTCATTTATATATTTATTAATTTCATTTTCATCTTCTGTTTTAGTATCTATAATAGTTTTTCCTACATACGAATTTTCTTCTGAAATAACTAATTTGTCTTCAGAAGAAACTTGTAACTTTCCTTCTTTATAAGAAAACTCTGGAAATTCATTTTGTAAATATTGTACCCCTTCTTGTAAAATTTGATATGTTTGATACATTGTGCCTAAACAAAGTACTATAGCAAGAATAGCTACAATTTTACAAAGATATGAAAAAGCTTTTCCTAATCCTTCTGCTGCCATATCAGCATATTTTTCTATTTTTACAATTGAATTCCATACTTTTTGAAAAAAACCTATTTTTTTTGTTTGTTTTTCCTCGTTCATGCTCGATACTCCCTTCTTATGCTAGAATCTACAAATTTAGTATTAACTGAAAAATTTACTATATCACCTATTTTAATTTCTTTATCTCCTATATCGCAAACTATGTGATAAGTTCCTATTCTCCCTAAAATCTTACACTTGGTATTTTTAATTGTTACATACATATCTTGTTTTTTGAAAAGACTTTTTATACTATTTATTATTTGACGTATTTTATCAACTGTTCTAAACATATCATTTTCATTTTTCACATGAATTCCATTCATATATCCACAAGGAATAATAGCAATTTTCATTCTTTTTGGTGCAGTATAGATATTAGAATATCCTATATTAAAACCTTTTGGTACTTCTTTTATTTCCGTTACTTTAGATTCTAAATATCCAATTCTTCTTAAACCTACTTTATTGTTAAATGATAGTCTTCCTAAAAATGCAGAACCTATACGAACTGCATTTAAATGCATATTTGGAAATTTTATAAAAGCAGAAGAATTACAAATATGAAGCATACCTGTTTCTATTTTGTTCATTTTTAATACTTCAACTACTTGAATAAAACGGTTAAATTGCTCTTTAGTATATTTATCATTATAAAAACTAACAGAAAAATGAGAATAAGTTCCTTGTATTTTAATATTCTTCATTGTTTTTAAAGTTTCTATCATTTCTTCTCTTTGACTATAAACAAATCCATACCTTCCAAATCCTGTATCAATTTTTAAATGAGCTTTTATAAGTGTATTTTTTTCTTGTGCTACTAAATCAGCTACTTCTACATCTTCTTTTGAGCCTATAGTAATGATAATATTATTTTCTACTAATGTTTCTACTTCTTCTTTAATCGCTGTAGATGATAACATTAATATTTCTTCGTTAATTCCTGCTTTTCGCAATTGTAATGCTTCTTCTATTGTAGCTACAGCAAAAAAGCTAATTCCTTGGTCTATCAAAAGCTTAGTAAATTCTACTATTCCTAATCCATAACCATTTGCTTTTACAACAGCTATAATTTTTACTGGATTTCCATTATCATCATTTCCACTCTTATTTGCCAATTTTTTAATTTGTTCTATATTATGTTTTAAATCTTCTTTATTTATTACTAATGTATTCACTTTTTTCTTCCTTCTATTTTTTTAGTTTTCTTTTTATTTGACGAAGTGTTCTAAACATTTTTTCTGAAAATCTATATAATTGATAAGTAAATGGTTTATATGGCATATACACTTCTCCAATAAATTCCGTAAAAGTTGCTCCAAATCCTTGTTTAAAACGATACAATCCATATTGTGGATGATTTTTATCTACTATTCCAGATACTCCTCTAAAATCATAAATATCGTCTTTTCTTTGAATTGCCATTTTTATCATTTCCCATTGTAATAGATAATTTGGCATTAGATTACGATGAGAATTACTACTTGCTCCATATAAATACCATGTTTTGTTTCCATAGAAAATAGGAATAACACCCGAAATTGGCTTTCCTTCATAATAAGCCATTAATACTTTCATATGTTCTCCCAAACAGTCATACATTTTTTCAAAATATGATAATGGTCGTATGATGAATCCATCTCTAGCACCAGTTTCTATCATGATTTTATGAAAGTCTTTTAAATCTTCCTTGGTTCCTTCTTTAACTGTAACTCCTTTTTTTGTTGCCAAACGAATATTATATCTCCATTTTTGTTTGAATCCAGACATAATTTCTTCTTCTGTTTTTCCCTTTATATCTAATCTAAATACATATCTTGGTTGAATTTCATCTTTAAAGTCTTTTGCATCATCTTTTATACGATATCCTAAACTTGTTACTATTTTTCTAAAATCTTGATCATCACTTACAATGTCTGGTTCCATTCTTAATACAATTGCATTGTATTTTTTAGCTAGTTCGTTTGCTCCATCAGTTAATTGTTTCATAACATCCATATCATGAATGTCACATACTGGTCCTCTTGAAGAATACATTATATTCCCAAAAATTGGCATTTTTCTAATCCATACACAAAGAGAACCTATTATTTCTCCTTTTTCTCCTTCTGCTAAAATTACTTCTGGCTTCCAATTTGGCTTTTTTACTTCTGCCCATTCTAATGATTGTTGGAAATTACATCTTTCATGTTTTTCTAAAAATTCTTTATATTCTTTTTTTGATTTTTCACTATCTACGAATCTCATATCTTCTCCTTTTTTATTATTTACAATATATTGATATTTTACACTAATTATCAAAATTTTACAAGTTAAATTAGCATTTTTCAAGAGTAATTTTGTTTCATATAAATAAAAAAACTTACGAAACTATATTAGTTCGTAAGTTGTTTTAAATTGGAGCAGGTAGTGGGAATCGAACCCACGTCATCAGCTTGGAAGGCTGAGGTT
>CAUWKC010000013.1:0-39960 GCA_963559365.1 uncultured Clostridia bacterium | reverse complement strand
TATTGTTATTACTAATGCTATTAATGTTATACCATTGTTACTTTTTGTTTTCATTCAACAATTCTCCTCTCTTCATTTGTTTATTACAGTATTTCCTTTTTTTCGTAACTTTAATACGTTATTTATATTGTATAAATAATTATGAATTAAGTCAATATTTTGTAGATAATTATTTTAGTCAAATATTAACATAATTCTTATTTTACGATGCTAATATTAAATAAAAGTAAAACGATGATATTGTGTATAAAATATAAAAATTTGGAAATACTATGAAAAGATTAAAAAGAAAGGAAGGATAAAAATGGCAGATTTAAATCAAATGGAATTACAACATTTAAGACATCTAATTGGTGCTCATGAAACAGCATACCAAAAATTAAACACTTATTCTTCACAAGCTGTTGACCCTCAAATTAAACAACTATTTTCAAAATCAGCACAAGATGCATTAAACACAAAACAAAAATTAATGACATTTTTAAATAATTAGGAGGAGGAAAAGAAAGATGGATGAAAAAATAATGGTAAATGATATTTTAGGAAGTGTAAAAGCAGACTTAACAGCGTATCAAACAGCTATATCAGAAGCAGAAAATATGCAATTAAGACAAACTTTCCAACAAATTAGAAATAATGATGAAAGTTTTCAATATGAGTTATTTAAAATTGCACAAACAAAGGGATATTATGTGCCTGCACAAAAAGCAACAACAACAGAAATTAATTCAGTTAAAACAGAATTACAACAATAAAATTAAAAGGATATATCATAGTAAGATGTATCCTTCTTTTATTTTAACTTAAGTTTCGTTTTTTGTTTTGAGATTTTACCTACCATAATATGATGTTATAATACATAATGTATTTGTTCATTGCATTTGTTAAAAATTTGTAATTGCTTATCTTGCGCCTCTTTCATTCAGGCCTACAATGAATATAGTTATATTCATTGTATCCATGAACATTCCTCAAGATAATCAATAACAAATTTTAAAACTCATTCCATTCAAGCATACATTATGTATTATAACATCATATTATGGTAGGTAAAATCTCAAAACAAAAAACTGAAACTTAAATTATTTTAATATAATAAAATAAAAATAAGAGATAAATAAAAGGAAAAAGAGATAAAACGAAAAAAGAAGAAAAAACCTACGGAAATCGAAAGGGAAATCTCTTTGCAAAAAAAGAAATATTACAATAATATTACACTAGAAATTAAAGAATATAAAATAGGGTAAAAGTACAAAGGAGATTGATTAAAAAATGTTTAAGAAAGTAATGATAAATGCTAAGAGAAGTATAAAATTTGCAGTTCTTTTTATGATTTCAATCTTTTTAATAATGGGTGCTATAGCATTTTTATATAAACCTACATATAGTGTATTTATAAATGGAGAACAAGTAGGATATACAGAAAACAAAGCAGAATTACAACATAAAATCAATAACTATATAGAAAAAGGAGAAGACGAAAATCAAAATATAGCATTTGTACAAGTAGAAAACCTTCCAAGCTATAAATTATGCTTATTAAAGAAAAATATAGTAACAAATGACGAAGAAATATATCAAAAAGTAAAAGAACAAGGACATGCTTATTATCGTTACTATGCCATTTTAGATGGACAGGAAGAAAAACAATATGTAGCAACTTTTGAAGAAGCAGAAAAAGTAGTAGAAGGATTAAAAGAAAAAAAGAGTTCAAACATAGAAAAAATATCAATTTTAGAAAAATATGAAGAAAGCAGTCAAAACTTTGTACCAGTAGAAGAAGCCATATCTAAATTATATGTAGAACCAGCAAAAGTAGTAAAAGTAGCAAAAAATGGAACCGCTAGATATGGAACAACAGGAAGTGTTAATACTTCTCTAAAAACATCAGGAGGAAAAGCTAGTATAGGAGTAAGTTTAATTAGACCAGTATCAGGAACTATTACATCCAGATTTGGGGCAGGAAGCAGTATTAGAAGATCATCACATACAGGATTAGATATTGCAGCGCCAACTGGAACACCAATAAAAGCAGCAGCATCTGGAACAGTAACCTTTTCTGGATATAAAGGTTCATTTGGAAATATGATAGTAATTTCTCATGGAAATGGTGTACAAACATATTATGCACATTGTAGTAGACTAAATGTAGCAGCAGGAACACAAGTATCACAAGGACAAACAATAGGAACTGTTGGTTCAACAGGAAATTCAACTGGACCACACTTACATTTAGAAGTAAGAGTTAATGGAATTGCTTATAATCCACAAAATTATGTGTATTAAAAAAATGGTTATCTATATAGGATAACCATTTTCTATTTTAAAAAATTTATAGCAGTATCAATAGCATTTTTCTTTATCAATACTTTTCCATGTTCTAATAATTTTGCTTCAAAAATATTGGAATAGGAAAGTAATTGTCCAAATTCTGATAAAGTAGAATAAAACAAAGAAATAGAGTCATTTTTTATATTTATTTTTTTCAAAATAAGATAATAATTATTTTTCCAAATATATAATGTGATATTTTTGGCTAAATTTGTTGTGTCTAGTTTAGATGAATGACTAAGAGCTATACAAAATTCGCAAAATAAATCAAAATTGGAAAAAGAACAAACAGCATGTTCAGATGTAGTGGAAAAAGATTTTCTTTTTGCTACTAATTTCTTTTTCTTACATTCATTATCTGGTAAATATTTTGTTATTGTAAAAACAAAAATATCATCTATAGATGAAAGAGCTTCTATTAGTAATTTACAGCCATCTGTCTGAAAATCAACTTCTTCTTCGGCCTTTTTTAAAATACCAGCAAAAATTTCTTGAGTCTCCATTGCTTTAGCCATGATGTTATGTACGTTCATATTTGTAACTCCAAGTTCATCAGAATTTAAGATGACACGGATTTTGTTTTCTGTTAATTTTTCTATTTTCATAAAGATAAATTCCTCCTTATTTCCTGCTAATTATATTATACTACTTATTATAGTATATGGAAAGCCACAATTTTTGGTAATATTTTTACAAATAATAATTCAATTTACTTGAAAAATTTGCTAATTCAAGATATAATATCAAAAGTAGAATGAAAATACAATACCCGTAAGAAAAAATGAACTAAAATGATACAGAAAGGAAGGCAAAAAATATGGCAACAAAAGAAAAAAACATATGGATTTTAATAATTTTTATTTTATCAGGATTAGTAGTAGGGGGGCTATTAGGAGAGTTAGCTTCCAGAGTAGATTGGTTGTGGTGGTTATCATATAGCCAAAGCTTTGGACTAGAAAATCCAATCCCATTAGATTTAGGTGTGGTGAAAATAACATTTTCATTAATGTTTAAAATCAGCATATCAAGCATTATAGGAATGGTACTTGCAATATTTATTTATAAAAAAATATAATAGGGGCAATTAAAACAAGAAAGGATCGATTTTATTGCCAATTACAATAAAAGAATTACCAGAATTAGAAAGACCTTATGAAAAATTAGAATGGTATGGAGAAAAAGCATTATCAAATGCCGAATTATTAGCGATTATCATAAAAACAGGAACAAAACAAGAAACTTCTGTACAAGTAGCCCAAAAAGTCTTAAAAATGAACCAAACACCATCAGAAGGAATTAATTTTTTACGTAATATAAGCATAGAAGAATTGATGCAAATTAATGGTATAGGAAAAGTAAAAGCCATCCAATTAAAAGCAGTGGGCGAATTAGCAAATCGTATGACAAAACCAAGTAGTTATAAAAAAATAACAATAAAAGAACCATATGACTTAGCAAAAATTATGATGGAAGAATTACGTTTTCTAAAATATGAAATAGCAAAAATTATTTTATTAAACAATAAAAATGAAATAGTAGAGATAAAAGACATTGCTGTGCGGTGGGACAAACTTTGCCAATTTATCCATCAAAGACATCCTAGAAGAACCAATTAAAAGAAAAGCACCAAAAATAATATTAGTACATAATCATCCAAGTGGAGACGCTACACCAAGCCAGCAAGATATAAATTTTACAAATCAATTGTATGATGCTACTAACTTATTAGGAATTCAACTATTAGACCATTTGGTAATAGGAGATAAAACATATACAAGTATTTTTTCAAAAATAATTTCAGAAACAAAAGACTAAAATAGAAAGAGATAAGAGAAAGGAAAGAAAAAAATGAAGTTTTTTACATTTGGGTCAAAAGACATAGGGATTGACTTAGGAACAGCAAATATTTTAGTAACTTTAAAAGGAAAAGGAATTATATTAAAAGAACCTTCAGTTGTTGCTATTGATAGAAAAACAGGAAACATCATGGCAACAGGAAATGAAGCAAAAGAAATGTTAGGAAAAACACCAGAGCAAATAAAAGCAGTAAGACCATTAAAAGATGGTGTAATTGCTGACTTTACAGCAACACAATTAATGCTAAAAAATATAATTGAAAAAGTAGTTAGAAGATATAATGTAGGCAGACCAAGAGTAGTAGTAGGAGTGCCATCAGGCATTACAGAAGTAGAAGAAAGAGCAGTAGAAGAATCTGTTTTACAAGCAGGAGCTAAAGAAGTATATTTAATAGAAGAGCCAATGGCAGCAGCAATTGGCGCATCTTTAGATGTAGGCGAACCAAGTGGAAGTATAATTGTTGATATTGGCGGAGGAACAACAGAAGTAGCTGTTATTTCTTTAGGAGGAATAGTAGTTAGCCATTCTCTACGTGTAGCAGGGGACGAACTAGATGAAGACATTGTAAACTATATCAAAAGAGAAATGAATTTAGCCATAGGAGAAACTTCAGCAGAACAAATAAAAATGAAAATAGGATGTGCTATGCCATTAATGACAGAAATGTCAATAGAAGTTAGAGGAAGAGATTTAACAGATGGATTGCCTAAAAATGTAAAAGTAACTTCAACACAAATTGAAGAAGCAATTAAGGAATCTGTACTTAAAATTGTAGACATTGTTAAAGTAACACTTGAAAAAACTCCACCAGAACTTGCATCTGATATAATGGAAAAAGGAATTGTATTAGCAGGAGGAGGAGCATTAATTCAAAATTTAGACAAACTATTAAGCATAGAAACAGGAATGCCAGTCTATATTGCAGATGAGCCATTAGACTGTGTAGTAAGAGGAACAGGTAGAACATTAGAAGACTTAGAACGACTAAAAACAGTTCTTGTTAATAGTAGAAAAAGAAAATAAAAAACGATAGGAGTAGAAAATGTATCGAAATAAAAAAGCCGGAATTTTAGGCATTGTAATAACTATCATAATTTTAATTTTAATTGTTATTTTTTCAAATGGAGAATCTAATACCTCATTTTTTGAAAATGCAGCAAGTAATTTAGTAATGCCAATTCAAAATGGATTAACATATTTAAAAAATAAAATAAGTGGAAATAGTACATTTTTTACAGATATAAATAATTTACAAGAAGAAAATAAGCAGTTAAAGCAAAAAAATAGTGAATTAGAGCAATCTTTAAGAGAATTAGAAAATATAAAAACACAAAATGAAACTTTAAAAGAATATTTAGATTTAGCAGAAAAATATGGAGAATATAAAACTATTCCAGGATATGTTATAAATAAAGACATTAGTAATTATTCAAAAACTATTGTTATCAATATAGGAACAAATGATGGTGTACAAGAAAATATGACAGTAATAGGAGACCAAGGGTTAGTAGGACATGTAATATCTGTTACTAAAACAACAGCAAAAGTACAAACAATTATTGATACTGCAAGTTCTGTTAGTTGTTCTATGAGCACTACAAAAGACAGTATTGTATGTAAAGGAACATTAGATGACAAATCTTCTTTAAAAGCGATGTATATTCCAACTGAAGCAAACATTATTCAAGGAGATAGTATCGAAACATCTGGGCTAGGAGGAATTTACCCAAAAGGAATTCATATAGGAACAGTAAAAAAAGTGACAAATACACAAAACATGACAGATCGTTATGCATTAGTACAAACAGCAGTAGACTTTGATAAATTAGATACTGTATTAGTAATAACCAATCAATAAAGAGGTGAACCAATTGAAAAAAATAATAATAAATATTAGTTTAATCGCAACAGCTATGGTAATTTATTTGTTGCAAGCCAATTTTTTCAGTTGGTTTTCAATTTCTGGTATTATGCCAAATTTATTTGTTATTTTTATATTATTTATAGGGTTATTTGGAAATAAAACTATGGGAACTATATATGGCATAGTAATAGGATTATTATTAGACTTAATTTTAGGAACAAAAATAGGTATTAACATGGTAGGATTAGGCTTAATAGGATTTTTGGCAACTTTATTTGATAAAAACTTTTCAAAAGATAGTAGAATGACTATTATGGTTATGGTAGTAGTAGCTACCATTATATTTGAAGTAATATCATATTTAATACGTTATGTTTGGGTAGTAATTAATTTAGAAATAATTAATTTTATTAAAATATTAGTTATAGAAATAATTTATAATGTTATAATTACAATTATTATTTATCCATTAATCCAAAAATTTGGATATATTATTGAAAATGAATATAAAGGAAATAAAATTTTAACACGATATTTTTAAATAAGAAGGTGAAGAATTGATAAGAAAGAAAGTGGCAAAAAAAGCAAATATAAATTTAAGATTCAACATTCTAACGGTTTTAATTTACATCGTTGGAATTGTTTTAATTGCCAGATTATTCAACCTTCAAATTGTACATGGTGCAGAATATAGGGAACAATCTAATACGCGATTAACTAGGGAAAGTACACTAGAAGCATCAAGAGGAGCTATTTTAGATAAAACAGGAGCAACATTAGTAACATCTAAAATGGAATTTTCACTAGAAATGTATAAAAGTAAAGTAGATACCGATACATTAAATACAGCTATTTTAAATATGATACAAGTATTAGAAAAATATGAATGTTCATATTCTGATACATTTCCAATAAAAATAGATCCATTTGAATTTATGATTACAGACGAAGCTTTAGCAAATTGGAAAAAAACCAATAATTTATCAGAAAATATAACAGCAGAAGAAGCTTTCTATAAATTTAAAGAAAAATATAAAATAAAAAATACAAATATACAAGAAGTACGAAAAATTATATCATTACGTTATCTAATTTCACAAAAAGGATATAGTAGTACAAGAGCAGTTACTATTTCACAAGATATTCCAAGAGAAGCGGTAGCAGAATTTAGTGAAAGTTCAGAAAAATTTGCTGGAATCAATATTGTTGTACAACCAGTTAGAGAATACACTTCAGGCAATTTAGCATCACATATTTTAGGATATGCAGGAAAAATCAGCAGTGAAGAATATGAAACTAGAAAAGATTATTATGGAAGTAATGATTTGATTGGAAAAACAGGAATTGAATATGTATTTGAGGAATACTTAAAAGGAAGAAATGGAACAAAACAAATTGATATGGCGGTTGATGGAACAACAACAGCAGAATATATTTCTAAAGAAGCTATTGCAGGTTCTGATATTGTTCTAACAATTGATGCGAATTTACAAAAGATAGCAGAAAATGCTTTAGCATCTAATATCCAAAAAATATCAACAGGTGGATTTGGAAAAGTTTATGATGCAAGAGCTGGTGCATGTGTTGTTATGAATGTAAATTCTGGAGAAGTATTGGCAATGGCAAGTTATCCAGACTATAATCCAGCAGATTTTGTTGGAGGAATTAGTACAGAAGCATGGAATAATTATGCTAATAATGAATCAAAACCACTTGTAAACAAAGCAACACAAAACTCATACTCACCAGGCTCTACATTTAAAATGATAACAGCAATTGCAGGATTAGAAACAGGTACAATTAATTTAAACACAAAAATTAATGATACAGGTGTTTATACTAAGTATAGAGATTTCCAACCACGTTGTTGGTATTATACAGATTATCATAGAGGACATGGATATTTAGATGTTTCTGGAGCAATTGAAAAATCTTGTAACTATTTCTTTTATCAAACTGCAGATCAGATGGGAATTGATAATTTAGTAAGATTTGCAAAATATTTTGGATTAGGAACTAAAACAGGAATAGAATTACAAAGTGAAACAGCAGGAGTATTGGCAAGCAAAGAAACTAGACCACAATTACATCCAGATGAGCCTTATTGGAGCCCAGGAAATACATTGCAAGCAGCAATTGGGCAAAGTGATAATGAATTTAGTCCATTACAAATGGCACGCTACATTAGTATGCTAGCAAATGGTGGAAATAAAATTGATGTTAGTATTGTAAAAACCATACGAAATGCTGATGGTTCTGAAGTTTCAAGAGAAGAAATCAACCAATTTGTCAATCAAAAATTGGGATTACAAGAAGAGCAAACAGAAGATATACAAATAAATAAAAATTATCTAAACGCTATTTTAAATGGAATGAAATCAGTTACAAGTGATAGTGGTGGAACAGCATATGTACGTTTTAAAGATTTCAATATAAGTGTAGGTGGAAAAACAGGTTCAGCTGAAGCTCCAAACAATAAAGTACATGCTTGGTTCGTAGGATTTGCACCTTTTGAAAATCCAGAAATTGCTATTGTAGTTATGGTAGAAAATGGTGGACATGGTAATTATACAGCTGAAGTTGTTAGAGATATTATGGCAGAATATTTTGGTATGAATACACAAAATATAGAAGAAGATATGAGTGCAGTACCATATATTGAAATTATGAGATAAGAAAGAAGGATGTAAAAATGAAAAATTGTGTAAGTGTTAATTTAAGAAAAAATGAAATAGTCATAAAACTAAATGAAGAAGCTGAACAAAATGAAATAATAGAAGCATTAAAAAAGAAATTGCCACAACTAAAAAAACTATATCAAGATGAAAAAACCCCAATCATGGTAATGGGAAAAGTGTTAAAAAATAAAGAGATGGACGAAATTCAAGAGTTAATAAAAAGTAAAATTGATGTAGAAATAGATTTTGATATGCCAAAAAGTTTAGGGTTATATAGCATAAAAAAAACATTTGAAAAAGAAATTGCAGTATCAGAAACAAAATTTCATAGAGGTTCTTTGCGTTCTGGACAAAAAATAGAAACAGAAGGAAGTTTAGTTGTTATTGGAGATGTAAATTCTGGAGCAGAAGTTATTGCCTCTGATAATATCATTGTATTAGGAGCATTAAGAGGCTTGGCACATGCAGGAGCAAAAGGAAATAAACAAGCAATTATAGCTGCAGGTTTAGTTGATACAGTACAAATTCGTATTGCCAATGTAGTAAAAGAAATAGACCGTGATGAAGAACCAATGCACAAACAAGCCTATGTTAGCATTGTACAAGATAACATTATCATTGGATAAACTTAGCCAAGTAGTAGCAAAATTAGAGCAATAAATAGCATTTCATCTTGCACACCTTCTTTATATAAAAAAAATAATAAACCAAGAATAATAATATCATCTAAATACAGTTCAATACCCAAAATTTCAAAAATTGGTTTTTCAATATCGAAATCATCATTGAAAAATGGAATTTTGAAGTGAAGGGGACCAAAAGAACGTGTATTAGATGATTTTTCTTTTTTTTCATCTTCCATAGGAGGGCTTGGTTCAACTTCATGAGAATTTTTAAAATTGTTAGAAGAATAATTTGGTCTATAATAGCGATAATAATTAGGAAAAAAATTAGCCATTATTAGGATTCTCCTTTTTATCATCTTTCATTAAATTAGCAATTTTTGCAACATTTAACAAACTAGCATATTGATCTAGTTTTTCTTTTTTTTCTTCACGTAAATAAGGTTTTAAAGAATAAAGTAAATTAGTTCTAGGATCATTATTATCATTTAATTTACTCATAATTGATTGCATTTTCAAAATAGTATTCATATCAATTTTACTAAAATCAAAATTATTTTGATTATTAAAATTTTTAGAAGTCTCTTGATTTTGTTGGTTTTGCTTGTTTTGTGACATCATAGAAGAAAAGTTTTGTATCATTTCAGGAGGTATTTGTGATATCACATCATTTAATTCTCCTTTATTCATCATATCTTTTAATTTGTGAACTGTATTTTCATCAAAATTCATAATGGAATCACCTCTTTACCATTATATGAAAAAAGTTAAAAAACTTTACTATATTTAAAAAAAGGAAAAGTTACATAAAAAGTTAAAAAAATTCCTTAAAAACATTGTAAAATTAAGGAAAACAGTGTATAATTAAATAAGATTATGTTGAAATGTAAAAATAAGGAGGATACTATGAAAAATAAAGTATTAAAAGTTAGTATGATTTTAATAATAATCATGACAATGACTCTATCAAATTTTATTTTAGTAGGGAAAGGTTTCTATAGCTATGCAATGGAAGAAAAAACAACAAATCATCCAAATGTAGAAATAGAAGCTTATTTCAAAAATGAAAAAGGAGAAAAAGTAAATGCTATAGAAATTGCACCAGAAGAAGAAACTTTCTTATATTTGCGTGCTAACGTAAAAAAAGAAGGATATTTTAATGGTCAAATATCTTTAAAAGAGGCTAACTTTACTATAAAAGAATCCGATAGTACATATATACAAAAAATAGAAAACGGAATCATTTATTTCAATCAAATCCAAGTAGGAGGAACAGAAGAAATAAAGGTAAAAATCAAGCCAATTCAAGAAGAAAACTATACAATCAATATGTTAAAACAAACAAGCAAATTAGAAATAAAAGGAACCTATCGTGATAGCACAGAAAAAGATATTAATATCCAAGCAAATAGAGAATTAAAATTAAACATTGCACAAAAAAATACAGCAGAAAGCATGATAAATGATTTACAAGTTATCACAAATAAAATAGTAACTATTGAAGGAAAAGAAAAAAGAATGATTCAATTTGCTTACAAAATGGGATTACAAAAAAATAGCTATCCAATACAAACCATTTATGCAAAAATCAATTTACCAGAAATAGAAGGAAAGCAAGCAGAAATTTATCATGTAGATTATCTAAATAGCATGAAAACATTAAACTACAAATACGAAAAAAATACAGTAGATTTAATTCTTTCAAACAATTTAGATAATGAAGGAAAAGCATTATGGAAAACAGAAGGAAATGAAAAAGTAATTTTAACATGTCTTTATGATAAAGATGTAGCATTAGAAGAAAGCGAAATTAAAGTACAAGAAAGCATGACATTATATGACAGTACAGAAATTAAAACAGAAAATACTATCGTAATAGGAGCAGAAGAAAAAGACTCTATCATAGAAATAAAAGCAAATAATCAAGAAAAATCAATCTATAAAGGAAAATTATTATCAGGAATTGAAAGAAAATATGAAAGTATTACAGAAGTACAAATCAACTATGCAAAAGCAATTCAAAAAATAGTAATAACAGAAAACACAAATCAATATGGAAATGTAAAATACCAAAAAACAAAAATCAAAAAAGAGCAAGTAGATGAAATACTAGGGCAAAATGCAACAATTAACATATTAGACCAAAATCAACAAATAGTAGGAACAATCACAAATGCAACAAAAAGAGACGAACAAGGAAATATTGTTATAGACTATGCAGGAAAAGAAGTAACATCAATTATTATAGAAACTACTGCACCAGAAAAAGAAGGAACATTAACATTTTATCACGAAAAAGCAATAAAACCAGACACAACAATTATTAAAGAAGCAACAGAATTAAAAAATACAGTAAGTGTTAGATATAATGAAGAAGCAGAAAAAATAGTAGAAACAGCAATATTATTAGAAAACACAACAACACAAGCTAGATTAGAAATAAATAAAGAGAGTTTATCCACAATATTAGCAAACAATGTGGAAATAAAAGCAATATTAGTATCAAATGAAGAAAAATATGACTTATATAAAAATCCACAAATCGTAATTCAATTACCAGAACAAGTAGAAAAAATAAATCTTAATAGTATTGATTTATTATATGAAAATGAGCTAAAAATAAAAGACTATAAAGTAGAAGGAAAAACAATTGTTATAACATTAGAAGGAGAGCAAACACAATATAAAGAAGAAGTAATAGAAGGAGCAACTCTTATTATCAATGCAACAATAGAAGTAAATAGAAAAATAGCAACAACAGACACATCAATAAATATGACAGTAACTAACGAAAAAGGAAAAACAGCAACAGTATCTAACCCAATAAAAATAGTAGCACCAACAGATGTAACAACAATTCATAGCATGCCAGAATTAGGAATAGAAACTTTAGGGCAAGAAGAAAATAAACAAGCATTAGTATCAAGAGGACAAGAAGCAAAAAAAGTAAAAACTGACATAGAAGTTATCAATAACCACAAAGAAACCATGGAAGACATAAAAATATTAGGAAATTTCCCAACAAATTCAAATGGTAATAATATGGGAATAAATACAGTAGGAGAAATTAATTTAGAAGGCACAGAAAAAGCAACAGTTTACTACTCTGAAAATGCAGAAGCAACAAATGAAATAGACAAAAAAGAAAACAAATGGGAAACTAATATAACAAATCCTAGCAAAGTTAGTAAATACTTAATTATAGTAGAAAGCTTAGCATCTCAAGAAAATATTCAAGCTACATATTCTTACGAAATACCTAATAATTTAGAATATAACCAAACAGCAAAGACAGGATATCAAGTAAAATATACAAATGGAGCTACTAAGGTAGAAAATGAATTAAAAGCAACTACAATTGAAATGCAAACAGGAATTGGTCCAAAAGTAGAAGCAAAACTAAAAGCAACCATGAGAGGACAAGACATTCAAGGACCAGTAAAAAATGGAGAAGTTATTAAATATCAAATTGCAGTATCAAATACAGGAAGTGAAGACATTGCAAATGTAGTAGTAAAAGGAAATGTACCAGAAGGAACTACAATGGTAGAACCAGAAGAAGATTATGAATATACAGGAGCATCTTATTATAAAGAATTAGAAAATAAAACTTATGAAGCAACAATTGAAAACTTAAAAGTAGGTGAAGTTGCAGAAAAAACATATGAAGTTAGAGTTAATAAAGGAGTAGCAGAAGGAACTTCACTTAAAAACATAGCAGAAATTACCTATGGAGATGTTAAAAAACAATCTGAAGAGGTAAAACAAGTAACAGAAAAAGGAAATTTAAGAATTACAGTAAAACGTGTTACTGATAGACAAATTGATTTGTATGAAGCTGGAACAGTACAATACTTTGCTATTATAGAAAACATTTCAGAAGAAAAACAAGAAAATGTAAAAGTTGAAACACATCTTCCAGAAATGTTAGAAGTAGAAAGATTGGCATTAATTACAGGAATGCAAAAAGAAGAAGGAGAAGTTTACCCAATAGTAGCTGACCAAGAAGAAGCAGAAATAGCAGAAGAAACTGAAACAGAAGGAAGCCAAAACATTCAAACAGAATTGTTAGACTATCAAAAAGAAGTTAATATTGGAACATTAGAATCTGGAGAAGCAAAAGTTTTAAGTTATAATATGTTAATCAAAAAGACAGACAACAAAGAAAAAGCTATTAATTTCTCTGTAACAGCAAAAGACAATAAAAAAGAATATCAATCTAATACATGGGAAGATGAAGTAAAAGCAACAGAAATTGCAATGTCAATGACAGCAATCCCAACTGAACAATACATAAAAACAGGAGACATAGTAACATATACAATTCAAGTAGAAAACAAATCAACAGCAGAAACAGTAGGATTAGCAATAAAAGATTCTATTCCTAAAGCACTAAGTATTAAAACAATAAAAGTAGACGAAAAAGTTTTAGAAACAATAGAAGGAAATGAAATTGAAATACCATTAACCATAAAAGCTAATGGAACAAGTACAATTACAATTGAAACAGTAGTAAATCATTCAGAAGCAAGAGATAATGCAGAATCAATAACAAATGTAGCTTATGCAGAAATCTACGGTAAAAAAGTAGCAACTACATCAGAAATAAATCACATTATTGTAGCAAATGAAACAACAGAAGGAAATGGTGGCTCAAATGATTTAGAAAACAATGATATTGCAAAAGGAAATAGAACTATTACTGGATTAGCTTGGTTTGATGAAAATGCAAATGGAGAAAAAGAACAAGGAGAAAAATTAATTTCAGATGTTACAGTAAAATTATTAAATACAGAAACCAACCATTTAGTAAAAAAAGAAGACGGAAAAATATTAGAAGCAAAAACAAATGAAAATGGAGTTTACGTATTAGACAAAATAGGAAATGGTAATTATATTGTAATTTTCGATTATGATGAAGCAAAATATGGTTTAACAAAATATAAAGCAGAAGGAGTACCAGAAGAAAGCAATTCAAATGCATTAAGAAATGAATTAGTAGTTGAAGGAGAAAAAACAACAGTAGCTTCTACTGATATAGTAGAAATCAACGATACAAATGTATCTAACCTTAATATCGGATTCATTAAATTAGAAAATTTTGACTTACAATTAGATAAATACGTAAGTAAAATATTAATTCAAAATGCAAATGGAACAACAGTAAGAGAATACGAAAACGAAACCATGGCAAAAGCAGAATTAGATGCAAAACAAATAAATGGTTCAACTGTTATTGTAGAATATCAAATCAAAGTAAGTAATAAAGGCGAAATAGAAGGATATGCTAAAAAAATAGCAGATTATGTACCAAATGATTTAAAATTCAGTTCTGAACTAAACAAAGATTGGTATCAAGTAGGAAATACTTTATACACAGAAGCTTTAGCAAATGAAAAAATAAAAGCAGGAGAAACAAAAGTTGTAACATTAACATTAACAAAAGCAATGACAGAAAACAACACAGGGCTAACACAAAATACAGCAGAAATAGTAGAAGACTACAATGAACTTGGAATACCAGACAGTAACTCTGTTCCAGGAAACAGAGCAAAAGAAGAAAATGACTTTGGAGCAGCAGACATAGTACTAAGTATTAGAACAGGTGGAGCTATTTATATAGCAACTATTACAATAGTATTAGTAGCACTTGGAGTAGTAGCAGTTGTAATTTTAAAAAATAAAAATAAAGAAGAGAAAGAATAAGGAAAGGAGGTAGAAAAACATGAGTACAATCAAAAAAGTAATGATTAGTTTGATAGTAAGTTTACTAGCCATATTAGGAATTTACACAACATCAAATGCTTATTATGTAGGACAACAACTAGGAGTCAGTTACAAACAATATGCTACAGATCCTAACATTTATTGCGCAGAACATGGCCAAGCATTGCGTACGAATAACTCTTATAGAATTATTTCTAATGTAAGAATCGAAGGAAATAAATCTACTGACCATACTGGAAAAAGTAGAATTAGCAATAGCAATGCTAGATTAGCTTATATTTTATCAGCAGATAATGGACCATCAAAATCTTCAGGACCAGTAAGTAATGCTTTATGGAATTACTTATATACTTGGTTACAAGAAGGTGGAAAAGAACATGCTGGATTATACGGAAGTTTCTCAAATGGAAAACCAGGAGTACATACTTGGTTAGATGATAAAGCAGCCGAATATGCTAACAATTTTAAAGATACAACTAAAATTACAGATAATACAGATAAAAGCAAAATTAAAGTAGTACCTTCTCAAAAAGATGGAAAGCCATATATGAGAGTAGGACCATTTAATTGGACATTCCCAGGAACTATGAAAAGTGTAACAGCAAATGACCAAGACGGAAAAGAAATAAGCGGAATATTATATAGTAGCTTTAATGGTAATACTGAAAACTGGTTTGGAGCAAATGGAATAAAATCAGGAAGTGATTTCTATATCTCTGTTCCAATGAATACAAACATAACAAAAATCACAAAAATAACAGGAAATACAACAGCAATTTTTAAAGGAGTCAATATATGGTTTTTAGAATCAACTAATGGTTACAAACAAAATCTATTAATTAGAGAACCATATGAAGTACCTGCTAATATAACTACTTCCTTTGATTATAATATCTCAACACAGGGAAATTTAAAAGTTGTTAAAATCAACAAAGACAATGAAGAAATAAAACTACAAGGAGTTGGGTTCTATATTCAACATAAAGAAACAGGGAAATATGTACATAAAGATGCAAATGGTAAAATAAGTTATGTAGAAAAAGAACAAGCAACAGAATTTGTAACTGATAAAAAAGGAGAAATTTTAATTAAAAATTTAATAGCAGGAACATATTTAGCATATGAAACTAAAAACCCTAATTACGGTTATGAAATGTTAGAAGATGCACAACAAAAAATAGTTATTTCTGGACAAACAAATGAATTAATTATAGGAAACAAACAAATATATGTTAAATTATCTGGGTATGTATGGGTAGATAAAATTTCAGGAAAACGTGCTGAAAGAAATGACTTATACAATGATGGAGATTATGATTATAACGATATTTTATTAGATGGTGTTACAGTAAGATTAAAAGATAGAACAACAGGAGAAATCATTAAAGAAGCCAAAACAGCAGAAGGTGGAGCATATCTATTCATGGATGTTTTAATTGAAAAATTAAAAGATTACTATATCGAATTTGAATATGACGGATTAACCTATACAAATGTAGTACCACACATTGACAAAAATAATGGTTCTAAATCAGCAGAAAGTGAAGAAGTTAGAAATGCTTTCAACCAAAACTTTAGTACTGTAGAAGGAAGCGGAAGAGATACCGGATTCACAAGAGATGCAAATGGAAATCAAAAACATAACTTATCTTATAACATTAATGAAACAGGACATGAAGCAACATTAATAAATAATGGTCAATATACAATAACAGCAAATACAGATGTACCTAATTATATTATAAGAAATCACTTTACATATGGACAAGAAGAAATCAAATATATAAATTTAGGATTATATGAAAGAGAGCAACCAGACATCGCAGTTGTAAAAGATTTACACAATGTAAAATTAACTATTAATGGTTATGAGCACACCTATTTATATTCACAAAGATTCTTAAATGAAGGAGAATATGGAGATGGATTCAATGTAGGAGTGAAATTCAGCAATAAATATGCAGACATGTCTTATAGCAGAGCCATCTACAAAGCAGACTATGAATACGTAAATGAAAACAATAAAGACAAAGAACTAAAAGTATATGTAACATATCAAATTACAATGAGAAATCAATCTTCTAACTTAGTAGCACAAGTAAATAGCCTAGCAGATTACTATGACAATAAATATCAAGTAGTAAAAGTTGGAAAAGGATTAAATAAAGATGGAAGTATTCAAGAAAACACATTAGTAGAACATAAAGAATCAGAATACAATAGTGAATACAACAAAACTATTATACAAAACAATACAAAAATAGAAGCACAAAAACAAGAAAATGTCTATGTACAATTTTTACTAAATAGAGAAGCTGTCATAAACATCTTAAATGGAAAAGAAAACTTGAAAAATGTAGTAGAAATCAACTCTTACTCTATTTATGATAAAGACAAAATATATGCTGGAATCGATACAGATTCTAATCCAGGAAACTGTATACCAGGAGATACTAAGACATATGAAGACGATACTGACTCAAGTCCATCTTTAATCTTAGAAGTAGCAGATGCAAGAGAAATGGCAGGTAAAGTATTCTTAGATGCAACAGAAGATAAGCTAATGACAGGTAAAATACGTCAAGGTAGTGGATCATATGAAGAAGGAGAAAAAGGAATTGAAGGAGTAGAAGTAACCTTACGAGAAAACTCTGGAAGTGGAAAAGTATATACAACAACAACAAATGCTAATGGAGATTTCCATTTCTCTGAATACATTCCAGGAGATTATACAATAACATATACATGGGGAAATGAAACTTATACAGTACAAGATTATAAAGGAACAATTTATGATATTAGCAGAGATCAAAATAATAAAAACTGGTATAAAGAAAATGTAGAAAAACGATTAAATGATGCACTAGACAATTATGAAACTAGACAAAAAATTGACGAAGAATGGAAAAATGTAACAAATTCAACACAAGCAACCATTACAAAAATGGATTCTACAACACCTACCATGGGAATAGGAGTAGAATATGAAACAACATATACAGCATCTATGGGAGATAAATATGTATATGAAGTAAAAAATATAGACTTTGGAATTGTAGAAAGAGCAAGACAAGACTTAGCATTAGGAAAAAGAGTAAAAACAGTAAAAATCACATTAGCAAATGGACAAGTAGTAACAAACTTTACAATAGAAGAAGACGAAAAAGGTAATAGAACATTAGTAGGAGATAGAAACAATGTAACCTACATGGGACCAGACAAAAATACTGAAAAAGGAAACGGATTTGTTAGAGTAGAGCTAGACAATGAAGTAATCCAAGGAGCTAAGCTACAAGTAGGATATGAAATAAAAGCAATAAACCAAAGTGAATTAGATTACCTATCTAAAGACTACTATTTATACGGAAAAATAGTAGGTGAAATAGTAACAATAGAACCAACTGGAGTTATAGACTACCTAGATAAAGATTGGGCATTTGATGCAAACGAAAATCCACAATGGGCTATAAAAACAATAGAAGAACTAAAAGAATTAGTATCAAAAGAATCATACAATGTAGATGAAACAACAATAGCAAACAAAACAATTCTTTATACAGAAAGTCTAAAAGGCAAAAAACTACAACCTACTCAAACAGCTGAAGTAATGTTAAATGTAGCAAAAACATTAACAACTACAGACGAAATTTCATTAGACAACGAAACAGAAGTAGTAGAATTAACCAAAACAGGAGGAGCCAAACCAGAATCCACACCAGGAAATTATAAACCAGGAAATGGAAAAACAGAAACTGATGACAACATGGCAGAAACCATAATTGTCACACCAGCAACAGGTGAAAATCAAAATTGGCTAATCCCAGTCATGATAGGAACTATAGCATTAATTACCTTAGGAGTTGGAATTGTCATTATTAAAAAGAAAGCAATTTAATCAATAAAATAACTTAAAAAGGATGTAAATAATTACATCCTTTTTATCATGGAATAAATTAGGTTAATAACATAGGGATTTCAAGGAACGTCCCTAAAATCCCTTTACGCAATAAAGGGATTTGTCGATTTTTCGCGAAAATATTACAGTTTTGTTACTAAATTGTAATCAAAGTTTAAAGTTAAAGGCTTTAAAAGATGAAAGCTATTTCCGTAAAAGCATTGAGGAGAAAGAGAATGAGAGCCAAAAAAAGGAATTGCTTTTCTTTATAAAAATTAGTAGGATATATGAGAGAAGAAATATCTTTACCTATTTACACAAAGGAGCGGAAAATATGAAAGAGAAAATCTTGAGATTATTTTTAGTAAGCATGATAATTATGAGTTTGACTATGGTTGATTTTGCTATGGTGGGACAGAGTATTGCTTTGACTATGAAACCAGAGAAAGAAACAAATGTGCAAAATGTTGCATTTGATGCGTATTTAAAACAAAATGAGGAAGAAGTGTATGAAAAAGATGCACAGATGAATGAAGAAGAAATCCTGATTTTAGACTTGAATGTCATAGAAAAGGGAGTTTTAAATGATGCTAAAATTGTGATAGAAAATGCTAATTTTGTTATTCAAAAAGATAAAGTGGAAAATAATATTGTTAAAGAGATTAAAACAGAGTCTAATGAGATTTATCTAAATAGCATTGTTTACGAAAATCAAGTAAAGATAGAACTTCCTATTAAATTTAAAAAGCAAGAGAAAATTGAAGCAGATTATTTTCAAAGGGAAATATCAATTAACTTGGAAGGAACATATAAGGATGAGACTGAACAAAAAGTACAAGCACAGAGAAATATTAAAATAAATTGGACACAAGATACAGATATAGTTTTAAGCCAAAATATTACAAAATATATGTCATTAAAAGAAATGGGAACTTTATTACAACAAGAAGTTGTGACAGAAGTAGTTGAAAATGCATTACCAAGAGAAACAGAAACATTGTTAATTCAGCCACCTGTGATAGAAATACAACAACCAAAAGAAATTTATGTATTGGCAAATGGTGTTAGACTACCAGATGAAAAAGTTGAATTTAATAAAGAGACGAATGTTTTAGAAATTAAAAATACAGAATTTTCTACATGGGGAAATGCAAAATATGTGTACCAAATAGTGTATATTTATGACCCAGCAGTAACAGTACAAGAAAGAACAATACAATTAAATACATTAACAAATACAAAATTATATACAAAAGATATGATACAAAAACAAGAAAAGAAAGATGTAACAATTAATCAAATAGGAAATATAGTATCTATTAATAAAAGTGCTACACCAGAATTATATAAAGGATATTGGTATGCAGGAACAGAACAAGGAACTAGTTTTACTGAAAATAATATTTTACAAATTACTAATAAACAAGCAATTGATAGTATTCAGTTAGCAGGTGCAGGAGAAGAATTTAAAAAAGAAGAAGGAATTTTTCCAATTCAAGAAGCAGTTACTTATCAAAATACTACAATTTTAAAAGAAGAGTTTGACCGTATTTTTGGACAAGAAGGACAAATTACAGTAACAGATGCAAGTGGTGAGGTATTAGGTCAAATTGATCAAACATCACTACCAAACGAAGAAGGTAAATTAATAATAAATTACAAAGAAGGAACAACTGCAATTAAAATTAAAACATCAAAACCAATTGCAGAAGGAGAAATTACTATTTCAAACACAAAAACAGTTTCAGGAAAATTAAGTTATACAAAAGAAGAATTAAAAACATTTACACATTTAAATACTAAAACATCAGTTATGACACAGCTAGGAGAAGAAATAGCAGAAGTACAAATTGCTTTACAAGATACTAAAACAGAAGCAAAATTAGAGGTAAATAATACAAATTTATCAACTTTACAAACAAATGAAAATGTGCAATTTTTAATTACTTTAAAAAGTGATGGACCACAATTTGATTTATTTAAGAATCCAGTAGTTAAATTAATTTTACCAACAGAATTAAAAATGGAAGTAAAAAATATTACACAATTAAATGGAGAACAAGAATTAACAATTACAAATCCAACATTATCAGAAAATGAACAAGGAGAAAAAATTGTTACTATTCCTTTGCAAGGAGAACAAATCAATTTTGTAAACAACATTAATGGTGGAATTCAAATTTCTGTAATAGCTGATATTTATTTGGACAAAACTACACCAAGTAAATCAAGTGAAATAAAAATGAATTATACAAATGAAAATAGACAAGGAGAAGAATTCCAAACTACAGTACCTGTTAAATTTAATTCAAAATATGGTGTATTGATGGTAAATAAAATAGGTAATGTAATGGAAAGTATTGATGATAAAGAAAAAGAAGTAATAGTTGAGAAAAATGCAAAATTACAAGAAATGTCACAAGAAATAGCAATTATCAATAATTATGAAAATCCAATTACAGAAGTATCTGTTATAGGAAAAATGCCAGAAGTGCAAAAAGATAAAACAACTTTTGAATTACAAATAAAAGAAGCTTTGAAGGTAGAAGGTAAACAAGGAACTATTTACTATTCAGAAAATCCTAATGAAGAAAAAGAAAGTCAAAATTGGGTGACAGAGCCAGCAGATTTTACAAAAATAAGAGCATTTAAAGTAGAATTAGGAGAAATAAATTTACAACCTCAAGAAGTAATGAAAATTTCTTATACGATAGTTGTTCCAGAAAACTTAAAGGAAAATGAAAAAAGTTCTATGGAAGTAACTTTGGATTATAATTATTTAGAAAACAAAGTAAATACAAGTTCTAAAGTTGTTTTCAGAACAGAAATAAAAGAAGAAGGCGACGAAAATGTAGAGGAAACAGAAGATGTTAAAATTTCATTAAAAGGAAGAACAGCTGGAAAAGGATTAGTAGAAGGACAAGAAGTTTATGAAGGGCAAGGTATTAAATATCTTGTAACAGTAACAAATAATTCTAAAAAAGAAATAACTAATTTAGTTGTTTCAGCAACACAAGAAAATGCTATCTTCTATGATGAAAAGGTATATCATAATGGATGGGATTCTACAACCGGGGACGAAAATGTAGATTACACTATGATTGAAGAAAATCCAGAATTAAAAGAAAAGAAAATAACAATTGAAAAAATTGCACCAGGAGAAACTATTGAAGTAGATTATCAATTTTCTGTAAAAGAGATAGAAACAGAAAAAGGAATAACAAAAGGAAAAGTAAAAATTACAGCAGATGGATTAGAAGCAAAAGAATTAGATACTTTACAAAACCCAATAAAAACAGCTAAATTGAAACTACAAATGAGAAATAAACTTGAAGAAGAATATGATATGTTGACAAATAGAGAATATCCATTTTTTGTAGATGTAACAAATTTAACAGAAGAAACACAAAAAGATATAATGATTTATATACCAGTACCAGAAGGATTTGATTTTAAAACAGAATCTTTATTTGAAGCAGATAACTATGAATTTATAGAATATAACAATAAAGAAATAGTATTAAAAATACCAACAATTGAAGCAAGAAAAATGCTTTCTATAAGATTAGGATTTGACATTAAATCTATGGACTATAATATTGAGAAAAAAGATTATAGTTTTACATATAAAGCTACATTAGGAAAAGAAACTTATTATTCTAATGAAATGGATAGAACTATCTATAATGCAGAAGCAAATATTGAAGCAAAACAATACGGAAGCATTAAAGATGAATGGGTAGAAGATGGAGATGCTTTAACTTATACATTAGAAATAGAAAACAAAGGTAAAAAATCAAAAGATATAGACATTATTGATTATGTACCAATGGGAGCAGAAATCCAAAAAGTTAAAATGAAGAAATACAATATGTTAAATGAAACACCATCTTTAATCGAAGAAAAAGAATTAGAATTTAGCTCTCAAGTATTTTACAATGATGAGTTACAGCCAAATGAAAAAATTATAATTATAATTGATACTGTTATTAATGCAGATGCAATTTTTACAAAAGAGATTACTAATTCTGTTCAAATCCATGGAGTATTACAAGAAATTAAATGTAATGATGTAACTTATAAAGTAAAAGGAAAAGAAGACATACAAGATCCAGAAACAACTTATAGTATTCGAGGAGTAGCTTGGGTAGATGAAAATAAAAATGGATTAAGAGAAGAAAATGAACAAAAATTATCTGGTATTCATGTGTTCTTAATGGAAGAAGAAACAGGAGAAATAGTAATAGATGATAATGGATATACCATGGAAACTGAAACTGATGAAGAAGGAAATTATCAATTTAGTAACTTAAAGCAAAATTCTTACTTTGTTGTATTCCAATATGATGCAGCAAAATATAGAGTAACTGAATATCAAAAATCAGGAATTAGTCAAGATACTAATTCAGATGTAATTAGTAAAGTAATTCCATTACAAGGAAATGAACAACAAGTAGCAATGACAGGGACACTAGAATTAACAAAAGGAGACCTAAACCACATTGATGCAGGTTTTATAGAAGGAGAAACTTTTGACTTTGCATTAAATAAATATATAAATAAAATAATTATTCAAAATAAACAAACAACAACAGTAAAACAATATGATAAAACACAATTAGCTAAAATAGAATTAGATAGCAAACAAATTAACCAAACATCTTTAGTAATAGAATATAAAATAGATATTACTAATGAAGGAGAATTACCAGGTTATATCCACGAAATTATGGATTATCAACCAAAAGATTTACATTTTAGTTCTGAAATGAATAAAAATTGGTATCAAACACCAACAGGAGAATTAGTTTCACAAGGATTAAGTAACCAATTAATTCAACCAGGAGAAACCAAAAGTGTAACATTAACTTTAGTAAAAGATATGAACCAAGATAATACAGGAACAATCATAAATACATCAGAAATTGGAAAATCAACTAATGATTACTTTATTCAAGATATAGATTCTATAGCTGGTAATAAAGTTTCAGGAGAAGATGACATGAGTACAGCAGAAATAATTGTTTCTATTCGTACAGGTGGTATAATGCTATACTTATCTTTCATTATTATAATTGGTAGTATCATTGGTGGAGGAAGCTATTTAATTAAAAAGAAAATTTTATCACCAGAGGAAGAAGGAGGTAGTGATGAAGAATAAAATAAAAATTATGCTAATTACATTTATCTTAGCAATATTCGCCATACTTCCTATTTCTAATGCACAAACAATGGGATATTTTGCAAGATTAGCAACTAGTGATTTAAATGCTTTTTTTTCAGCACCAGTTGGTTCAATAACTAATGGAAATACTGATGTTCCAAGCAAGAGATATCATTATTATGCATATTATTGTATGGATCCAAAATTCCATTCAACAGCAAACCATACTAATATGAGAACAGCGGTCGTAGATGTAGGAGCTAATGGAATTAGTAGTGTAAATGGACTTTCAACAGCTAATTCAGTAGGAGCTAGGTATGCTATGCAAGTATTATATTATGCAGCAAGATCTTATGAATTAAGAGAACCATGGGGAAGAACAGGAAATAGTCCATATAGATTAATGATGATGCAAACATCTGCTAAATATGCAGGTACTATGGTAAATTCAGGATTATTTAATTCTAGTTTACCAGGTGGTGTTGATGATGCTTATATGAAAAATCAATTTGGAGCTGCTAAATATAATAGACTAAATGCAGAGGGATTAAATTATGTAGCTTCTACTACTAATTATGCTTTTAAAGATCAAAGCACAAAAAACATTCAAACAATAGAAGAAAATGGCGATTGGGTTTTTGTAGGACCTTATAAAATCCAAAATTCAGGATTAGGTTATATTTCAGACATAACAGTAACAACAATGGATGGAAGAATATGTAGACCAGATGGATGGTCAAGAAGTGTAAATGCTAATGCAGTTAATAAAAACCTTCAATTACCAAATGGAGAAACATTTTATTTAGCTTTTAAAAATCAAAAACCAGATAGTGCAGAAAAAGTAGTAGTAAAAAAGAGAGCAGATGGTGTAGTAAGAGCAAGAATGGTATTCTTTGGTTCAGATGGTGGACAAAATATGGCAGTTTATGGAGGAAAAACAACTGATTCTTCTATAAATTCTATTAATCTTCCTAAAGTACCATTTAGTAATATTAAAATAACCAAAATTGACAAAGATTCAAAAAAAGGTTTAAAAAATGTAGGATTTTTAGTTTATCATGTAGAAACAGACAGTTGGCTAGCAGATGGAGTTCCAGCAAAATACGTAACTAAAGATAAAGCAACAATGTATAAAACAGGAGCAGATGGAAAAGTAACAATTCGAAATTTAAACAAAAAAGGAACATATAAAATTTATGAAGTACTTAACCCTAACTTTGGTTATATAGATACAAGTATAGAAAACCCTTGTCAAGAAATAAATGTAAGTATTTCAGCTATTGGACAAGCAGCATCAAAAGTTGTAGAAAATAAAAGACTTTATATAAAATTAAGTGGTTATGCATGGGAAGACATTGCTTCAAATAAAGTATCACAAAGAAACAACTTATATGGACAACAAGAAAAAGACCAAAGATTAAGAAATATTACTGTTACTTTGAAAAAAGCAAATGGAGAAATATTAGATACAAGAGTAACTAATACAATTACAAATACAAAAAATCAAACAGAAAAAGGAGCATATCTATTTGGTGATTATCAAAGAGATAAAAATGCAAAAAAAATAAAAATAGAAGACTTAAGAGGAGCATATATCGAATTTGAATATAATGGAATGTGCTATAAATCTGTACCAATTAATTTAAAAGAAGATGCAGGAAGCAAAGCAACAGATGATTACCTAAGAGAAGTCTTTAATCAAAATTATTCAACTATTACAAAAGGAAAAGCACAAAATGGAGATTATAATTTAAATTATAAATATGAAAATCATAAAGCTATATTGCAATATGGTGGAAACTACTTATATGGTTACCATAGAGAAATTTATAAAGATGATGACTCTATCCAAAAATATCCAATATCTGGTATAGATGGACAATATTTATTAAAAGCTAGTACTTTAGAAGCAGAACCAAAAAATTTCTTAGGTCAAGGTAAATATACTATTGATGATGTTTATAAACAAGGAATAGAAGAAGTACCAAATATTAACTTAGGTCTATATGAGAGAGAAATGCCAGATATATCTTTAGTACAAGATATTAGCAATGCAAAAATAAGCCTAAATGGTTATGAACACACTTATAATTATGCAGACAGATTCTCACAATTAAACCAACAAATAGAAGAATTCAAAAATCAACATCAAAATGATGGAGAAATTTTCAATATTGGTGTAAACTTTGGAACAAAATATGGACCAAATTCTTATACAAGAACAGTATATTCTTCTGATGTTGTATATGATGAATTAGCAGAAAAAGGTAGTCTAAAAGTAAAAATTCAATATCAAATAGCATTAAGAAATGAAACCAGTAGTGTTATGACTACAGTTAATGAAATATATAATTATTTTGATAAAGACTATCGAATTGAAAAAGACTTGTTAAAAGTACAAGATGAAAATGGAAAAGAATTAGAATGGACATTAGACGAGAACTACCAAGAACAAGGAAGAAGAAGAATTTTAATTCATCCACAAGGTGGAATTGCAATAAATAAAAATTCTACTAGATATCTAACAATCACCTATGAAGTAGCAGATGAAGCAGTTGTTAGATTATTGAATGAAGAAAAAACATTAGACTCTATTACAGAAATTGTATCTTATTCTTCTTATGACGAAAATAATCAATCCTATGCAGGAATTGACCAAGACTCTGAACCAAACAATTCAACAATTGAAAATAAAGACACTTATGAGGACGATATTGACCAAGCACCATCTTTAATATTAAAGAGTGATGCTACAAGAAGTATCCATGGAACTGTATGGCAAGAAGATGCAATTAGTGCTTTATTAGAAGAAAATGTAAAAGGATTTGATAGACAAAGAATTGGAAATGGACAATATGATGCTGAAATAGAAAAAGTGTTAAAAGATGTACAAGTAGAATTACTAAAAATTGAAGAAAAAGACGGTGTTACTACTTATACTCCTGCAACCCTATATCAAACAGTAAAAGAAGGAGAAAACAACCAAGGCCAAGTAGTAGAAACAGAAACTAACAAAATAAAAACCAACGAATTTGGTGATTACAGTTTTGTTGGTGTAATACCGGGAAAATATAAAATAAAATTTACTTATGGCAATGAAAGTGTTATTTGTAATATAGAAGGAGTACCAGAACAAACATTAAAAGAAGCAGAAGGAGGAGTAGAATATTATAAATCTACTTTATATAGAACTAAAAGAAATGAAGATGGAAGCTTAGATTCTACTGCTTATGACAAATTAAAATCAGAAAAAAACTTACATTGGTATTCTGATGAAACAAAAGACGCTAGCAGATTGTCAGATGCAAGAGATGACGAAGCACTAGTAGAACAAAGAACAAGTGTAGAAGAAATTAATCACACTACAGCAGTAGAAACAAGTAATATTACACAAATCAGTAGCAACACTAGTCCACTAGAAATTAGAATGGATTGTAATGCAGACGACTTAGAAAATGTTAGTAAATATGGTCAAACCTTAAAATATGTATTTGATAATATCGACTTTGGTATTATTAGAAGACCAAAACAAGACTTAATAATACGAAAAGAAGTAGCATACATAGAAGTAACTTTAGCAAATGGTCAAATAGTAATTAAAGGAGACCCAAGAAAAGAAAAACTACAAAATGTAAAATTTTTACCAAATGGAAATGTTCATATTGAATTAGACAATGAAATTATGCAAGGTGCTACATTAAAAGTAAAATATGAAATAACTGTAGATAACACAAAATGTGAAATTGATTATAATGATAGTAATTACTATTATTTCGGTAAAATAACAAAACCAGAAAGTTGGAAAATTGCAACAATTACGGATTTATTTGATTATCCTAATAGTGGATTAAATTTCGATGAGAATAATCCAGAAAATAGTATTTGGGAACATATCAAATTAAATGATATAGATACTAATAGATTAAGTGAAGCAGCAAGAAAAGCATTATCAAAATACAGTGTTATTTTACATACAACAGCATTTAAAGATATGAAACCTGGAGAAATTAAAACAGAATATATGACCTTAACTAGGTTATTAGCTAATGTCAATGATGATTTTTCATTCGACAATGAAGTAGAAATAAACACATATGATGGAAGAAAAACAGATTATACAATACCAGGAAATTATGACCCATCAGATTCAACAACAGGAGAAAATGATAATGATGGTAAAAACATTGTTATTACAGGACCAACAGGAGAAAATCAACAAATTTTACCTTACATTTTATTAGGAATTACTTCTTTACTTACATTAGCAGTAGGGGTAGTACTAATTAAAAAAGTAGTAAAAAATAAAAGGAGATAAGCAAATGAAAAAAAGGATAATTGCTATTTTGGTTACACTACTAATAATATTATTACTGGCTAGTAATGGAAGCATTATTTTAGCACAAGAAATAGTGGAACAAGTCATGTCTGAGAAAGCAGAGGCTTTCTTAGACATGGAAATTACTAAATATCAAAATGTAGAAAAACAAGAAGAAAAAGCAGTAATTTTGCAATTTAAAGTAAAAAATCGAATTCAATATCCAGAAGGACAAGAAGCAAGTGAAATCGAAAAGTCTACTACATTTATTGAACTACCTAGAATAAACAATGTTTTACCAGCTAGAGTAGAGACTTTAGTAAGGACTTCAGGAATAGAAGATGAAAAATCTTATTATGAAGAAGAAAAAGGAATCTTGCAAATCACAGCAAATCAAGTTAAAAAAGATATTGAACCAGAATATGAAATTATAGCAATTTATCCCAAAGAAGCTTATACAGCAGAGTTAGAAGAAAGAAAAGTTGAAATAAAAGCTATTGTACAAAATGAATTTAATGAAGAAGATAAAGAAACTATTACAGGAAAATCAGTATTTTCTCAAGTATTGACTGAACAAATAGGAGAAGTTATTTCTAGTGATATAAAAGCTAGTCCAATTTATGATGGATTTATAAAATCTAATCAATTTAATAATACTAATTATGAAACTAATTATAAAGAAAATATAGAATTACAAATTAGTTATAAAGATATAGTACAAGACTTGCAAATACAAGAAGAAAATGATTTAGCAAAAATTATTTATAAAACAAGTAAAATATCTAAACAAGAATTAATTAATCTATTAGGTGAAGAAGGAAAAATTCAAATTATAGCAGAAGATGGAACTGTTTTGCAAGAATGGAATAAAGATAGTCAAGAAAACAAACAAGGAATGTTAGAAATAACTTATCCTAATGATATTAATACTATTACTTGGAATATTTCAAAACCAATAAAAGAAGGAATATTAAATATACAACATAATAAAACAATTCCAGCTACTGTGGTAGATAGCAATATTTCAAAAATAAAAACAATGCAAACAATTAAATCTCAAGAAGAAATTATAAACCAACAAGAGAATATTGTAGAAATACAAAAATCACAAAGTAAAATGGAAATTGTATTAGATAAACAAGAATTAAGCAACGGAATTACAAATTCAGTAAATTTTACAGCTAATTTAATAACAAATAGTAATGAATATCAATTGTACCAAAATCCAATTTTACAAATAACAATTCCAGCAGAGGTAGAAAAAGTAATATTAGGGGAAAGTTCTATTTTACATGGTCAAGGACTTTCAATAGCTAGTTCAAAAGTTATAGAAAATAAAAATGGTACTAAAACTATTGAAATAGCTTTGGAAGGGACACAAAAGGAATATTCCTTAGACTCTCTTTATGATGGTGCAAGTATAGTGATTCCTGCTAATCTTATATTGAAACAAGATTTAGAATCAACAAAAACGGTGATTGAAGCAAATTATCGTAATGAAGTAAGAAATGAAAATGGAAGATTTGTAGTGGAAGAAAAACAATGTGAAGCAATTTCAGTACAAATGAATAACACAATGAAAAACGAAGAAGAAAAGCCAAAAGAAGACATTTTAAATAATGATACAGAAATTTCAAAAGAATTAACAGAAATTAGTAATGAAGTAAATAACAAAGAGGATATTGCTTTAGAAACATATGCACAAATTGGCGAAAAGCAATTAAAAGATGGAGACAAAATTCACACAACAGAAATTATTAAATATGTAGTAAAAGTAACAAATACTACAGAAAAACCAATAGAAAATGTAGACATTGTTTGTCAAATACCAGAAAATACAGTTTTTGCAACAGTAGAAATTGGAACATATTTACAAGAAGATTATAGTTATAAAGAACAACCAGAAATTAAAAGCTATACATTTAAAGCAGATACATTAGAACCAGGAGAAACCAAAACAGGCTTTTATGAAGTAGTAGTAAAAGATTTAGAAGAAGGAATAACAGAAAAGCAGATTAGAAACCAAGTTGCAGTAAAAGTAGGACAAAAGGATTATAAATCACAAATATTAGAAAATACAATTATACCATCTAAAATGAAAGTATATGTAAGATCTTATATTGGTAGAGACTGTGAACAAAGCTTTAGATATTATATAGATGTTACAAATACAAGTAAAGAAACTTTAAACAATATTCAAATAGAAACAACTCCTTTTCAAAAAGAGATGAATATAAATGATGTATATTATTATACTGATGGTGGAGATGAATTTGAATTAGAGCCATTTGGAAACTATGAAAATGGTAAATTAACAGGAACCATGGTGCCATTAGAGCCCGGTAAAACCAGAAGTATTGCATTAGAAGTAAGAACTTATAATTTTGATGACCAAGTTAATGAAGTACCTTTAAAAATGTCAGTAAAAGCATATACAAGCCAAGAAGATATATATTATTCAAATGAAAATAGAAGAACTGCTTATCCAGAATATGTTACAGTAAAAATGACTTCAGATAAAGAAGGAAAAGAAGTAAAAGCAGGTGAAGAAGTAACTTATGAAATTACAATTAAAAATGAATCTAAAATAAGAACAACAGCACATATTACAGATAATTTACCAAAAGAGTTACAAGGAATTTCTTTAACATATGAAACATATCATATTTCAAAAAGAGAAAATGGTATAGAAGGAACCATGTATGATATTGAAGAAGAGGAAAATATTGCTTATGAAACTGAACTGATTCAAAGAGATTTAAGCCAAGAAATTGAAGGTTTACCAACTATTAATGAATATTTAGAAATTCCAGCTGGAAAATCAGTTGTTATGACAGTAAAAGCTAAAACTTGGGATGAAATACAAACAAAAGAAGTATCAAATTATGCAACAGCAGCTAGATTAGAAGAAGATCAAGCAGAAGGAATAAAAACTGTTACATCTAATATTGTAAAATTTACATTAAAAGCAGCTTATCAAGACGATGAAAACACAACTCCAAGTGGAGGAAATCAAGGTGGTAATGAAGGAGGAAATGGACAATCATCAGGAGGACAAACTATAACACCATATGCTATTACAGGAATGGCATGGTTAGATGCTAATCGTGACGGAAAAAGAGATAATACAGAAGAAGTTTTAAATGGTATCAAAGTTCAATTATTTGATGTAGACACAAAATCTCTTATTAAAGAGACAACAACAGATTCTCAAGGAGTGTATCGTTTTACAGAATTAAAAAATGGGAACTATTGGGTATTATTTGAATATGAAAGTAATCAGTATTCTTTAACAGCATATCAAAAAGATGGAGTATCTAATTATCTTAATTCAGATGTTATCACAAAACAAATAACAATAGATGGAGTTAAGAGAACGGTTGCTATGACAGACACTATAACAATTAGTGATAATGGAATAGCAAATATAGACATGGGACTTGTAAAAAATAGTACATTTGATTTAAAATTAGATAAAACTATTCAAGAGGTAAAAGTACAAACAAACCAAGGAACAAAAACATATACTTATGAAAATGCACAATTTGCTAAAGTAGAAATAAAAGCAAAACAAATACAAAATAGCAAATTGACAATTACCTATCAAATGAAAATAACCAATACAGGAGATACAGAAGGTTTTGCTAGCAAAATTATAGATACTTTGCCAGAAGGCTTTAATATGGATACTAGTCTTAACAAAGGATGGGTTAAAGAAAGTGATGGAAAAATAAGTAATGAAACATTATCAGGAGAATTAATAGGTGTAGGAGATAGCAAAGTATTAACTTTAGTATTAACTAAACAATTAACACAAGACTCAACAGGAAGTATAGTTAATCAGGCAGAAATTGGAGAAAGCAAAAATGCAACTAATTTATCAGATAAAGATGACAAAAACAATATTTCCAAAGCAGAACTATTAATTTCAATTGAAACAGGTATTTTAACATATACACTAATCACATTAGGAATATTAGGTATTTTATCTATTATTGTTATAATGATAGAAAAGAAAACAAAGTTTTTTAAAAATAAAATTTGGAAAAATACTTTAAAAATGCTATTATTTATCTTTTCTGTAATGATTGTGTTATCAACAGAAGCACAAGCATTTAGTGTTAAATGGAATTCAACTGGAGTATTTACAGGAACTGATGGAAATAGATATGTTTGTGCTGATTCAGGTTGGCATTTATGTGCTGTCAACACACATTATTATGGAAGTGGTGGATGGGCAGTAGGTACAAGAGGACCATATACTAGCACAACTAATAAAAAGACAGTAAAAATAACGCAAAATAGTAATGACGTTGATACATTGGCTTTAGATGACAATTATAATTTAGTAGGACCATATACTATTGTAAGTAACTGCACAGAAAGTTCTATTACAGGAATCACACTAAATTATACAGAAGACGGAAAAGTAAAAAGTACAAATGCGACAAATATAATTACTGATAAAAACGGAAAATCTTTAGGACTTTCTATGACAGCAAATAAAAATTATACATTTTATTTAAAAGTAGGTGTTAATGTAGAAAAAATTAATAGCATAAAGATGCAGATAAATGTAAAAAATGTAAAACTAACAACATCTACAACATATTATAAATGGAAATATCCATGTAATGATGTAGGAGCAGGAAAACATCATAATGGTAGAGGTCAAGTAGTTTATCCTAAGGCTAGTAAAACACAAGGAATGTTAACAACATGGGAATATTCGTCTAAAACTGAAACATATTCTTCTGTTACCCAAACTGTTACTTTTGGAGCAGTGGACATAAGAGGAAGAATTATAATTAATAAAACAGATGATACAACTGAACAGCCACTAGAAAAAGTAGGATTTATTTTAAAAATGATAGATGGTAAAAAAGCAGGGCAATATGTATCAATAGATAAAAACGGAAATGCAGTATATCAAGAAGAACCTGCAACATTAATAACTGATAAAGAAGGTATAATTTATATTAAATTATTATATCAAGGAAATTATGAATTAATAGAAACAGTTAATCCTCATTATGGATATGGAGAAACACCAATCACAATAGAATCAAAATTATGGATTCGTGCAGGTGGAAAAACTACAGTAGAAGCAACTAACAGAAGAAAATATGTAAAACTTTCTGGTCATGTTTGGGAAGATATACCTTGGGAAGAAGGAAAAGAAGAAGTAACAAACTCTTTATATAATGATATAGAAGAAGACATAAATGATAAATCTTTAGAAAATGTTACAGTAACATTAAAAGACATGGAAGGTAATGTAATACCATTTAAAAATGAAGAAGGAGAAACAATAGAATTTACCACAACTGATTCAGAAGGAAAATATATTATAAAAGATGTAGAAATCGACCAATTACATAATTATTATGTAGAATTTACTTATAATGGTATGAGTTATGCAAGTGTAAAACCAACATTAGATAAAACTAATGGTAACAAAGCAATAGAAGGCCAAGCTAGAATTGATTTTAATAATGATTATACTACAATTATAAAAGATGGAACCCTAGATGAAGAAGGAAATAAAGCATATGACTTAAATTATAATACAGAAAATTATCAAAGCCATATCATATACGGAAATGAAGAAAACTTGAAAAAAGGATATGAAGAGCAAAAATATCCAATAAATGGAACAGATAGTAATTTCTTATTAACCTCAACAACACAAAATGCTTATGATGGTGGTTTAGATAAAATCATGTCAGCAGAAGACATCAGAGAAAATGGAGCAGAAGAAATTAGTAATATAAACTTAGGATTAGAAGAAAGAATTCAACCTGATATTACCTTGATAAAAGACCTAGATACAGTTAAAGTTAATGTAAATGGGGCAGAACATATTTACAAATATGCAGATAGATTTAATCCAGACTTATATACCCAATATGACGAAGAAGGAAGAAGCGGTTACGATATGGATCCACAAGTAAAATTCGGACAAAAATATGGAAACATGTCTTATACAAGAGCTTTATATGCTTCTGATATTCATCACACAGGTGAAAATGAATTAAGTGTTCAAGTAACATATAGAATTGGATTACGTAGTAATACAAGTGATATAAAAGCAGTTATAAATGAATTAACAGACTATTATGATACAAAATATGAATTAATAAAAGTAGGAAAAGAAATCAATTCTAATGGAACAATTAAAGAAAATACAGAAGTTGCAGTAGAAAATGAAAAATCTGAAGTAGAAAACTATCAAAAAATCAAAATTAAAAGTGACTTAATGGTAACAGACCAAGAAGGTAGCATTTATGTACAACTACAAGTAATTCCAGAAAAAATCAGAGACATATTAGGAGATAATGATGAAGAAGTAAAATTAGATAATGTTGTAGAAATATCATCTTATTCAATAAAAAATGAAGAAAATAATGCATATGCTGCTATTGATATAGATTCACAACCAGGAAATATGATAGTAAACCAAAAAGAAACATATGAAGATGATACAGACCAAGCACCAGGATTAAAACTAGTATTGCAAGAAGAAAGAAAAATAAGTGGTCAAGTATTTGAAGATATGACACAAAACGAATTAACAACAGGAAAAATCAGACAAGGAGATGGTATCTATACAGATGGAGAAAAAGGAATTTCAGGAGTAGAGGTCAAATTAGTAAAAGCAGACACAGGAGAAATTGCAAAATATTATGATGGAGAAAAATGGATAAATGCTAAAACAACCACAGGAGAAAATGGAGAATACACCTTTGGAGGATTTTTACCAGATGACTATAAAATTATATACACATGGGGAGATAGTGAACACAAAGTACAAGACTATAAAAGTACAGTAGTAGATAAGAAAATCTATGCAGAAAAACAAAATCAACCACAATGGTATAAAGACGAATTTAAAAAACAATATCCAGAGCAAGAATGGAACACAGTTGATGGAGTAGAAATTCGAACTTCAGATGCAGTAGATAATTATGAAACCAGAAAACAAATAGACGAGCAGATGAAATTAATTACTAATGCAAATAGAAAAGTAATTGATAATTATGAAGGAGAAATAGAGCAAAAAGATGGAAATAAACAACAATTAATTACAAAAATGGATTCAACTACACCAACATTTAGAGCTAACTTAGAATATTCGACAAATCAAACAAATTCTAGAGATGAATACTTATTAGAAGATGGAAAAATTGTTATGAATGGAATTTATGCCGTTAAGAAAGATGAGTACAAAAATTCTCTAAAAAGCATAGACTTTGGAATTACAGAAAGAGCAAGACAAGTATTGGAATTAAATAAAAGAATTAAATCAGCCAAAGTAACACTAGCAGACGGAAGTATTTTAATAAATGCACAAATTGATGAAAATGGAAAACTAAATGACAATGTACAACATGCTGTCTATGTTCCAAAATCAGCAATTAATGGACAGCTTAAATTTGAAGTAGAAGACGAAATAATACAAAGTGCTAAATTAGAAATAGAATATGATTTAATGGTAAGAAACATTAGTGAGTTAGACTACTTAAATGAAGAATATTACTATTATGGAAAAGGGCATGGAGAAAATATAAATGAATTAGTAACATTAAATGCTAGTCAAGTAATTGATTATTTAGATAATAATATTATCATAGATGTTAGTGATAATAAAAATGGAGAAATAGTACAAGACATAAATCAAAAAATGCAATGGATTAATCAAGGACTATTAGAAAATAGCGAATCCATGAAACAATTATTAAAACAAACAACAAGAGTTCTATGGACAGAAAAACTATCAAAAGAATTGAAACCAGTAGGAATAGAAAATGCAGAAACACAAATAGAATTATCTTTGAAAGGATATAAACTATTATCTTCTTCAAGTAGTAGTGATGAAACAGTATTAGAAAATTCAGCAGAAATTGTAAAAGTGGAAAAAACAGGTGGATCAACTTTAATAACAACACCAGGAAACTATTTTCCAGGTACGGTATTAAGAGAATATGACGATAGTAGTGCGGAAACACTTGTAATTGTACCACCAACAGGTTTATCTAGTAATTATATTGCTTATGCTATTTTAGCTGTTAGCTCACTAGGAATTTTAATATCTGGAATAATTTTAATTAAAAAATTTGTATTAAAATAAAAAAGTAAAGATGGTCAATTGACTATCTTTTTTAAAAATACAGTTTTTTTGATTTAAGGATTAACCTGCTATGATATGATGTTATAATAAATAATGTATGCTTGAATGAAATGAGTTTTAAAATTTGTTATTGCTTATCTTGAGTAATGTTCACGGATACAATGAATATAGTTCTATTTTTATAATTTTCTCGGCTCAATACGCAAAATAAGAAATTTTAAAATAGTTTTATGGCACCCTTCCACTAAAAGTGAACTCTTTCCATAAAACTATTTAAAAATTTCTAATGTTGCTCCAATCACATTCGAAAAGTTATAAAAATAGAACTATATGCATTGTAGGCCTGAGTGAAAAAGTCTTAAGATAAGCAATTACAAATTTTTAACGAATGCAATGAACAAATACATTATTTATTATAACATCATATCATAGCAGGTTAATCCTTAAATCAAAAAAACTGAATTTTAAAAAATCGAGTTTGTATTGCTTTTTTTTACATTCTGTAATAAAATAAAAACGATAAAAAGCAAAAATAAAAAGAAAAAACAAAAAATAAGTTATAAAATGTAAAAAACTTTTTTAGAAACAGTTACTAAAAAAGACAAAAACCACAAAGGACAAGTAGTAAAATAAACACATAAAAAAGGAAGAGGTGGTAAGGATGTTTCAAAATGTAATACAAAAAGAAGAAAACAAAATAAATATTCTATCTAATGTATTTGCGATAAAAAATATTGTATTATATATAATATCTTTCCTATTATCAATGGTAGGGCTAGGAGGAGAATTTTCTATTTTTAGTATCAGTATGTTAGGTGCTTGTTTAGCATCTTCTGTACCAGCATTAGGGATTCTTTTAGTATCATTATTAGGAAATTGGATTCATTTTGGAGTAGGAGGAGTATTAGGGTATTTTCTAACAACCCTTGTATTTGTTATATCACTTTTTATTGTAAAGCCAATTTACAATGAAAAAGAAAGAAATGAAAAAATAAAGATAGGAAAACATCTAGTATTTTCAATTTTAGTAATTCAAATAATCAAATTATCAATGTCAGGATTTACTATTTATGATGTATTATCTATGATTACTATAGCAATTATAGGATTAGTTTTTTATAAAATATTTGTAAATTCTACTGTTGTGTTGCAAGATTTTTGGAATAGAAGAGCTTTTACAATTGAAGAATTAATTGGAGCAAGCCTAATTCTTGCAATTGGATTAGGAGCATTTGGAGACTTAAATCTATTTGGTTTTGGAATCAAAAATGTATTAAGCATATTAATTGTTATGATACTAGGATGGAAAAATGGAATTTTAGTAGGAACAACTGCAGGAGTTACAATAGGAGTAACACTAGGAGTTATAACAGGTTCTGAACCAATTATGATAGCAGCCTATGCTATTTCTGGAATGATGGCAGGCATTTTAAACCGTTTTGGAAAAATAGGAGTTGTAGTAGGATTTGCTTTAGGAAATGTAATATTAGCATATGTATCTAACGGATATACCGTAGAACTAATTCATTTCAAAGAAATTTTAGTAGCATCAATAGGACTATTATTTATTCCAAATAAACTACAAATTGAGTTAGAAGAATTTATTGGAAAAACCAAATTATTACCAGTAACACCAGAAAGAGCCTTAAATAGAAGCAAAGAAGTAGCAGAAAACTTAAATACAATGTCAGAAGCAATACAAGAAATAGCAACAACATATCATGTAAAAGAAGAACCAACATATGACAGCAATAAGCAAATTTTTTTAACAGAACTACTAAACAACTTAGAACCATATAAAGAAAATATGCTTTACGAAGACATGGCAAATACTGAAGGAAAAATAGTAGATGAAATTTTTCAATATTTATTAGACAAACAAGAAATCGACAGAAAAGCACTACTAGAAATATTTGCAAAATGTAATAGTTATATAGTAGGATTCGAAGACAAAGAAATAAGTAAATACTTAGAAGAAAACATAGCCCAAATGCTTCGAATGATAAATGTTTCATATAAAGTTTCAAAAATAGATTTTATCTGGCAAAAAAGAGTTGAAGAAAATCAAAAAAACTTAGGGAAACAATTAGACGGAGTATCAAAAGCCATTCAAAAAATGGCAAAAGGAATCGAAAAAGAAGTAGAAAAAGAAAACCAATACAAAAAAGAAAAAGCAAAAATCATAGAACTCCTAAAACAAAAAGCAATAGTAATACAAGACATAGTAATAAAAAAAGAAGGAAGATACTATTTAGAAGTATATACAGAAGAAATTTTAGAAACAGCCAAAATAGAAATAATAGAAGCCATAGTAACCCAAGTATTAAAAGAAAAAATAGTATTAAATGAAGAAATAAGCATAGGAAAAAAAATAAACCTTTTATCAGCCGACAAATATGTTATGGCAATAGGAACAGGAGAAACAACAAAAAGCAAAAGTGAGCTTTCAGGAGACAGTATGTTAAACATCCGTCTAAAAGACGGAAAATATTTAGTAGCAATAAGTGATGGAATGGGAACAGGAACAGAAGCAAGAAAAAGCAGTACCAAAGCATTAAAAATGTTAGAAAACTTATTACTATCAGGATTTGACAAAAACATATCATTAGACCTAATAAACACAACACTAATAAACCAAAATCCAGAAATATTTGCCACCTTAGACATAGCCATAATTGACTTATATTTAGGCAACATTGAATTCATCAAAAGTGGAGCCTGTCCAACATACATCAAAAACAAGAAAAAAGTACAAATAATAAAATCCAACTCATTACCAACAGGAATGATAGAAGGAAACAATATACAAACATTTGACAAAGACATAATATCAGGAGACATCATGATAATGTGCACAGACGGAATCTTAGACGCCAACATAGAATACAAAAACAAAGAACTATGGATCAAATACTTACTAGAAGACATAGAAACCACAAACACAAAAAAAATCGCAGAATTAGTATTAAACGAAGCAATAGACAACAACTTCGGAACAATAAAAGACGACATGAGCATAATAGTTTGTAAATTTATGAGACAGTAGGGACAGGTCAAAATTGTCTCACGATTAGTGTAGAATAAAGTCGAAAAATGCGATGAAAAGTGGAAGAAAATGGAATAAAATAATTGAAAAGTATAAAGAACTGTGATATATTGAAATCACAGTTTTTTGTATAATATTTTTTATCAAAAGAGCTCTTAAAAAATTTTAATCAAAAATTTTAATCAAAAAACAAAATCCGAACTAAAATAATATAATAAAATTTTACCCAAAGGGTTGTTTTTGTCATGCCTTTTTGGTAAAATAGAAAGGAATGAAATGGGAAATAAAAAACAAAATAAAAAAATACCAATATTAAATGATTATATATT
>CAUWKC010000012.1:0-40451 GCA_963559365.1 uncultured Clostridia bacterium | reverse complement strand
CAATAAAAGATGAAAAAAGTGCAATACTAGGAGCAAGGGAAGAAGGAATAAAAGAGGGAATAAAAGAAGGCATAGAAGAAGGTAGGAATGTAGAAAGAAAAAAGCAAATAAAAATGATAAAAAAAATGATAAAAAAGGGAATGACAATTGAAGAAGTAGCAGAAATAAGTGAACTAGAAAAAGAAGAAATAAAAAAAATAAAAGAAGGAAAAATTTGACAGTTTCTCTAAAATTGGATATAATAATTAACATAAATTAGTAAAAGCCCTCTTTATTATAATACTAATTTAAATAAAAACTAGGGAGATAAAAAATGAATAACAGAGAAAATACATTAATATTTTTAAGGGAACAGTTACAATATCTGAAAAAAGAACATATTGATGATTTAATGAGAGCCGGACGGAATGAAGAAGTAGAAGAAATTATACAAAATGTGAAATTTGATGTGCTTCAAAAATTTTGTAAAAATGAAGAATTAAATTTAAAACTTTCAGAAATTCCAGAAGGATATCATTATGAATTAGCTTTATATGTGAGTCAGTCAGGAATTGCAGATCATGAAATTTTTAGAGATTATTTGGAGTTAATACAAGTATTGGAAAAGACAGGAGAAGAAAGCGCTGAACAGATTGCAGCTAATATGATAGAGAAATGTTTGTGCGAATATAATGTTTATGAACTATTGTATGGTTGTGAAGTAAAATAAAAAATAAATAAGAGAGGGCAAAGTCAACAGAGTAATTGAGCTGTTGGCTTTTTTTATAAACTTAAAGGTAAAAAAGATTGCAATTTTATATAATATAAAGTATAATATTAACATCTATTAATAAGAGTTAAAGAAGGAATGTGATGAAAATGAAAGCAATCGAAATTAGAAATAAATACTTGAATTTTTTTAAAAACCATGGACATGCTATAATTCCATCAGCACCATTAATTCCAGAAAATGATCCATCAGTTTTATTTACTACAGCAGGAATGCAACCATTAGTACCATATCTGTTAGGACAAAAACATCCAGAAGGTACAAGATTAGCTGATTACCAAAAATGTGTTAGAACTAATGATATTGAAGAAGTAGGAGATAATCGTCATCTAACATATTTTGAGATGTTAGGAAACTGGTCATTAGGAGATTACTTTAAAGAAGAATCAATTGCTATGAGTTATGAATTTTTAACTAAAGAATTAGGAATTCCAGTAGAAAAATTATCTGTAACTTGTTTTGAAGGAGATGAAGATTGCCCAAGAGACACAGTTTCAGCAGAAATATGGAAAAAAGTAGGAATACCAGAGGACAGAATTTATTTCTATGGAAAAGGAGACAACTGGTGGATAGCAGGAGAAGAAGGACCATGTGGACCAGATACAGAAATATTTTATGATACAGGAAAGCCAGCATGTGGTGTTGATTGTCAACCATCTTGCGATTGTGGAAAATATGTAGAAATTTGGAATAATGTTTTTATGGAATATTTCAAAGGGAAAGATGGTTGCTCTAAACTAGAAAAAAAGAATGTAGATACTGGTTTAGGATTAGAAAGAATGGCTATGTTATTACAAGGGAAAGAAACACCATTTGATACTGAACTATTCGAGCCAGTTATGGAAAAACTAGCAGAATTGCAAAAAGTAGATAAAATAGAAAGTAGAAGAATTGTAGCAGATCATTTACGTTCTAGTATGATGATTATTTCTGATGGTGGAAGACCAAGTAACTTAGATAGAGGATATGTATTAAGAAGATTAATAAGAAGAATGATAAGACACTTAAATAAATTACAAATTGATTTAAACGAATTATCAACTTTAATTTCAATAAATGTGGAAAACCTAAAAGAAATGTATCCAGATTTAGCTAAAAATCAAGAAACAATAAAAAATGTTATAATAGAAGAAAAAGACAAATTTGTAAAAACCTTAAACCATGGGGAAAAAGAATTCGAAAAAGAAATAAAAAAGATGGAACAAACAGGAAATAAAAAAATGGCAGGAGAAATGGTATTTAGATTATATGATACCTATGGATTTCCACCAGAAGTAACAAAAGAACTAGCTAAAGAACATGGTTATGAAGTAGACTTAAAAGAATTTGACGAACTATTTAAAAAACATCAAGAAAAATCAAGAATGGGAGCAGAAGCAAAATTCAAAGGAGGACTAGCAGAACAAACAGAAGAAACAATAGCATATCATACAGCAACCCATTTGTTGAATGCAGCATTAAAACAAATTATAGGAAAAGACGCCCATCAAAGAGGCTCAAACATAACAGTAGACAGGATGAGATTTGACTTCAACTGTGACCACAAACTAACAGAAGAAGAAAAAAAAGCAATAGAAAACTTAGTAAACCAATGGATAGAACAAGGACTAGAAGTAACCAAACAAGAAATGAAAAAAGAAGAAGCCATCAAATCAGGAGCAGAATGCATGTTTATCGAAAAATATCCTGACATAGTAACAGTATATTCAATTGGAAACATATCAAAAGAACTATGTGGAGGACCACATGTAAAAAACACCAAAGAACTAGGAAAATTCAAAATAAAAAAAGAAGAATCTAGTTCAGCTGGAATTAGAAGAATCAAGGCAATTTTAGTGAGACAATAGGGACAGTTCTAATTTGTCTCACAAATTGTGTAGGAAAATGTCGAAAAAAGAAAAAAATAAGGAGAAAAAAATGGAAGATTGTTTGTTTTGTAAAATTATAAAAGGAGAAATTCTTTCTAAAAAAGTATATGAAGATGAAGAAGTATTAGCATTTTATGATATTAATCCAGCAGCGCCAATTCATATTTTAGTAATTCCTAAAAAGCATATTACTTCATTGGCTCATTTAGAAAAAGAGGATGAAGCAATTGTAGGCAAAATATATACTGTCATAAATAAAATAGCAGACGAAAAAGGCTTTAAACAAGAAGGATATCGTGTTATTGTTAATTGTGGAAAAAATGGTGGACAAGAAGTAATGCACTTACATTTTCATGTTTTAGCAGGAAAACAGTTAGGGGAAAAAATTGTTTAAATGCTATACACTTGATAAAAAATATGGTATAATAAATATAGTGATAAAAAATAAAGAAATATGGAGGTAAAAAGATGTTTGAAAGTAAATATAGTAAAGTATTAACCGTAATATTAATCATTGTTATTATCGCTATTATTGGTTTATTAGGATTTTTAGGATATGAATATTATCAAAATTATATTGTTTCAAAAGATACAGCAGAATTTGTTGATAATTTCCAAGGAGACGTATCAGATGGAGAAGCAGATAAAAACACTACAGGAGAAGCAAATACAAATAATATATTAGACCAAATGAAGGATGCAGAGACAGGAAGTTCATCTACTAAAAAAATGTATAAAGGATTTGGAGTGCTAGGAACAATGGAAATTCCAGCAACTAACTTTAAATATCCTGTATTAGAAAAAGTAACAAAAAAATCAATTGAAACAGCAGTTGCTTTCTTATACGGTTCTGGAATTAATCAACCGGGAAATACAGTTATTATTGGTCATAATTATAGGAATGGATTATTCTTTTCTAACAATAAAAAGTTAAATATAGGAGATAAAATTTATATTACTGATAATGATGGAAAAAAACTAACTTATACCATTTATAATAAATTTGAAACAACACCAGAAGATACATCATTCTATCAAAGAGATACAGGTGGAAAACCAGAAGTTACTTTATCAACTTGTACAGATGATAGTAAAGCAAGATTAATTATTTTTGCAAAAACAGAATAAAAGAAAATAATGAAGGAATTTTTAAAATTCCTTTATTTTTTTGTTCAAATTGTATATAATAAGAAAAACAAATGAGAGGTGACTAAAGTGGAAAAAAAACAAGCAGAAGAAAGAATTGAAGAATTAAAAAAACAAGTAGAATATCATGCTAAAAAATATTATGATGATGACAAGCCAGAAATATCAGACTTTGAATATGATATGTTAATGGTAGAATTACGAAATTTAGAAAAACAATTTCCAGAATTTCAATCCAAAGATTCTTTAACGCAAAAAGTAGGAGGACATGTAAAAGAAGGTTTTCAAAAAGTAACACATGAAGTACCATTGCAAAGTTTGCAAGATGTGTTTAGTATTGAAGAAGTAAAAGAATATATTTTAAAAATTGAAGAAAAAGCAAAAGAAAACAAAATAAATCCAGTAAATTATGTAGTAGAAACAAAAATTGATGGGTTATCAGCTGCTTTAGAATATAAAGATGGTAAATTTGTTAGAGGGGCAACAAGAGGAAATGGTTTAGTAGGTGAAGATGTAACAGAAAACTTAAAGACGATAAAAACAATTCCAATGGAGTTAAAAGATAAAATAGATATAACAGTTAGGGGAGAAGTTTTTATAGCAAAAGACGACTTTGAAAAAATGAATCAAGAAAGAGAAGAAAATGAAGAAGAATTATTTGCAAATGCAAGGAATGCAGCAGCAGGTTCATTAAGGCAGTTAGATAGTAAAGTTACAAAAAAAAGACCATTAGCTATATATATTTTTAATGTACAAAAAATAGAAGGAAAAGAATTTAATTCCCATTATGAAGAATTACAATATTTAGAAAAATTGGGATTTACAGTTAATCCAGTTCGCATTGCTTGTAAAAGCATAAAAGAAGTAGAAAAAGCAATTCAAAAAATTGGAGAAGATAGAGAAAAATTAAACTTTGGAATTGATGGGGCAGTTGTAAAAGTGGATGATTTGAAATTTAGAGAAATTTTAGGTTCAACAGCCAAGACACCAAGATGGGCAGTAGCTTATAAATATCCACCAGAAAAAAAAGAAACAAAATTAAAAGAAATTGTATGTCAAGTCGGAAGAACAGGAGTAATTACACCAATGGCAATTTTAGAACCAGTTAAAGTGGCAGGTTCAACAATTTCAAAAACTACTTTACACAATGAAGACTTTATAAAAGATAAAGATCTAAAAATAGGAGATACTGTTGTTATACAAAAAGCAGGAGACGTTATTCCAGAAATTGTAGAAGTAAAAAAAGAAAAAAGAACAGGAGAAGAAATCGAATTTGCAATGCCAAAAAAATGTCCGGTTTGTGGAGCAGAAGCAATAAGAGAAGAAGGAGAAGCGGCTATTCGATGTACAGGAATAGAATGTCCAGCAAAACTATTTAGAAACTTAGTACATTTTGTATCCAGAGAAGCCATGAACATCGATGGATTAGGAGAAAATATAATTCAACAATTATTAGACAAAGAATTGATTAAAAATATTGCAGACATTTACACATTAAAATTTGAAGATATAGCATCTTTAAAGAAAAACGGAAAAAAATTTGCACAAAACTTAGTAGATAGCATTAACAAAAGCAAAAAAAATGACTTATATAGGCTAATAACAGCATTAGGAATTCGTCATGTAGGAACTAAAGCATCAAAACTATTAGCTAGAAAATATAAAAATATAGATAACTTAATGGAAGCAGAATTTGAAAACCTAAGTATGATAAATGACATAGGACCAATTGTAGCAAATAGCATAAGAGAATTTTTCATGCAAGACCAGACAAAAGACCTAATACAAAAATTAAAACAAGCAGGAGTAAACACCATATCACAAGAAGAAGAAAATACAGACAATAGATTTGAAGGAAAAACATTTGTATTAACAGGAAGTCTAGAACAATATACCAGAGGAGAAGCAAGCAACATAATAGAAAAACTAGGAGGAAAAACCACAAGTACCGTATCAAAAAAAACAGACTATGTATTAGCAGGAGAAGAAGCAGGAAGTAAACTAACAAAAGCAGAAAAACTAGGAGTTACAATTATAACAGAAGCACAATTTAACGAAATGATACAGTAGGGACAGTTCTATTTTGTCTCAAGAATCATGCAGAAAAATGTCGAAAAAAGTAAAATAAGGAGGAAAAGATGCAAAATTTAGAAGAATTTAAAAAAGCTATTATGAGTAAAGGTTTTTATAGAGAAGGAATTCCACAAGAAGTTATGCAAATTATAGAAAAAGCATTAATTGGATTAGTAAATCAATACAAAATTTATCATTGTGATTATTTATCTATTCAAGAATATGCAGAAGGTGAATTGAAATTATTGGAATCACAAATTATGAAACAATTAGGAGAAGAGCGTAAAGATGATTTGTTAGAACAAGTAATGATATTGTTTAATGAAATAGAAATGGAAAAAGAATCAGATAAACAAAATTTAGAAGAAACTATGGTTGAAGAAAAAAATAAAAACAAAATTTTAAATATAAAAATAGAAAATCAAAATTTTACAGAAAGAATAATGGGGTTATTAGAAGATTCACTTAAAAATGTGCAATTTACACAAAATAGAATTTTATCAGCACAGGGATATAAAGATGATAGAATAGAAACGATATTTCAAAATATAAAAGTATTTATAATGAATTTTTTACAAGAAAATCAAGAAAAAGTTAATGAATTATTAGAAAAAGATACAGACTTTTTTAAAGAAAAACTATTAGAAGAGTATGAAGAATATCAATATAATAATAAAAAATCAAAAAAAAGTGATTTTAGAGATAGAATTGATGGAAATTTAAGCTTAGAAAGTCAAAAGGATTTTTCAGAAGAATTTATAAAGAGAGAAAAAGAAGAAAATAATTTAATGTCATTACCAGATGATTTGTTGAAGTAAAGAGAAAGGAATTTGATTAAATATGGAAGACTATACATTTGAAAAAATGTGGGAAGATTTGCGAAATGGCTATCAAATTTATTACACATATGTAGGAAATCGTTATGTTCTGTTTAAGACAGCAGAAAATTGTTATACACAAAAATTACTTTCAGAGCATAAAAAAAATCCGCATCCTAGGATGTTGATGTTGACTTTAAAAAGAGTTAAAGAAATGTTCCCATATATGGAAGATATTGAGTATAAAGTAGCAATGTAGCAAAGTATTGAAAAATAGTATAATATAAGATACAATAAATATACAAAAAGGAGGCAAAAAGATGGCAACAATTATAGATGGAAAAGAGTTAGCAAAAAAAATAAGGCAAGAATTAAAAATAGAATGTGCAGAATTAAAAGAAAAAGGAATTCAACCTAAATTAGCTATTATAATGGTAGGAGATGATAGTGCATCAAAAGTATATGTAAAAGGGAAAAATAAAGCTTGTAACGAAATTGGAATTGAATATGAAGAACATCTTTTAGAGGCGAATATCACACAACAAGAATTGAATGATGTAATAAAAAAATTGAATGAAGATAAAAGCATTCATGGAATTTTATTACAGAGTCCAATTCCAAAACATTTAAATATTAATCAAGCATTTAAAAGTATAACATATAGAAAAGATGTGGATGGTTTTACACCTTCTAGTGTAGGAAAACTAGGAATTGGGGAAGATACATTTATTTCGTGTACACCATATGGTATTATAAAAATGTTTGAAGAATATAAAATTGATATTGCAGGAAAAGATGTAGTTATAATTGGAAGAAGTAATATCGTAGGAAAACCTCTAATTCAATGTTGTTTAGCTAAAGATGCAACAGTTACAGTTTGTCATTCTAAAACAAAAAATTTAAAAGAGCATACAAAAAGAGCAGATGTTTTAGTGGCAGCGATAGGAAAAGCAAATTTTGTAACAGCAGATATGGTAAAAGAAGGTGCTGTTGTTATAGATGTAGGAATAAATCGAAATGAACAAGGTAAATTAGTAGGAGATGTGAAATTTGAAGAAGTTGAAAAAGTAGCTAGCTATATTACACCAGTACCAGGGGGAGTGGGACCAATGACAATTGCTATGTTAATGTCAAATGTAATAAAAGCGGCAAAAGAGCAAAACAATCCAAATAGTAATTTTTAAAAAAATAAAGAAGGGGCATTATTTTTAATAATGTCTTTTTTTGTAAAGAAAAGGAGGAAAAATGAAAAATTTAGAATATAAAAAATATTGGATATGGTTATCTATGATAAAGGGGTTAGGAGTTAAGAAAAAACAATTTTTATTAGAAAAATATAAAAATCCAGAGAATATTTATCAATTAAAAGAAAAAGAATTGTCTACGATAAAAGGAATAGGTGAAAAAGGAATACAAAACATATTAGATAAAAATGTAAGAAAAAACATAGAAAATAATTTAAAATTTATGTTACAACATAATATAGGTATAATATCAATTAACGAAGAAAAATATCCACAACAATTAAAAGAGATTTATGATCCACCAATTAGTTTATATTATAAAGGAAATATAGATATTTTAAAAGAAAAATCTATTGCTGTTATTGGTTGTAGAGATGCTAGTGAATATGGAAAAAAAGCAGCTAAATATTTTTCTTATAATTTAGCAAAACAAAAATTAAATATTGTAAGTGGATTAGCTAAAGGAATTGATAGTTATGCTCATATAGGTACAATTTGTGCAAATAAAGAAGAAGCGGGAAAAGCAATTGCTGTTTTAGGCAATGGATTAGACCAAATTTATCCTAAAGAGAATGAAATATTAGCAAAGTATATATTGGAAACAGATGGAGTGATTTTATCGGAATATCCATTAGGGACTAAGCCAGAAAAAATGAATTTTCCAGCTAGAAATAGAATTGTTAGTGGATTAAGTAAAGGGGTTTTAGTAGTGGAGGCAAAAGAGAAAAGTGGAACGATGATTACTGTGGATTTTGCATTAGAACAAGGAAGAGATGTATTTGTTGTACCTGGTAACATTAATTCCATTTATTCTGTTGGAACAAATCAATTAATTCAACAAGGAGCGAAATTAGTTACAAATTATACAGAAATTTTTTAAAAAAGTATTGACTTTTGTGAAAAAATGAATTATACTTTTATCTGTGCTAAATACAAATAGCATGCTCCATTAGCTCAGTTGGTCAGAGCAACCGGCTCATAACCGGTGGGTCCTAGGTTCGAATCCTAGATGGAGCACCATATGGGTAGGTGGCCGAGTGGCTAAAGGCGGCAGACTGTAAATCTGTTCTCATTCGAGTACGAAGGTTCGAATCCTTCCCTGCCCACCAAGACGAGTTTTTGTCGAACTCTCTATAATGCTTGATATAACTCAATTTTAAGATTATAAGAATTTGACAACACAAAAACTTTAAACCGTTTCAAAAATGAAGCGGTCTTTTTTGTATAATGAAAACCCCGCGTTTTACGTGGGGGTCTAAAGGCTTCTAGCTATGAGTAAAATAAATCTCCTTCTTTGATATAATATAGTTGGTCTGGTCAACCGCAAAAATAAAAAATCAAAGGAGGAGATTTATCTATGAAAATAGACAAAAACAGTTTAACACATAGTGCTTGGAATTGCAAATATCATATAGTATTTGCACCAAAATATAGAATAATGGGAATATATGGAAAAATAAGAAAAGATATAGGAGTAATATTAAGGCGATTATGTGAGCAAAAGGGAATAGAAATAATAGAAGCAGAATTATGTCCAGACCATATACATATGCTAGTTAGTATTCCGCCGAAATATAGTGTATCAAGTATAATGGGATATTTAAAAGGAAAAAGTAGCTTAATGATATTTGATAGGCATGCTAACTTAAAGTATAAATATGGAAATAGACACTTTTGGTGTACAGGATATTATGTGGATACAGTAGGCAAAAATACAGAAATAAGCTAAGAAATTGTAAAAATGATAAATTAATACAAGAATACAAAGAAAAGCGAAATGAATGCACTACAATTCTAAATAAGTACAGAAAAAATATAAAAACAGCAAATTATGTTTTAGAAGATACACCAAAGGTTAAGGAAGTTATAAAAATTGAAATGCGAATGCAAAAAGGACAAGAAGATATTACTAAAACAAAGAAAAAAGATAGATATGCAAGATAAGAATATTAAAGGTTGTTACATATAAAAGTAACAGCCTTAATACTAATATTTGTAAAATAATTGTTTTTATAGGGAGTTTATGGTATAAATAAGATAAATTAAAGATATTTTAAAGATTGGAGAATTTAATTATGAATATAAGAAAAGTAATAGAAGATAGCTTAGTTAATTTTGATGGGAAAGTAGCAGTCTATTATGATGACTTAAATGGTACTATATTAAAGATAAATGAAAAAGAAAAATATAATTCAGCAAGTTGTATAAAAATATTTATTTTAATTGAATTATTTAATCAAATAAATAATGAGACAATAAATAGAAAAATGAAACTTACATATTTAGATAAATACTATGTGAATGGTAGTGGTGTAATGAGATATTTATCAAAAGGCATAAAACTTCCTATTCTTGATATTGCAACTTTAATGATGATTATAAGTGATAATGTGGCAACTAATATGTTGATTGATTTTTTAGGAATCGATAAAATAAATAAAACAATAGAAAATATCGGTTGTAAAGATACAAAATTATATAGTAAATTTAAATCAGTAGAAGATGAAGTATTTTCAGAAACTACTGCTTATGATTATTATTTAGTATGGAAAAAATTAAATGATTATGAGCTATTTGATAAAGAAATAACACAAGAAATAATAGATATAATAAAAAATCAAAAATATCATGAAATGGTTGGAGATGGAATAGATAAAATTTATAAAGAAGTAGAAAATCCAATTGTAAATTATATAGTTACTAAAAGTGGAAAATATCAATCTGTTAGAAATGATGGAGGTATTGTATCAACTAAATATGGAAATTATATTCTAACAATTTTGATTAAAGATTTTAAAGATAAAGATTATAGAAATGATGAATATGTTTATAGTCAAGGTAAAAAGATTAGCAATATCATTTTTAATGAATTTATAAGAAAGGGAACAATTTAATGGAAAATAATATAAAAAAATATTGCGATATAGTTAGAAATAGTTCTAATGAAAATGAAAAAGCCATTAAATTGCTATATGAAAGTAAACTATATAAAAAAGTAGTAGGTACCAATTATTATCAGACTTTTTTCAAAATATTCAATGGAAAAATTCGCAGAATAAAAGATTAACTGACAGAGAAATGGTAGATTTTGCCAATGAAATAGGTTTTGGATGGGAATATATATCATATAAATTTGCATGTGCTTTTGTTCATTTATCTATATTACATGATTGGGCAAATAAAGATGCAATAAACATTCTAAGGTATGAAGATAAGAAAACTATTATAGATTATATAAATCAATATCATAATGCTAATTTAGATAAAAACTGTATACTTGAAGATATTTTAGTATATTCTTTAAAAATATTTGAAAAAATAAAGGAGAATATGGAATATTATCTTGAAGAATTAGAAGAACAAAACAAATTTTCGTAAATATATTGCAATTCGTTTGAAATTGTAGTAAAATATCAAATAATAAGAAATGGAGATGATTTCAAATGAATGAACTAGATAAGAAAGAGAATTATACTAACCAAAATTTTGAAGATATTAAACATATTGATGAAAATGGAATAGAATATTGGTATGCTAGAGAATTGCAATCAGTTTTGAATTATAAAGAATGGCGAAAATTTGAAAGTGTTATAAACAAAGCAAAAGAATCTTGCAAAAATAGTGATATTAGTGAATTTGAACATTTTGTCGACGTCGACAAGTTGTCAAAACGTGCAAATAATGCTGAAGTAATGATTAAAGATTACAAATTAACACGTTATGCTTGCTATTTGATAGCACAGAATGGAGATACAAGAAAAAAAGTTATTGCTCTTGCACAAACATATTTTGCAATTCAAACCAGAAAGCAAGAAATTAGCGAAAAAGAATATAGTTCGTTAACAGAAGATGAAAAGAGATTTTATCAAAGAAATTTAACCAAAAAAGGCAATTATTCACTTAATCAAACAGCGAAAAATGCAGGAGTGAAAAATTTTGATAAATTTCACAATAGCGGATATAAAGGCTTATATAATGGAGAAACAGCTGATGATATTGCTAGAAGAAAAGAATTAAGATATAGAGAAGATATTTTAGATAATATGGGAAGTGATGAACTTATAGCAAATTTATTTAGAATATCTCAAACAGAGCAAAAATTAAAGAAAGATAATATTCAAAGTGAAAAAGAAGCTAATAAAGCTCATTATGAAGTTGGCTCAAAAATAAGAAAAACAATAAAAGAACTTGGAGGAACTATGCCAGAGGACTTACCAACACCAAAGAAAAGTTTAAAACAATTAGAAAAAGAAAACAAAAAATCACTAAAGAAAAAATAAATAGTAGAGGTTAAAAAGGAGATATCTTAGTAGAGAAATATATGAAAGATATTAGCGATTGCAAAAAAAACAATATTTCAATGGTTGTAATGCATTTAACAAGTGGAAAGCAACTACATAAATAAAAAATAAACCATTCTGCTTAGCCGAGCTAATGGTTTATTAAATCTTTATATCGGCAAAACCACGTTTGTGGATTTGTCATTTCCTATATTTATTATAATCTATTTATAAGTAAAAAGTCAATAAATATCCCTATTTATACTGGGGATTATTTTATTATTTTTCTTTGTTTTCATTCTCTTTATTTTCATTAGTAGTGATGGTTGTATTAGATAACTTTTTATTAATTTCTGTTGTATTTCTACAAATAACTAGTAGAACCAAAGAAAATTCATAAACAACTCTTAAAATAAGATTTCCAATAATTAAAGTAGACAAGAAAAGCCAGAAACTAGTTCCTATCATTCCAAAAGAAGAAACTGTTAAATAGATAGCAACCATTAAATAAGTAATCTTTAAAAGAGCCTCTAAAAACATTTTTTTGAAAGATAGAAAATCATAAAGCCATCCTACAAAACCATTAAATTTTCCTTCATTTTTTTTGTTTAAAAAAATAAAGTAAACTACTAATCCGCCTACAATTGCTAAAATAATAGCTACAATTGACCAAATAGCAGCATCAGTAGCAGAATACATTAAACTTTTTGATGAATACATAGAAGAGTCCCCCTCTTTTTTCATATTTGTTACATCATATCATATGCAACAAAATTCGTCAATTAATTTAAAACTTTATAAAGTTACAATTTTTTTAGTAAAATCCAAATTATTACAAGAATCTTCCTCATAACCAAGAGTATAAACATTAGTAGCCCAAATATCCTTTTCCAACATAGCCTTCAAATTCTTGTTTGAATTACCATCAGTAAAGCGTTTCACAGATGTTATAATTTCAAGTTTAGGATTTGCTTTAGCAATTTCTGAAATAAGAAATTTACCTCTATTATTTAAACCTAATACTCTAACATAAGGTTGAATTTTTTTTGACATAGCCATATCTTTTTTAGTAATTCCCAATAGGGCATATAGTAAGATACGTTGTAAACGAGTATTTGTATATCTTTTGGATTTTATAATATTCAAAAATTCTACCAAAGTATTGCAAGAATTAGCTGTATTTTTAATTGCAAATTCTAAACCTTCAGAAACATCTGGTAATTCGGAAATTTCTTCTATAGTCATTTTTCGTAGAACATACATAATTTCTTTTTCAAAAACAGAAATATCAGGAATAATATGTCCAGCTTTTATATTTTGAACTAAAGTATTATAACTAGGTGGTGTCATAAGATTTCTTAAAGCATTAAATCCGTTGTTTTTAATCATATTCCTTATTGCAGTACTGCTAGCAATATTTCCAGTATAACTTAAATCATGATAACCAACTTCAAATCGAGATATAGCAATTGGTTGAATATTACTTTTGAATTTTTTCAAAGCTTTTAAATATTCAATTCCTAAAATATTATTTGGAGAAGAAAGGACATTGGCAAATCTTCTAATATCATTTAAATACATCATTAAAGCATTTTCACGTGCTTTAGGGTAAGAAATACCTTTTGCTAACTCATGTGAAAGAAGTGTTTTATATTCTCTTGGTTCACGATATAAAATATCAGCACATTTATCTAAAGTTTCTATATCAGCTGTTTCTGCACCAAAAGAGATAAAATCTACAACTTTTAAAGAATCTAAAATTTTAATAGCTCCTTCTGCAAAATTTTCCGCACTAGAAGTTGCATATAAAACAGGAAGTTCAATAACTAAATCTACACCAGATTGAATTGCTGCTTCTGCTTTTGACCATTTATCAATTAAAGAAGTACTCCCACGTTGTGTAAAGTTCCCACTCATGATGGCAACTGTGTAATTTGCTGTAGTATCTTTTTTTGACTTTTCTAAATGATATAAATGACCATTATGAAAAGGGTTATATTCAGTAATAATCCCTAAAACTTTACCCATAAAAATCCCTTCTTGCTTTATTTTTTTTATTTGTGCTATAATGATATCATAAAAATGTAAAAAAAACAAATAGAAAGGATGGTTTTATGGAAAAAGTAATCATTTATACTGATGGTGCTTGCTCTGGAAATCCAGGACCAGGTGGATGGGGAACCATTTTAATGTATAGAGAAAATAAAAAAGAAATATCTGGTGGGAAACAGGAGACTACAAATAATATAATGGAATTAACTGCTGTGATAGAAGGATTGAAACTTTTAAAATATCCTTGCGAAGTAGATTTATATAGTGATAGTGCATATGTTGTAAATGCCTTTGAACAAGGATGGATTTACAATTGGGCAAAAAATAATTGGAAAACAGCAGGAAAAGAACCAGTAAAAAATCAAGAATTGTGGAAAGAGTTATACCAATTAACAAAAACACATAAAGTAAAATTTCATAAAGTAAAAGGACATAGTGACAATGTTTATAATAATAGATGTGATGAATTGGCAAGAAATGCAATAAAAAAATACTAGATATTTATTACATTTATGTAACATAAGTAAAAATAGTTGAAAAAGTTCATTGATTTTATTATAATAAAATTGTAGATATAGGGAGGAATCAAATGAATACTTTTGCAGATTATATATTAGAGGAAGAAGAATTAGATTCAAAAATGGAAATAGTTTATTATTTGTCAAAAAAAGCAAAAATATTTTTTGACAAATCTGTCGTATTTAAAACTGAAATTTTAAGACTATTTTTGAATTATTCTAAAATTGATGTTGATAAAAATTTCTTATTAACAGCTTGTTTGTTATGCAATTGTAAAAAAATAGACAATGCGCAAGATATAAATAGAATTCATTCTTATGCCAAAGAAGGAGCTCAATATTTAAGAGAAATTGGATTTGGAAAAAGATTTTGTAAAATATGTGAAGAGATAAATAGATATAGTGGAAGTAATCCAAGAGAAAGAGAAAGTGACATATTAGAATTAGTAGATCAATTTGGAGGAATGTTATTAGATAGACCAGAAAGAATTGGATTTAAACCAGATGAAGCTTTAGTTCTATTAGAACACAGAAATTTAAAAGACGAATATAATCGTTACTTAAATACTTTTATTGAATTTGTAAACTTTATGGAAAAAATTCAAATGAGTGATTTAGTTAATATGTCGTCTTTACGAAGATTAGTTAAAATTCATAATGAAACAGAGGAATTGACTAAATTTATAGAAAAAGTAATTTATGAATATGAACCAAAAGTAGATAAATTAATTTCAGAGCAAAATGCAGAAATTGCAAATGAAATGTTCAATGAAATTGAAACAGCAAATCGACCACTATTTAGTGAAGAAACAGCTAGAAAAATTTTGTCAAAAGGGACAGATATTTTTGGCAAAACCGAAATAGAAGAATAAGAGAGGAAAAAGAGATATGTACGAAATATTTGCTGACTTACATGTACACATAGGAAGAAGTGAAGCAGGAAAACCAATAAAAATTACAGCAGCAAAATCCTTAAACTTTGCTAATATTGCCAAAGAATGTGCTGATAGAAAAGGAATTCAAGTAGTAGGAATTATTGATTGTGCTTCTCCATATGTTATTGAAGATATTGAAGAATTTTTAAAAACAGGTGAAGCTTATGAATTAGAAGATGGTGGAATTATTTATAAAGATAAAGTTTGTATTTTATTAGGAAGTGAAGTAGAAACATCAGAAAAGGGAAGAAATGGAAAATGTGGAAGTGCTCATAATGTATGTTTCTTTCCACATTTAGAAGATATTAAAAAATTTTCTAATGAAATGAGCCATCATATAAAAAATATTACATTAAGTACACAAAGATCAGATTTATCTGGTTATGATTTAATTGATATAGTAGAAAAATATAATGGAATTTTAATTCCAGCCCATGTTTTTACACCACATAAAAGCTATTATGGAAATTGTACTGACAGATTAGAAAATATATTTAAAGAAAAATTTGATAAAATATTTGCTATAGAATTAGGATTAAGTTCAGATACTTATTTAGCAGATACTATTTCAGAATTAGAAAAAAGAACATTTGTAACAAATTCAGATGCTCATTCATTACCTAAAATAGCTAGAGAATATAACAAAATGCAAGTAGAAGATATATCATTTAAAGAAATTGTTATGGCATTAAAAAATGAAAAAGGAAGAAAAGTTGTTGCAAATTATGGCTTAGATCCTAAATTAGGAAAATATCATAGAACATATTGTGATGATTGTGAAGATTCTATTGAAACAAAAGAGCCAGTTGAGACTTGTCCAAAGTGCGGAGGAAAGAATGTAACTTTTGGAGTTTTTGATAGAATTGAATTAATTAAAGACAAAGAAAAAACAAAAAGTCCAGAAAATAGACCACCATATATATATCAAGTTCCATTAGGATTTATTCCAGGAGTGGGAGGAAAAACAATTACAAAATTATTAGATAACTTCGAAACAGAAATGAATATCTTACATAAATTATCAAAAGATGATATAGAAGCTGTGGTCGGAGAAAAAGTTGCTAATTATATAGTACAAGCAAGAAATGGTGAAATGCAAATCCATTCTGGTGGTGGCGGAAATTACGGAAAAATAAAAGCAAAATAATAGTTCTAAAAAACTCCTTATCGAATACACATGAGTATAAGATAAGGAGAAATTTATGAAAAGAAACAAACAATTTAAATTATTTGAAATTATAAAAGAGCATGTAAGTAACAATAAAAAAGAATATATTTTAGTGGCTTTTGTTTTTATAATAGGAATTTTTCTAGGTGTATTTTTTATAAATCATGTAGAAGAAGGACAAAGGACAGAAATTACTAATTACTTAAATAATTTTGTGGAAAAAGTTAAAGCAACAGAAAAATTGAATTATGTAGAATTATTAAAAAATAGTATAGGACAAAATATCCTACTAGCAATTATATTATGGTTTTTTGGAACAACGGTAATAGGTATTCCAGTTGTATTTGGAATTGGATTATATCGAGGATTTTGTTTAGGGTATACTATTGCAGCTTGTATTATGATGATGGGACTACCACAAGGAGTTATTTTTATATTAATGATACTATTACTACAAAATATAATCATGATACCAGCTATATTAGCTTTAGCTGTAAGTGGATATAAACTCTATAAATCAATTATAAAAGATAGAGACAAAGAAAATATTAAAATAGAAATAATAAGACATACTATATTTTCTTTTATAATGTTATTAGTTTTAGTGATATCTTCTGTAATAGAGATAATGTTATCCACAAACATAGTAAAAATATTTATAAAATATTTTTAAAAAAATCAAAAAATGTATTTACAATTTCAAAATTGTTTGATATAACATATATAGTTTATGTAAATAGATTATTTTAAATTATAACAAGGGGTAGGGGAAATAAATGGAAAGACAGTTAAAGTATTTTTTTAATTTTTTAGAAAATGATAAAAAATTATCAAACAACACATTACAATCTTATAAAAGAGATTTAAAACAATTTAGAAGATATATAGAAGCATGTGAAATTCATTACAATAGAGTAACAGAAGAAGACATAAAAGATTATATAAAAGAATTACAAGAAGAAGGAAAAAAAGCATCTAGTATTTCAAGATGTATTGCATCAATTCGTTCCTTCTATCAATTTGTATTAAAAAACAAAAAAATAAAAAAAGATCCAACACAAAATATACAATCACCAAAAATAGAAAAAAGAGTACCAAACGTATTAACAGCAAAAGAAGTAGAATTACTATTAGAACAACCAAAAGACATTGACCTAAAAGGAATCCGAGACAAAGCAATGTTAGAATTTGCATATGCAACAGGAATGAGAGTAACAGAAATAATTTCACTAAACATTGACGATGTCAACTTAGAAGAAGGTTACGTAAACTGCACAACTGGAAACAAGCAACGTAGAATACCATTAGGAACCATGTCATTAAATGCATTAAAAGAATATATGGAAGAAGCGAGAGAAATTTTAGTAAAAACAGAAGGAGAACAAGCCTTATTCGTTAATATAAATGGAAGTAGACTAACCAGACAAGGATTTTGGAAAATCATAAAATACTATAAAGAACAAGCCCACATAACAAAAGAAATAACACCACACGTATTAAGACATTCATTTGCAACACACCTATTACAAAATGGAGCAGACCTAAAAGCCATCCAAACCATGTTAGGACATTCAGACATATCATCAACACAAGTATATATGCAATTTCAAGACGAAGGATTAAAAAACGTTTATAAAAAAGCTCATCCAAGAGCATAATGGTCATTTCGGGGACGGAGAAAAAAAAGACCATGTGGTACATTATTATTTTATAATACCACATGGTCTTTTTTTTCTCCGTCCCCGAAATGACCATTTTGACAAGAGGGAAAAAAAAAGATATAATAGGCATAGAAAAATTTATAATAAAAGGTGTGAAGATGAAAAAGAAAGTATTATTTATTTCAAGTACAGGAGGGCATTTAAGCGAATTAATGCAATTATCACCATTATTTGAAAAATATGATTATCATATTATTACAGAAAAAGATAAAACAAATGAAAATTTAAAAGAAAAATATGGAGAAAGGTTAGATTTTTTACCATATGGCACAAGAGCTAAGCTGATTAGTTATATTTTCAAATATTTTTATTTATGTTTAAAAACTGTATATTTATATTTAAAGATACGACCTAAAGTAATTGTAACAACAGGAACTCATACAGCTGGGCCAATGTGCTATTTAGGAAAAATGTTAGGAAGTAAGATTATATATATTGAAACATTTGCAAACACTAACAAAAAAACAGCAACAGGAAAACTTATCTATCCAATAGCAGATTTATTTATTGTGCAATGGGAAGAAATGCTTAAATTATATCCAAAAGCAGTATATGGAGGAAGGATTTTTTAATGATTTTAGTATTATTAGGAACACAAAATAATAGCTTTCATCGTTTATTAGAAAAAATAGAGGAATTGATACAAAAAAATGTAATAAAAGAGGAAGTAGTAGTACAAGCAGGTTACACAAAATATGAATCAAAAAATATGAAAATTCTAAATTTTATTGATAAAGAACAGTTAAATCGATTGCAAGAAGAAGCTAAATTAATTATAACTCATGGAGGTGTAGGGTCTATTATATCTTCTATTAATAAAGGAAAAACAGTAATTGCTATACCTAGATTACATCAATATAAAGAACATGTAAATGACCATCAAAAAGAAATTGTAGAACTTTTCAACCAAAAAGGTTACATAATAGGAATTAAAGAAGTGGAAGAATTAGAGAAGGCTATTGAAATGAGTAAAAATTTTAAACCCAAGAAATATGAGGGAAATAATAATAAAATGTTAAAAATAATAGAAGATTTTATTAATAAAGTATGAAAAAGAAAATAAGGAGGAAGCTAAACATGGACGAAGAAAGAATTTTGAATCCTACAATAGAAGGCCAAACTGAAGAACGTTTAGAAAATTCTCTTAGACCAAGAACTTTAAAGGAATATATTGGGCAAGATAAAGTAAAAGAAAATATGAAGATTTATATTGAAGCTGCTAAAAAAAGGGGAGAGCCTTTAGATCATGTTTTATTATATGGACCTCCTGGATTAGGAAAAACAACATTATCTAATATTATATCAAATGAAATGAATTCTAATATTAAAATCACATCTGGTCCAGCAATAGAGAAACCGGGAGATTTGGCATCTATTTTGACCAATTTATCTGAATATGATGTGTTGTTTATCGACGAAATTCATAGATTAAGTAAAAGTGTGGAAGAAATTTTATATCCTGCATTAGAAGATTATACATTAGATATTGTAATAGGAAAAGGGCCAAGTGCAAGATCAATACGTTTAGATTTGCCTAAATTTACTTTAATAGGAGCTACAACAAAAGCAGGTTCTTTAACAACGCCATTACGTGATCGTTTTGGGATTGTACATAGATTAGAATTATATACAACAGAAGATTTAACAACTATTGTAAAAAGGTCAAGTAAAATTTTAGAAGTTAAAATTGAAGAAGAAGCGGCAAAAGAAATTGCAAGAAGGTCAAGGGGGACACCAAGAATTGCGAATAGATTATTAAAAAGAGTAAGAGACTATGCAACTGTTTTAGGAGATGGAGCAATTACTCTTAAAATAGCTAAACATGCTTTAAATCAATTGGAAATTGACGAATTAGGTTTAGATGAAATAGATAGAAAATTATTAGAAACAATGATTGTTCAATATGGAGGAAGAGCAGTTGGAATTGAAGCTTTAGCAGTAGGTGTAGGGGAAGAAATAGAAACCATTGAAGATGTATATGAACCATATTTAATTCAAATTGGATTTATGGCAAGAACTTTAAGAGGAAGAAAAGCATTACCACCAGCTTATAAACATTTAGGATATGATTTGCCAGAAGAAGGAGGATTTTCAGGGCAAGTTACATTTTGACCATTTTTTTCTCCGTCCCAAAAAAGACCAGAAAGGAAGATAAAATGAAATTATTATTGCATACTTGTTGTGCACCATGTAGTGTATACTGTATTGATTCTTTAAGAGAAGAGGGGATAGAACCTACAGTGTATTGGTTTAATCCTAATATTCATCCTTATATGGAATATAAGATGAGAAGAGATACTTTAATTCAATATACAAAAGATATAGGGGTAGAAGCTATATTTGAAGAAAATTATGGATTAAAAGAATTTTGTAGAAATGTGATAGATGATTTAGAAAATCGTTGTCAAAATTATTGCTATCCTGTTCGTTTGGAGCAAACTGCTAAATATGCGAAAGAACATGGATATAGTCATTTTTCTACTACTTTGTTGGTAAGTCCGTATCAAAATCATGAGATGTTGATTAGGGTAGCAGAGGAGATGGCTAAAAAATATGGAGTGGAATTTTTGTATCGCGATTTTCGTATTGGTTTTCGCCAAGGTCAAGAGAAAGCAAAAGAATTGGGCTTATATAGACAAAAATATTGTGGTTGTGTGTTTTCAGAGGAAGAACGATATAAAAAAAGTATAGAGAGAGATTTAAAAAATAATAAAACTGTCTTAGAGTAAAAATAATCTAAGACAGTTTTATTTAATAATTATGACAATTTAAGATAATTCATATTTTGTATTGTCATTTACAATATCCAAATTCAAAGTACATTTTTTGAATTTATTAGGATTTGCCAAAATATCATATACAATATTTTCAAACATGTAGTTTACAGTATTACTAAGTTCTCTTGCACCGGTATCAATGGTAAGAGATTTTTCTGCAATACATTCAAATAGTTTACCATTATAAGATAATAGTACTCCTTTTTGTTTTAATTCAGTTTGATATCTCCTAAATATTGATAGTTTTGATTTTTTTAATATTAATGATAAATTTTGTTTAGTAAGTTTATTCATTTCTATTATAGTGTCTATTCTACCAACAAATTCTTTTGGCATACCATACTCAATTAAATCATTTTTTGAAAATGGTGATTTTTGTATTTCTTTTTTTTCTACATTTGTTTTTGTAAATCCTAATGGATTAGAATTTAATCTTTTTTCTCGTATTTTTTCTAATCCTGAAAAAGCTCCTAAGAAAATTATAATAATATTCTTAGTATCAAAATTAATAAGTTCTTCTGAAAATGGATCATCAAGTGATGGAATTTGTATTATAGTTCCTTCAATGATTTTCAATAAACTTTTAAGTACTTCTGTACCTGCAACATCATGTTCTTCATTGCCTGCTTTTTTGTCTATTTCATCAATTACTATAATACCATTTTGTGCTTTTTCAATGTTTCTATTAGCATTTTCAATTAAATTATATATCATATCTTCCACATCAGCTCCATAATAACCTTCTTGAGTATATTTAGTAGCATCTTCAATGGTATATGGTATATTTAATTTTTTTGCAATTTGCTTAATGGTTTCTGTTTTTCCTGTACCACTATTTCCAACAATTAAAATGTTGGATTTAATAGTTTTGAAATTGATTGATCTGTATATAGAAGTAATAATTTGTCTGACTTGTTTATCTTGACCAAAAATGCTTTGTAATACAAATTTTTCAACTTCTTTAATATCAGGAAGTTTCTGGTTTTTGCTCATGTCTTTACCATTTTGCGTAATTACATCTCTTCCATTTCCATGAGAAGTTTTCCGTTCATTCTTATATTGATTTTTTGTCATAATTATACCTCCTTTTAGCATCTTATAAGATACATAGAATAATTATTTGAATTTTGTCGATACTGTTTTTATTAAACCATAAGTATTAACTCTAAAAAAGTAATCTCTTGCTAATAAGCCTACCATTTTAGCTTTTACTTCTTTAGTAATTCTTTCAGCAAAAATTTTCTTAGTTTCTGTTTCTCCATGATTAACTAAAACTAATTTTAAATTTTTAAATTGTTTTAAAAATTCAATCATTTCATCTGCTTTTGCATGAGAAGAATACTCTGTTGTATATTGCACGTCTGCTATTTTTGGTAAAAGCAATCCTCCTATTTCTATTAAGTTACCTATGCTAGTGTTTTTTAAAGTGTTTCCAATAGTTCCTTCAGCAGTGTATCCAGTGAATTGTATTAATGTGTTTGTTCTTGATATGTATTGAGGGATATATGTTTGTGCAGGACCATATGAACCCATACCAGAAGTTGTAAGAATTATTTTTTTTCTTGTATCTTTTAATACAATGCTTCTGCTTTTTTTATCAAGAAATTTTAAATTTTCAGGTAGAAATTCTTTCATTTCTTCCTTAATATCTAATCCATCTTTAATGTATAAATCAGTATATTTAATTGCTAATTTTCCATCAAGATAGATTGGTATTTTCACATTAAGTTCACCGCTTTTCTGCATATTTTTTAATTCATACAGTATTTCTTGTGCCCGTCCTAATGAAAATACTAACGAAACTACAGTTCCATTACTTGCTAAACGTTTTTTGATGTTATTTTTAAAACATTTATGGACTTCACATGAATCCATATAACCATAAGTTGATTCTTGAATTATTGTTAATGGTAATTCTAAAACCCATTGTGGTATTGCTTGAACATCAAAAAACGTATTTTTGTTGTTATAATCACCTGTAAATAGTAAGTTAATATCTTCATATTCTGGATAACTAATTTGGACAAGAATAAGTCCTGATCCAAGAAGATGACCATTGTTAAAAAATGTTGCTTTTACACTTTCATGGATTTGAATAGTTTCATTATATTCACAAGGCTTTATAAGTTGTAATGTTTTTTCTACATCTATATCTGAATATAGACGTTTAATGTTTTTTCTTTTTGATATTAAATTTAATATTTTGAAACTATCAGTTAAAGCCAAAGGTAACAATTTAGCAGTTGTTTTTGTTGTATAAATTGGTTTGAAAAATCCGTTTTTTACCATATAAGGCAATCTACCTATATGATCAATATGAGCGTGTGTTACCAAACAAAAATCAATGTTTTCTGCATTAAAATTTAATTCGGTATTTAACTCATAATATTTTTTTTCTTGAAATAAACCACAGTCTACAACAAACCGTAAAGATTCTCCGTTAGGAAACTTTACTATTATAAGATTGCATGAACCTGTAACCTCGTTGTGCATTGCCATTATATCAGCATAGAACCGACATTTTTTTCCCATAATTAATTCCTCCTACATTAAATTATTTTATTCAATGTTATAAAACAGACATTGTACCATAAGTTTACCATTTTTATAAAATTATGTCAATCTTAAAAAATTTTTTTAAAAATATTAAAATCAGAACTTTACTATATAAAATAAAAATAGTATAATGAGACAGTAGGGACAGTCCCGATTTGTCTCACAAATTAAGTAGAATTAAGTTGAAAAATGTCGAATAGGAGAGAAAAATAACAACTGGAAATTTTGATATTACTTACCAAAATGTTAAAGAAGGGTGTGAAGCCTTTTTAAAATATGTAAAAGGAGAAAAAATTTGATAAAAGAGAAACAAGAAAAAAGTAATAGTATAATAAAAATTTTATTTATTTTGGCTAGTATTTTATTTGCTATGCCATCAATTATGTATATACTTCAAAAAAAGACGGTATTACAATTTGGACCATATTTTCAGTTTTTGTATAGTGAAAATATTAGTAGAATAACACAAACAATATTGTATATTTTAATATTAGCAATATTGACAATTTTATATGTTATAATTTTAAAGAATAGAAAAGCAATGTTTAAAAACACAAAAACAATGTTTATATTTATTGCTATTATTGCTATTATATTTGTGAGTGTTTTACCATTTACCTGTTCTGATATTTTTTATTATTTAGGAATTGGTAGATTAGGTAGTACATATGAACAAAATCCATATTATACGACAATTAAACAATTTGTGGAACAGGAAAATCAACAAGAATTATTACAAAAAGATACTGTACTAGAACAAGGATATATCAATGATTGGTCAGATTCAACAGTTGTATATGGACCTGTTTGGACTTTAATTTGTGAATTAATTGCTGGATTATCATTTGGAAGTATTGACTTTGGATTACTTTTATTTAAATTAGTTAATGTTTGTATTCATCTAGGAAATGCGTATTTATTGTATAAAATAACGAATAAAAAATTATTTGCCTTACTATATGGTTTAAATCCATTTGTTTTAATAGAAGGAATTGCTAGTGTTCATAATGATATGTTTGTCATATTTTTTATATTATCAGGTTTGTACTTTTTATTAAAAAAGAAAAATTTATTAGTAACAGTTATTTTTTTAGCCTTAGCAACTGCGATTAAATATTTTGCAATTTTATTATTGCCATTTGTAGTAATTTATTTTACTAGAAAAGAAAAGCCAATTAAACGATTAATAAAATGTATTCAATATGGTGTTATTTTTGTAGGAGTTTTAGTAATTCCATATTTATTTTATATACAAGATGGACAAGTAATTAGTGGTTTGTTTATTCAACAAGAAAAAATAGCAAAAAGTTTTTATGTTATTTTAACAGAATATTTTAGAAATCCAACTATATCTGTAACAAAAGTAAATCATTTTCTATTAATAGCTTTTGTAATTGTTTATTTCTTTACTTGTGTGACATTATTAAATAAAAAAACAATAGCATTTCGAACAGAAATAAAAAAAGCAAATTATTTTATTATGATATTTTTGTTTTTATTAATTACAAATTTTCAACCATGGTATATTTTATGGTTATTCCCACTATTGCCATGGCAAAGCGCAGAAGATATTAAATGGATTACACAAATTGCAATCATAAGTGAATTTGCTAATAGTATTTTCTTAACTTATGGAGAAGGATGGCAAAATGGAACACCATTTGTTTTTGTATTTGTGGTAGCAAGTCTAGGAATAAGAATTTTAAATCAAGAAATGAGGAGGAAAAAATTTTGGATAAGTTAGTTTTAGTGGATGGAAATAGTATTATGAATAGAGCTTTTTATGGCATTATGGGGAGTCGTATGTTGACCACAAAGGATGGAAAATACACAAATGCTGTTTATGGTTTTTTAGCAATTTTATTTAAACTATTAGAAGATATTAATCCAGAATATTTAGTAGTTGCCTTTGATTTAAAAGCACCAACAGCAAGACATAAATTATATGAAGGATATAAAGCAACAAGAAAAGGAATGCCAAATGAATTGGCAGAGCAAATGCCAATTATTAAAGAAATTTTAAAAGCTATGAACATTGATATTGTAGAGATGGAAGGATATGAAGCAGATGACATACTAGGTACATTGTCTCGTTATGGAGAAAAGCAAGGATTATCAGTTACAATTCTTTCAGGAGATAGAGATACTTTTCAATTAGCAACTGACAAGGTTACAATTAGAATTCCTCATACAAAAGGTGGAAAAACAGAAACTGATGAATATGATAGAACAAGAATTATAGAAACTTTTGGATTAGAACCAAAACAATTAATTGATGTAAAAGGATTGCAAGGAGATACTTCTGACAATATTCCAGGAGTACCAGGAGTAGGAGAAAAAACAGCTTTAGCTTTAATACAAAAATTTGGGTCAATAGAGCAATTATATGAAAAAGTAGAAAAAGAAGAAGCTGGATTAAAAGGAAAGCAAAAAGAAAATATAGAAAATAATAAAGATTTAGCATTTTTATCAAAAACATTAGGAACAATTAATTTAGAAGTACCAATTAAAGATACATTAGAAGATTTTCGTTTAGAAGAATGGGACAAACAAAAAGTATTAGAAATTTTTAAAGAATTAAACTTTAATCGCTATATTGAACGATTTTCTTTACAAGGCGAAGAAACAAAAAAAACTGAAATAAAAGATTTATTTCAAGTAGTAGATAAACCTGCAGAAGAAGTAATAAGATTTATTAAAGAACAAAAAGAAATGACTTTTTGTATAACAGAAAATGAAGATAATAATCCAGAAAAGATAATAAAAGAGAAGATTAATGGAATAAGTATATTTAATAAAAAAATGAAGGAAGTTTATTATTTTTATTTTCAAAGTGAAAAAGACATAAATCAGTGGAAAGAAATATTAGAAGAAAAAGAAATTAAAAAAAATAGTATAAATTTAACAAAAATCTACATTTTATTGAAACAAATCGGAATAGAATTAAAAGGAATAAATTATGATATATCTATTGCAAGTTATATTTTAAATCCAACTAATAATAAGTTAGATTTAGATAGATTAATAGAACAATACTTAAACATTAATGTTCATGAAATAATAGGAGAAGAAAAAGAAGAACAACAAATAAATCTATTTGATACTATTCAAAAAAATGAAGAACAAAAGCCAGAAAAGGAAAAATATGCTTTTAATGCTTATGCTATTGAAGAAATAAAAGAAATAACAGAAAAAAAACTAGAAGAAATAGGAGCAACTAAGCTATTTTATGAAATAGATATGCCAACTGTTGAAGTATTATCAAATATGCAATGGAATGGAATGTATGTAGATGAAAAAGAATTAAATGAATTTGGAAAGGAATTGACAGATAAATTAGAAACTTTAACAAAAATTATTTATGAAATGGCTGGAGAAGAATTTAATATTAATTCCACAAAGCAATTGGGAGAAATTTTATTTGAAAAAATGAAATTACCCGTCATAAAAAAAACAAAAAGTGGATATTCAACAGATGTAGATGTATTAGAAAAATTAAAAAAAGAACACCCAATAATAGAGCAAATACTAGACTATCGTCAACTAATGAAACTAAACTCTACATATGTACAAGGATTAAAACCATATATAAATCCAAAAACAAAAAGAATCCATTCCTTTTTCCACCAAACCATAACAGCAACAGGAAGAATAAGTTCAACAGAACCAAACTTACAAAATATACCAACCAGATTTGAACTAGGAAAAAGAGTTAGAAAAGTATTTAAACCAGAGCAAGGAAAAATTTATATAGATGCAGACTATTCACAAATTGAATTAAGAGTATTAGCACACATATCAGCAGATGAGCATATGATAGAAGCATTCAGAGAAAATCAAGACATTCATAAACAAGCAGCTTCAAAAGTATTTAAAACTCCAATCGAAAAAGTAACAAAAGAACAAAGAAGTGACGCCAAAGCTGTCAACTTTGGAATTGTATATGGAATAAGTGACTTTGGATTAGGAGAACAACTAGGAATAGGAAGAAAAAAAGCCAAAAAATACATTGACGACTATTTAAAACAATATAGTGGAATAAAAGCATTTATGGAAAACATAAGTGAAGAAGCAAAAGAAAAAGGTTATGTAGAAACCCTGTTCCATAGAAGAAGATACATACCAGAACTAAAATCAAACAACTATATGGTAAGACAATTTGGAACAAGAGTAGCAATGAACACACCAATACAAGGAACAGCAGCAGACATCATGAAAATTGCAATGATTAAAGTATACCAAGAAATGCAAAAAAGAAAAATGCAATCAAAAATAGTATTACAAGTACATGACGAAATGATGATAGAAGCCATAGAAGAAGAAAAAGAAGAAATAAAAAAAATAATGAAACAAAGCATGGAAACAGCCATCAAATTGCAAGTTCCACTAATTGCAGAAATCGAAGAAGCAGAAAACTGGTATGATTGTAAATGAGACAATAGGGACGGTTCCAAATTGTCTCACAAAAAGATAAAAAAATGTCGAATAAGGAGAAATAGATTGAAAAATAAAAAGATAATGTTTATGATTATTTTTATCGTTTTCGTTGTTTTGTTTTTTCTATGCAAAGATTCGTTACTAAAGATGATGTATCCTAAAATGTATAAAGAGATAGTTTCTATATATGAAGAGAAATATCAAGTGGAGGAGAATCTGATTTTTGCGGTTATAAAGGCAGAGAGTAATTTTGATGCTAAGGCTGTTTCGAATCGAAATGCAATAGGATTGATGCAATTAATGGAGGAAACGGCAAAAGATGTGGCTCGCAAGAATAATATTGAGCTAAATAGTGATAATGTTAAGCAAGAGTTAGAGGATGTTTATCGAAATATTGAAATTGGTACATGCTATTTAGCTACTTTGTTGAAAAGATATGATAGTAAAGAAGTTGCTTTAGCAGCTTATAATGCAGGGATAGGAACTGTGGATGGTTGGATTGAAAAGGGTATTATTAAAAATGATGGAAGTGATATTGAAAATATTCCATATAAAGAAACAAACAACTATGTAAGAAAAATATTACGTGATTATAAAATTTATGAAGTTTTATATCCGTAGACTAGACAAATGACGAAAAATGAAATAAAATAGAAGTGTTAAAAGAAGGAGAAACTATATGATAGTAGAACAATTAATATTTACTGTAATTTCATTTGCATTATTTGTATATATGTTTTTTCGTATGATTAGAAATAATGATACTACTTATGTGATTATTTTAGTATTAGAGGCAATTGGAATAGCTCTTAATTTTGTAGAGGTTTTGTTTACTGTAAAATTGAATATGTTATTTGTTATTTTAAAATATGTATTGGCAATAATACTTCCAATTGGTATTTTAATATTAGAAAAAAGGAATGTAAGGCTTTTTGAAACATTATATCTAAAAAAGGCAAAATTTTCTTTGTTTTTCGGAGATAATAAAAAAGCAAAACAAGCTTTAATGGATATATTAGAAAAAAATTCTAATTCTTATAAAGCTCATAAAATGTTGGCAGAAATATATGAAGAAGAAGGCGGAATGAGAAAGGCAATTGATGAATATGTACAAGCAATTGATTTAAATAAACAAGATTATGATTCTTATTATACAGTAGCAAAGTTATTAAATAATTTAGATAAAAAAGAAGAAGCATCTGAAATGTTGTTTAACTTATTGAAGAAAAAACCAGAAATGCAACAAGCAACTGAATTATTAGGAGAAATTCTAATTGAAAAAGAAATGTATAAGGAAGCTGTTATGGTATACCAAGATGCATTAAGATATAATCCAGTTAGTTTTGAACTAAACTATAACTTAGGAATAGCATATACAATGTTAAATGACTTTCAAAATGCAAAGATTTGTTATGAAAAAGCAGCAGAAATTAATTCTTTATTATATAATGCAAAATATTCATTAGCAGAAATTGCTTTAATATATAAAGATTTAGAAGAAGCGGAAAAAAGATTTATGGAAGCAATTGAAGAAGAAGAACTTTCAGCAGATGCTTATTATGAATTAGCCAAAATTTATTTAATTAGAGGAGAAAAGGATAAGGCAATTCAATATGTAAATACAGCAATTGATGTTAATTCAAAAAAAATAGTAGAAAAAGTGAAAAAAGAGCCAATATTTATTCCAATTATAGCTAAAATATCTATACCATTTAATTTAGAAGCACCAGAAACAGATAAAAAACCTAAATTAAATAAAAAAGAAAGAAAAGCAAAAGAACATTTAGAAAACATGAGTGAAATTACAAGAAATTTAAGTTATAATGATATTAAATTATTGAAAAAGAATTCATCAGGAAGAACAGAAACATTAGAAAAGAAAGAAAATCAAGAAATAGAAATTCAAAAAGAAATTCAAGAATAAAATAAATATAATAATTTTAATATAAACTCATAAAATTCGTAAATTGAAATATACTAAACATATAAAGATAAGGAGGAATTTTATGAGTACCAATTTTGCCATTATAGGTGGAGATTTAAGAATTATAAAATTAGCTAAAATGTTAGCAATAGACGGAAATACAGTTTATACATTTGGTTTAGAAAAAGCACAAGAATTAAAAGGAGTCGAGAATGTGGTGTTTTGTGAAAAAATAAGCAAAGCAATTCAAAACACAGAAATTGTAATAGGTCCGATTCCTTTTTCTAGTAATGGGAAAGATATTAGTAGTCCTTTTAGTGATGAAACTATATCGATTAGAGAATTAATGCATGAAATTAATGCAAAAATATTAATTGCTGGAAGCATTACACCAGAAATTTATGATTTAGCAAATGATGAATATATTGAAATTATCGATATTATGAAACGAGAAGAATTGGCTGTTTTAAATACTATATCAACAGCAGAAGGAGCTATTGAAATTGCTATCTCTAATACTAATAAAATTTTGCATGGAAGTGAAGTTTTAATTTTAGAATTTGGTAGAATTGGAAAAGTATTAGCTAGAAAAATGGCAGGTCTATCAGCCAAAATTACTTGTGCGGCCAGAAAAGATGAAGATTTAGCTTGGATTAGAGCATATGGACATAAAGCTACAAATATTAATGCTTTAGGAGAAAACTTATCAGGATATGATATTATTATTAACACTGTACCACATTTGATTCTAACAGAGGAAAGATTAAAAAGTGTAAATAAAGAATGTTTATTAATTGATTTAGCTTCAAACCCAGGAGGAATTGACAAAAAAACAGTAAAAGATCGTGGTATGAAACTAGTTTGGGCATTAGCATTACCAGGAAAAGTAGCACCAGTAACAACAGCTGAATTTATTAAAGATACAGTATATAATATATTAAAAGAAATTTATAAGAAATAGAGGGAAAAGTATGTTAATTGAAAGTTTAAAAGCAGTTTTATTTGGAATAGTAGAAGGAATTACAGAATGGCTACCAATAAGTAGTACAGGGCATTTAATATTAGTTGAACAATTTGTAAAATTCACACAAGTATCACCAGAATTTTGGAATATGTTTCAAGTTGTTATACAATTTGGTGCCATTTTGGCAGTGGTCTTATTATATTGGAATAAAATATGGCCTATAACAAAAAATAAAAAAGAGGCCATACAAGAAAAAGGAATATTATCTTATTTACGAAAAGATACAATGCAATTATGGGGAAAAATTTTGGTGGCTTGTATTCCAGCAGCAGTTATAGGGTTAGTTTTTGATGAAGTATTTGAAGCTTTATTCTATAATCCAATCTGTATTGGAATTGCTTTAATTGTATTTGGAATTGCCTTTATAGTAATAGAAAATTATAACAAAAAAGCAAACAATAAACACTTAAAAGAAAGAAACACTCAAATTACTTATAAAGATGCCATAATAGTAGGGATTTTTCAATTAATAGCTGCTATATTTCCAGGAACCTCACGTTCAGGAGCAACTATTATAGGAGGATTACTTATTGGATTATCAAGATCTAATGCAGCAGAATTTACTTTTTATCTAGCAATTCCTACAATGCTAGGTGCAAGTTTATTAAAATTAGTCAAATTTGGTTTTGCTTTTACAGGAATTGAATTACTTATTTTAGTAATTGGAATGGTAGTATCTTTCTTGGTTTCTGTATTGGTAATTAAATTTTTAATGAATTACATAAAAAAACATGATTTCAAATCTTTTGGGTATTATAGAATTTTACTAGGAATTATTGTAATTGCTTATTTTTGTTTAATAAAATAAGGCATGAATTTATTTCATGCCTTATTCTATTTTTCTATTAGTTCTTTCATTTGTATGACCACACATTTTTTCATATTCTTTGCACTTAATTTTATAATCCATCTGCATACATAAGTAGCGATAATAACTGCAAGCTTGCTCATATTGCATCATAGGATTTAAAAAAGGTTCATTCATATCCATTCCATTCGGAGGTGGCATATTATTACAATCCATATAAGGTGGTATAAAACAATTATTAAAATCTCGTTCCATTTAATCAACTCCTCATTTTTAATATATGAAGAAAAAAATAAGTTATAACCATTATAAATCAAAATTTAAAAAAGGAAATGCATACATAAATAAGTAAGAATAAAAAGCAGCTAATATTCCGTGAAGAAGTTTGCCATAAATATAAGGTTTTATAGATAAATCTGTTTTCGAAGTAATGCTCCAAACTTGAAGTAAGACAGAAATTCCACCAAAACCAAGTAAAAATGCAGTAAAAATAATATTTAGTGAAATTTTTTTACAAGGGATAGAAGAAATAATATTAATTCCATTTGTAATTTCTAAAAATCCTGTTAAAATACCTTGTATAAAATTAGAATCTATATGTAATAATTGAAAAAGTGGAGTTAATCCAGTAATAAAGCTATTTAATAAACCACTTGCTTTTAAAATAGAAATAATACTAGAAAAAATAACAACAAATCCACCAATTAAAAGAATTGTAGAAATGCTATTAGTAATACTTTGTGCTAAAATTTCTCCTAAATTAGAAAAAGTAGCTATTTTTTCAGCTTTTGAAAATGAAAAATTATAATCTGTACTAAAAGAAGATTTATCCTTTTTCCAAAAACGAAAAATAAATCCTACTGTAATACAAGCTAAAATATGAGTAATTAATAATAAAATACCAATCGTTGTATTTTTAAACATTAGAATACCAACTGTTCCAATAATAAACAAAGGACCAGAATTATTAGTAAAACTAAGTAATCTTTCACATTCTTCTTTACTACAAATATTATTTTGTCTAAAAGTAGTTGCTATTTTAGCACCAACAGGATAACCACTAATGATACCCATAATAAAAGCAAAAGATCCTTCTCCTCTTACGTTAAAAAAAGGTTTCATAAATTTGTTTAATAAATTACCTAGTAAAGCTATTATATTTGTATGCATTAAAAGTTCTGTTGCTACAAAAAAAGGAAAAAGAGAAGGAACAACAGAACTAGCCCACAATGATAGTCCAGTTTTGATGGCTGGAAGGTTACTTTTTGAAAAAATAAGTAAACAAAAAGTAAATCCTAAAAATATAATAGGAATAATATTTCTTTTTAATTTAATTACATAGAAATTAACTTTTGAAAACATGTAAAACACCTCTTTTAAATATATGGCATAAAGACAACTTTATGAAAGCTTAAATTGTTTAAGTTTCGGTTTTTTGTTTTAAGGATTAACCTACTATGATATGATGTTATAATACATAATGTATTTGTTCATTACATTCGTTAAAAATTTATAATTGCTTATCTTAAGGCGCTTTCACTCAGGCCTACAATGCATATAGTTCTATTTTTATAACTTTTCTTATTTTGCGTATTGAGCCGAGAAAAGTAATAAAAATAGAACTATATTCATTGTATCCGTGAACATTACTCAAGATAAGCAATAACAAATTTTAAAACTCATTACACTCAAGCATACATTATGTATTATAACATCATATCATAGTAGGTTAATCCTTAAAACAAAAAGCCGAAACTTAAAGATTAAATCGACCTTGCTTTTTTTGCAATTTTATAGTAAAATAAGAGCCATAAAGAAAAGTATGGAGGAGTGATTCTTAACGATGGAAAACTCAATAGAAGGCTTAAAAATATCAAAAGAAAAAATACTATATCAAGAGCCAATGAAAAAACATACAACATTTAAAATAGGTGGGCTAGCAGAATGCTTAGTAAAAATAGATAATATAGAAGAATTAAAAAAAATATTAAAATATGCTAAAGAAAATAAAATAGATATAACTGTTATAGGAAATGGAAGCAATTTATTAGTATCAGACAAAGGAATAAAAGGAATTACTTTGATGATAAAATTAGGAAAAATAGAAATACAAGAAAATGAAAATATAGTAAAAATTATAGTAGGTGCAGGAGAAAAATTAGGTAAATTAGCACAAATTTGTTTACAAAAAGAAATTAGTGGATTAGAAGAATTATCTGGTATACCAGGGACAATTGGAGGAGCTGTAAGGATGAATGCAGGAGCTCATGGTAGAGAGATGAAAGATATCATAAAAGTAGTAAAATGTATTGATTATGATGGAAAAGAAAAAAAATTCACAAATGAAGAAATGGAATTTGGATATAGAACAAGTATACTAAAAAGTGAAAAATACATTGTTACAGAAGTAGTAATGGAATTGCAAAAAGGAAAAAAAGAAGAAATAAAAGAAAAAATGGAAAAATATGCAACATACAGAAAAGAAAAACAACCAATAGAATATCCAAGTGCAGGGAGTACTTTTAAAAGAGGAGATGACTTCATAACAGCGAAATTGATTGATGAAGCAGGATTAAAAGGATATTCTGTAGGAGATGCAGAAGTATCTACAAAACATAGTGGATTTGTAATTAACAAAGGAAATGCAACATCAAAAGAAGTACTGACTTTAGTAGATTATATTAAAAAAGAAGTAGAAAAAAAATTTGATAAAAAAATAGAATTAGAAATTGAAGTAATAGGAGAGTAGAAAAAATGAAGGGCTTTATGCAATGGTTTAAATCAAGCAATAAAATGAAAAGATGGATGTTTTTAATTTTAATAGGAATTTTATTAGCTTGTTATGGATTAGCAGAAATTATGGTAATGAAAGAAATTTCTTTCAAAGAAGTAGGAAAAGTAATAGTTATTTTTGTAATAGGATTTATATCTATTGTATTAGGATTAGTATATTTAAATAAAAGAACATTAGAAGTTTTAATTGAATCAACAGATGACCGTATGGAAAACAAAAAAAATGTAAATGTAAAATCCCTAATTTTTAATAAAACTGTATATGACCAAGGACCTAATATTGTAGTAATTGGTGGTGGGACTGGATTAAATACAGTTCTTTCAGGAATTAAAAATTATACAAATAATGTAACTGCAATTGTAACTGTTTCTGATTATGGAGAAGGTATTACTACATCAAGAAAAGAACTAGGAACACTTCCATTAGGAGATATTAAAGACAGTGTTATATCTTTAGCATCAAAAGAAAAAGAAATGGATAAATTATTTAATTATGAATTTACTAAAGGAAAATTAAAAGGCCTTAATTTTTCAGACATATATTTTTCAGCTATGAAAGAAGTAAATGGTAATTTTGAAGATTCTATAATAAAAAGTAATCAAGTTTTAAATATAGTTGGAAAGGTTATACCAGTTACATTAGATGAAATGAAAATTGTAGCAGAATTAGCTAATGGTTATATGGTAGAAGAAAAATCAAGAATTCCAGAAGTAGTATCAGATAAGATTACAAAAATAAATCGTATTTTCTTAAATCCATCAAATTGCAGACCAGCACCAGGTGTACTAGAAGCAATTAAAAAAGCAGATGCTATTATTATTGGTCCAGGAAGCTTATATACTAATGTAATACCGAATTTACTTGTAAATGGTGTAGCAAAAGCAATAAAAGAAAGTACAGCAATTAAGGTATATGTTAGCAATATTATGACAGAACCAGGACAAACTGATAATTATAGTGTATCAGATCATTTAAATGCAATTATAGAACATTGTGGGAATGGTATTGTGGATTATTGTATTTATGATACAGGAGAAATTATTCCAGAATTTATAAAGAAATATAATTTAGAGGGACAAGATTTAGTAGAACAAGATATAAATAAAGTAAAAGGAATTAGATTTTTACAAAGAAATTTATCTATGATTGTAAATGAGCATATTAGACATGATCCAAGTTTAGTAGCATCTTCAATTATTGAATTAATTTGTGATGATTTAAAATATCAAGATAAACAAAATGATCCTCAATATTTAATGTTAAACAATAAATTAAAAGAAGAAAAAAGAATTAATAAAATAAAAAAAGCCATGGAAAAGAAAGACAAAAAAGGAATAGATGAGAAGAAAGCAAAAGCGCCAAAAGGAAAAAGTAAATTTAGTAGTAAATATAGTGAAAGAATAGCATCTATTAGAGAGGCAGATGAAAAAGCAAGAATAAAAACACAAAAAGAATCTGTTAAAAAAGCAAAAACTAAAAAAACAACTAAAACAACACAAACTGTAAAACCAAAAAGTGCAAGAGGAATGAAAAAAGTAAAAAATGAAAGATAAAGAGGGATAAGTATGGAAATTACGAAAGAAAAAATAAACTTAGAAGATGGACTAAAGAAAGAATGGTTACTAACTAATGGAATAGGAGGATTTAGTTCTTCTACTATATTAGGAGCAAATACCAGAAAATATCATGGGTTATTAGTAGCACCTCTTACACCACCTGGTAGAAGATTTTTAATCTTATCGAAACTAGACGAGAGCATTGAAATAAGAAATAAAAAATATGATTTATATACAAATGTGTGTCAATCATATATTTCTCATGGTTATCAATATCAAGAAAAATTCAGAAGAGATTATGTTCCTATTTTTACTTATAAAGTAGGTAGTGTTGAAATTACAAAAATGGTATGTATGGAATATGGACATAATACAGTAGGAATTTATTATAAGATAAAAAATGGAGGAACAAAAGCAAAATTAACCTTAGCGCCTATTATAAATTTTCGCGATTTTCATCAAATGAATACAGATCACTTTTTTAATATAAAGCAAGATATAAATAAAAATAAAGTAAAATTAACAATAGACGGAAATTCTCATACACCTGTTTATATGTATGCTTCAGATGGAGAATATAAAGAACACACAAATGATACTTTTTCAAATATGTTTTATATAGAAGAAGAAAAAAGAGGATTTTATCCTTCAGAAAATCATGCTGTTCCCGGGGTATATGAAATAGAAATACCAGCAAAGCAAAAAAAAGAAATTTCTTTTATTTGTTCATTAGAAGAAAATATTGAACAAAAAAATGTAAGAAGATTTATAAATAACGAAATTATTCGTTTGGGAGAAATGTTTAATGAATCACTATTGATAGATAATAGAAAAGAAAAAAAGACAGAAAAAGAAATAAAAAGAGATGACTTAATAAAAACTTTTTTGATGTCAGCAGATAATTTTGTTGTGTATAGACCTAATTTTAGATTGCATACAATAATTGCTGGTTATCCATGGTTTTTAGATTGGGGGCGTGATACTTTAATTTCTTTTGAAGGGCTATTACTAGTTCCAAAAAGATTTGAAATAGCCAAAGAAGTGTTATTAACTATGGTTCGTGATGTTAAGTTTGGTTTGATTCCAAATGGCTATTCTGGTTATGATAGTAGACCATTATACAATAGTGTAGACGCATCGTTATTATTATTTGAGCAAATACACAAATATATTGAATATACGGGAGATTACAAATTTGTCAAGGAAAAATTATATCCAGTTATGAAGGATATAATTGAAAACTATTCTGCAGGGATAGATGTAGATAATAATAATATTTATTTAGATTCAGATGGACTTATTGTTTCTGGGACAGAAGAAACACAAAATACTTGGATGGATGCAAAATATAATGGAATAGCAGTTACACCTAGAAATGGGAAGGCAGTTGAAATAAACAGTATGTGGTATAATGCTAATGAAATAATGGCAGAGCTTACGAAAAAATTTGGTCATCCAATAATAGCAAGAAAATATAAAGCAATAGCTGAAAAATGTAAAAGTTCTTTTGAAGAAAAGTTTTATCACGAAGAAAGTAAGTGTTTATATGATGTCTTAGGAGATGGAAAAATAAGACCAAACCAATTATTTGCTCTAAGTTTAACTTATCCAGTTATTGAGCCAAATTCGTTTATAGCAAATGAAATTTTAGAAACTGTAGAAAAGAAATTATTAAATAGCTATGGATTAAAAACATTAGCTAAAGGTGAAGAAAATTATGTAGAAGTTTATGAAGGTAGTCCAGAAAAAAGAGATACTAGTTATCATCAAGGAATTACTTGGCCATGGTTATTAGGTTTATATTATGATTCATTAAAAAATAGTTGGAAATATAGCAAAAAATCAGAAGAAAAACAAAAATGGGAAAATAAAATAAAAGAATTTATTGAAAAAACAACTGAAACATTTGGAAAAGAAATATATGAAAGAGGTTGCATAGGTGGAATTGCAGAATTATACGATTCAGCAAAACCACAATTACCAAAAGGAACTATAAATCAAGCTTGGAGTATAGCAGAAATTTTTCGTATTATTATGAAAAAGTAAACAATTATAAATTGGGAGAAAAGATGGTAACTATTGAAAACTTAGAAAAAGAATTGAAAAATGGAAATTTAAAAAGTCTATATTTTTTATATGGTGAAGAGCTATTTTTATTAGAAACTTCATTAAAAAAAATAAAAACTTTATTTGGCGAATGTATGAAAGGGATTAATTATATTCCTATTGATGAAACAAATTATCAACAATTGATATCAGATATAGAGACACCAAGTTTTGGATATGAAAAAAAATTAATCATTGCAAGAAATACAGGTTTATTGAAAAAAGAAGGAAAAAGAAAAAGTGTAGAATTAGCTAATATGAGAGAAAAATTAGATAACTACATAAAGCAAAATATTAAAACAATAGAACAAGGAGTAGTTTTAGTTTTTATAGAGGAAGAAGCTGATGTAAAACAAGAATTATATAAAACAATTGATAAACTAGGAATTGTTTGCAAATTTGATTATCAAAAACCAATTCAAATTGAAAAAAGATTAAAAGGAATTTGTCATGCTTATCAAGTAGAAATAGAAGATACTACATTACACTATTTTATAGAATGTTGTGGAACAAATATGCAAGAACTGATAAATGAAATTCGAAAATTAATTGAGTATGTAGGAAAAGGTGGAAAAATTCAGAAAAAAGATATTGATGTTCTGTCAATTAAAAAATTTGAAAGTGTTATTTTTGATTTAACAGATTCACTAGGAAAAAAAGAAATAGCAAAGGCATTAGAAGTATTAAAAAATCTAATTTATGCAAAAGAACCATTACAAAAAATTTTAATTACATTATATAATCATTTTAAAAAAATATACTTAACAACTATTTGTTTAAAAAATAATAAAGACATTGTAGAAGCATTAAACTTAAAACCAAATCAAACATTTTTAATAAATAAATATAAAATGCAAGCTAGATATTTTAAAGAAAAAGAATTAAGGCAAATTTTACAAAGTTTAATTGATTTAGATTATGAATATAAAAACGGAAAAATTGATTTACAAATTGGACTAGAAACAATTCTTTGTCAATATTGTTCATAATTTAAGTTTTGTTTTTTGGTATAGAACTATAAATCGAAACTTAAATGTTAATAAAAAGTGTATAATAAAACCAAATATTGATAAAAATAATTATAGAAATTATTTTTAGAAATAGGTGGTTTTTTATTATGATAAAAAATAAAAAAAGAATAATAATAAGTATTTTTATGTTATTAAATATAGCTATTATTATGACAATTGTCTCTATGCAAAACGAAGAAGTAGAAGTTTTATCTAAATATGGTTCAAGAGGAAATGAAGTAACACAAATACAGACCAAACTAAAAAGATGGGGATATTACAGTGGAAATGTTGATGGGATTTATGGAACACAAACAGTAAATGCTGTAAAGTACTTTCAAAGAAAAAATGGATTAAGTGTAGACGGAGTAGCAGGTCCAGCAACATTAAAAGCAATGGGAATATATAATACAAGTGGAAGTTCATCGAGTTCAGGAAGTTCAAGTAATTCTAATAATGTAAATTTATTAGCAAGATTAATATATGGAGAAGCAAGAGGAGAACCATATACAGGGCAAGTAGCAGTGGGAGCAGTTGTTATGAACCGAATAAAAAGCAGTTCATTTCCTAATAGTATGTCAGGGGTTATATATCAATCAGGAGCATTTGATGCTGTTCGAGACGGCCAAATAAATTTATCTCCAGATAGCACATCAAAAAAAGCAGCACAAGATGCCATAAATGGGTGGGATCCTAGCTATGGAGCAATCTATTATTTTAATCCATCTACAGCAACGAATAAGTGGATATGGTCAAGACCAATGACAGTAACTATTGGGCGTCATCGATTTTGTAAATAGAGCCGAAAGGAAAGCGGACAACAGGGACAGGTTAAATTCGGACAATAGGGACAGGTCAAATTTGTCT
>CAUWKC010000011.1:0-42527 GCA_963559365.1 uncultured Clostridia bacterium | reverse complement strand
CAATAACAAATTTTAAAACTCATTACATTCAAGCATACATTCTGTATTATAACATCATAACATAGCAGGTAAATCCTTAAAACAAAAAAACGAAACTTAAAATGTAAAGGGGATTGTCAAACAAAAAAATGCATGATAAAATAGCAAAAAAAGCAAATTATAAGGAGAAAAAAATGGGTCAAGTAAAATGGACAGCAGAACAACAAGATGCTATTAATGAAAAAAATAGTAATATATTAGTAGCTGCAGCTGCACGGAAGTGGTAAAACAGCAGTATTGGTCGAAAGAATTATACATAAAATTTTGAATGATAAAATAGACATAGATAAATTATTAGTTGTTACTTTTACAAATAGTGCCGCTTCTGAAATGAGAGAAAGAGTGTTAAGTGCTATTGATAAGAAATTAGAAGAGACACCAGAGGATAGTAATTTACAAAGGCAAATTACTTTATTAAATAAAGCCAGTATTTGCACAATTGATTCTTTTTGTTTAGAAATTGTAAGAAATCATTTTTATGAATTAGAAAATATATCACCTAACTTTAGAATTGCAGATACAACTGAAATCGAATTACTAAAACAAGAGGTAATAGAAGATATCTTTGAAGAAAAATATGAAACAGAAAACCAAGATTTTATTAAACTAATTAATACATATACTAGTTATCGTGATGATACACCATTAAAAGATTTAATTTTAAAAATAGATAATTATATTCAAAGTAATCCATTTCCAGAAAAATGGTTGACAGAGAAAATAGAAATGTTTAAATTAAAAAATAAAGAAGAAGATTTCAGTAAAACACCATGGGGAAAAATTTTACTGAAAGAATTAGAAGAAGAGATAATTGATGATATAAGTATATTAGAAAAAGTTGCAATAGGACTAGAAAGAGAACCAGAATTAGAAAAATTTTATCAAACTATAAGGAATGACTTAGATGAATTAGAAGGATTAAAAAAGAGCTTGAATAATTGGGATAAAGCTTATAAAATAGGAAAAGAAATTAAATTTGTTACTTGGCCAAGACAAAAAATAGAATCTGAAATCAAAGAAAAAGCAAAAGAAATAAGAGATGAAGTAAAAAAGAAATTAACCAAGATATTAGACAAAATACTAATTTATGATTCAAAAGAAGCAAATCAAGATATTATTGATATGTATCCAATATTAGTAAAATTACAAAATATTATTTTAGAATTCAATGAAGAATTTTCAAAAAGAAAAAGAGAAAAAAATATTGTAGATTTCAGTGATATTGAACATTTTGCTTTACAAATTTTATTAAAATCTAAAGAAATTGCTAAAAAATATCAAGAAAAGTATGAAGAAATTGCAATTGACGAGTATCAAGATAGTAACCTAGTGCAAGAAACTATTTTAACAACTATTTCTAGGGGAAATAATATTTTTATGGTAGGAGATGTCAAACAAAGTATATATAAATTTAGACAAGCAATGCCAGAGTTATTTTTAGAAAAGTATGAAAAATATCAAAAGAAAGAACAAAAAACAGAAAAAGATGACTTAAAAATTCAATTATTTAAAAATTTTAGAAGTAAAAAAAACATATTAGATTTTACTAATATAATATTTGAAAATATTATGAGTCAAACTTTAGGGGATATCCAATATCAAAAAGAAGAATATTTGAATTTAGGAGCTAATTATCCAACTATAAAACAAGATGAATCTATTGAAATTCACATTGTAGATACAGTAGCGAAAGAAGATGATGAAGAAGAATTAGAAGAAAGAGTAGAAGATATAGAAGTAGAAGCAAAGTTAGTAGCAAACAAAATACAAGAATTAATAAAAGATAAATTTCAAGTATGGGATAAAAAGCAAGAAATTTATAGAGATATTCAATATAGAGATATTGTTATTCTACTTAGAAGTACTAACAAAATAGCATCTATATATGAGCAAGAATTATTAAATTTACAAATACCTGTATTTTCAGACAGTTCTCAAGAATACTTGGATTCTGTTGAAATTCAAACTATTATGAGTCTTTTAAAAATTATTGATAATCCAATACAAGATATTCCATTAGTAGCTGTGATGAGGTCAAGTATTGGAAAATTTACAGACAATGAATTGATTCAAATTCGTTTAGCAGATAAACAGGACGATTTTTATACTTGTTTACAAAAAGCAAAATTAGTGGTAAATAGTAGTTTGCGACAAAAAATAGAAAAATTTTTATATAATATAAGTCAATGGAGAAAAGAGCAAGAATATTTAGCTTTAGATGAATTAATTTGGAAAATTTATGATGATACAGGTTATTATCATTATGTGGGCTTAATGCCAAATGGACTTTTAAGACAAGCCAATTTAAGAATGTTATTTGAAAGAGCTAAACAATATGAAACTGCTAGCTTTAAAGGCTTATACAATTTTATACATTTTATAGAAAAATTAAGATTAAGTAGTGGTGATATGGGTTCTGCTAAAATAATAGGAGAAAATGATGATGTTGTTCGAATTATGAGTATCCATAAAAGTAAAGGATTAGAATTTCCAGTTGTGTTTTTATCTAGTACAGGAAAACAATTTAATTTAATGGATTTAAATCAAAACTTATTGTTACATCAAGAATTAGGAATTGGCGTAAAATATATTGATTATGAAAAACAAGTACAATATGACACATTAAGTAAAGCAGCAGTTCGAAACAAAAGTTTAATAGAAACATTATCAGAAGAAATGAGAATATTATATGTAGCATTAACAAGAAGCAAAGAAAAGTTATTTATAACAGGTATTCAAAAAGAATATGAAAAACAAACTGAAAAAATGCTACAAAAAATAGAAAGATATCCAAAACAGAAAAATAAAATAAATCCTATTATAATAAAGCAATACAAAAAATATATTGATTGGATTTTATTAGTTTATTTTTATGAAAAAGAAAATATAGATAATTTAATTAGTTTAAAAATTCACACACCAAAGGAAATAATTGGCTCATGCCAAATAGTAGAAAATGAAGAACAAGATGTATTGAAAATATTAGAAAAGGAAGAAAAAAATCAGGAAGAAATTGATAAAATAGAAAAAATGTTTCAAAAGAATTATCCTTATGAATTATCAACAACAATTCCAACAAAAGCATCTGTTACCCAATTAAAAGAACCACAAGGAGAAACTGAAATTAGTTTCCCAATACCAAAGTTTATGAGAAAAGAAACAGAAACAAAATTGACAGGAGCACAAAAGGGAACTTTGCTTCATTTATGTATGCAAAAACTAGATGAAACTAAAAAGTATAATTTAGAATTAATTAATCAATTAATAAAAGATTTAGAAAATAGGGAGATTATTACATCAATAGAAGCTCAAAATATAAATCGAAAAGCAATTTTAAAATTTACACAATCTACTATATGGAATGAAATGCAAAATGCAAAAGAAATTCAAAAAGAAAAACCTTTTTATATTAATGTTCCAGCTAAAGAAATTTATCATGAAGAGGTGGATGAAACAATTTTAGTTCAAGGAATTATTGATTTATATTATATAACACAAGATGATAAATTAGTTTTAGTAGATTATAAAACTGATTATGTGGAAGTGGAAGAAGAATTAATTGCTAAGTATGAATCACAGTTACTAATGTATAAAAGAGCATTAGAAGGAGCTTTAGATAGAAAAGTTGATTATATTTATTTGTATTCTACATATTTGGGGAAAGAAATTAGTTTATTAAAGAAAACTTGAAAAAATATGAAAAATTTGGTATAATAAGAGAAATTTAAGGGGAAAAGAGGAAGTAATATGGCTACATTGAAAAAAATAGGAATATGGATTTTATTATTAATAGTTTTTTTTATTTTTTCTAATTTTTTAATTGCAGTTGGATTAAATTCTAATTATAGAGACATGAAAAGAAATGACAACAATGATAAAATAATTATATATCAAGCAGATGCAACATTTGTAAATGGAAGAATAAGAGGTATTATCCAGAATGCAAAAACAATTGAAGATAATTACCTAAAAGTTGAATTATATACAAAAAGAAATGTACTAGTTGGAAAGAAATATATACCAATTAATCATGATGAAGAAGGGAATCAACCTTTTGAATTATTATTTAGAGCAAAAGAAGCGGATAACTATAAGATAGAAACTGTAAAAGAAAAAGAACCAGGAGAGGAATTGGAAATTCTACCAAAAGAATGGACAAAACCAGAAATTTTATTAGCAACAGCTATTACATTCTTAATTTTTTGGGGATAGAAAGAAAGTGAGATTATTATATCTCACTTTTTGGATTTACAAACAAAGTTTTATGATTTTTATAAATGACCATGCCAGGTTTTGCACCACTTGGTTTTTTTACATTTTTAACTTCACAAATATCAACAGGTACATTAGAGGAATTTTTTGCTTTACTATGATAAGCTACAATAGCAGCACAATGCAGTAAAACTGAATTATCTGGGTATTTTTCAGATGAATTAAGAAGTAGAATGGCATGACTTCCATGAATATCTTTAGTATGCAACCATAAATCTGATTTTTTTGCATACTTTAAAGTTAAATAATCGTTTTCTTTATTATTTCTTCCTACTAATAATGTATATCCATCTATTATATATTTTAAAGGATTAAAAGAAGATTTTTTTATTTTTGCTTGCTTTTTTTGAGGACGAGCATTAGTTTTTTCTTTAAATAAAACATTTTCTGATATTTCTTCAAAAATTTCTGAAATTTCTTCTAATGTAATACAATTTTCTAATTCATATATAATGCTTTCTATATAATGTAATTCTTGTAAAGTTTCTTCTTTTTGAACTGATACAATTGCTAAGGCATTTTTTAGTTTATGATATTTTTTATAAAAACGTTTTGCATTTTCAGCAGGGGTATAAGTATTATCTAAGGGAATATTTATTTTTTTATTTGTATAATAGTTGTCTAAAGTTATTTCTTTTACTTTTTGATTTGGAATTTTGTATAAATTAGCAGTAATTAATTCTCCATATAACTTGTAGATTTCCATATTAGCACAAGTTTGCAATTTTTCATTCATATGATAAAGTCGTTTTTCATATTTTTTTAAAGAATCAAATAGTATTTTTAAAATGTTGTTACGATATGTAGTTAATTTTTCAGAGGTTTCTTTTTGATAGTAAAAATCATCTAAAAAAAAGTTCAAAGAAAAAGGCTCATTATTTTCACTTTTTACAATGACATAATCTTTTTTCTTAGTTTGTATTAGTCGAAAAGCTAGTTGATTACTATTAGTTCTATCTATGATTTCATGTATATAATGGTATAATTTTTCTAAATTTTTTTTATCTAATTCCTCAATTGATAAATCAGAATAACAGGATTTTAAAAAGCTATCACTAATACCATTAAAAACATTACTAATGGTATTAGTAGAATTTAACTTGCTATAGAAATCATCAAATGTGGTACAAGCTAAAAAATCATATTTTGTTGTTGTTGGATATTGATATCTAACATGAGGGATTATAGCTCTTGTACTATTTTGGTTGTTAATATGTCGTAAACTATCTATAATAATATTTTTTTCATTTAATAAAATAATATTGCAATGTTTTCCCATTAATTCAACAATCAATCTTTTAGTAATAATATCATCAACTTCATCAAAACCTTCAAAATCAAAAATCATTAATCGTTCTAAAGAATTAGTAATTACATTTTTTAAATGTAGTCCTAATAAATGTTTGCGAAGTACCATACAAAAGTTAGAAGCTATTTTAGGATTTTGTTTAGGATGAGTAGTTAAATGTACACAATAATTTTGAGAATCAATATTTATTTCTAATAAAAAATGTGAACCTTTTAAATAAAAACCTAATAAAACATTGTTTTTATGAGGGTTAAAAATTTTATCTACTCTTGCACCTGAAAGATTTTGTAATTCAGAAGCAATTGCTTTAGTTACTATACCATCAAAAGCCATATAAAAAATTCCTTTCTTATAAAATAAACATGGTTATTATAACATAAATTTTCTGAAAAATCTATTGCTTTCAGAAAGTTAAAAAGTTATAATAAAAAAAAAGGAGGGGAAAAATGGAACAAGAAAAAACAAATAAATTATATGAATTAATTAATAATATACCAGTGACTGAAGATAATATTGATATTATCAAAGAAATAAAAAATGATTTAGCACAAAGAGATTATACAGCAGCATTAAAGAAAATAGAGAACTTAGGAAAAAGAAAGGAAACAGCAGAACAGAAGAAAAAAACAAGAAAAAATAAAAGTGCTGAAAAAGAAGAAGATATGACAGGAATGTTTCCTAAAAAATTGAGTAACACAGAAATAGAAAGACAATATATTGGATTATTATTAGAAGATCCAAGACTAATTGTAAAATATTTTTATTTATATGAAGATTGCTATTTTGAAGACCCAGAAATGTTAAATATTTATAAAAGCATTTTGTTTACTGAAGGAGGAGCTTATACTTCTGAATTAGCTAAAAAAGGATTCAACTTTTCGAAAGATTCAGAAGAAGTATATGCTTTAAAAAACAAACTAAAAAAAGAAGTAAAAGACAAAAATTATAATATGGAAAAAATATATGTGGATTTAAAAAAATTGTTTGTTTTAAGAAAAAATTATTTAGCAATACCAATAAAAGAAATTCAAGAAAGAGTTGTTGAAATTAAAGATTATGAATTATATGACAAAATGTCAGTAGAAGAAGTAGAAAGTGCAGTTGTACAAGTAAATGATACAGGAAAATTTAAAAGGGCTATTTTAAATCAAAATTTAACAAACTTTTTACAATTAGGAGACAATAATTTGACTAATGGTCTACCAATGCCGTTTCCAATTTTAACACAAGTGTTTAAAGGAATACGTAAAGGAGAGACAATGGCATTTGCAATGCCATCTAATTCAGGGAAAAGCAGATTTACAATTGATATTGCAGCACATACTGCATTAGTACATCATAAAAAAGTATTAATAATATCTAATGAAATGTCTGAAGAAAAGATGAGATTATGCCTAATTACTACAATTTTAAATAATAAAGAAATACAAAAAATGCATGGTAAAGAAATTTCAAAAACAGAAGGGGAATTACTAGAGTTTAAATTTAAACCAGATGACCCTAAAAAAGTAAAAACAGATAGCAAAGGTTTTGTTGTAAAAGAGGAAAACGAAAAACAAAAAGATTTTGTAAAAAGATTAGTAGAAGTTTCAAGCGAATTTAGAGATATTATTACAGTTACTAATTGGGTTAATGAACAAATAAATAATTCAATTTATTTTATTAATATTACAGACCATACAAATGATGAATTAAGAAAAGTAATTATTAATTATTATTACAAAGAAAAAATAGAATATGTTTTTTATGATACTTTAAAAACAGATACTGCAAATATAGGAAATGGAGAAGAATTAAAGAAAACAGCAACAATTCTTTCTAATATTGCACAAAATTTTGGGATTTATATTTGTTCTACATTACAATTAACAGAAAGTAATACATTGCCAGTTAATTTGACTGTAAATGATTTAGCTGTTAGTAGAACAGTAAAAGAAGTATTAGATACATTAGGATTAATTAAACAAATAAATAGAGATACTTTACAAAATTATGAATATTCTTTAAATGAAGTGGATACAAAATTTTATCCTTTGGAAAAGTCTACTGACCCTGATGTTAGATATTATGCTTGTGTAGTAGATAAAAATAGGGCTGGTGCTAAACCTACTTTAGTATTTCGTCTGAATTTGGCATATAATGTTTGGGAAGAGTTAGGATATTTGCGATTAAAACAATCAAAACAATAAACCGAAATTTAAAATTTGACAAGTTTAAAAATTCATGTTAAAATAAATAACGCTGAAAAGCAGAAAAGAACAACACAAAACTAGTGTTGTCTTTTTCATTCAATATTAACAGAAGAAGGGGGAAGAAAATTGAAACAAGAAGAAAACATACTAGGAACTGAAAAAATAGGGAAATTAATTAAGAAATTTTCTATTCCTTGTATCATATCTTTATTAGTAAATTCTTTATATAACATTGTAGACCAAATTTTTATAGGTCAAGGAGTAGGTTATTTAGGGAATGGAGCAACAAATGTAGTTTTTCCATTAACCATGGTATGCTTAGCATTTGCATTAATGTTAGGAGATGGAGCATCTAGTTATTTAAGTTTAAAATTAGGAGAAAAGAAAAAAGAAGAAGCAGGTAAAGGTGTAGCAAATGGAATAGCTTTATCTGTAATTATAGCAATTATATTTTGTTTTATTTCTTTTATATTTTTACCACAATTATTAAATATATTTGGTTGTACTGATAGTTTAAGAGATTATGCTTTAAAATATGGAAAAATTATTGTGCTAGGATTACCATTTATGATGGTTGGAACTACATTAAATTCTATTATTAGAGCAGATGGAAGTCCAAAATATTCTATGACGAGTATGTTATCAGGAGCTATTATTAATACAATATTAGACCCTATTTTTATATTTGTATTTAAAATGGGAGTAGAAGGAGCAGCAATTGCAACAGTATTTAGCCAATTTATTACTTTTGCATTAAATATAATATATATTAAAAAGTTTAAATCAATTACGCTAAATAAAGAGACTTTTAAACTAAGAATTAATACAATAAAAAGAGTTGCTAGTTTAGGAATTAGTAGTTTTATTACACAGATGAGCTTTGTTGTTGTTATGGCTGTAGAAAACAATTTATTAGCTAAATATGGTATGGAATCAAAATTTGGATCAGAAATACCAATTACAGTATTAGGAATTGTTATGAAAATTAGCCAAATTTTAAATAGTATTATAATTGGTATTGCAGCAGGTTCACAACCAATATTTGGTTATAACTATGGAGCAAGAAAATTTGATCGTGTAAAACAAGCTTTAAAAATAGTATTAAGTATGAGTGTTGTTATTAGTACATTTGCTTTTATATTATTCCAAACAATACCAGATAAGCTAATCGCTATATTTGGTAGTGGAGATGCTAATTACATGGAATTTGCTTGTTTATCTTTTAGGACTTATTTATTATTTTGTATTTTTAATGGAATTCAAATTCCATCTGGTATTTTCTTTCAAGCAATTGGAAAAAGTATCAAAAGTATTATATTATCGTTATCTAGACAAATCGTTTTCTTAGTACCAGCATTTATTATTTTAGGACATACATTTGGTATTATGGGAGTATTATCAGCAGGACCAGTAGCTGATGGATTAGCTTTTATTTTAGCAATTATTTTATTAGTAAGAGAGGTAAAACATTTAAGAAGAGGAGAAAGCAAGAGTCAAGCATTAGAAAGTAATCTAGTAACTGGAGTTAAAACTGATAAACATATTGTTATAACGGTATCAAGAGAATATGGCTCAGGAGGAAGGTATATAGGGCAATTAGTGGCTGAAAAATTAGGAATCAAATTCTATGATAAAGATATTGTAAAAAAAGTAGCAGAAGAAACTGGATTAGAGGAAGAATATATTGAAAATAATGAACAAAAGAGAGAAACATTAGCAGCTTTAAATAATGGATATTATTTCGGATTAAACAATGCAGATGAATTATTTATCAAAGAATCAGAATTCATTAGGCAAATAGCAGAAAAAGAATCTTGTGTTATTATAGGTAGATGTTCAGATTTTATTTTAAAAGATAAAAAAGATATTATCAAAGTATTTGTATACAGCGATATGGATGATAAAATAAAGAGAGCAACAGAAATTTATGGACTAGAAAAAGCGAAAGCAGAAAAAGAAATTAAAAGGATTAATAAATTAAGAGCAAATCATTACAAATATTATACAGAAAAAGAATGGGACAATCATGCTAATTATGATATTTGTATTAATAGTGATACATTAGGAGTAGAAAAATCGGCACAATTAATATGTGAAATGGTAAAAGAAAAAAATGTAATATAATTGTAACATAAATGAAATATAACAGCTTTCCATGAAGCGAGTAAGGTTTGAAAAATCTTACTCGTATTTTGTTGCAATTGCAACAAAATCTTTTCTTTTTTGTGGTATAATCTGACTAGTAAAAAGAAAGGGGATAAAGCAAATGAAAATTATCAAAAGAGATGGAACAATAGTAGATTATAATCCAGAAAAAATAAGCATTGCAATACAAAAAGCAAACGAAGAAGTATCACGTAAAGAACGTGTAACAAAAGAACAAATAAAAGAAATTATAACATATATTGAAGAATTAAATAAACCAAGAATTTTAGTAGAGGATATTCAAGATATCATAGAAGAAAAATTAATGGGTTTAGGAAAATATTCATTAGCTAAAAAATATATTACATATCGTTATACAAGAGAATTAGTTAGAAAATCTAATACAACAGACCAATCAATTAAAGAATTAATTGAAGGAGAAAGCGAATATTGGAACAATGAGAATTCTAATAAAAATGCAAAAGTAGTAACAACACAAAGAGACTATCTAGCAGGAATTACAAGTACAGATATCACAAGAAGATTTTTATTAGCAGAAGATATTGTAAAAGCACATGATGCTGGAATCATTCATTTTCATGATGCTGATTATTTTGCTCAAAACGCTTTACATAACTGTGAATTAATTAATTTAGAAGATATGTTACAAAATGGAACAATAATAAATGGTGTTATGATAGAAAGACCACATAGATTTATAACAGCAGCAACAATTGCTACACAAATCATTTTAGCTGTAACATCTTCTAGTTATGGAGGAGCAACTGTTACATTAAGCCATTTAGCACCATTTGTTAGAGCAAGTTTTGATAAATATGTAAAAAAATACAAGGAAAGAGGACTAGATGAAGAAACTTGCAGAAAATTTGCAAAACAAGACACAAAAAAAGAGGTAGAAGATGGAGTACAAACATTTAATTACCAAGTAAATTCTATGACAAATACTAATGGACAAGCACCATTTTTATCTGTTTGCATGTATTTAGGAGAAACAGAAGAATATAAAGAAGAATTAGCAATGATTATAGAAGAATTTTTGCATCAAAGAATGTTAGGATTTAAAAATGAAAAAGGAGTATCAATTACACCAGCTTTTCCTAAATTACTATATGTATTAGAAGAAGACAATATAAAAGAAGACAGTAAATATTGGTATTTGACAGAATTAGCGGCTAAATGTACTGCAAAAAGATTAGTACCAGACTACATCTCAGAAAAGAAGATGCTAGAACTTAAAATTGACAAAAACGGAAATGGAAACTGTTATCCATGTATGGGATGTCGTTCTTTCTTAACACCATATGTAGATCCAGAAACCAATAAACCAAAATATTATGGAAGATTCAATCAAGGAGTAGTTACAATTAACTTAGTAGATGTTGCATTATCTTCTGGACAAGACATAGATAAATTCTGGGAGATTTATGAAGAAAGATTAGAATTATGTCATAGAGCATTACAAGCAAGACATCAAAGACTAAGTAAAGCAACAAGTGATGTAGCACCAATATTATGGCAATATGGAGCTTTAGCAAGACTTCCAAAAGGAGCAAGCATACATGACTTATTACACAACGGATACTCTACTATTTCACTTGGATATGCAGGTTTATATGAATGTGTAAAATACATGACAGGACAAAGTCATACTGACAATGGAAAAGGAAAAGAATTCGGATTAGCCGTTATGCAAAAATTAAATGATAAATGTAACGAATGGAAAGCAAAAGAAAACATAGACTACAGTGTATATGGAACACCAATTGAATCTACAACTTACAAATTTGCAAAATGTTTAAAAGATAGATTCGGAATTGTAAAAGGAATTACAGACAGAGACTATATAACCAATTCTTATCATGTACCAGTATTTGAAGAAATTGACGCTTTCTCTAAACTAAAACTAGAAAGTGAATTCCAACAACTAAGCCCAGGAGGAGCAATATCATATATTGAAACACCAAACCTACAAAACAATATCGAATCAGTATTACAAGTTATTAAATTCATTTATGACAATATAATGTATGCAGAACTAAATACAAAATCTGACTATTGTCAAAAATGTGGATTTGATGGAGAAATTCAAATTGACGATAATTTAGAATGGTATTGTCCAAACTGTGGTAACCGTGACCATGACACATTAAATGTAGCAAGAAGAACATGTGGTTATATCGGAAGTAACTTCTGGAATAAAGGAAGAACACAAGAAATCAAAGAAAGAGTATTACACATTGACAACAAAGATGACGAATAAATAAAAACAAAAAAAGAAAGAGAAGTGAAAAAAACACAATGAGATACAATAAAATCAGAAAAATGGACATATCAAATGGACCAGGAGTAAGAGTATCAATATTTACACAAGGATGTACCTTCAACTGTAAAAATTGTTTCAATCCAGAAACACATGACTTTGCAGGAGGAAAAGAATTCAATCAAGACACAATAAACAGAATACTAGAATTATGTGAAAACGAAAACATAAAAGGATTATCAATATTAGGAGGAGAGCCAATGCATCCAAAAAACATCGAAGGAACAACACAATTAGCAAAAGCCTTCAAAGAAAAATTTCCAGAAAAAAGCATATGGGCATGGACAGGCTTCCTATTTGACAAAGACCTAAAAAACAAAGAAATATTAAAATACATAGACGTATTAGTAGACGGGCAATACAAAGACGAATTAAGAAATCCAAAACTAAAATGGTGTGGCTCATCCAACCAAAGAGTAATAGACGTACAAAAAAGTTTACAAGAAAACGAAGTGAGACAGTGGGGACAGTTCTAAATTGTCTCACTTTTTCTGTTGAAAAATGTCGACAATTGACAAAAAAGTTGCAATATGCTACTATTTTTATACAAATTTCGACTTTTTTCAACTAAATTTATGAGACAAATTTGAACTGTCCCCACTGTCTCAAATATAATAAAATTATGAAGGAATAAAAATGAAAACGATGTTTAAAAATAATATAAAATGGATAGTAGGTTTTTTGTGTTTAATTGCTTTTGTTGCTTTAGCGGAGAATGTTTTTAATAGAGAGATTATGCAAATAGATATTATGGGTTACCAAATTATGGATAGATATTTTATATCAGAAACGACTATTCCTATTGCAAAAGTAATTACACAGCTGGGTGGTGCATTTTTTTTGGTTGCTTTGGGAATTGTTTTGACTATTATGATTAAAAATAAAAAAGTGGGTTTGGCTATTTGGATTAATTTGATTATAGTGACTGTTATTAATTTTTTATTGAAGTATATTTTGCAAAGACCAAGACCAACTGGATATAGAATTGTAGAGGAAAGTGGATATAGTTTTCCGTCTGGACATTCTATGATAAGTATGGCATTTTATGGTTTTCTTATTTATCTGATTTATATGAATATAGAAAATAAAAAATTTAAATATGGATTAATTGGTCTTTTATCAATTACTATTATAGGAATTGGCATGAGTAGAATTTTTCTAGGTGTACATTATACTAGTGATGTTTTGGCAGGATTTTTAATTTCTATAGCATATGTGATAGTGTATGCAAATATTGTAAAAAAATATCTTTTTAAAGGAAAGGAACAAAACAATGAATTTGAAACAGAAACGAAAAATAAAAGTAAAAACGAAGAAATTAGCTAATAGTTTTAAATATGCTATGCAAGGTTTTATTAGTTCTTTTCAAACAGAAAGGAATATGAAGATTCATATTTTTATAATGTTATGTGTTGTGATATTAGGTTTTTATTTGAAAATTAATGAAACTGAATGGATGCTTTGTATTTTATCTATTGCTGTGGTTATAGCAGGAGAATTATTTAATACAGCAATAGAAACTGTAGTTGACATGGTAATGCCTTATAAAAATGAAAAGGCAAAATTAGCTAAAGATGTAGCTGCTGCTGCAGTACTTGTATTAGCAGTAGGAGCGGCTTTGATAGGAATAATGATTTTCATACCAAAAATATTGTAAAAGTGAGACAAGTGGGACAGATAAAAATGTCTCACTTTTTTTGTTTCAAAATTTTACAAAATTTACTAAATAATAAAACGAAAAAAAATCCATACTAAAAATATAAAATAAAAAAGGAGGAAAATAGCATGAAAAAAATTGTTAGACTATTTGCTATATTTGCAATTTGTATGGTACTTATTTTGACAGGTAATGTGTATGCTGATTCTTTAGATACAATTGATGTAGAAACAGATAAAACAACAGTAAGACCAGGAGAAGAAGTAATAGTAACCATTCAATTTGGACAAGATTTAGGAGCTTATACATTTGATACTGCATATGACAAAAACATTTTTGAATATGTATCTGCAGAAGGAGGTACAGCTAATGACATGAGTGACAAAGTAAGAGTTGTTTATCATGATTCAACAGGTGGAACTAATCCTAGAAATAGTATGAGTGTAACTTTCCGTGCAAAAGCTAATATTACTACTTCTAATCCAACAGAATTTACAGTTACAGGGGAAGGTTTAGCAAATGCAGATGCTTCTGTTACTTTTGATGATATTACAGTACCAATTGTAAAAAATGTAACAGTAGAACCAGCTTACCAAGATTATACATTATCACTAACACATACTGGTGATATTATAAAGGGAAAAGAAATTCCTATGGAGATTAGTTATTCTTCTCCAATGGGACGTTATTACGAACATGCACGTTTAGTTGCAGAAGCAACAACTCCAAAAGGAGCAACTGTACAATTATTAGCAACTGATAATCAACAATTAGAACATGATATCATTCAAAGTGGTTGGGGAGATGCTCAAGGATATAAAATAGGAGGAAAAGATGTTTCACAAGTATTAAAAGCAACAGGAGTTTTTAGTGATATAGGAGATTATACTATTACTTTGAAATTGATAGACAGAGATAGTTCTGACAAAGTTATAGCAGAAGATAGTTTTAAATTAACAGCAAAGGATGAGACACAAATATCACCACCAGTAAATGATACAGAAAAACCAGAAGAAAAACCAGAAGAAATGCCAGAACAAACACCACAACAAAATATAACACAAGAAGAAATGCCATCAGAATTGCCTAAGACAGGTAGTAATATATATATTCCTATTATGGTCGTTTTAATTGCATTAATAAGTTCGTATGTTTACTATAATAGAAAGAAGAATAAATAATAAACAAATAATAAAGTAGGTCTAACCTACTTTATTAAAAGTTTATTACATAAAGGAGAAACAAATGAAAGGAAAAATAATTAATTTTATTATTTTAGGAATTACAATAGCTTTAATAATATGGTTAGGAATAGAAGAATATAAAGAAGTGCAAATTGAAACAAAAAAAATAATTTTAGAACCGTCAAGTAAAACACAAAAAATACAAAAAGAAATAGATAATGATAATAAAAAAAAGAAATATCCTAAAGAAATAATATTAGAAGAATACAAAGGATATAATGTAGCAGCAAAATTACAAATTCCTGATATTGACTTAGAAACTTATATTTTAAAAACATATTCAGCTAATTCTTTAAATATATCAGTTACCAAATTTTGGGGAGCTGATCCAAATCAAATTGGAAATTTTTGCGTAGCTGGACATAATTACAAAAATAAAAATATGTTTCATAATTTAAAAAAATTAAAAATAGGAAATTCACTATTTATAACTGAAAATAATATAGGAAAAATAGAATATGAAATTTATGATAAATATAAAGTTATTCCAGAGCAAGTGAGTTGTTTATCACAAAATACAAATGGTAAAAGAGAAGTAACATTAATTACTTGTACAAATGACTCTAAAGAAAGAATTATTATTAAAGCAAAGGAGAAGGAATGAAAAAAAAATATATTTTTATTGCAATTTTATTTATTTTAACGTTAATAACTTTATTTCTACATTTATATACAATAGCCTTTACAGAAAAAAATGAAGAAATAGAAAGCTTTCCTAGTAGTTATCAACCATATTTAATAGAATTAGCCAAAAAGCACCCAAATTGGAAATTTAAGCCACTTTATACAAACTTAGATTGGAACTATGTAATTAGTCAAGAAAATGTATTTGGAAAAAATTTAGTACCTAAAAATTATTCTGATAGTTGGAAAAATACAAAACCAGGACAATATAATGTAGAAGTAGATGCTGGATGGGTGGATAGTTCTAAACAAGCAGTTGAGTTTTGTATGGATCCAAGAAATTTTCTAAATGAAGTCAGACTATTTCAATTTGAAGGTTTAGCTTATGATATCCATACAAATAACATAGATAGTATTGAAAAAATATTATATGGAACTGAATTTTATAATAGAAAAGTTTCTTATTTAGATAGTAATGGTACTACTATTTCAATGAATGAAACTTATGCTGATTTAATTCTAAGAGGAGGACAAACTTCGAAAGTAAGTCCTTATCATTTAGCATCTCGCATCAAACAAGAGGTTGGCCCTTTTCTATCACATGCTTCTATTAGTGGGACAGTAGATGGATTTAAAGGCTTATATAATTTTTATAATATAGGAGCAACTAGTTCAGCAGAACCAATGGGTGCTATTAAAAATGGACTGCAATATGCAAAAGATGGAAAAGGAGCAAATCAAGAAACTAAAAATAGATATTTAATTCCATGGAATTCGAAAGAAAAAGCCATAACAGGTGGCGGTATTTTTATTGGGTCAAGTTATATTAATGTAGGTCAAAATACGATTTATTTACAAAAATTTGATGTAGTAGATCACAATGGAGATGGAATGTTTTGGCATCAATATATGACAAATGTATTAGCACCATATAGTGAATCAAAATCAATTTTTAATGGATATAAGAAAAGTGGATTGTTAGAAATTCCTATAATATTTATAATTCCAATTTATAATAATATGCCAAATATACCAACACAAAATCCTAATATAAATAGTAATGATTTTAAGGAAGATAAAACAAAAGTATATTGTAATGCAAGTAATGTTAATATAAGAACAGGGCCAAATACTTCATATGAAAGTATAACAACACTTAACAAAGGTGATAAAATGACAAGAGTGGGAAAAGGAGTACAAGCAGGAGAACGATGGGATAAAGTTATTTTAGAAAATGGAATTTTTGGTTACATTTATCAAACATATGTAACAGAAGAACCAGCTGTACAAATTGAAAAAATAGATCTTTCAATTGAAAATACAACATTGCAAAAAGGAGAAAGAAAACAGTTAAAAGTAACAATTTTACCATCAGAAGCAAGTGAACACAAAATACAATACCAGTCTAGCCAACCAGAAGTAGCAACTATTGATGATAAAGGCGTTTTACATGCAATTAGCTCTGGAACGACTACTATAACAGTGAAAGCAGAAGAAAATGAGGTACAAAGTCAAATAACTATACAAGTTTATAGCAAAGTAACAGGAATTCAATTAGATCAGAAAGAAATTTATTTGCAAATAGGAGATACATTTCAAATTAATGGAATAATTGAACCAGAAGATGCAAATGAAAAAACAATCAAATATGAAAGTAATAATACACAGATAGCAACAATTCAAGAAAAAGGAATTATTACAGCAAATCAAGAGGGAGAATGTATAATTTTTGCTAAATCAAAAGAAAATGAAAATATACAAGCACAATGTAATGTAATAGTAGTGAGGCAAATGGATGATTCAGAAATTCATTTTGATAGTTCTTTAACTGTAAATAGTTTAGAAATAAGTGGAATAAAAGAAAAACAAAATATTGTTGCAGAAATCAAACAAAAAATCACCACAGATTTAGAAATTCAAATTGTTAATCATAAAAATGAAATATTAAATGATTCTGATTTAGTAGGGACAGGAAGCAAAATACAAGTTAAAGAAAATGGAAATATTTTAAGACAATATCAGATTATTTTATATGGAGATAATAATGGAGATGGCAAAATTAATAGTATTGATTTATTAGTGTTACAACGTCATTTGCTAGAAATTGAGCCGATTCAAGAAATTTTTAGAAAAGCAAGTAATATTAGAAAAAATGGGAATAAACCAAGTTCTATAGATTTACTATTAATACAAAGGCATATATTAGGATTACAAGAGATTGAACAATAAGGAGGAGATAAGATGAAAGTAAAAATAATAGGATGTATGTTTATAGTAATTATAATAATAAATTGTTTTGTAGAAATGAGTGAAGCTTATTCAAGTGGAAAAGTTGTAATAAGAAGTGATTATGAAACAATAGAAAAAGGGGATAAAATTCCTATTACCATAACAATTGATAATGCCAAAACAACAGCTTTTCATTTTTCTCTCTTTTTTGATGATTCAAAATTTGAACCAGTAGATTTACCAGAAAATACAAATGTAATAGGAAATCGTATTTTATATGTTTGGTATGATATAACCGGAGGTGAACAAGCAAAACAAGGAGATTTAATTACACTTTTTTTTCGAGCTAAAGAAGATGGGTTAGCTACTTTTGGATTAGAGGGTGAATTCTATAATTCGAAAGGTCAATTACTAAAAAATGAAATAGAAGAAAAACAAATTAAGATTGGAAAAGAGAATAAATTAGAAAATCAAGATAAAGAGCAAGGGAATAATACAGAACACAGTAATGCGAATTTACAAGCTTTACGATTAAATATAGAAGGAATTACACCTATTTTTAACAAAGATACCTATGAATATTATTTAACTATTTCTCCTGTAGTAAAAGATATAGAAATTTTAGCAATTAGTGAAAATCCAGAAGCAGAAATAAAAATAGAAGGAAACCAAAATTTAGTAATGGGCTTAAATTTTATTAAAATTCAAGTTGTTTCACCAGACAAAACTAAAACAAATACCTATACAATTGAAGTTACCAAAACATCAGAGTTAGATAAAGCCAATACAAATTTAGAAATATTAGCAATAGAAAATATTTTATTAAATCCACCATTTGATACAACAATAACAAATTATACAGTAGAAGTAGAAAATAGTACAAATTTTCTTAATGTATTAGCAATTCCAGAAGATGAAGATGCTGTAGTAGAGATAGTAGGTAAGGAGAGGTTAGAGGAAGGGAAAAACTATATTGATGTTGTTGTAACAGCAAAAAATGGTTTTACTAAAAAGAAATATAAAGTTGAAGCGTATAAGAGAAATGCAGAAGAAGAGATAGATTATAAACAAGATAAAGAAGCGGAAAAGCAAGCATTAGAAACTATTTATAAATCTGAAGAAACAAATCAAAAATCGGTTTTTGAAGAAAAGGCAACAAACAATAAAGAGGTTTGGATTTGGTTAAGTGTAATTACGGTTTTAGTGATAATTTTAATAAGTTTTGTATGGTATAAAGCGAAACTAAAAAAAGAAAGTTGATAATATATAAAAAATGTGTTAAAATAATTCAGCAACAAAGAAAATTCAAAGTGGAAAGGAGAATTTTATGGAGAAGTATACAATCAAACGGTTAACATTTAAAGAAAAGGAAATGGAAAGAATAAGACCTAATGCGGCAGTTTTTGCAGAAAAAATGCATAATACTTTGAATTTACCAGTATATCAAGTATTGCATAAAGATGGAGTATATGTGCAATGTTTATTTATTTTTGTTTACCATAAGAATAAAGTAGGAAAAGCAAATTTTGAAATAGTTAGATGTATGGGACAAACAAAAACGAAAAAACATTTAGGTGCAATAACCAATATTCTTTCAGAAAATCGGAACTTAATTCAATCTTTAAAAGATAAAGATCAATTAACGATTGACTATTCCGAATCTGCATAAAATTCTAAAAAAGAAGTTTCAGTTATTGATACTTCTTTTTTCTTTATTTAGGAGCTTATACATGCTTTAGATATTAATATTACTTAAGAGTTAATTTTTGTAACAAAAATTAACTCTTTTCATATGTTTATAATATACAAAAATATGAGAGGAGTTTTTTTATGGATTATGAATTAATGATGAATGGAAATGTGAAAATAGGACAAAAAGCACCTGATTTTGAAGCTATAACTACTTTTGGGAAAATTTCTTTAGAAGATTATAATGGGAAATGGCTTGTACTATTTTCGCATCCAGGAGATTTTACTCCCGTATGTACAACAGAAATGATAGCCTTTACAAGAGCTTATAAATATTTTAAAAATATAAACACAGAATTAATAGGATTAAGTGTAGATAGTAACTCTTCACATTTAGCGTGGGTATATGACATTTATTGTAAAACAGGAATAAAAATATCATTTCCCATTATTGCAGACAGAAATGGTCAAATTGCAAGGAAATATGGAATGATATCAAATGATATAAGCAGTACAGAAACTGTTCGAAATGTGTTTATAATAGATGACAAAGGTGTTATTAGAACTATACTGGTTTATCCAATGAATGTAGGAAGATTTATTCCAGAAATCATAAGAATCATTCAAGCTTTACAAATAGCAGATTGTAATAAAGGAGCAACAGCAGCTAATTGGATGCCTAATAGACCAATTATTAGTCCAGCACCTAAAACTTGGGAAGAATTACAAGATAAAAATAAACAAATTAAAGAACAAAAAAATGGTATAAATTGGTATCTAAGTTTTGAAAATTCGTCAGAAAATTGTCCAGAGAAACTTGATAAATAATTTCAACAAAAAAGTACATACTAAATTTATAACAAATTTAGGAGGTATAAAAATGGAAGAAAAACAAAAAATTAATTGTACAGTATCAAGTTGTAGATACAATAATCAAGAAAAAGGAAAATGTACTTTACAAGCTATTCATGTGGCACCAATTGATGATATGAATACTGAAACAGCAGATGAATCTATGTGTGCAAGCTATGAATTTGAAAATTAGTCTTGACAGATAGAAGAAATAGAAATACAATAACCAAAGAAAACAGAAATAAAGGAGGAAAATATAATATGTTAGTAACAACAAAAGAAATGTTTGAAAAATCAATGAAAGAAGGATTTGCTATAGGAGCATTTAATGTAAATAATATGGAAATTGTTCAAGCTATTGTAGATGCAGCAGCAGAAAGTAAATCACCAGTTATTTTACAAGCATCTTCTAGTGCCATTAAATATGCAAGAATAAATTATTTGATGAAAATGGTAGAAGCAGCTGTAGAAGAACACCCAGAAGTACCAATTGCTATTCATTTAGACCATGGTCCAGACTTTGAAACGGCAAAAATGTGTATTGATAATGGTTTTACATCTGTTATGATAGATGGATCTAAATACGATTTTGAAGAAAATGTAGCATTAACCAAAAAAGTAGTAGATTATGCTCATAGTAAAGGAGTTGTAGTAGAAGCAGAATTAGGAAAATTAGCAGGAATTGAAGATGATGTTAATGTAGATGCTGATGATGCTATGTATACAGATCCAGCACAAGCTCAAGAATTTGTAGAAAGAACAGGGTGTGATTCTTTAGCTATTGCTATTGGAACAAGTCATGGAGCTTATAAATTTAAAGGGGAAGCAAAATTAAGATTTGACATATTAAAAGAAATCAAAGAAAGAATTCCAAATACACCAATAGTATTACATGGTGCTTCTACTGTAATCCCAGAATTAGTAGAAATGTGTAATCAATATGGAGGAGATATACCAGGAGCAAAAGGTGTGCCAGATGAAATTTTACATCAAGCAAGTACATCAGGAGTTTCTAAAATTAATGTAGATACAGATTTAAGACTAGCTATGACAGCAGGAATTAGAAAAGTATTTCATGATGAGCCAAATGCTTTTGATCCAAGAAAGTATCTAACACCAGCAAGAGAGTTAATAAAAGAAACTGTTAAACATAAAATGATAGATGTTTTTGGTTCTAGTAATAAAATTTAAAAATCAAAAAATGATTTATACTTTAGTGTTGAAAAGTATAAATCATTTTTTGATATGATAATAAAATATTAAAGTTCAGTAATTTTTAAATTAAACTTATCTTCAAAAACCTTTTTTTTAGCAATGTATTCTTTAGTTTTAAAACCTTTTACATCAATAACTTCTGTTGAATTGTCTTTGTGAAAAACAATAAAATCAGGTTTATATTTTAAATTAGGTGCTAATATAAAAGTAGGTTGCAAACAAAAACCGTTAATTTCTTTTCCTTGTAAACGAATTTTTAATTCACAATAATAATCTGCTTCTTTTTGACTATCAAAAGTATGTCCATCAATAGATATTTTTTTTGCTCTATATTTACTTTTTTGTGTAACTCCATTTGTAAAATTTTTATAATCATCTATTGTCCAACGTTCCATTTTTAATTTTCATCCTTTCTTATGTATAACTTTATCTACCGAACATTATATCGTAAAAAAAATAAAACTGCAACTTTTTATAAAATTTAAATTATAAAAAACTATATTTTTTTATAAAAGTATGTTAGAATAAGCACAGATATTAAATGAAGCAAAAAATATTTCAATTAGATTGGGGGAGAGGTAACAATGAGTAAAGTACTCATTTTGTCTTGTGGAACTGGAGGAGGTCATAATTCAGCAGCATTAGCAATACAAGAAAATTTAAAAGAAAAAGAAGTACAAGCAGATTTTATTGAATATCTAAACATTATTAATCCTAAAATTAAAAATAATATTAATAAATTATATATAAAATCTACAAAAGGAAATGGAAAAGTATTTAAAGTAGTTTATCACTTAGGAGAGTTGTACCAAAAAACAAAATGGAAATCACCAGTATATGGATTTAATAGTTTGAGTAAAGAAAAATTATATCAATATATCGTAAAAAATAAATATGATTATATTGTAACAACACATTTATTTGCAGCTGAAGCATTAACATCTATAAAAAAGAAGTATCCAATTAAATTTATGGCTATTGCTACAGATTACGTAAGTATTCCGTTTTGGGAAGAAACTGATCCAGATTATTTTGTAATACCAAGTAAAGAATTAGAACAAGATTTTATAGATAGAGGTATAAATAAAAATAAGTTACTACCATTAGGAATACCAGTATCTAAAGATTACATACAACAATATGAAAAGGAAAACTGCAAGAAAGAATTAGGATTAGAAAAAAACAAAAAATATGTACTAATATTAACAGGAAGTATGGGATTTGGAAATGTAACACAAATGGTTAAAGAATTAATAAAACAAATTGAAGATATTTCATTTATTATTTCCTGTGGCAATAATGTAAAATTACAAAATGATTTATTAAAAATATATAAGGATAATAATCGTGTTATTGCTATTCCATTTACTGATAAAATAAGTTTATATATGAAAAGTAGTGAAATAATACTTAGCAAACCGGGAGGATTAACTACAACAGAAATAGCAGTACTTAACAAACCATTAATTCATACAATGCCAATACCTGGATGTGAAAATTATAATGCAGATTTTTTTAGCAAAAGAAAAATGTCTATAAAATGTGATACTATCCAAGAAGTAGTAAAAAATACAAAAAAATTATTGGAAAATAACAGACTGCAAAATGAAATGAAAGAGAACCAGATAAAATATATGAATAAAAATGTATGTAATGATATATCTGAATTTATTATGAAAGAGTGCAAATAAAAGGGGAATTTATGAAAACATTTACAGAAAATATTATAGTAGAAGATGAAAATAGTGATATTATTCACTTATGGGAACCATTAGATTTTAATATAAACGACGAATATAAATATATACAAAATGGAATGTTTTTTTCCATATGTTCATTTTTATTGTATTATGGAATAGCATTTCCAGTTTTAAAAATTGTTACCAAAATTTTATATGATTTTAAAATAGAAGGAAAAGAAAATATAAGAAATTTAAAAGAAGGTGCAATTTCTGTTTCAAATCATGTATTATTTTTAGATTGTGCTATGGTTGGGCTTGCCAGCGGATTTAAAAAAATATATTTTACAACAAGGGAAGGAAGTTTTAAAATTCCATTTGTAAGAAAATTAATAAAATTATTAAGAGCAATACCTATCCCCAAAAGTGCAAGTAATAAAAGAAATTTTATAAAAGAAATAGATGAAGCTTTACAAAAAGGCAATATAGTACATTTTTATCCAGAATCTGCATTATGGACATATTGCGAAAAAATAAGAAATTTTAAAGAAGGTGCATTTAATTTTGCAATTAATAATGATGTTCCGGTAATTCCAATGGTATTTAAATTTAGAAAACCAAAAGGGATAAGAAAGATTTTTAAAAGAAAAAAAGATGTTACTTTAGTTATTTTAGAACCTATAAAAATTAATCATAATAATATTAATAAAAAAATATGTATAGAAGAGTTAAAACAAAAAGTATATGAACAAATGAAACAAGTAATATAAATATAAAGGAGAATAATATGGAAAAAAAAGATAAAAAAAAGTTTACAATATTTGGATTTAGTATTTGGAGAATATTAGCATATTTTATTATATATAGTGTTGTAGGATTTATTATAGAAACAACATTTGGTGCTATAACAAAAGGAGTGATAGAAAGTAGACAGAGTTTCCTATATGGACCATTTTGTGCTATATATGGAGTAGGTGCTATTGTTATGATATTGTCATTACAATATTTTAATCAAAATACTAATAGATTATTTATTGGAGGTTTCATAGTAGGAACAATAACAGAATATGTGATTAGCTTAATAGGAGAATTAGTATTTAATGTAAAATGGTGGGATTATTCAAATATGCCACTTAATATAGGTGGTAGAGTATGTGTATATTTTTCAATTTTTTGGGGATTACTTGCAATATATTTAATGTCATATTTTAACCCTAAAATTGACAAATTAATAAATTATATAAAATCAAAAATATCTGTTAATACATTAAAAATATTAACAGCTGGAATGATTATTTTATTGTTTTTAGATTTTGCTGTAACAGGATATGCACTAAAATTATTTGTTATAAGAAAAGTACATGAATATGATCTTAATATAGAAAATAAAGAAGTATCAGAAATATTATATGAAAAAATATATTCAAATGAAAACTATGTAAAAATGATAAATAAGTTTTTCGGAGATAAAAAAATGATAAGAACATTTCCAAATTTAAAAATACAAGATGCTAATGGAGATATGATATATTTTGATACATTAGTAGGAGATATACAACCATATTATTATAAGTTTAGTTTTTATTAATTTATAAAATGAATTTGAATATTAGAGGGGATTAAAGTGAAATTAAAAAAGGGGCAAATTCTTAATATTAAAACTGAAAAATATACTGTTATTAATATGATTGAATATAAAGAAGATACTTGGGTTTGGCAGGAATATGAAATAAAAGGAATAAATTCATATAAATGGCTATTAGTAGAAAAAGACGAAAATAACAAAATTCAATATTATTTATATGATAAATATGTAGGTAATGTTGATATAAATGAGATAGAATTTCAAAATAAAAATCAAACATATGAACTATATGAAAAAGGAATACAAATTGTTAACAATTTCTTAGGAAATGTAGATGTTGACAAATATGAGCAATGCGAATATTTTGACTATAAATCAAAAGATGGGAAAAGTATTATTTCAGTAGAAAAGTGGGAAGACGAAATAGAAAAAAGTATAGGAGTACCAGTAGATGAAAGTAATATACAAATTACAGATGAAATAGAAAAAAAAGAAGCCAGCAATATAAAAAGTAGTAATAGACAAAAAGCAGGAAGCTTTTCAACAATTATATGGATATTCCTTATATCAATGCTTTTATTAACAATATTTTCTATGTTTTCAGGTTCATTTAATAATAAATCAATGCAAAAATATTTACAAAAGGAAACTATGAAATATAGATACGAAACTTCTGTAACAAATAATACAAATAATGAAAAAGCAAAAGTATATGAATCAATGTTAGGGAGTGTAGACGCAACAGTAAAAGATATAATTGATGGAGTGCCAGAAGGAATAACTAAAACAAATGGGAATGAAAACAATCCTGATGAGGGAATAGGACTACAAACTGAAAAAGAATATGCATTTATTTATAAAGAAAATCATAAAATTTATGTACAAGTTTCAAGTAAAAAATACTTAAATAATTCAGGAACAATGTATCATTCAAATCATCATAGGTATTATCATACATATTATTCAGGAGTTCATTCAAGTAGTAAATACAATGATTATGCATATTCAGCAAGACAGAAGAGTGTAAATAGTAGGAGCTCTTCAGGAGGTGGAACAAGTTCTGGAAAATAAAAATAAAAATTAGGAGGAAAATTATGAATATTAATTGGATGGAAATATTAAACACAATAATTTATGGAGGATTAGGAATTATATTAATGCTAGTCAGTGTATGTGTTTTTGATTTAACAGTACCATATGATTTTAACAAAGAATTAAAAGAAAAAAATGTAGCAGCGGGATTTATAATTGCAGGAATTTTTATTTCAATAGCAATAATTGTAAGAACAGTAATAAAGTAAAAAAATGAAAGGAATATTAGTAAAATGGAAATTTTAATGAAATTATTAGAAATTATTATTTATGTAGTAATTGGATTAGTATTTTGTTTAATTGGATACAAAATAACAGAATTTATGTTTAAAAAACACTTTTCACTTACAGAAGAAATTGACAATCATAATAAAGCAATAGGAATTATGATTTGTGGAATGTTCATTGCAATAGGAATAATAATGAGTGGAGTTCTATAATGGAAGAGGATAAAGAAAAAAGGATAAAAAAATTTGATGGAAGATTACTTTTAGTAACAACATTATTAATATCAATATGTTCTATAATATATGAGCTTATAATTAGTAGTATAAGCTCATATTTGCAAGGAGATAGTATAACACAATTTTCTATAACAATAGGTCTATATATGAGTGCTATGGGAATAGGTTCATATTTATCTAAATATATAAAAGAAGATTTATTCAATAAATTTGTATTTATAGAAATGAGTGTTGGTATATTAGGTGGTTTTTCAAGTTTGATATTATTCTTGTCAAATATATATACAAATATATATGATTTAATAATGTATTTATTAATTATATTAATAGGAATTTTTGTAGGACTAGAAATACCCATATTAACCAGAATAATAGAAGAACATGAAAGTAATGTTAGAAAAAATTTAGCGAATATATTTACATTTGACTATATTGGTGGATTAATAGGATCGATTGTATTTCCATTAATATTATTTCCAAAATTAGGTTTTATTACTACAACATTTTTAATAGGAAGTATTAACATAGCAGTAGCTGTATTAATAATACTAAAATATAAGACATATATAAAAAATTATAAAATCATAAAAATTTTATCTATAATTTGCTTATTAATCATTATAATCTTTTTATTTACAGGAGCAAATATAACAAATAATATTGAAAATGGACTATATAGAGATGATGTAATATTATCAGAACAAACAGCATATCAAAAGATAGTAATGACTAAACATAAAGATGACATTAGATTATTTTTAGATGGAAATTTACAGTTCAGTACAAGTGATGAATATAGATATCATGAAGCTTTAGTGCATATTCCAATGTCATATGCAATTTCTCATCAAAATGTTTTAATATTAGGGGGAGGAGATGGCTTAGCAACAAGAGAAGTTTTAAAATATGATGATGTAGAAAAAATTGTTTTAGTTGATATAGATAGTGAAATGACAAAATTATGCAGTACAAATGAACAAATTAAGAAATTAAATGAAAACGCACTAAATAACGAAAAAGTAAAATTAATAAATGAAGATGCTTATTTATTTGTTCAAGAGAACCAAGAAAAATTTGATGTAATAATTATAGATTTTCCAGATCCAAACAATGAAGCATTAAATAAATTATATACTAATGTATTTTATAACTATATAAAAGCAAATTTGGCACAAAATGGAGTTATGGCTTGCCAATCAACAAGTCCATATTATGCAAAAAATTCTTTTTGGTGTATAAATAAGACAATAAAAACTCAATTTGAAAATGTATTACCATATCATTTACAAGTGCCATCTTTTGGAGAATGGGGATTTAATTTAGCATTCAATGGAAACAATGTTAGAAAGACTTTGTCAGTAGAAACTAAATATTTAACAGAAGAAAATATTAAAACAATGTTTAATTTTGGTAAAGATGAAATAATAAACTTAGATAAAATAGAAGAAAATAATATGTTTAAACCAACATTAATTAAGTATTATAATGAAGAGGTTCAAAATTGGTAAAGTAAATTGAAGAAAGGGTACAGTAAAATGAAAGCAGTAATGTATAATTATAAAACATGGCTTAAATATAAAGAAGAAAAAATATCAATAGAAGAATTCGAAAAAATGTTATTAAATAGCGGATTTACAATAATAGAAAAAGTTGAGCATTTTTTTGAAGTTCAAGGGTACACGCGGATTGTGGTTATTAGCAGAAAGTCATTTTGCAATACATACATTTCCAGAAGAAAATAAAATGTACATAGAAATATCAAGTTGTGTAAAGAAATATTATGATAATTTTTTAAAACAATTAGAAGATTATAGAAAAAATGATAAAATGGAGTAAAAATATGCACCCAAAACATTTAAGTTAAGAGTATAGAATAAATTTATAGGAAGGAAAAGTTTTATGAAAAATTGTAAAAGAAGAATATTATTAATTATAGGGCTTACTAGTAAATAAATTAAAAAATAATGACAATAGTGAATCTATAAAAGAATATGTTATGCAGTTAGTTTATGGTGTTAATGAATTTGATGATTTTGGAAATTATTAGACAAATTACATGTAGGGCAGGTAATTAGTTGAAAGTTACTTGTCTTTTATAATATAATCAAAACACATTATAGCAAGTTGTCTCTAAGAGTAAATTGTGAAAATTTATAAATTTTATAGACAAATTTTAAATAATATTGTAGAATAATTGTCATAGGAAATGATGATAAGCAGATGTGGTTTTGCCACCAATTTATACGAATCTTCGTAGGAGAGGTGGTGATGTTTATGGTTAAAGTGATACTATTTTTAATATTATCCTTAATGTTTTCTTTAACATTAAACGTTGCCTTGACAGCAGTTCTTTACAAGAACTGGGTTGATAAGCAACTACATAAATAAAAAAGCTCACATCTGTAACTTTGGCGAGTTAGGTGTGAGTTTTTACAAGTAATTTCGGCAAAACCACATTTGTGGTTTCTTCATTTCCTATATTTATTATAGTCTATTTATATGTGAAAAGTCAAGGAAATATTATAAAATTTATAACAGATTAAAAACCAGTTAGAGCGACAACTTTACAATTTCGTGATTTGATAGATTTATAGTAATTTGTCGTTAGGGTTAAATTCGTAAATTTTTAATGTAAATAATAAAAATATATAATTTTAGAGTAAGTATATTAGTTAAAAATGTACTTACTTTTTTATTATGATTTGGACATTTTGCTAACTATTTTCGTAAAATTAGCTTCAATCAAACATTATGTAAAATAAAATGTTGTATAATATAGGTAGAGTTCTATATATTGCAGACTATTATGTAAAAAATGCAAGGAGGTAATTGTCATGAGAGAATTATTTGTAGAAAAAGTAATTGATACAACAGAAAGTTTTTTAGACAATATCAAGAAAGAAGTTGTATAGTTTTAGGAAAAGGAAATACAGAAAGAGAAGTATATTTTAGTGCAAAAAGTAAAATGTACATAGAAAAATATTTGGAGACTAGGACAGATGATAATGAAGCATTATTCATATCGTTAATAAAACCATATAATAGATTAGGAATATCAGGAATTGAAATTCTTATCAGAAATTTAGGAAAAGAAGCAAATATAAATAAAGTACATCCACATAAATTTGGAAGAACAATGGCTACTACGATGGAATATGCTATGGTCAATCAAAATAATGTGAAAAATTCACACAGAAAGTATATTACATGAAATATTATTAACAAAAAGATTGTATGCTTTATATAATAATTTTGAAAAAGGCTAAAATATGCTGAAATCTGCTAAAAATATGAACTGTTAAATATTGACAATTAACATAATCTATACTATAATAGAGATATTAATTTAATTTTCAGCCAAGAGCTGTTTATTATATAAAGTCATAAACCATACTTAAAATTAAGGAGGAATTATTATGCAGATTAACTGTGATGGTGTTGTCCACAATCCACTAGGTGGTGCTTCTTATGTTTTTGAGAAGGAGATTATTCCATACATTCTTGGAACACTTCATAAAAACAAACTGAAAATAAGTGTTGGTGCACAACCAAATTCTTCGCCACATTTTGGAACACTGGAAACAATTGCTTTAGCTTTTGCTTTAGCTCGGAAACTTGAAGAGTACGACTCAAAGAAAAAGGTTACTATTCTCTATGAGGTAATAGAAACTGCACCAAGCGAAACAGTTGTTATTGATGGAGTGAAATATCAGAAGAGTTTAAACTTTACTGGTAAAATTGATAACTATTTTTCAGAATATCTTGAAATTCTTAATCACTATAAAGATTTGACAGGAATTGACTATGAGATTAGATATCAACACGAATTCAATGAACAGCCTGAGACTCAAGAAGTTTTTAAGACAGTCTTAAAAAACAGAGAATATGTTGCTAAGAAACTGGATCAGAAATATGGCAATTTGAGAGTAAGAATGTCATGTCCAATTTGTGGTTTGACAGACAAGAATAGTGTCAACAATGTATATACTGAAGATACAATAACTTTCTATTGCCCTGAACATGGAGAGTATTACATAAATATCAATGAAGGGATTTCTAAACTTGAATATAATTCTCCATTGAGAAACCTGATTAGAGGAATGAGTTATACTGCAACAAACCAAAGTGAAAACTATGATTTTGAAATTCTGAGGATTACAGGAAGTGATTATGCAGGTTTTTACCAAGAGGAATTGAGGTATAAAGTAGCATCTTATCTTGGATGTAAAGTAAGTGATATGTCTATGATATTTTATGCTCCTTTGGTACTTGATTGGTCTGGTGCTAAACTGTCAAAGTCGCTGTATGTAAAGAAAGGTGCTTATGGAGATATTCCTAAAAGGTTTATCAACTATAGTTTCTTAAAAGAAGATTTAGGTTTCAAAGGACTTGATATTTTATATGATATTGTGATAAACTGGATTAACAATCCGTATATGCTGTTTAGGCATTACAGTATTTACTATTTTATCAAGGAGTTCGAGAAATATGAGTGATGAATTAAATAATGGAATATATGTAAGTATTAAACAAGAACCAATTTCTAAAATTGTGAATGGAATAAAAAATCACGAATTTAGAAACTATATACCTAAAAAAAGTTTTAAGTTTCTTTATGTTTATGTAACTGCACCACAAAGTCAACTAAAATATGTGATAGAAATTGGAAACATTGTAAAATATCCGGAACAATTGGAATTTGATGGTGATGGAAACCTTGATTTTAATCAGGGAAATAAATCAAAATATGCTTATCCAATAATTAAAGTTTGCGAACTTACTAATCCGATTTCATTAGAAGAACTTAAAAAGAAGTTTGACTTTGTACCACCACAAGCTTTTTCATATGCTGAAACATATATAGAATTAACAAAACATATCGTAACAGCTGAAAAAGTAGTCATTATAAATCGATAACGCCATAAAAGACGCTGACATTGTCAGCGTCTTTTATATACGGTTTAGTTACAATGATTGTATTTTTATTGCAAGTATTCCATATTTTTTTTCTTGTTCAGCTGTATAAAAAGTATGGACACGTTCTAATTTCTCTTCTAAACTATTTGCAGTTCCACAAAGTCTATAGTCAATATCTGAAAATAAATCTGCAAAAGTGGGATATCTTAATAATGCAATAACATTTACAGAAATGGTATCATCTAAATTATTTAGGTTATGAAATATAATATTATCTCCTAAGTTTATATTTTTTCTTCTATCATCATAAAGCCTAAGTTCAAATTTTTTTATACCATTTTTTATATTATTGAATGCTTTGTCATTTAACTTCATTTCATGTACCATCATAATTACCTCCATAAAATAAGTATAACATTATAAAGATTAGTTTGCTATATATTTAGTAAAGATTTTAAAAAAAGAATTTTATTTCAAATTTACAGAATATTTTATATATGCTAAAATATTCATAGAAAATAACATAGAAGGAGAAAATGAAAATGGTAGATTTGAAGAAATTACAAAAAGAAATATATCAAAATAAAGTGAATAAAGGATTTAATGTAACAGATGTAAATAAAGAATTTTGCTTAACATATGGAGAAGTTGCAGAAGCATATGAAGCTTGGAGAAAAAAGAAAGATGATTTGGGCGAAGAATTAGCTGATGTTGCAATATATTTATTAGGCTTATCAGAAATATTAGGAATAGATTTAGAAGATGAAATACAGAAAAAAGTTTACAAAAATTCAAAAAGGGAATATACAGTTATTGATGGCGTTAATACAAGAACAAAAGAATTTGATGAAGAATTAGAGAGATAATCATCCCTACAACTTACAATTTTCTCAGCAGTCTATATTAATTTTATTAAAAACTTATAAATATAAAGGAGAAATCATTATGCAAAAAATATTAATTGTAGAAGATGATAAATTACTAGCACAAGAATTAAAAGAATTATTAGAAAATGCAGGATACCAACCAATAATATTAGAGAATTTTCAAGAAATAACAAAAAATATATTAAAACAAAATGCGGATTTAATTTTATTAGATATAAACTTACCAAACAACAATGGACAACTATTATTAAAAGAGATTAGAAAAAAATCAAATATACCAGTAATCATGGTAACAAGTAGAGATACAGAAACAGACGAAGTAATAAGTATGAGTTCAGGAGCAGATGATTATATTACAAAACCATATAATCCGACAATATTGTTATTAAGAATAGAAGCTATATTGAAAAGGACACAAAATGAGCCACAAAAAATTGAATATAAAAATATGAAAATAGATAAATCAAAAAGTCAGATAATATGTGAAGATAAAGTAATTGTGCTTTCCAGAAATGAAATATTAATGTTAGAATATCTACTAAAAAATCAAGGAAAAATAGTATCGAGAGAAGAAATTATGAGTTATTTATGGGAGTCAGAAGAATTTGTAGATGATAATACTCTAACTGTAAATATTTCAAGATTGAGAAGTAAATTAGAAATAGTAGGACTAAAAAATGTAATTGAAACTAGGAGAGGACAAGGTTATATATTAGTATGAAATTAAAAGATTATATAAAAGATAATATAATTAACATAACAATATATTTAGTAACATTAATAATACTATTTTTGTTTTTTAGAATATTAAAATTAAGTACAGAAGCATTTATTTGTACATATATTATCTTGTTTTTATGTGGAATACTACTTTTCTTTTATAATTATAACAGAAAAAGAAAATTTTATAACGAACTAACTAAACAATTAGAAAATTTAGATAAAAAGTATATCATTACAGAACTAATAGAAAAACCAAACTTTTTAGAAGGACAAATTTTTTATAATTCATTATATGAAATTAATAAAAACATGAATGAAGAAATAAAAAAATATAAACTAAGCTTAGAAGAATTTAAGGAATATATTGAAATGTGGGTACATGAAGTAAAACTTCCTTTATCTAGCATACTGCTTATGACTTACAAAAAAGATGATATTAGTAAAGTAATAGAGCCAACAAAAAGAATAGAAAATTTTGTAGAACAAGTACTATATTATGCAAGAAGCGAAAATGCAGAAAAAGATTATATAATTAAAGAATGTGATTTAAAAGAAATTATAAACAAAGCAATCAAGAAAAATAAAGAAATTTTTATATTGGAAAAAATAGAAATTAAATTAGAAAACCTAAATAATAAAAAAATATTATCAGACAGTAAATGGTTAGAATTTATAATAAATCAAATTATTAGTAATAGCTTGAAATATGTAGATAAAGAAAAATCTATTATTACAATTTCAGCCATTGAAAATGAGAAAAACATAATATTAAAAATACAAGATAATGGAATAGGAATTCCAAAATCAGATATAAAAAAGGTATTTGACAAATCTTTTACAGGAGAAAACGGTAGAAAAATACAGACTTCAACAGGAATGGGGCTATATATTGCAAAACAATTATGTGAAAAATTAGGACACAAAATAGAAATAGAATCTGAACAAAATAAATATACAAGTGTATTTATTACATTTTCAAAAGATCAATTTTATGATATTTTAAAGTAACCTTACAGAGATGTAAGGTTTTGTTATATAAATCAATGGAAGATAAAAATTTAAAAATGTATAATAAAAATAATAAAAGAAGGAGGGATATAAATGTCAAGTATTTTAAGAATAGATAAAGTAGAAAAATACTATGGTAATAAATCGAATGTAACAAAAGCAGTAGATAATATATCTTTTGAAGTTGAAAAAGGAGAATTTGTTGCCATAATGGGAGCCAGTGGCTCAGGAAAAACAACTTTATTAAATTGTATGTCAACTATTGATAAAGTAACAAGTGGACATATTTTTGTAGATGGACAAGATATTACAAGATTTAAAGGAGATAAATTAAATGATTTTCGTAGAGAAAATTTAGGATTCATTTTTCAGGACTTTAATTTATTAGATACATTAACAGCCTATGAAAATATTTCACTAGCACTTTCTATCCAAGATGTTGGAGTAAAAGAGATAAGTAAAAGAGTAAATGAAATAGCAACAAAGCTAGGAATAACAGACGTTTTAAATAAATATCCATATGAAATGTCTGGAGGGCAAAAGCAGAGAGTAGCAGTAGCGAGAGCAATTATAACTAATCCAAAGATAGTTTTAGCAGATGAACCAACTGGAGCATTAGACAGTAAATCTTCAAAAATACTATTAGAAACTTTTAACTATTTAAATACAAAATTAAGTGCTACTATTTTGATGGTTACACATGATTCTTTTGCAGCTAGTTTCGCTAATAGAGTAATTTTTATTAAGGATGGAAGAATATATAATGAGATATGCAAAGGTAACATGGACAGAAAAGCATTCTTTGACAAGATTATAGATGTAGTAACCTTGTTAGGAGGGGATGTCAATGATGTACTTTAAATTAGCCTTAAAAAATGTTAAAAAGAGCTTTAAAGACTATGCAGTATATTTCTTTACATTAATTGTAGGTGTATCTATATTTTATATGTTTAATAGTATAGAAAGTCAAACTCTTATGCTAGAACTAACAAACACAAAACATGAAATGTTAGAAACAATGGCACAGGTTCTTTCAATAATAAGTGTTTTTGTAGCATTTATATTAGCATTTCTTATTATATATGCTAGTGGTTTTCTAATGAAAAGAAGAAAAAAAGAATTTGGAATATATATGTTACTTGGTATGAAAAAAAGAAAAATATCAAGAATAATTTTAGCAGAAACTTTGTTAGTAGGAATTATTTCATTAATTGTAGGGCTAGTTGTTGGAATAGGATTATCACAATTAATGTCAGTTGTTGTTGCTAATATGTTTGAAGCAAATATGACTAATTTTGCATTTACCTTTTCATCAAGTGCATTACTGAAAACTTGTATTTATTTTGCAATTATCTATTTAGTAATAATGATATTTAATGTAATATCTGTAAATAGATGTAAATTAATAGATTTAATAAATTCAAAGAAAAAATCAGAACAAGTAAAACTAAAAAATATGACTTTATGTGTAATTATATTTCTTATTGCAGTTACAATGCTAGGATATGCCTATTATAATGTAACAATAAATAGAAACAATTTAGAAAAAGAAAGTCAAGTTTTAATACAGATAATTTTGGGTATAGTATCAACTTTTTTAATATTTTGGTCCTTATCAGGTATGTTATTAAAAATAGTAATGACTATGAAAAAAACATATTATAAAGTAATAAATGCTTTTGTAACAAAGCAATTAAGCAGTAAAATAAATACTACTGTAATTTCAACAACAATTATATGTTTAATGCTGTTTGTTACAATATGTATCTTTTCAACAGCTATGTCATTAAATGATGCTATGAATGATAAAATTGCAGAATTACCAAATGTAGATATTGAAATAAACAAAAATAAAGACGGAAATGGTTGTTCTATAAAAGAAGAATTTAAGCAAAATAACATGGATACAGAAAAATATTTTAAAGAAATTCATTCATTAGATATATATATTACAAATCAAGTAACACAAAAAGACGCATTAGGAGAAACAGTAGAAGAAGTATTAGAAGAAAATCCATCAATGAAACTTGCATTAAATGGACAAGAACAAATAATTAAAATAAGTGAATATAATGAAATTGCAAAATTACTAGGAAAAGAAACTTTTGAGTTAGAAAATGATCAATATATCGTTATTTCAGATCAAGAGTATATGAGTAGAATAAGAAGTAGAGCTTTAAAAACTAATCCAATATTAAATATTAATGGAAAACAATATGCTCCTAAATATGAAGAAACAAAAAATATTAGTTTAGAAATAGATTCAGATATGAAAAATACAGGAATTATAGTAGTACCAGATAATGCAGTTAGTGAAGAGATGAAAGAAATCAATAAAGTTTTTGCAAATTATAATACAGATAATAAAAAAGAAAAATTAAAAATAGAAGAAGAAGTGAAAAAAAGTTTACAAAATTTTGGACATACATATTCCATTACAAGACAAGAACTAGCAGACAGTAGTATAGGATTTGGAGCAATGGTAATATTTTTAGGTCTATACTTAGGTGTTGTATTTTTAATTTCCAGTGGAGCAATAATTGCTTTAAAAGAATTGTCAGAAAGTAATGATAACAAAGAAAGATATGATGTACTAAGAAAGATTGGATGTAGTGAAAAAGTAATAAATAGAGCTTTGTTTAAACAAATTGGATTATTCTTTTTGTTCCCATTACTACTTGCTGTTATTCATTCAGTACCAGGAATTAGTGTAGCTTCATATATGATAGAAAATATGGGAAAAGGAAATATGCTTAATTCAATTATCCTAACAGCAGGATTTATTATATTGATTTATGGTGGATATTTCTTAATTTCATATTTCTCTAGCAAGAGAATTATAAGTGAAAAATAGATAAGAGAACAGTTTGTCTGTTCTCTTTTATCAAAAATAAGAAAAGTGACAAAACTGTAATAAAAATGTAATATAAATCGATGGCAAATAATACAAAAAGGTTTTATAATATAAATAAATGAAAAGAAGTAGTAAGAGAGGTGGTAAAATGAAAAAATTTTTAAAAGTATTATTAGTTTTAATATTAATAAGTCTTAGTTTATTATTATTAGTTATTGACAATGGATATAAAATGTATAAAGATGCAATAAATGAAATAAGCATTGAGGATAAAGTAAAAAAGATCCAAAGCAAAGAAAATTACACGAAAGTTTCAGAATTACCACAAATGTATATAAATGCAGTAATTAGTGTTGAAGATCATAGATTTTATAAACATCATGGTATTGATATAATTGCAATAGGAAGAGCAGCAATAAATGATATTAAGGCAATGAGTTTAGTAGAAGGTGGAAGTACAATTACACAACAATTAGCAAAAAATATATATTTTACACAAGAAAAGAAATTTGAAAGAAAAATAGCAGAAGTATTTATGGCATTTGATTTAGAGAAGAAATATAATAAAAATGAGATACTAGAACTATATTTAAACACGAGTTTTTTTGGAGATGGATATTATACAGTAAAGGAAGCAAGTAGAGGTTATTTTGGTAAAGAACCAATAGAAATGAGCGATAGTGAATGTATAATGCTAGCAGGAATACCAAATGCTCCTTCAGTATATGCACCAACTAAAAATCCAGAATTAACAAAACAAAGACAAAAACAAGTAATAGAAAAAATGATAAAAAACAAATATTTAACACAAGAAAAAGCAGATAAAATATTAGAAAAATAATAATTGTATATAAGAGAGCAGTTTAATTCTGCTCTTTTTTGTAAAAAATTAAAGTAAAAAACTATTGACAAAATGTTATACACTGTTATATAGTGTTATAAGAAAAAGGAGGAGCTTATGAATATTATTATCAGTAACAGTAGTAGTACCCCAATATATGAGCAAATAAAACAAGCAATAAAACAAGCAATATTAAATAATGAATTAAAAGAAGAAGATATGTTGCCATCTGTAAGAGTAATGGCAAATGATTTAAAAATAAGTTTTTTAACAGTGAAAAAAGCTTATGATGAATTAGAACAAGAAGGATATATAAAAAGTGTACAAGGAAAAGGAAGCTTTGTATTACCTAAAAATTCAGAACTTATACAAGAAGAAAAGAGAAAAGAAATACAGAGGTACATAGAGAAAATTGTTAAATTAGCACAAATATCAGACATATCAGAAAAAGAAATTATAGAAGTTTTTAAATTAATGTTTAAGGGGGAAATATAGAATGAAAAATAACATAGAAGTAAATAATCTATCAAAAAAATATGATGGATTTGAATTAAAAAATATTAATTTTATAGTACCAAAAGGTAGCATAGTAGGATTTGTGGGAGAAAATGGAGCAGGAAAAACAACAACAATAAAATCAATTTTAAATATAACAAACGCAAATGGAAATATAAAAATATTAGGTAAAGAAATAAAACAATATGAAAAAGAAATAAAACAAAATATTGGGGTTGTTTTAGATGATAGTTTTTTATCAGATTATTTAACAGCTAAACAAATAAATTCTATTATGAAAGATATTTACAAAGAGTGGAACGAAAGTAAATACATAAATTATTTAAAACAATTTAATTTACCAACAAATAAACTATTAAAAGATTATTCGAGTGGTATGAAAATGAAATTAAAAATCGCAACTGCAATTTCTCATAATCCAAAACTTCTTATACTAGATGAACCAACAAGTGGATTAGATCCGATTGTAAGAAATGAAATATTAGATATTTTCAGAAAATATATAGAAGACGATGAAACAAGATCAATTTTTATTTCTACTCATATAACAACAGATTTAGAACATATATCAGATTATATTATATTTATAGAAAACGGAAAAATTATTTTTAATATGCCAACCGTAGAATTACTGGAAAATTACGGAATAATTAAATGCAGTAAAGAAGATTTTTCAAAAATAGATAAACAAGATTATATAAGAGTAAAAAAAGGAAAATATCAATATGAAATTTTAACAGATAATAAAAATAATATTATTCAAAAATATAATATAAAAACTGTAGATAGACCAAGTATTGAAGATATAATGTTATTCTATGTAAAGGGGGAAAAATAATAATGATAAAAGGATTATTAAAAAAAGATTTATACAATTTAGCAAGCTACAAAACATCTATAATTATTATGATATTATTTTGTGGAATTGCAATAATAGGTTCAAAAGCATTTATGTATGGTCCAATTATAATATGTACGATGGTTGGAATGATAGCACTTTCTACATTTAATTATGATGAAATGGCAAAATCAAATAAATATATATTAACTTTACCTACAAATAGAAAAGAAATAGTAAAAGCAAAATATATTTTGGCAATAGGATCTGCAATAGTAGGTGGAATAATAGGAATAATATTAACAATAGCTATTGCTAATATAATAAACTACATAAGACCAGAAGATATAATAAATATAGATTATAAAGAATTACTTATTTCTAGCATAGGAGGAATGTTTGGAATAGGTTTAATACAGTCAATTCAAATACCAAGTATATATAAATGGGGAGCAGAAAAAGGAAGAATACAAATGTTTATATTGGTGTTTGGAATAGTGGCGATAGTGTCAGGATTAGTATTTTTGCTTATGAAAATGAACATAAGTCTAAATATGGAATTAATAGAAATGTTTTTAAATAATTTTGGAATACTATTACTATTAGTAATAATTGCATTGATGTATTTTATTTCTTATAAAATATCATGTAAAATTTATAATAAGAAAGAAGAATAATATAGGAGGGAAGGTTCCCTCCTTTTAATTGTAATCTTCAATATATAATGCTTTTGCTATATATGGAGTTATTTCATTAATATCATACCAACCAGAACTTTTACTATCATTTTCTAAACCATTTGGATTAGAAACATAAACCATATTATTATTATCAGCAGCTAAAAGTAGCATATAATGTGAGGCAGTAGTCCAACGGTTATTACTTGGATTATTCCAAACACAAATTATAATAGGTCTATTTGTTTGTAAATGTTCAATTATAGGTTCATTAGACAAATGAATAGAATCATAATAAAAATCAGAATTTTTTATTCCATATTTTTGGTATAATTCATTAGATATTTTTTCATAATCCATTACAGGTATTCATTATTTGCCCATGAGGAACTACCATTTTGTTTATATTCTTTGTATGTTTTTTTGTAATTATCCTCTGTTGTAAATGTTGTAAAATAACCATCTTTATTTTTTATTTTCTTTTGTCCAATACCAGAATAGTTAGAATTTTTATCTAATTTAATTACCTTATAATCCATAATATTAGAAACACAATATGTACCAATAATTATAAGTAAAATAAAAAATACAATTTTCTTTTTATTTAATTTCCTATTTCTTATTTTTGCCATATCTAATTCCTCCTTTTAAAAGTATTATAAAGAATTTTTTTATTTTGAATTTTAATATAGACTTAATAATTTCTTAAATTTTTCTTAAGTAATGAAAAACATAGATTGTTGTGTTATAATCGCAATGGAGGAAACAAAAAAATGAATGTTTTAGTTTTAGATGATGAAAAAGAAATAGCAGATTTAGTAGAGGTATATTTACAAAATGAAAATTACAATATTTATAAATTTTATACTTCAAAAGATGCTATAAATTGTATAAATAATGTACCATTAGATCTTGCAGTTTTAGATATTATGATACAAGGAAAAAATGGATTTGAAATATGTAAATATATAAGAGATAAAGGTTTAAAATTTCCAGTTATAATGCTTACAGCTAAAATAGAAGATAATGATAAAATAAAAGGATTAACAGTTGGAGCAGATGATTATATTACAAAACCATTTAATCCATTAGAATTAGTAGCGAGAGTCAAATCTGCATTAAGAAGATATACACAATATAATACAGATATGAAAAAAGATGATATTATAGAAGAAAAAGGATTAGTAATAAATAAAAAAGAACATAAATGTTTATTGTATGACAATGAAATTGATCTAACCCCAATGGAATTTGAAATATTACTTTATTTGATAACTAATAAAGGTAATGTAATAAGTTCAGAAGAACTATTTGAAAAAGTATGGAAAGAAAAATATTTTGACAGTAATAATACAGTAATGGTACATATAAGAAGAATTAGAGAAAAGCTAGGAGAAGATACTAAAAATCCTAAATTTATAAAGACAGTTTGGGGTGTAGGTTATAAATTTGAATAGGAAGTGGTTAGAATGGCAATAAATAAATTAACAAAAAAGAAAATACAATTATTTATATCTTTAATAGCAAATTTGATAGTTGCAACACTAATATCGATTATAATTTATTTTATACTATCTTTATTTTTTGAAAACACTTTATCTGAATTAGTGGCTAGTTTTAATTATGATTTATATAGTTGGATAGTTTATAATAGAGATATCGTTGTTTACTTTTGCATTGGAATTGTTTTAGCTATAATTATTTATAATTTTATATCAAAATATGTAAATAGTATAAATGAAGTATACAATTCATTAGATTTAATATTAAAAGAAAACAATGAAACAATTAAATTACCAAGTGAAGTAAATGAATTTACAGAAAAATTAAATGATATAAAAAGTGATTATATTACAAGTAAAAATAATGCTAAAGAGGCCGAACAAAAGAAAAATGATTTAATAATGTATATGGCTCACGATTTAAAAACACCACTTACATCTATTATTGGTTATTTAACACTTTTAAATGATGAAAAAAACATTTCAAAAGATTTGCAAGAAAGGTACATGAAAATTGCATTAGATAAATCATTAAGAGTAGAAGAATTAACAAATCAGTTTTTCGACATTACTAGATATAACTTACATTCAATGCCTATAAATAAAACAGAAATAAATATAACATATTTATTAAAACAATTAATAGATGAGTGTTACCCAATGTTAGAAAAAAATAATTTAAAATGTGAATTAAATGCACCAGATAAAGTAATATATTTAGGTGATGGAGATAAACTTGCAAGAGCTTTTGGAAATTTGTTAAAAAATGCTATTAGTTATAGTTATAAGAATACAAATATAGAAATTAATGTTGAAGAAAAAGATAATAGATTATATGTAATTTTTAGAAATAAGGGTGCTAAAATACCAGATTATAAATTAGAAAAAATTTTTGAGAAGTTTTATAGAGGAGACGAATCAAGAACAAGTACAACAGGAGGTGCTGGCTTAGGATTAGCAATAACAAAAGAGATTATCGAACTACACAATGGAAAGATTAGCATTAAAAATGATGATGAGTATATTGAATTTGATATTTTATTATAATTAAGAAAGGAAAATATTATGTATAAAATTCTAGTTATAGAAGATGACATTGAAATAAGAGAAGAATTAAAAATATTATTGCAAAATAG